>MNUG01000039.1 GCA_001871905.1 Alphaproteobacteria bacterium CG1_02_46_17 | reverse complement strand
ATTTAAGGAAAAGGGACGGAAGAGAATGAAGAAACGATTGGGCGAAGAACAAATTATCAGGATTTCCATGGCTCCAGCAGGGCATAAAGGCAAATGCCGGTCGCGACGGAAAGGTTGAGGCTGTCGGCACGGCCATTCATCGGCAAGCGAATGCAGGTGCTGGCAAGTTGGCGGAGGTCTTCGGATAGACCGGCCTGTTCGTTGCCCATCATGAGCAGCAATGGTTTTTTGGGAGTGACCTCGCGAAAATCGACAGAGGTCTGGAGAGTTGTCCCGATCAGGTCACCTTGCCAGTCTTTTGCCCAGTCTTTGAAGTCTTCCAGCGTTGATTGATAGATAGGAACCGAGAAGAGAGAGCCCATGGTGGCGCGGACGGCTTCGATGGAATAGGGGTCACAACATTGCCCGACGAGGATCACGCCGCTGGCGCCTATCGCATCGATGGTGCGGATAATCGTCCCCAGGTTGCCTGGATCGCGCACTTGTTCCAATACAATATAGCAACGATCCGTATCGTTTTTATCTATACTTTCCAGTTTATGGAATATTTGCTCAAAGACTCCGATAACAGATTGCGGGTTGTCTTTACGGGAGAGTTTTTCAAGTACCAGCGCGCTGACTTCGATGGGCAATCCACCACATTTACTGCAATACGATACGCACCGATTTATATCGTCTTTTTCTTTTATATCAGAATGATAGGCGATATATTTAAGACTTGCCCCCAACTCCATGCCTTCAATGACAGAGCGCAATCCTTCGACCAGAAACAGGCCTGTTTCCTTGCGGCGCTTTCTCATTTCAAGGGCTTTCAAGTCCTTGATGATCTGGTTCGAGGGGGAGCTGATAAGTTTTATGGTCATGTTATTCCTTGGCGGCCCATCTGCTGTAAAGGGAGGTGGAGAGGAAACGCTGTTTGTTTTCCTGTTCAATCAAAAGTTCCCCATATTCTATGCTGCCACTCCGATCTTTCAGGATGTCTTGCATGAGGTTCCCCAAAGAGACCGATGACAGACGCATGGCGTAGGCCGTCAAGATAACAAAACTCGGGGTGTCGGAGAGGAGGTCTGTACAGGTTTTTAGAAAATCGACGAGGTCTTCTTCGATCTGCCAGCGTTCACCATCTGGCCCACGCCCGAATTTTGGCGGATCCATGATAATCCCGTCATATTTACGGCCCCTGCGGAGTTCACGGGCGACGAAAGCCTTGGCGTCATCGCAAATCCACCGGATTGGCGCGTCGTTCAGGCCACTGGCCTCTTGATTATCCTTGGCCCATTGAATGGCCTTCTTTGAGGCGTCCAGATGGGTAACGGATGCCCCCGCTTTCGCGGCAGCCAGAGACGCGGCCCCTGTATAGGCAAAAAGATTCAATATATTAAGTGGGCGGTTGGCCTTGGCGACCTTTTCATTCACCCAGTGCCAGTGAGTAAGTTGTTCGGGGAACAGTCCCATATGGCGGAACGACATCAGGCGGCAAATAAATTTGATGCCTTCCCATTCGACCGGCCAGCTTTCCGGCGTATTTGTGTTGATTCTCCATTTTCCGGCATCCGCATCCTCGTCGCCGGTATTGGTAAATCTGGCGTCGGCTTTATCCCATTCGCTTTGCGGCAGTGTGGGGGCCCATAGGGCCTGCGGCTCGGGGCGATCAACGACTATATTTCCATATCTCTCGAGCTTCCGGCTGTGACCGGAATCGAGAAGGGCGTAGTCTGCCCACGGATGGGCAATTAAGGGAGTAATACTTGCAATCATTTTCAATCTTCTTATAGATAGCTGACGACCAAAAAACAAGAACAGGTTTGATATGGCTGAACGAATCGGAATTTATCCCGGAACATTTGACCCGATCACCAAGGGGCATCTGCATATTATCCAGCGTGCCAGCCGACTGGTTGATCGTTTGATCGTCGGGGTTGCCGGAAATCAACGAAAAAGCCCGCTTTTTTCTACGGAAGAGCGTTTGGAGATGGTTCGTCATGATATTGGCAACCTGTTTGATAAAGGCTGCGATATCGAGGTCGAGTCCTTTGATGATCTGTTGATTTCCTATGCCCACAAAAAAGGGGCGGCTTGCCTGTTTCGTGGATTGCGGGCGGTGTCCGACTTTGAATTTGAATTCCAGATGACGGGGATGAACGCCAAACTTGCTCCCGATATTGAAACGGTCTTTCTGGTCGCGTCCGATAAGTGGCAGTTTGTCTCGTCTTCCTTCATTAAAGAGATTTGCTCTCTGGGCGGTGATGTGTCGGAATTCGTGACGCCAGCGGTTTTAAGCAAGCTTTTGAAAAAATTTGAAATCTCTGCTTGACGGATGGGTTTGCTTTCCGTATTTTACCCCGACTTTCAGCACCCCGCCTTTGGTGAGTGTTTGCTGACCGCGTAGCTCAGCTGGTAGAGCAACTGACTTTTAATCAGTAGGTCCAGGGTTCAAATCCCTGCGCGGTCACCATTATTTCTAGGGCTTTCAGGCTTTTCAATTTCCCCGATCAATCCTGAGTGACCAATAAGTCACCAAGTGTCCTCCAAATTTTGTTTTTAGTTTTCATTTATAAACTGGTTTAGGGAGAGGTAGTTTTTCAGGAGCAGGGCAATCTCCTTGATGTCATCTTTGAGAAAATATCCGGCGATGTTGAGATCGTATCCTTGTTTTACATCCTGATGACGGGCGGATGTGCTTAGAATAAAGATGATATTTTGTTTGAGAAAATTATCTTCCCGTATTTCTTTTATGAATCCTAGACCATCGAGTTTGGGGAGATTGAGGTCGGTCATGATAATACAAGGGGTAATCGCGGGAATGGTATTTGTTCCATGCAGCAAGGTCAAAGCTTCTGCCCCGTCAGTTGCAAAAAATACCGGATTTTTAAGCTCGACCTTTTTGAACGCTCTTAAAACGATCTCCTGATCGATATCATTATCTTCCAGAATTAAAATGGGAATGAGTGAAATCACGGTCTTGCCCTTGCTCTTGAAAGATTCTTCTTCCCTATCTTATAGGATTAGCAGATAATTACGCAATTATAAATTTCTTTGAATATTTTCAGGGATGAGGCCAGAGGATGTTTCCCAAAGAACAGCAGAAATTGCTGCGTTTTGCATCTGCCAGCTTTGCTCTCATTGTCGCCCTGATCAGCGCGGCGGTGCTGGCTTTGTGGCATCTGAAGACCGCGGAATTTGTTGCCAATCATTACTGGATTTTCGATATGCAACACACAGCGGCATTGTTGTTCTTGTTGTGCAGTGTGGGACTTATTGTCGCAGCAAGTGGACATAAAAGAGCCGTCGCCGTCCTTGGTGGCTTCGTTGGTCTGGTGGCGGGAGCCATTCTTCTTGAATATATCACAGGCCATGATTTCGGAATTGACCAGTTGCTGCTGGTTGACGATGTTCATGCAGACGCGACGCATCCGGGAAGACTTGCTCCGAATACGGCGCTCGCTTTTCTTTTTACGGGCTTATCGCTTATTCTTGTCCGGTATGTTTTCAGGCAATCCCCCCATTTTTGTTTTGCAGTTGCTGATTTGACCGGGTTCGCTGTGTTCGCTCTTGGGGCGCATGCCATCGGAGGATATCTGGGATCGTTCGAGCAAGCATATGCGTGGGTTACGGATACGCGGATGTCCATTCATACGGCTGTATCAAATATGTGCATGGGGATCAGTCTTCTGACTTTATCCTGGGCATCACAGGACAGAAAAATTGCATTATTTCCGTTGTGGATTCCTTTTGTGATTTGTTTTGTGGCTTTGCAGATCACTCTGGTTTCTCCGCCCGGAATTGTTACCAGTGTTATTTATATTCCATTGATCCTCAGTAGCCTGTGGTTCACTAACCCCTTGACGGTTTTCGTTTTTGCCTTGATTGCAACTTTCTTTGTTACCTTGCGATATTTCTTGTTGCCATTGGAGATGATGACGGAAGAAATTCTGGTCAACCGGGTTTTGACAACTTTTGTTATCTGGTTTGTTGCGGTGTTGATTTATTGGAAACGAAATTTTGATCTGAAGCTTTTGCGCAGCGAACAATATCTTCAGGCTATTGTTGAAAATACAATGGAGGGGTTAATTGTTGTCAACCATAAGGGAATTATTTGTAAAACCAATCCGGCTTGCAACAGGATTTTCGGATATGAGGACAATGAGTTGATTGGCCAGAGTGTTAATGTTTTGATGCTGTCCCCTTATTGTGAAGATCATGACCAATATATCGATAACTATCTGAAAACAGGGGTTCGGAAGGTTATTGGTTCGGGGAGAGAGGTCGCAGGATTGCGCAAAGACGGGTCTGAGTTTCCAATGGAAATCGGTGTTTGTGAAATGAAAATTGAGGAGGAACGTTTCTTTAGCGGTATCCTCAGAGACATCACGGTTAGAAAGTTGGCAGAAGAAGAGCTATTGAGATCCAATACTGAGCTGGAGCGTTTTGCGTATGTTGCCGCCCATGATTTGCAGGAACCTCTGAGGATCATTATAAAGTCCATGGAGTTTCTGCATGAGGATTTTGGCGAGACTATCGGTGAGGGCGGGCTGCGATATGTCGATAATTCCAGTAAGGCTGCAAAGCGTATGAGAGCTTTAATTGGTGATTTGTTGGAATATTCCAGACTGGGGAAACAGTCCCATCGCTTCAAGAAAATTCCGGTGCGGGAATGTCTGGATGTGGCGTTGGAAAATTTGCATGAAGTTACTCAGTCCCATAATGCAGAAATTGTGATTGAAGGAGATTTCCCCGAGATTGACGGGAGTTCTGTGCAAGTGGTTCGTTTGTTCCAGAATTTGATCGGCAACGGTTTGAAATATTGCGAGAAAGACCGCCCCCCCCAGATCAGAATATCCGTTGAGGATCATGGCGGGGTAGCTGTTTTTTGTGTAGAAGATAACGGCATTGGAATTGATGAGAAATATATTGAGCAGATTTTTATTCCTTTCAAGCGGCTGCATACGGTTCAAGCTTATCCGGGATCGGGAATAGGGCTGTCGGTGTGCAAACGAATTGTCGAGATGCATCATGGAAAATTGTGGGTTGAGTCCGAAGTAGGACGCGGGAGCCGTTTTTTCTTTACTCTGGATGTCGAGCATCCTTGAGTTACAAATTATTAGACGTTATAGTCGGGCATGACAAATTCTCCGACTTTTCTCCTTCCTCCATCCCCTTTTTATCTGGTGCGCCATGGGCAGAGCGTGTCCAACAGTATTGAGCGCACAGCTGGCGGTGGTGTTGATACACCCTTGACGGAGGCAGGTCGCGCACAGGCGCAGACTTTGGCTTGTGTTCTTCATCATTTGCCGCTCAGGCCATCTAAAATATATCACAGCCATATGATACGGGCTCGTGATACGGCGCATATTGTCAATCAGGATTTTGGCCTGCCTATTATGGGGCATCCGGATATCCATGAACATATGCTCGGGGATTGGGAAAACATCCCGTGGGAGGATCATCACAGATATATGGCGAGTGGATTGGAGCCTCCCAACGGAGAAACCCAGGCGCAGTTTTCGCAGCGGGTCGCAAAGGCTTTTACCCCCATTCTTGAAATGCCCCATGATACACCGCCGATGATCGTTGCTCATGGTGGGGTGTTCAGGGCTTTTGGGTTGATTTATGGGGTAGGAATTCAAGGGATCGGGAATTGTGAATTGCGTTTATTCTCTCCGGTTCCAGAACGTGCCCGATTTCCGTGGGATATGCACAAATTATCGATTGATGTCGAGAAGGGAACCGCGGTTCTGGAAGAGATTCAGCCCTCTTTTGTTTAGCTGGTACTCATGTTAAGCTCTCCAGTAATATCTGCGGTAATTGGAGAGAAAACGTCATGTCTGACAATAATAATAAAAATAAGGCAGTACCAAAAAAAGAGTCCCGTGTGTTTGCAGCACTTCGTAATTATTTTCTGACAGGGATGGTTGTTACGGCGCCTGTCGGGTTGTCGCTGTATCTGGTGTGGTCGGTTCTGGCGTGGATTGATGAAAAAGTGGGCGGGATTTTGCCGGTACGCTTTACAGATGACAAGGATATTCCCGGCCTTGGCGTGATTGTTGCCGTTGGTTTCTTTATTGTGGTGGGAATGTTTACCAGTAACTTTATTGGCCGGATATTGTTGAAATTCTCCCATTATGTGATGGAACGCCTTCCGGTTGTTAAAACCGTTTATGGTGCCTTAAAGCAAGTGATTGATATGGTGATGGGGCAACAGGCGCAGGCTTTCCGCGATGTTGTGATGATCGAATATCCGCGCAAGGGCGTTTATATGATGGGATTCCTGACCGGGCGCACCGAAGGCGAGGTACAGGAATTGACCGACAAGGAAATGGTCAATATCTTTATTCCGACTACGCCTAACCCGACTTCGGGTTTTCTGGT
This sequence comes from Alphaproteobacteria bacterium CG1_02_46_17, assembly GCA_001871905.1. Lineage (GTDB taxonomy): Bacteria > Pseudomonadota > Alphaproteobacteria > Micavibrionales > Micavibrionaceae > UBA1573. The sequence goes on along the minus strand of MNUG01000039.1, from coordinate 34,923 downwards.
GTTTGTCCCTGCCGATGAGGTGATTGACCTCAATATGTCAGTTGATGATGGTCTTAAGATGATTATTTCTGGTGGAATGATTACGCCGAAATATATTCCTGCTGCAAAAGTCGATGACGACTCTGCAACAGAAAATTAGCTTATGCCGGAACATCGATCAGAATAATTTCTGCATCCGATAGGGCGTTGATGGAGACAGAGGTTTGCTCTGTGATTTCCGCACCATCGCCCTTTTCCAGTTTTCGTCCGTCCAGTTGGATCCTGCCGTGTGATACCAAAAGATAAGCCTGACCTTTGATGGTCTGGGTTATGCTTTGCTTTTCCTTGAGCTGTCCGCCAGAGATTGAAGCGTCCTGATGGATGTAAAGAACCCCTTTGTCTGCATCTTCTTTGCGGCCGGAAACGAGGAGGGGTAAGGATGTTTCAACGCTGCGGTCGGCAAAGCGCGCAGTTTCCCATCTTGGTTGTACCCCTTTTTCGCGTGGGAAAATCCAGATCTGGTAGAGTGTTGTTTCCGTGTCTTGCTTGTTGAATTCGGAATGGGCGATACCTGATCCTGCGCTCATAACCTGAACATCTCCGGCATGTGTGATGCCTTCGTTTCCTTGTGAATCTGTGTGGGTGATTGCACCTGAGCGGACAAAGGTAATGATCTCCATATCCTGATGAGGGTGGGTGTCAAAACCGGATTGTGCCGCAATACGGTCGTCATTAATCACGCGCAATGTCCCAAAATGAGTGCGGTTCGGGTTGTGGTAATTGGCAAAACTGAAATGATAATGGGCGTTTAGCCAGCCATAGTCAGCTTGCCCCAACGTGGTATAGGGATAAATCTTTATCATGATTGTCCTTTTGTCTAGGGGTGTTTCGGGATACGAAATATATAGATTGGTCTGCGGAAAAGTCTATAAGTCCTTATCTTATCCTGATCTTAAATATGAAATTGCCTGATCTCGCTCGAAGAGATAGAGAAGGGTTCTGAGGGCTTTTCCACGTTCGGATTGCAGGTCAGGGTCTTTTTCCAAAAAGAGCGCAGCGTCTTGTCGGGCGGAAATTAACAGGTCGGCATGAGCTGCGAGATCTGCCAGTTTGAAGTTCTCTAGACCGCTTTGTTTGGTGCCGAGGACCTCGCCGCTGCCCCTGAGTTCCAGATCTTTTTCTGCAATCAGAAATCCGTCTTCGGTGGCGCGTAGTGTCTTCAGGCGTTCTTTGGCGGTTTCCCCGATCGGGTGGGCATAAACCAGAAAGCAATAGGATTGATCTCTGCCTCTGCCGACCCGACCTCTTAACTGGTGAAGCTGGGCAAGGCCAAATCGTTCGGCGTGTTCAATCACCATGATGGTGGCTTCTGGGACGTTGACACCGACTTCGATCACGGTAGTGGCGACAAGGATCGAAATATCGCCTTGCGCGAATTTTTGCATGACCTCGTCTTTGTCTTTGGGTTTCATGCGGCCATGAACCAGACCGACTTTATCACCGAACAGGCTTTGCAGGATGATATAGCGTTCTTCAGCGGCCGCGAGGTCGAGCACTTCTGATTCCTCGACCAATGGACAAACCCAATAGGCCCGCACACCTTGTTTGATTTGTTCTCCCAAGCGATGCATCATATCTTCGACCTGATCCTGCGGAATAAGGCGGGTATCAACTGGTTTTCGCCCCGGGGGCTTGCCCATGATGCGCGAAACTTCCATGTCGCCATAGGCTGTCAGTGCGAGGGTGCGCGGGATTGGTGTGGCGGTCATTACCAGCACATCAACACCTCTCCCTTTGTTTGAGAGTTGCAAACGTTGATGCACGCCAAAACGATGTTGTTCGTCAATGACGGCGCATCCCAGATCGGCGAATTCAATGGCATCTTGAAACAGGGCATGAGTCCCGATTACGATTTTGGCTTTACCAGAGGAAATATCTTCAAGAATAGAGGTGCGGATTTTTCCTTTGTCACGTCCGGTCAGGGTCACAAAGGGGATGCCCGCTGCATCCAGATATGGTTTCAGGGTTTGTTCGTGCTGGCGGGCCAGAATTTCGGTTGGCGCCATCAGAGCAGTTTGTGTGCCGCTATCAATCGCATTCATCATGGCGAGGGCTGCGACGATTGTTTTTCCTGACCCGACATCTCCTTGCAATAAACGCAGCATTCTGTCGTTTGATCCCATATCGGCATCTATGTCCTTGAGGGCGCCTTGTTGATAGGTGGTCAGCTCCCACGGAAGGGCCGCCATCAATTTCTGGCGGTGGGGGCCATTGGTGACAAACGTCCGACCTTTGAGTTTTTTCTGTTTCTTCCGGATGATCGCCAGAGTTAACTGGTTGGCCAGAAACTCATCATAGGCCAATCGGGTGCGGGATTTGGAAGTCGGTTCCAGCTCTTCATTGTGATCTGGGTGATGCAATTTGGTGATGGCAGTTTTCCAGCTTGGCCAATTTTGCTGCTTTGCTTGTGCCGTATCAAGCCACTCGGGCAAGTCGGGGGTTTGGTCGAGTGCCGCCAGAATGACCTTTCGTAAAGGTTTTGTCGTTAGTCCTGCGGTTAGAGGATAGATGATTTCTGTTTTTTCAGGATTTTCACTATCCAGTAATTCGGGATGAATAATTTGTTTTCCGCCCCGAAAATCTTCTATTTTGCCGCAGATGGTGACTTGTTTGTTCAACGGATATTGTGCCTCGATCCAGTTGCCATGGGCATTGAAAAAGACCAGATCAATAAATCCAGATGGATCGCGGGCGCGGATACGGTAAGGCTGGGAACGGTGAGGGGAGGGGGTGTGTTTATCTATCGTCACTGTCAGGGCAACGGTATCATCCATTTGTGCCGCTGCAATATTTTCAACAAAATGGCGTTCGACGATATTTCCGGGTTTGTGAAAGATCAGGTCAAGAAGTTTGGTGCCGCCCAACAGCTTTTCATAGAGTTTCAGATATTTCGGCCCGACACCATTCAACACGCCAACCGAACGGAAAAGCGGGTCGAGAATAAACGGGCGCTGGGAGGGTGTTGAACTCATACCTCTTGTTTAGCAATTTTTTTGCCCAATTTCACGGCAAAAACGCTGATGCCGATCATGACAAGGCCCATGATAATCAGGGCAACTGGCCAACCGACAATATCTTGGAAATATTCATCGGTGAAATAGCCAAGATAGGCGAGCAAAGAGAGGACGCCAACGGTTAACAAGGTACGGCTTGCAGCAACTGTACTTAGGTAAATAATAGAAGCCGAAACACCGATCAACAGGATATCGAGAGAGGAATATTTCAAGACATCAAAAGATGCAAATGCAACCATCACCGCGCCCCAGAAATAATAAAAGGAGGAGATCGGTTTATGTGGACTTCTGGAGATTCCCCATGAGATCATCAGCATGCTGCCGCCCATTGTCATGACACTGGACGGAGCGTCAAGGTCAAGCCATGAAATCAGGGAATAGAGAAAGGAGAAGAAGAAAAGGACGGTAAAAAACAGCAACGATGTCTTGTTTGTCGCCAGAAAAGCAATCGCTTTTTGTATCAACATCAGTGCGAAAACAAAGGTAGCGGCTTTGGCAATGTCGCCAGTATGGGGTAAGTATTCATCCATAAAGACAAACAGTCCAGTTGGTTCCAGAGCAGCGGCGATCAGGAAAAGAGGCGTGGCCGCTTTTTCAAAGCGTTGATCTGCCAATGCAAACAGGCCTAGAATAAAAGCCACAAATCCGCTTCCTAAGGACAGGATCACACGAGACAGGCTATCGAGGTCATCCCAGATCATGCCGATATAAACGCATAATCCGGCAAAGACAAAGGCGCCGCCAATATAGATCATAACGCGTTGTAACAGGCTGGCTGGTTGTTCTTGCCCATTGTTATCATCAAGACGTGCGGCAATATCGGAAAGCTTTATCTGGTGCGTCAGCATCAAAGTGCAGATTTGCTCCATAGCATCCTTGCGGGATTGTTCCATGTTCATTTGATCCTATTGTTTATCGTTCGTGACCCAGCCGACAAATTTTAAATTCCCACTATATTGATTGGGTGTTCTCGGCAATTCGATGATACGGGCGTCTTTATGAATGGTGGGCCCGTAGTACCGAGAATTGGAAATGAAAATATCGGTTATCAGGCTGTTGTGTCTCCGATAGTAATAAGGTTCGAATACATAGCCGTCTGGTGCTGCGGTATCGTTTGAAAACGCATATTGTTCGAGATCGGGAATAGAGATCGTGACTATATCTTTCTTCGCATCCTCATCGGAAATCTTGACGTCAAATTCCATATTACTGTTGGTTTTGAAGTCGTAAATGTAGATTTTGGCTTTTGGAGGGGTGGCGTCCTGATATGGCGTGGAATTTTTCCTGAAGGTCGCGCCCAGTCGCCCATCTTTATCGACGTCAAAGTCAATGGTTCCCATGCCGCTCCAGACCTGATCGGAATAGGCCACTCTATATTGTGGGTCTGGAACATTTTTGGCGGGCAGCGTTTTGGCGTAGGCCAACAGACCAACCAGCAATAAAGGCAGGGTTATTCCTGCAACTAGGATACGATTTTCCTTGATGAATGTTTGAAGTTTCATAAAGTGGCTCCTGATAAACGTCTTTGGAGGCATTATGACCGGAAATAACCCACAAGTCGAGACAGAAGAACCGATTGAAAACTGGCGCAAGCGCCTGACTTTTCGGGCATGGCATCGCGGGACGCGGGAAATGGATTTGTTAATGGGGTCGTTTGCCGAGAAATATATCGGCGGGTTTGACCGTACGGACTTGGCCTTTTTTGAAGAAATTCTGATGAATAATGATCCGGATGTCTATGACTGGATCAGCGGGCGGAAAGAGCCATCTGCTGAAATATCTTCCAAAGTTCTTGACTTATTACTTGCTCATCGGTTTGTTGAGGGCGGAAAATAATTCCCTCACCCCGACCCCCTCCCTGAGGGAGCGGGAATAGGTTGTATGATGGATGTAGCTTTGAAATTTCAAACAATTTACGGTTTGCCAGAGGGCCAAGATGCCCGTTTTCTGGCAGAACGTGCCTTGGATGCTTCCCGAAACAAGCAAGTTCTTGTCCATATTGCTATGGATGATGTGCGGTTGTCGTCCTTGTCCGAGCTTTTGGGGTTTATGGCGCCGGATGTCGAGGTTTTGGAATTTCCAGCATGGGATTGTTTGCCATATGATCGTGTCTCCCCCCATGTTGATCTGGTCGCCCAGCGTGTCAATGTCTTATGCCGTCTTCTGGAATGGAAGAATGACGGGCTGTATAAGTCGAGGATTATTCTGACCACGGTGAATGCGGTGATCCAGCGGGTCATACCACAAGATGTTTTGATCGCGGCCCATCTGCTGGCAAAGGTCGGGGGGCGGGTCAAGGAGCAAGAGCTTTACGCCTTTCTTGCGGGAAATGGATATACCAGAACCGATACGGTGCGTGAAGCCGGAGAGTTTTCGGTGCGTGGAAGCATCATTGATGTTTTTCCAACCGGATACGAAAATCCGGTGAGAATTGATCTGTTCGGTGATGAGGTCGAGAGTATCAAAAGTTTTGATCCATCCTCGCAACTTACGACCGGAATTCTTGACCGGTTCGAGCTTCGCCCCGTGACCGAGTTTTTTCTGGATGAGTCCAGTGTTGCGCGGTTTCGTTCCGGGTATCGTGAATTGTTCGGGGTTACGATTTCCGGTCATCCTCTTTATGAATCTGTGAGTGAAAGCCGACGTCATGCCGGAATGGAGCATTGGTTACCTTTGTTCCATGAACGGATGGAAATTCTGTTTGATTATATCAATCAGCCGCAGGTGTCTTTTGATCTGCAAGCCGAGCAGTCTCGTGCAGAACGATTGATTCAGATACAGGATTTCTATCAGGCGCGCGTGACGTTGGATGAGGCTGTCAAAGCCCGCAAGCAAACCAGAAAAGGATCGGATGTATCCCTTACAGGGGTGGCTTACCATCCGATGTCCCCTGATCGTTTATATCTGACAGATGAAGAATTTCTGGCCAAAGTTCAATCTTATGATCCGCTTGTGTTGTCCGGTTTTGCGGCGCCCGGGGAAGATTCTGGCCCGATTGCCAAGCGGGCGCGGGATTTTGCCGATATTCGCGCGGCCAATGGTGATTTGTTTGGCGAGTTGGGCAAGTATCTTGTCCATTTACAGCAGAATGGGCGCAAAGTTCTGATTGCTTGCTATTCCCAAGGATCACGAGACCGGATGAAAGTGATGATGGAAGAAGGTGGCGCGGGGCTACCTTATCCGGTTGATACATGGCATCAGGTTAAAAAACTTAAAACCGGACAGGTCGGGGCTGCTCTGCTTCACCTGGAACACGGGTTTGTCGCGTATGATCTCGCCATTATTACCGAACAGGATATTCTGGGCGATCGTCTGTCCCGCAAGTCAGGCAAGAAACGCAAGGCCGATAATTTTCTGCGCGAAGTTTCTTCACTCAATGTCGGAGATCTGGTGGTTCATATTGATCACGGGGTCGGGCGATTTGAAGGATTAGAAACGCTCAAGGCCGGCGGGCTTTTGCATGATTGTTTGAAGATTACTTATTCAGGGGGCGACCGTTTATTTGTTCCGGTTGAGAATATTGATCTGCTCTCGCGTTTTGGGAATTCCGAAGGAACGGAGCTGGATAAGCTCGGCGGGGCAGGATGGCAGGCGAGAAAAGCGCGGGTCAAAAAAGATTTAATGGTGATGGCCGAAGGATTGCTGGCGATTGCAGCAAAGCGTCTTTTGGATCATGCCGATGTGCTTGATATCGACCATGGCCATTACAATGAATTTGTATCGCGGTTCCCGTATCAGGAAACAGATGATCAGCTTCGGGCAATTTCTGACACTCTATCCGATATGAAATCCGGACAGCCGATGGATCGTTTGATTTGTGGTGATGTTGGTTTTGGAAAAACCGAAGTGGCGTTGCGTGCGGCCTATGTCGCCGCGATGTCAGGCGCACAGGTTGTGATTGTTGCCCCGACAACCCTTTTGGCGCGCCAGCATTTTGCCAATTTCCGCGCCCGATTTGCAGAGATGGGATTGCGGGTCGAGCAGCTCTCTCGCCTTGTCCGTCCGCATGAAGCAAGAGTTATCAAAGACGGTTTAACTGATGGCACGGTACGGGTTGTGATCGGCACGCATGCGCTTTTATCTAAGGATGTTAAATTTTCCAATCTGGGTTTGGTGATTGTTGATGAAGAGCAACGGTTCGGGGTCAAACAAAAAGAACGCCTGAAAGATTTGAAACATTCGGTGCATGTATTGACGTTGTCCGCTACGCCGATCCCACGCACGTTGCAATTGGCGTTAAGCGGTGTACGGGATATGAGTTTGATTGCCACGCCACCTGTTGACCGATTGGCGATCCGGACTTTTGTCATGCCGTTTGACGGGTTGGTCATTCGTGAGGCGATTTTACGCGAACATTATCGCGGTGGGCAGTGTTTTTATGTGTGTCCGCGCATTGCCGATATGGAAGAATTGGAAGTGTTGCTCAAGGAGATGGTGCCGGAAGTGAAAGTGATTTCGGCGCATGGACAGATGACCCCGACAGAACTCGAAGACCGGATGAATGCCTTTTATGACGGGCAATATGGTGTGCTGCTTGCGACCAATATTATTGAATCTGGCCTTGATATTCCATCAGCCAATACCATGATTGTCCACCGTGCGGATATGTTCGGCCTTTCGCAGCTTTATCAAATTCGGGGGCGTGTCGGGCGGTCAAAAGTCAGAGCTTATGCTTACCTTACCTATCCGGAGAACCAGCGTCTCACCGAAGATGCCACCAAGCGTTTAGAGATTTTTGAAACACTTGATAGTCTGGGGGCAGGATTTCAGTTGGCTTCCCATGATCTTGATATTCGTGGGGCGGGAAATCTTTTGGGGGATGCTCAATCTGGACATATCCGTGAGGTCGGGATTGAACTTTATCAACAAATGCTTGAAGACGCTGTTTCTGTGGCGCGTGCAGGAACCGGTCAGCCTTTGGAAGATCAGAGTGAATGGAGTCCTAATCTAAATCTCGGGATGTCGGTTCTTATTCCCGAGAAATATGTTGAGGATCTTAGTACGCGGATGAGTTTATATCGCCGTTTGGGTGATCTCACGAATGATGAGGATATTGATGGATTTGCGGCAGAGATGACTGACCGGTTTGGCCAGCTACCAGAGGAAGTCAATAATCTTCTCGAGATTGTCCGGATCAAGATGTATTGCAAAAAGGCTGGCGTGATGCAGCTTGATGCAGGGCCGAAAGGCGCTATCGTCAGGTTCTATAAAGACCAACCTCCCAATCCGGAAAAACTTTTTGCGTGGTTATCAAGTAAACCCGGGACGATTAAAGTGCGGCCTGACCATAAAATTTCTGTGTTGCGGAGTTGGGATAACCTCAAAGACCGCGTCAGGGGAGTCCGCACGTTGGCCGCCGATTTGGCAGGATTGGTATAGCAGGGTTGGTATAAAAGAAAATTATTCTTGTTGAATATTCTTGATGACAACGCAGCGATATTTTTCAAGTGCGTCTTGGATGTCAAGATGTTGGTTCAGGTCAAACTGCCGATGATATTTCTCGGGTTTCGAGTAGGGAAGTTCAGTGGTTCTAAAATCCGCGCAAAGTTTAGGGGCGGAGGTTGTGAGATAGACTGCAAATTCCGGTGCGTCCTGATCGACAAACATATTGGCCAGACTATAGACATCAATCGTAAAATTTTTCGGATCATTATTGATGACATAGGCTTTGACTTGCTCGAACTTGCGGGTCGGTGCTTCCTTGACATTATTCGTTCCTGCTGTTGCAGGGAGAGTTAAAAACCCAGCGACAGATGCAAAGTAGATACAGGACAGAATGGTCATGGTTTTGAAATTTGTCATGGCGGGAATATAGCTTGAAAAACAGCAGATTGCAAAGAATAGGGGATGTAAAAATAGTGCTTTGTCCTGTTTTGGCCACATGTTACCATATTCAGGTCACAGGAGAGTCGTTTATGGCACAGTCTTATTTACAGACCTGTATTCTGGATGCCTTGGAAAAAGCCAAGGGAAACCAGAATAAGGCACAAAAAATCATTGCGCTGCGTGCAATGGAAGATCCTCAATTGTTGCAGGCTCTGGCCAAACCTCATCTGACGGGAATTGTTGCCCATGCGGTTGGACGGATTGCCATTCAGGAAAATGCAAAAAAAGCGGGAGCTTATGAAGATCTTCCCCTTACGCCTGTCGTTCAGACAACCAAGAAAGCCCAAGATGATATGGCTGGTTTCGGTATTGATTTGCTCAAAGCTTTGGGTGGGCCTAATGTACCGAAATTCGGCATGGAAGATGCTTCTCCGCGTTTGGGACGAAAGCAGGCGTCGCAGCAGCATGTCAATGCGCTTAATCTGATGGCGAACAAAAGCAAGTCTTCCAGAAAGAAATAGGAATTCCCAGTGCAATTGTCAGCGTATGAGCGTGCCGATTTTCTAAAAAAATCAGGTTGGAGCGGAGTGGAAGGCGTTCCGATTGGTGAAGACTGGTCACAACGCAAATATTTCCGTGTGATTAAAGGTTCCAAATCTGCCATTCTGGTTCACGCTGTTCCTGATGATCTGAGATCTGTTCCTGGACATAAATTGGGTGATTTCGTTGATATTGGAAGATTTCTTAAAAAAACAGATGTATCGGTTCCTGAAGTTTATGCGTTTGATCTGAATCACGGACTGTTATTGATCGAGGATTTTGGTGATCGCGATTTTTCCGGATTGATTGCCGAAGGTGGGGCTCGGCAGATGGACCTATACAAGTTGGCGACGAATTGTCTTATTCATCTTTATAAGCGGACGGCATATGTACCGATTGATTTGCCCAATTATTTAGAAAGCTATATCCATACCGGACGTCGCCGCGTTGTGGATTGGTATATGCCAGCTATCCTGAATTGTGAAAATCCGGATGGCCTGGTGAAAGAATATCTGGATATTTGGGAAGATATAGAAAAATCATTACCCCCTGTTGTTCGTCGGTTTCAACATGCCGATTATCATCCTGGAAATTTGATATATTTGCCCGACCGACTTGGAATTAAGCAAGTTGGTTTGATTGATTTTCAAGATGGGGTTATGGGGCCTGCTCCTTATGATCTGGTGAATCTTCTTGAAGATGCGCGGCGGATCGTTCCGCAAGAAATCAAGGAGGCGTGTCTGGCGCAATTCACGGCGTCTTTATCAGGGGCAGAAAAAGAATCGTTTCAGATGTGGTATCCTGTTCTGGCATCCCAGTTTCATTTTCGCGTGATTGGTCAGGCGATTAAACTGGCTATGAAGAGCAATATCACACGGTTAATGGATTTGTTGCCGGTTCTGGCGGTTTATATCCAGAAAGATTTGCAGAATCCCGCTTTATCTCCCATGAAAAACTGGTTTGATCGACAAGGCGTTGATTTTTCTGCGGATCACAAGATTGATTTGACTAAACTTGCCCCGTTTATTCGCCCTGATGCCTTTTGAGGCCTTCTAAAGTGTCACGGGAGGCTAGTTTCCCTTGCGCTGCCCGTGTTTTTTTTCTAGTTTATTGACATTTTTCATAGCCGAAAGGATTTTATCATGTCGTCGCTCGTTGCCTCCCGTTTGAAACGGATTAAGCCTTCTCCCACCATCGCTGTGACCACCCGTGCTGCGGAACTGAAGGCCGCTGGCAAGGATGTTATCGGTCTGGGTGCGGGAGAGCCGGATTTCAATACACCTGATTTCGTGATCGAGGCTGCCCATGCCGCAGCCAAAGCAGGTCAGACCAAATACACGGCGGTTGATGGAACTCCTGCTTTGAAAGATGCGATTATTGCCAAATTCAAACGCGATAGCGGGTTGGAATATGACCGTGCCAATATCACAGTCGGATCAGGTGGCAAACAAGTCCTTTATAATGCCTTGATGGCAACTGTGAATGACGGTGATGAAGTTATTATTCCGGCTCCTTACTGGGTGTCTTATCCGGATATGACATTGTTGGCCGAAGGAACACCGGTCATTGTTGAATGTTCTGAACAGAACGGATTCAAGTTGACCGCAGAGCAGTTGGAAAATGCCATTACGCCTAAAACCAAATGGCTGATTTTGAATTCGCCAAGTAACCCGACTGGTGCGGCTTATTCTTTTGAAGAAATGAAAGCCCTGACCGATGTTCTGGTTAAATATCCCCATGTCTATGTGATGTCGGATGATATTTATGAACATCTGGTCTATGACGGATTCAAATTCTGTACGCCGGCTCAGGTCGAACCAAGATTGTTTGATCGGGTGCTGACCTGCAATGGCGCATCCAAAGCTTATGCCATGACTGGCTGGCGGATCGGCTATGCGGCGGGGCCTAAAGAGATTATCAAGGCGATTGCCAAGATTCAGTCCCAGAGTACCTCTAACCCTTGTTCGATTTCGCAGGCTGCAACTGTGGCGGCACTCAACGGGGATCAATCTTTCCTGAAAGACTGGTGCGCAACCTATAAGGCTCGCCGCGATATGGTGGTTGGAATGTTGAATGCGGCAGAAGGAATTAGCTGTCAAACACCCGAAGGCGCATTCTATGTTTATCCGTCTTGCGCTGGATGTATTGGTAAAACCACACCGGAAGGAAAAGAGATCAAAACCGATGAGGATTTTGTGACTTACTTGCTGGAAAGTGCAGGCGTTGCTGCCGTTCATGGCGAAGCATTTGGACTATCTCCGTATTTCCGCATTTCTTATGCTACATCGACCGAAGCTTTGACGGAGGCGTGTGCACGCATTCAGAAAGCTTGTGCTGTGCTTAAAGGGTCTGCCTCTGCTGCGGCATAGAATTTGTTCAAGATAAATATACAAGAAATCCGGCGATGATGTGCCGGATTTTTTTATGTGGTCGGAGATAGTCATATTGCGTCATCGCGAGCGAGAGATAAGGAGCGTGGCGATCCAGAAAACCCTTCACTGGATTGCTTCGTCACAACGTTCCTCGCAATGACGAGGAGAGTAATCTGTTGGCGTCAGCTATAGATCCCTAGTTTTACCAGTGGAAATCTATTTGAGATCGTTCGCGATTTCCTGAGATGGGGGTCTTGTTGTTGATCTTTGAATCTGGTCGCTCGGAGTTGGTTGGTTGGCATTGGCCGGAAGTTGGTGTCCAAAAGAAGCGAGGCCGAGAGCTTGCCAAGCGCCCATTAATGCACCGATCACTCGGGATCTTCCTGCTTTCATAAAAACTTCCGATAAGACTGCTTTATCCTCTTTGTTTTCAGATGGGGATAACGGGTCATCATTCGCCGCTGGCTGGAAGGTGAAAGGTTTTGTTCTGACGGCTTTTATGCTGTAATTGCTAAAAGAGGCATCTGGATTTACATTCATGCGCCGGATTGCCATTTCGCCAAGTGTGTCGGCCAGTTGGGCATACATGGAAAAGTTTTTATGGATGTTGCTTAGGGTCATTTCCTTGATGCGTTTGAATTGCTCGTTAGTCGTCAGAATTGCGCTGGTGCTTGGCGCGTTTGGTGTCTGGGGTGTGATTTCCTGTTCCAGATTATAGACATTCTCTTTGAAAATGGTCTCTGCCAATTGAATATTCTGGGAGTAAGTATGATCGCTAATCGCTCGGCCTACAGCGGCTTTCAATGACTGTACGAAATGTCCATAAACCTCGAGGTCGCGGTGATGCTTTTGATCTTGGCTCATTCTGAAGTTACCAAGCCGGATATATAGTCCCTTGGCGTCTGAGTCGTGTATCTGCCTGAATCTTTCAACTGGAACAGCAATTGAATTCGAGAAAGCCAGATCAATTTGCCCTTTGTGTGGACGAAAGACAGGGGGTAATGCCGTTCCCGCCAAGGCAATGTCCATGACTGTCGTTTCCGGATCACCTAAATATTCGATTTTTCCATTTCGGGAATCTATATATTTGGCATACCTAACGCACGACTCACTGCCACGACCTATTCCGTGTGACGTAGTATGGATAGACCCTATAAAATCTTTCAGTTTGTAGTCTCCCAAATATGGCAGGAGAGCTTGCTCCAGAGGTGTGCGATCATTTCTGTTTAGAAACAAGCCTGCTTTTTTCGGTAAGTTGGAAGCGATTGAAGGGAAGATGTTACAAAGCTCTTGCGCGGTCAGAAGAGGACGATTTGGATCATCTGGATGGGGTAAATATAACGGGGCAGTTATCAGGAAGCCTACTGACCCAGCGATAATGTTTGGGAGAAGTTGGTGAATACTGAGGTTCGTGTGATCTTCGAGAAAGACTTCTGTTATGACTTGGGCATACCCTCGTCCTCCGCCACCGGGGAAATGGGCAATCGCAAAATCCGGAAGAAGTGAAGTCTTTGTATCCAACCTGTTGTCTCTTTTTATTTTTTATATTATCGATTCTTTATACGCCCGTCTGTTTCGGAAAGTCAAACTTTCCTTGCCGGACTTTCTAGTTTTCCCCCCTCAAAAAGGTTCGTCTAATGCGGCTTTTTAGCGAATTTGCAGGGGATTCGCCCTTGTGCGTGGCATCATAGTTTTTTACCAGCAGCTCGCAGATCTCATTAAAGGATTTACGATTTTCCTCAAGAGTCATCTCAAAGAAGTTACGAAGTTTCCTCAGATTTTCTGGTGAGGCATCGTCAATATCCGTGTTGGGGTAATCGTTCATATAGGGGCCGGAGACCAGAGATTTATTGAAGATATAAAGGTTGTCCCCCATTTCCTGTTTGAAGGAGTCCAGAAGGGCCGTTTCCGAGGCATAGAAGAAGATATTGATGAGTGGCATATCGTTGCTGGGGTCAACCACGCCAAGCGATCCAAAACGGTTCCAGTCCTCTTTCAGGTATGATCTATTGAAATATCCGGTTCCCAATACAATGATAATCAAGTCGCGGTCTTTGGGGATATGCTGTCTTAATGCTCCCATATAGCTGATACAGGGATTGTCGAATATGCTGCCATCTATGCCGGTGACGGTTCTGGTTGGCGAGTCTTCGCTCCATTTCATCTGGAAGGGGAAGCAGGGGAAGTAAGTTGGCGCTGCTGTGCTGGCCATGACGGCGTCGAAAATATCAACCACTGGGGTCGTTGGTGGAGTAATTGCTCCTTCAAAGTTGATGTTTTTCAGCCAGACGGCATGCCCCCCTTCATTCAAAAACGTGTTGACGTTATGCACGGGGGAATGTGGTATATCACCTACTTCTTGAGTTGGGCGCAGAGCAGCCCCTTCAATATTATAGACGGGTATAATCAGACTTTTCAGGCTGTCAGAGAGTTTCTGACGGCCATAGAGGGCGCGCAGCGAGCGACCTAGATTTGCATGTTCGTAATGACCATGTTTTAGCAAATTTCCCAATTGCTCAATCCTCATGGTGCGATTGTTAAAATCGTGAATCATGCTGCGGAACGCCCGGAAGGAATCTCGTGGAAAAATATGGAGGCCTTCCCGTTCATAAAATCGTACCATATGACGGGCGCGGAATTTCGGTTTGCTTGGATCGTGTGGGTTGGGGATGTTCAGTGCCGCGTTGAGGATCGATCCTGTGGAGGGGCCCATAAAAACATCGACCATGTCGGACATGTGAAGGCCCGTGACTTCTTCAATCTTTTGCATGAAGTGTGCGGGTAAAAGACCACGCATACCGCCACCGTAATTGAAAAGGGCAATTATCGGTTTTTTCGGGACATTTTCTTGAGAAGAAGGAGTCTTGTTCTTTGTTTTCATAGAATTTTACGGAGAGTTGGAGGAACGTGATTCGGTACTGATTCCCATCATACTCAAAAAAAAGACAAAAAAAACCGGGCTCTAGGCCCGGCGAGTTGAACAGGGAGGTTTTACGTCTAAAGAGACGTAAAAGAACCAAAGTGGTTCTGGGCGCTCTTATATGATGCATCGCCAAATATTACTAGCACTATATTTGAATAGCAGGGCTGCAAAAATTGCATGGATAATCTTAAGGTTGTTATAGGTAAAAAATTCCAATTAAATCAAATGGATAATTAGAACTCCGTGTTTTCTATCGCAGAGACAATAAAATCTTTGAATGCACTGATACGCTTTGAATGGCGGCGTTCTTCCGGATAAACAAAGTACATTTCGGTTGATTCGCCCTCAACATCTGGCAGAATTTCTTCAATTTCCGGAGATATATTTTTCATAAACTTAGGGATGGCGCCGATCCCCAAACCATTTTTAACGGCCCCACATATAGTAGAGACAGAATTAATGAGGACCAGGTTGTTATTTTTTTCGCTCGAAATGCCTGCTCGTTCCAATAACCAGTTCGGATTTTTGTATGGAACCAGAGATTGGTCAGGGTAGGCGATCAAAGTGTGGTCTTTTAATTCTTTCAGACTTTGTGGTGTGCCGAATTTTTTCAAGTAGGATTTGCTAGCGCAAATGGAAAAATTCATGGTGCCCAGATTACGTTGGATCAAATCCGATTGTTCCGGTTTGTGCAAACGGATAGCGGCATCGGCTTCACGCATTCCCAGATTAAAAATTCGGTCATCAAGCAAAAGGGTCAAATTAATTTCCGGATGATTCTGGCGAAACTCCGGCAACAAAGGTGTTAACCATGAGGTTGCCAAAAAAGCAGCCATAGTCAATGTCAGTGGCCCTGTATCTGAGTCGCGTGCATCACTCAGTTGTCCTTCGATCATCACCATTTTGGCAAAAATTTCTGACGTGGCTTTGAAAAGCAGCTCACCTTGTTCGGTCAGAATAAGACCACGAGCATGACGATGAAACAGGGTGAGACCCAAATCTTCCTCGAAAGAAGAGATGTGTCTGGAGACTGCCGATTGTGAAAGGTTGAGGGTGGCCCCTGCATGAGTGAAGCTTCCAGCCTTGGCAACCATATGAAATATTCTGAGTTTGTCCCAATCCATGCTGATTGCCTTGCTCTCTTTTTATTCTGCTGCGTGTTGAACGTTGTGAGTTCTCGCGGCCAGATAGCGATCTGCCTCAAGGGCGGCCATACATCCCATGCCTGCTGCTGTAACGGCTTGACGATATGTTTTGTCTTTTACATCTCCGGCGGCAAAGACACCCGCCACAGAAGTTGCTGTCGAGTCCGGAGCAGTCAGGATGTATCCTTCCTTATCCATATCTATTTTGCCTTTGAACAGCTCGGTTGCCGGGTCATGTCCGATGGCCACAAAGATACCGTCGGTTTTGAAGTCTGTCATCTTGCCGCTTTGTGTATCTTTCAGTTTTAGTCCGGTGACGCCAATGTCACCTTCTGTTGAACCCGGAGCGTTGCCGATAATTTCTTCGACTGTTGCATTCCAGATAACCGATACTTTTGGATTTGCAAACAGACGGTCTTGGGCAATCTTTTCAGCACGCAAGGAATCGCGACGATGAATCAGTGTAACCTTGCTGGCAAATTGGGAGAGGAAGAGGGCTTCTTCAACGGCAGAATTTCCGCCACCGACAACAGCGACTTCTTTGCCACGATAGAAAAATCCATCGCAGGTAGCACAGGCAGATACGCCAAAACCACGGAAGGTTTTTTCTGTTTCAATTCCCATCCATCTGGCTTTCGCTCCGGTACAGATAATGATTGTCTCGGCTGTGTATTCAGTGCCCGATTGGCCTTTTGCTGTGAAAGGACGTTTTGCAAAATCGACCTCTGTAATCATGTCACTGAGAAGCTTCGTTCCGACATGTTCGGCCTGAGCGCGCATTTGTTCCATCAACCATGGGCCTTGAATCGGTTCGGCAAAACCAGGATAATTTTCAACATCTGTCGTAATGGTGAGCTGGCCGCCTTGTTCCATACCGGTCACAAGGACAGGTTCCAGATTGGCGCGGGCGGCGTAAATGGCAGCCGTGTATCCGGCAGGGCCGGATCCTATAATAAGGACTTTGGTCGAGATATGTTCTTTTGTCATGATTGTATTGATTTAATGGCACTTTGGCATTTGGTAAAGGCTAAAGTTCAAAAAAGCCCACTTTTTTGACGAATTTGTGCGGCAATATAGGCTGCGTCATTCAAAGCGGGATACGACAAATCCTCGGGGGTGCCATGCCAATCGCGCACCGCACCATGGGTTTTGAGGTTTTCCACAAGTTGGAGTTGGCGGCCCGAGAGCGGAACCAGCGGAATATTGTAAACCGGTTTGCCAGTGCTGGCTGATTCCGAGAGCATCGAGGTACTGTCATTGGTCGCCAGAATATAATCGGCCCAAGCCAACATGCCCCAATAGGGGTTGGGAGATTGACCGTCCCAGATATAACAGTCCGGTTTATCAAGCTTTTCCTGAATAAGATGTGTGCCATATTCTCCGGTGCGTCGGGATGTTGTGACCATAAGGCTTGCTTGTCTTGATAGTGTTGCCAGAGTCTCAACCAGCTTTTCGAGATCTTTCTCCTGCAGTTTATGATTTTTTGTACTACCCCCGACCAAAACGGCGATGCGCGGCGAGGGAAGAGTAGAAAATAAGGGGGCAAATTCATTTTTTGCCTGTTCAAGTTTCTCGGCAGTGATCCGGTTGGGCGTTGCTGTGGTGACAATTACATTCTCGCCACGGGTCGGGTCATGTTGTGGAACAGCAACCAGATCGAAATGTTTTGGAGAGATTCTGGGGTCTTGAATCTGGACGGTAAATGTCTGGCCACCACTCATTTTTTTGATGTATTTGCTGGCTGCGATGCTTTTGCGCCCTGAAGCAATTAACAGGTCTGGCCATGGGGGGGCTATTTGTGGACAAAATGTCGCACCACATTCAAAACCTAACCAAGGGGATAGTGCAGCCCAGGGTTGGCTTAATTTGATCCTTTTAACTTCTGCTTGAACTCCCAAAGACTCTGCTACTCCGAGACACTGATTCTCAGTTCCGGTTAAACCTTCGGAGATAACCCAAACAACTGGAGATTTTGTACTTTTATTATACTTTTGGGTCTGTGTCATTTTGAGACGTTGTAAAAAAGTTTCATTTTTTCGATAATCATGTATATAAACACGCAACATAATAAAGGAAAGTACAAAAAATGAACCCCTCTGAGGAACCCTCTGTGTTGAATCGTCCACCTCTTCGTCCTACCCGTGCTGTTAAACTTGATAAAATTGACCAACGTATTTTAAGCGATCTGCAGCATGATGGTCGTATGACCAACGTTGATCTGGCAAAACGTGCCGGAATTTCTGCTCCACCTTGCCTGCGTCGTGTGCGTAATCTCGAGGAAGCAGGGTTGATCCTGTCTTACCATGCGCATGTTAATCAAGCGGCTCTTGGCTACCCTGTGACTGTATTTACAACGATCAAATTAAACTCTGTTGGCGAAGGCGAGTTGCGTCGCTTTGAAGGTCAGCTCGAGCAATGGCCTTTGGTTCGTGAAGCCTATGTGATGACAGGTGAAAACGACTTTTTGCTAAAAATCGTTGCCCGTGATTGGGATGATTATCAGGACTTCCTGACCAATTATCTGTTGGAAAGGCCAAATGTAGCTTCCGTGAAATCTTCCCTTTCGGTGAAGACGTCCAAGTTCAAAGCTGGCGTTCCAATTCTGGATGAATAGATCAGATTAGATCTTTTAACGGCGTAATCGGACGTGGCCCCATGTGGGAAATAACTTCCGATGCTGCCAAAGACCCAAGCCGTCCGCATTCCGCGAGCGGCTTGTTTTCTGTCAGGCCGAACAAAAATCCTGCGGCGTAGGAATCTCCGGCTCCGGTTGTGTCCACCAGTTGTTTGGGGGCGATAGATCGGACGAGAACAACATCTTCTCCGGACATGATCCGTGATCCTTTTGCCCCCAGAGTGACCACGCTGGTGTCACAAAAGCCAGCAATGGACTTATGTGCTTGTTCTACATCATCAATTTGAACCAGTTCTTTGACTTCTTCTTCATTTGCAAACAGGATATCCACATGGTCTTCCACAAGCTTGCGAAAGTCATCGCGGTGGCGGACAACGCAAAACGGGTCTGAAAGTGTCAGTGCGAGTTTTTTGCCGTGTTTTTTGACTAATTCAGCGGCCTTGATAAAAGCTGCTTTGGCTTGATCATCATCGAACAAATATCCTTCCAGATATGTAATGCGGGAAGAGGAGATTAGGTCTTCGTCAATATCTTCTGCGGTAATTCTTGTTGAGGCCCCTAAAAATGTATTCATGGTGCGTTGGGCGTCTGGTGTAACCAGAATCAGGCACTGAGCGGTAGCAGGGCCATTTTCCAGAGCAGGGGTGTCGAAATGAACACCTATCGCGCGCGTGTCGTGGGCGAAGACTTTTCCAAACTGGTCATTGGCAACCTTACCGATAAAGGCACCTTGTCCTCCGAGTGAAGCGTAGGCTGCCATTGTGTTGCCGGCTGATCCACCGGACATTTCGGTGGTTGTTCCCATCATTTCGTACAGGTTGGCTGCACGATTTTCGTCAATTAAGGTCATGGAACCGGGCAGCATTCCGAATTCTTTTTGAGACTCGATAAAATCCGGCGTGGTCGTGGCGAGAATATCCACAATCGCGTTTCCGATAGCCATTAATCCGTATTTATTACTCATATTAGTTTATGCCTTTAGTGTGCAGTGAAAAACAAATTGAAAAACAAGTGGTTCAGCTCTATGTGTTTAGCATGGCAGAGAAAAAAGGCAAGTCGAAGAACGGTAACTCACGTAAGGTCTCACGGGCAGATATTCTGAACGCGGCGTTAGTTGTGGCGTCGCGTGGGGCGTGGGAATTTGCGTCACCTTTGGAAATTGCGGCATTATGTGGCGTTTCGGTGGATGCGATCCAACAAATATTTCCGACCAAACAAGACATAGTACATGCAATCGTATCTGACCTTGATGCGTTTGTTCTTGCAGGGCATCAGGTTGATGAAGGCATATCCAAACGCGACCGATTATTTGATGTGTTGATGGATCGTTTTGATGCCATGAATGATGCACGGGATGCCCATATTTCTTTTATCAAATCCTATGGCTGGAATAATTGTGAAAAGAAAAATGATCTGAAGCTTTATTTTTCTTCCTTGGAAAAATATGCCCGTATATCCGGACTTGAAACAAAGGGTTTATTTGGCCCTGTGCGGGTGCTGGCTTTGGGAGTGTCCTACGCATGGGTTTTAAGTGTGTGGATGCGTGATGAAACGTCGGATATTTCCCGCACCATGTCGGCGCTTGATCGGGCGCTGGGGCGTCTGGAATGGTTATCTGACTATATTCAAAAACCCGCATCGGTCTGATACGGGTTTCCAATTTTCTGATTTTTCGTTTTGGCTTGGTTATGCTACCCGCATATTCTGGATGAAGCCGTGATTTTCTTCCCATAGTGATTGTAAAACAGAGACCAGTTTATGAATATGCTCTGGTTTATGGGCTGCGGTAGCGGTCAGGCGCATCCGTTCGGTTCCGCGTGGAACAGTCGGGTAGTTGATCGGTTGGACGTAAATATTATGCGCGTCCATCAACCAGTCGGTAATGGCTTTGCAGCAGACTGAATCGCCAACCAATAGAGGCGTGATGTGGCTTTGGCCTTTCATAAATTGCAGACCGGCCGCATCAAGAGAAGATTTCAGTAAAGCAACATTTTTCCGGATTTGCATCCGTTCGATTTGCGAAGTTTTCAAATGCTCAACACTGGCCAAAGCTCCGGCACAAAGGACGGGAGGCAAGGATGTGGTGAAAATGAAATTTCCGGAATAGGAACGAACAGCGTCGATGATCGACGCATTGGCGGTGATGAATCCGCCCATCAGTCCATAGGCTTTGCCGAAGGTACCTTCCAGAATGTCAATCCGGTCGAGCAGTCCGCGTTCATCGGCAACTCCACCACCACGAGGACCATAAACGCCAACGGCGTGGACTTCGTCAAGATAGGTCAATGCGCCATATTTATCAGCCAAATCACAAATCTGTTCGATGGGTGCGATGTCGCCTTCCATAGAATATACGGATTCAAAAGCAATTAGTTTGGGCACGTTGACTGGCGCGTTCTTCAACAATGTTTCCAGATGCTCGAGGTCATTGTGACGATAGATAAATTTTTGTGATTTGCCTTCACGAATGCCATGAATCATCGATGCATGATTAAGCTCGTCTGAAAAGACGTTGCATTCAGGCAAAAGTTTGATGATGGTGGATAGGGCCCCTTCATTGGCAGTGTAACCACTCGGGAAAACCAGTGCGCCTTCTTTTCTGTGAAGGTCGGCGAGAGAGTCCTCAAGATCAACGACATATTTTGTGGTGCCTGAAATATTGCGTGTGCCGCCTGCACCTGCGCCAGAGCGATCAATTGATTCATGCATGGCAGAGAGAACTTTCGGATGTTGCCCCATTCCGAGATAGTCATTGTTACACCAGACTGTAACTTCACGGCTTGATCCATCGGGAGCATGGTAAAGGGCGGTCGGAAATTTTCCAACAATGCGCTCAAGTGTAGCAAAAGTCCGGTATCGTCCTTCTTGTCTTAAATCTGCTAGACGGTCATCGAAAAATTTGCGGTAATTCATCATGTGGTTCCCCGGTTCAGTCGGTTTTTTTCCAGTCCTTATGATTTATAGAACCAGACTTTCCAAAAGCCAAATATAAGTTTTGAGAATGATTATCATTTGCTTATTTTTTATACACAATTCAAATTGATATGGTATCTTATCAGAATGATTATAGTTTTTGGTTCTTTGAATATGGATTTCTCGATCTCGCTGGAAAGGTTGCCAGTCGCGGGAGAGACGGTTTTATCTTCTGATTATATTTTGTCATCCGGTGGCAAGGGCGGCAATCAGGCTTTGGCTGCTTCGCGGTTTGGCGGCAAGGTTGCGATGATTGGTCGCGTCGGGAATGACAATTACGGTAAGTTGGTACGGGAATATTTGAAATCCCAAGGCGTGATGGTGTCGGGTGTTGCTTATTCCGATGATTTGCCAACTGGCTGCGCCATGGTGGCCAAAGATAAAACAGGCGAAAACCAGATTATTGTTATGTCTGGAGCCAATGTCGAGGTGTCAAATGAACAGGTTCCCGACGAAATTCTGATCAAGCAAAATATGTTGCTGATGCAAATGGAATTGCCCGTTGAAGAAACTGTAACTCTGTTGGAACGTGCCAAGGAACATGGGTTGATTACTGTTCTTAATCTGGCTCCGGCGATTATGATTCCGCGCAAAGCCATGGGGCATATTGATTACCTGATTGTGAACAGCATCGAGGCGCGCCAGATTGCTGAAAAACTTCATCTTGTTGTTGGGAATAATGCTTTGAAGCTGGCGCAGGCCTTGGCAATAGAAGGACAAATGACTTGCCTCATTACTCTTGGGTCCAAAGGGTCTGTTGCCGTGACCAAAGATGGCGAGGCATGGGGTGTTCCTATTATGCCTCTCGATCAAAGCGAAGTGATTGATATCTCCGGAGCAGGAGACGCGTTTTGCGGAACATTTGCGGCGGCTATCCATGAAGGCAAGACTTTGCCCGAGGCTATGCGGCTTGCCAGCGTTGCCGGAAGCTTGACTTGTCTTAAAGTCGGGACGCAAGCGGCAATACCATTTCTGGATGATATTCTGGCGCGTCTTGATGATATGCCGCAAGCCGAGAAATTGACTTTGTAATTGCTCTTGTTGGAAATTCTCTGAAGATTAACCTTTTTTTTATTGCATCTCCCTGCATTCTTCTGCTTATGTCTATTCATAAAAAAGTCAGGGAAGTTCAATGCGTTCACCCCATCGGGAAATTTTTTTGGATCTGGATAAAAAAGATCCATTATTACAGCGTCTGTATGATCGCCGTGGTGACGCTGTCGAATTCAGGCTGTCCAGCTATTTCGGAATGTTGGCGGGAGAGTCTTCTCCGGAATTGATGTCCGTTACTCCTTTTCTTTATAAAGAATTCAAATCAAAAAATCCGTCCCCTGATTGGTTTGAGGGTGAAGAGCCCAAGCGCTTTTCCGATATCCGAACGATCGTCGATGAAAATATTTCCAGGAAAATTACATTCCCCGTTTTGTGGGATCGTCTGGGGCCTGCCATCGGTGTCAAAAAAGGATGGAAGGATCCCGAGTTGTTTGATTTCGCTGTCCGTCAACAGTACGACGTGATCCTGACCAGAGATATCCGGCAGGATAGTGAAGATGAAGATTTGACAGCAATCGCTCTTCGACATTTCAGGGAAATCAAAAATAGTTCGAGCCGGCGTGTCCGGAATAGATTCCCCTTGATTGTTCATCTTGATGTTCCCGAAAATGCATCGCCGAAAACCATTCGTCATGTTATCGAACGCTGCAGTGCCGAGGTCAGGCAGGCTGTAATTAACCGGAAAACACCCTTGGTGAAAATATCCCGTGAAGAAGGATTTGTTGACGGGAGACTGCTCCTTGCGCCCGAAGAATGGCGTCCGGTTGACCCGCTTGAAAAGATTGTGAGTCATCGGGATATGAACCGGATGGCAATATCTGCACAAATAAAACATCATCAAAGATCGCGTTGCCTCGAAGTGGCGTGACAGGGAGAGAGAAAATGGACGCAGTTATCGTGGAAGACCCAGAGAGAAAATGCAAGGCAGGCCGCGTTGTGAAAGTCGGGTGGGATGGAGACGGCGAATATTTTCTGCGGATTTTTAGAGGGAATGGAGGAGATCAAGAAGTCTATGATTATGTTGCTCTTCGGACTATATTTGAGCAGTCTGCAAATGGAACATTGAAGGACAATTTTCCTGATCTGAAAGAAAGAGATATTCGCCTTTGCGAAGCTTTCGCCGCGACCAACCTTGATAATCATCCTCTTTATAAAAAGAATTTTCGTAGCAAGAAGGTTAGTATCTTGTTTGATGAGAATCTTCCATATGGACTGGTTCCTGAACTATCGCAAGTATTGCCCAATTTATCCCATGTCTATCTAGAAGGAATGGGAGGTTATATGGATGATTTCCTTTTTAATCGTCCGTGGTTTGCTTTGAAAGATGAAAAATCGTCTGATATGAAAAGGAAGCGGCAGACCAAACACATTATCATCAGCAGGGATAGTGATTTGACTGACCTCGCCAGAGATCAATGGATACGTCGCATTCAAGTTGTCGCGCATCCGGATAAGATTATGTTTGATGATGTCAATGTTGTGTTTCATGTGACCGATACAGGGATGACAAGATTAGAGCATGCAGATCATTATAAAGAATATGCGCGAGACATTATGAAGGCTGCGTATAGTTGTGAATCTGCCAGCTATATTTTGGATAAGGATGGAGTTCGCCCCGAACCCGGAAGCTCATTTCCTGAGTTGCTGAGAGTTGTTGATGAATTTCATCGTGTCTCGGGGCAAGACAGACGTGTCAGGTTGCGCGAAATATCAGAACTTCCTGATCGGGTTCGTCTCAATATGAAACAACACTTCAAAGTGCTGGAGGGAGGAGTGCCGCGCAATGTGGGGCTTATGGTTGCGTAAATATTGATATAGTCCATGGTTGTTTCCATACCCTATTGTCCCATTGATGGTTTTCTTGCTAAACTACGAATCATCCAGTTGATTCTAGACGTAGAGAACCCTGACAGAGGCACCTAAATCTATGACTGCAAGAGCTTCATCCAGACAAGAGATCGTTATGAATTTTGCGTCTCCACCGAGTGGGGATGATCTGGGCGTTCTGGCACAACAGGTTCTTGAGACATTGCCGGACGAACTAATCGCAAAAATAGAAGATCTGGATTTGTTGGTTGAAGAATTTCCAGATGAAGTGATTGAGCAGGATATGGAGTTGGGTTCTCCGTATGAACTTTTGGCTTTATATCGCTCTGGAAAAGAAATTTCTCCGGGTGTTGAGAAAAAAGTTGCAAACAGTGATGATGAACTGGTTCTTTATCGCCGTCCGATTTTGGATTTGTGGTGTGAAACCGGAGAAGACCTCAGCGGCTTGCTGCGTGAAGTGATGATTGAAGAAATTGCCCGCGCTTTTGATTTTCTCGAGCAGGATATTGTCGAGATGATGAAGCGCCATCATCAGGGCCTATTCTGATCCAACTATATTATAGTCTTTTCACTTAACTTTTATCCATCGTCACATCGCTCCTAACGTATGTCCAATACGGGTCGTCGCTCGTTTCTTGCCTCAAAGTTAACTGATTCGACTATATGTTCTCTTTAATGTGTGGAAGGTCATGATTCCTGCACTTTTTAGTGTCGATATGGCGTCACTCGGCTTGTCTTGTGGGTCAGTTGTGTCGCATTGATCAATGTTGCCGATAGCCAGTGTTTTATATCCTGCACCAACCAGATTAACCAGTTCGCGCGAAGTGGGCGTGACGGATGTCCAGATATATGTTTCCATTAATTTAAGGCCATGTTTTGCCGCACCGAACAGAAGTCGATTGAGTGGGCTGAGATAGAAGCTGTATTTTTTACCATCTATGGCTTGAGGAGAGGGCTGTCCTTCCTTTTCGAAACGTTCTTGTGAAAACCCGACGGCGGCATGGCTTGATGCAACGAGTGAGAAAATCTCGCCCACCTGATTTGTGGCAAAGGCGCATCCCCATGATGGATGTTTGATCCGTACATTATCAATCAAGTTCTGGAAGGAGTCAGGAGTAGCTGGAATAATCTGCTTGATGATTTCTATCGGGTTGTCTTCAGGAGGGATGTACCCTTGTTCCGGTTGATAAATGATTCCGATTTTTTTTTCTTTGCGGTTGATCTCATAAATACTGATTCCGGCATGAGCCATGATGCTCAAAGACATGTCTTGAAATTCATTGCCGCGCCGGATGGCAAAGTCTTTGAGAAACCCTTTATGGTCGATGTAAACGGTTTTGATCCCTGATTCTGCAATGGATTTGGCGCAATTCGGACAGCAAGGGTCGGTGATGGCGATTTCTGTTCCATCGGTGCGGTCTTCGAAATGGAGCAGGCAGTTGACTTCGGCATGGATTGTGCCGCTGCTGTCGCCTATACGGGTGGTTCCGATTTTATCGAATATTGCTGCTGGCCATTCGTTGGTTCTGGTCAGGCTTTTTTGCTGGTTGAACAGGCAAGCCGCAACTTTGTTTTCAGGGTGCGGGCTGGTCAGGACGACATCTACGGCGGATTGTATGGATAGATAAGGATCATTCATGTGTGCAGCGTATCAGTTTTTTGATTGTTCGACGAGATGCTTTAATGATCCTTTTCCTCCCAAGGGGCGACCGCCCAGATGGGACAGGCAATCAACGGCACATAAATTGGCCAATTTTCCAATTCTTTCCAATTCAAGATCATGATGGATGCCGTGAAGAATTGCGGCCGCAAAGTGGTCTCCTGCTCCGATACTGTCAACGTCTTTCAAATGTGAAATGTCATCTGCCGGTTGATAAATGATCTCTCCGTTCCGAAAGATATATGCTCCGTTGTCACCATCGGTGATGGCGCCGAATTGAAATTCGTCCAACATTCTTTTGGCGAGAAATTCAAATGATTTGTCATCTCCGTAGAGAGCGGCAGCTTCTGCTTTGTTACAAATAAACCCATCACAGAGCTGCAAGGTCGAAAGAACATCTTGTTTTCTGGTTTCAATGATGCTGCGATCCCCGACATTCAGACAGGCTAGACCGTTTCTTGAATGGAGACTTCCAATGCTTTCAACATAAGCCGAAGCTGTGTCGGGGGAGCAAAATGTGTATCCGTCCAGATATAAAAGAGAGCTTTGCTCAATGACGTCTTCGGGAATATGCTTTTTGCAGAAATGTTGTGCTACGCCATTATAACTGGCAAAGGTTCTATCCCCGTCTGGTGTTATAAAACTCAAAACCTGTGTGGACTGTCCCGTGCCCTCTTCAAGTATATAAATGTGGGAGGTGACACCGTTTTGTTCTAGGTCCTTTTTGAAGTGCAATCCTTCAGCATCTTTTGCGCAAAGCGCAATAAAGGCGACCTCATCACCCAGAGTTGAAAGTGTGTGAGCTGTATTCGCGGCGGCACCACCGGGGATTAACTCATAATGATTCAAATCTGACTTTATACGATTTAATGTTTCTATATTTTTTATATCAGAGCAGTATGATTTCCTTAGGGCGTGTTTTTGAATAAAATCGTCATCAGCACGGGCAACAATATCCGTACAAGCGTTTCCTATACATGTGATTTTTCCGCGTGTCATCACTGTGGATTATGCATGGTTAAGGCAAAATTGATATTGTAATTTTCTGATAAGGATTGGTAGAAATATAGGACAGAAGAAGTTGTTTTTTCTTGCATTTTTATTTTTCATAGTATAAAACTGCAGAGTTCCAAAAATAACGCAAAAAAAGGGGATGACTGTGTCCAAGCCGGTGATAATCAAGGATAGTTTTAACGACAACCGTAAATCGCCCACCTTTGATAACAATAGTGTCTCCGCAAAAGGACAGGTGTCTGTTCTGGGGATGTTGAAGTCGATCCTTAATGGTCAAAAGCCAGTTCTAACAAAAGATGTTGAATGGGTTTCCGAAATTTTCAAAAATATGGAAGTGGCAAACACGATCCCGGAAAACTGGGATCAATTTATTCTTAAGCCCGGTCAAAATCCAAATCACGGGATGGGGCGCGGAGATATCAGAATGTCCGCGCTGTGTTATACGACTCACAAAAACGGCATTTTCTGGAAGGAAAAGCTCGGTGAGTCAGGAATAAATAATTGCATCGTGCTGGGCTGTGACCCAGCATTTCGTTTTCAGAAGGTTGAAGTTGACCCGTCTCATTTTGCCGACAGCTTTGTTCTTCCAGAAGGGGACTTTAACTCCTTCCATGATTTCTTAAGTGTTATTCATTATAACCGTGAGCATCCTTTGGAACAAAAGCCAATCGTTGTTGATAATCGAAATGGTTTCTGGGACGCTCTGAAAGAAAAAGTCGATACGCTCGGGTTCTGGCAGGCTTCAAAAGTGTTTTTTGCCTCCAGTGAAGCCGAGGCTGTCGAATTTATCAAATCGAATGTGATAGAAGATAATCTGGGTATATTGCCTGCAACGCTTTCTCATCCATTTGTCTTTGAAGGAGAAAATCCTGTTCTTATTCAAGGAACAGGAAACCCTAAGAAAAATGCTGATTTCAATGCGGTTATGAAACGTAATGCGCCATTGTTGAAAACCTATACATTCCAGTCGTTGCTGGGGGCTTTTCAAGAACCTGATGAAACCAGCCTGACTTGTCTGGGGAATGCTTTCGAGAAGATGGAAGCAATGTTCCACGAGGTCTATCAACCTGATGGCACGCCTAAGGAAGTTCTAAATGGATTATTCGAACGCTTTGCCAACAGACCGGTTGTTTTTCTTGCCAATGATACAGGCGCAAGGGTGAAGTTGGTTGATGAAGATGGCAATGCTATTCCTGTTGACTGGGTCAATCGTCCTGAACTGGTCAAGGCAAAACATTTGATTGCCGAAGGTAAAGAACAATGGTGGCCTGGGCCGGAAGTCAAGATGGTGTCCAGCGCTATGGGTAAGTCCGAGGTTTTCTATTCAACAACCTTAAAAGAACTTTGCGCGAATATTTCAGCCGAGGTTGGAAAAGAATTGAGAATCGAATATGTCGATGACTCGTTATATTTATTTGCCCGCCTTGATCCGGAGAACAGAGAAAAGGTGAGCTTTTTTGCGACTAAGGGAGCTCATGTTGACTGGTTGACCCATGAAGCCAGCCCGAATGTCGGTGAAATTGATTTTGAGAATTTCTCAGTCCCCAGACGAGATAACGAAGACAGAAGCACTCGCGCAGATCTTGGAAAAGAGCGTCTGCTGAAAGACAGTTCTACTTTACAAGGGCTATCGATGTTTCTGGATTTGGCAAAATTCTCTCATCCTATTACCTTGACGCAAGAATTTGATGGTAAAGCCGCCAATATCATTCCGCTTCGGAAAATATACAGGCAGCCGATTGGAACAATCGGTGACTTTGACCAATCGACAAGAAGTTCCGGGTTCTCGGATTTCAAACGGATTGCGGGTCAAAACGGATTCTCCAGAGTTGGCGGGACGTATGATCTATTTGAACCAGAGAATTTTGAAAAATTTCTGGGTCAATGTAGTGGGCTGGTTCTAGGTGGAAGTGAAGATATTAGCCTGCCTCCTATCCACCGCGCTGCATTTTATGCGCGGATTATGGTGGCTATCCAGACCAACCATCCCGCAATTTCCGGTAAGCCGGTTGTCGTCGTTCGTGATCCGGATGGTCATATTGCGGATCCTGTTCTGGAATGGGCGCTTGGGACACAGGAATTTCTTTATAATCATAAATTATTTGGGGCCAAGACCGAGCAATGTTTGAAATTTGCCACTTCTTTGAAATCAGCAGTTTTGTTGATCGATTATAAGCTTGGAAGCTATGTTGAGCCCATTAATGTGACGTATCAATATAAACAGGACGGTAATGATGAATTTGACCGTCCAAGTATTTCTATCCTTGGGTCTGCAAGTACTTTTGATCCTCAGCATATAGATCAGGGGACGATTTTTGCAACTGGATGTGCGGAGCGTGATCTCCATTTACGTCATGGTGCCTGTGCGAAAGGTGTGATCGGTCATGCGGGTGACGCATTTATGGCCTATCGCAACGAGCATGGGAAGGGTCGTATGACCGGAATTCAGTGTCACCCGATTATGAAGCTCGAAGGAGCAAATCCTGGGAATGACTGTCTGAAAATTTATGAAGGCGTTGGGGGACGCAAGGTCGATATTTATCAATCCGATATTCAGGTCTTCCTTGGTGGCGGATGGGGAACTTATGAAGAGTTCTTTGACCTTCTGGTGATGATGGATGCGGGACGTGCCAAGCCGCATCAGGTTGTTGTTGTGGATTATGCCTTCGATTCTGCGCCGAAGGAGACGACCTACATGCCGCTTCATTCACTTCTGACTCCAGAAGATATCAAGAAATACAATATTAAATTTGTCCCAACTGTATCGCAAGCACTTGACCTTGTAGATGAGGCGTTGCCTGTCTTGAGGCGTAAATATGACCAAAAGGCAGGAAACGATGTCTGGACATCTCCGGACAGAGGTTTGCATATCGGCTAAATCTGCTTGGTTGCAATACTGGATAGACTTGATAAAATGGAGAGATATAGCTCTCCATTTTTTATTTAAGGTCTTTCCCATGAACGCAACATCCTCTTATGATCTCATTATTATTGGCGCGGGCCCCGGTGGGTATGTGTGTGCAATTCGAGCTGCACAGTTGGGTATGAAAGTCGCTTGTGTCGAGAAGCGTTCTACACTGGGTGGAACATGCTTGAATGTGGGATGTATTCCGTCCAAGGCGTTGTTGTCGGCTTCGGAGAAATACCATGAAGCAAAAGACGAGCTTGGGAAAATGGGCATTAAAATTTCCGGTGTCAAACTCGATCTTGAGGGCATGATGGGGCATAAGAAAGCCGTGGTTGATTCCAATACCAAGGGCATCGAATTTCTGTTCAAAAAGAACAAGGTGGAGTGGTTGAAAGGTTCGGGAAAAATTATTGCGGCGGGTCAAGTTGATGTTGATGGCACAGTCTATCAGGCCAAAAATATTGTCATCGCAACCGGATCGGATGTCGCGGTGCCACCCGGAATTATGGTGGACGAAAAACGTATTGTATCTTCTACCGGTGCTCTGGAGTTGTCCGAAGTTCCTAAAAAAATGGTCGTGATCGGTGGCGGTGTGATTGGTCTGGAGCTTGGCGCTGTTTGGGGCCGTCTGGGATCGGAAGTTACGGTTGTCGAGTATATGAACCGGATTCTGCCGACAATGGATTCGGAATTGTCCAAAGAAATGCAGAAAATTCTGACCAAACAAGGCATGGTTTTCAAACTTTCGACCAAGGTTTCCAAGGCCGAAGCCGATAAGAAAGGTGTCACGCTGGAACTCGAACCTGCTGCCGGTGGGGACAAGGAAATCATCAAGGCTGATATCGTTCTGGTGGCGGTCGGGCGCAAAGCCTATACTGATGCGTTGGGTCTGGAGGCCGTGGGTGTCGAGCGTGACGAGCGTGGTCGTATCAAGACAGACGTCCATTTCCAATCGAATGTTGCCGGCATCTATGCTATTGGCGATGTGATCGCAGGGCCAATGTTGGCGCATAAGGCCGAAGATGAAGGTGTTGTTCTGGCCGAGATTCTGGCAGGTCAATCGGGACATATTGATTATAACCTTATTCCTGGTGTTGTTTATACCTGGCCTGAAGTTGCCAGTGTTGGTCAAACTGAAGAGCAACTCAAGCAAGCTGGCGTTGATTACAAATCCGGCAAGTTTCCGTTCATGGCCAATGGTCGGGCGCGGGCGATGAATGCGACAGAAGGGTTCGTCAAAATTCTGGCAGATGCCAAAACCGATCGCGTTCTGGGATGCCACATTATTGGCCCGGAAGCCGGAACGTTGATCGCCGAAGTGACCGCCGTGATGGAATTCGGTGGCAGCAGTGAGGATATCGCTCGCACATGCCACGCCCACCCGACCTTGGAAGAAGTGGTCAAGGAAGCGGCTTTGGCTGTCCTTGGTCGCCCTTTGCATATTTGACCCGAAAGCTATTAAAGGTATATCCATGGCCATCATGACGACACGATTTGAAAGGCAGCGCGGCAGTGCGTTATTTTTGATCTTGATAGGGATCGCCCTGTTTGCAGCGGTGAGTTATGCTGTCTCTCAAGGGTTGCGCGTCACGGAAGGCACAATGACTGGTGTGGCCCAAGATAAAGCCAGACTCGAGATGGTCGCTGTTCTGGACTTTGTGCATGGTGTCCAGAACGGTTTTCAGGAAATGAAGTTAAACGGTATCGAGCCGGCAGCGGTCAGTTTCGAAAAACCCACAGATGTCACATATGGCACTGCTCCTTATGATCTAAAGATATTTCATCCACTGGGAGGAAAAGTCATTTTTGTTCCGGTCTGGCCGTCTCTGGACGACCCTGCTGAATCTACTACAACTGAATGGGAGTTCCTGTTCAACACGGTGGATAATGTCGGGGGCAGCGGCCCCGAATTGCTGATGACTTTGATTGCTGTGCCAAAACCTCTATGTGAGGCTTTGAACAAGGAATTGACCGGCAGCACAGTAATTCCGTCTGCGGGGGATATTCTTGGGATGTTCCAGCATGGCACTGACCAGATCAACAGCGGAAACTGTGCAGATTGCGCTGGTAAGCGTGCTTTGTGCGTCGAGAATGGCGGCTTGCGCGGGTTCTATTTCGTTTTGGATCGCGGGTGAGCCGCTTTATAAATCCGGATCAGATCATCGGCATTCACTTCTGTATATCTTTGTGTTGTGCTCAGCGAGGCATGCCCCAGCAATTCCTGAATTTCGCGCAAGTTTGCGCCGTTTTCCAACAGATGAGTGGCGAAAGAGTGGCGCAGTGCGTGGGGCGTTGCGGTATCTGGTAAATTCAAAAGACCTCGCATGTCGCGCATAGATTTCTGAGCTACGCCTTGATTGAGGCGCTTGCCACGTTCCCCCAGAAAGAGCGGGCGATCTGGTGTCTCTGGAAACGGGCAGGCGGTGCGATAGAGCGTGAGGGCTTTCTCGACAATCGCCAGAACTGGAACCTGACGTTCCTTACGGCCTTTCCCCATGACCCGTAAAAAACCTTCACGCGGCATGTCCGAGATATCGAGGGACAAGGCTTCGTTGATCCGTAGGCCGCATCCATAGAGTAGCGTAAACAGGGCATGGTCGCGTACCGATGTCCAGTCCTGATCTTTATCGACCGTGTCGAGTTCAAGTAAACGGAATGCCTGTGGGCGTTCAAGCGGGCGCGGCAATTTATGCGGCAATTTTGGCGTGCGGACACTTCCAACATGGGCGTTGTGCATGACGCCGTTTTTATCGAGCCATTTGAGAAAATTCTTGACCCCAGAGAGTGAACGCGCTCGCGATGCCGCCGCCAATCCATCCATTGATTTACGAGAAAGCCATGAGCGGAAATCCGTGAGCGAGGTTGTGGAGAGTGTGCTTAGTCCGACTTTTTCTTCACGGTGGCTATATAAAAAATCAATAAATTGTGTCAAGTCGCCTGTGTAGGCTCGCAGCGTATGGGGCGACATATTTTTTTCGAATTTCAACCATGTGATCCATTTGCTGATTTGATCAGAGAGGTCGGGTTCTGCCGTGAATTCGAGAAGGGCATCCAGTTTTTTGTCACCCATTTTATTCATTGGCGTTCAGCCATGAGCGGAAAACCAATTCAATAACACGGGCGAGAAACGAGATTTGTTCTGTCCCTTGTCCGGGTTGGAATTGTTGAGGATCACGAGACCCAAAAGCGAGCAGAGCCGCAGGAGCGTGATCTCCGATGGAAATGCGGATTAGAACCTGAGATCGGACAAGAGATGCGCCAGCCCCGTAGATGGCTTCGACTCCGCCAATATCGGATTGGTGAAGAATTTGTTTTCCACCCATCCAGTTTTCAATCGTGTTTTCAGGAACGATACGAATTCCGGTCGTTACAATATGCGGTATTTTATCGCCTTCGCTTTCGACCACCAGAGTTGTGATGTCCACGTCGAGCAGCGCCGTCAAATCGGAGGTCATCGAGTCGATGAAATTTTCAAAATTATTGGCTTCGAGCAAACGCAGCACGGCCCGATGAATGCGGGTCTGGTTGTTCATGTTATAGCGCGCGGTTTCGACAATTTCCTTGGCGGTATTGAGGGCTTCGGTTTTGTCGGCCTTGAGCCGTTCAATCAGATAGGATTGAAAGTCGGCAACATTTTTTCCGGACTGACGTTTGGGCGGTAGCAAACTATCAATCAAATCGGGGTGGTGTTGCAAAAAATCCGGATGGGATTTCAGCCACGCGATGATCTCGGTGGCGTCGAGTGTGTCTTTTTCGGTCAGGGTCTGTTCGGTCATGCGAATCATGCTTATTTAAGTCTTAGAAAGGGTCAGTATAACACGGTTTGCCCCATGCGTCAGGCAAAATGACCGGATTTATGCGTGTCCGTTTTAATAGTTCATTTGACTGGATTCGTTTTTCCAGTTTGCGGTTTTTGCGGATTTGGTCGAGTTGATGTTCAACCCAGCGCACATAAAGCCGTTGGGCATAAAGTTGCGCCCGCAAGGATAGCCAAGGGCGCGAGCGCATCCCGTGTTTATAGGCGTTCATGGAAGATTTTTTCTTGCCGGCATGAGTTTTGGGCCCCGTTGATTTTGTCCATGGAGCCCAGCGTTTAATGGCTGCGGATTGCCGTGCGCGGCGTTCAGAAGTCCAGCAGGTCATCGAAATCCGGAGCCGTGGTTCGGGTGGAGGGTCGAGAAGGCGTGCGGGGAACAGGTTGTAACGCCACCATGTGCAAATCTTGCAGGACGCGAATGGTCTTGAGATATTGTTCTTGCGCCTTCATGGCCACCAGAAATTTCTCAGGCGCTTTGTTGATGTCCTGTTCAGGATCAATCTTACTGAGGATGACATGAAACATGGAATTGAGTTTGACCATCTGGGCAAACATCTCGCTTTGTACCTCTGCGCCCTTGAAATGTTCTGGAAGTTCAATTTCAGGGAAAGTGTTGGGGAGATCACGAATAGAGCAGGTGTCTTCCTGTAAGGGTTCACAGGGGCGGGCATAACTTTCGGGCGGCATACCCGGATAAAGATGGGCATAGGTCGGGATGTAGGCGTCTTCTGATGTGTCTTTTGGGGGTGGGTTGTTTTCTTCACTCATTTTTTCTTTATAGGATATAATTCCTAACAAGTCAAGGAAATTTTGTTCTTAATGTAAAAAGAGGGGAGGTCGTTCACGCAAGGAGCGCTAAGGATCGCCAAGGGCGCAGAGGTCTCGGAGAAAACACAAAATTTTTGTCATGCCCCGATTTATTCGGGGTATCCATAGTTTTCAAATGGATCACCCGAACAAGTCGTGTAATGACGAATTTATTATTCCGAGAGCTGGATTGCTTCGTCACTCATGTTCCTCGCAATGACGGGGGTTTGGTTTTGAACCACCAAGACACGAAGACACCAAGAATTCGTCATTGCGAGCGGTAGCGAGGCAATCCAGTTCTTTTCTGGATCCCGTTCGTGCGAGCGCCCCTTCGGGACGCGCCAACGGGATGACGGTATGGGTGGGAATA
>MNUG01000038.1 GCA_001871905.1 Alphaproteobacteria bacterium CG1_02_46_17 | reverse complement strand
GAAAAGTGCCGCACAAGACAGCGCCTGTGGGCGCCCACGCCTGATTTTGTTGAGTAACAAAACAGGAATAAAGCATACACCTTTCTCGTGCGCCGGAGTGTTCCGGTTTTTGAAAGCAGGGAAGGGACAGTATAAATATCCCCCTTGCCCTCGAGAGAGGAACCTCGCACCGGCCCCAAAGGCCAAGGGATATGCTGTGCGGGGAAACTGTTCTGCCCATAATCCCGCCCCGTCATTCCCCTTGTTCACCTGTTCTCATCGCGATCCCCGATAGTCCTTCCCAAATAACCCCCTTGCGCGACTCTGGCGGCTGGCGTAGTCTAACGCGTTGATTTTTCTTGAATTTTTTGCGGCGCAATAGAAAGTCTGCAGAAAGATCCCGAAAAATTTAGTGTAACTGTAAAACATATTTAAGTATGGGGAACCGCAATTATGACTCAAGTCTATCTGATGATTGCTTCCTGCGTTTTGTTGGCATTGATATACGGACAGGTCAGTTACCGCCGTGTCATGGCCAAACCTGCAGGAAATGAAAAAATGCAAGAAATCGCTTCGGCGATTCAAGAGGGGGCATCCGCCTATCTGACACGACAATACCGAACGATTGCAATGGTCGGAATATTTGTTGCGTTGGCTTTGTGGACCTTATTGGGAACCCATGTGGCCATCGGCTTTGCAATCGGTTCAGTGCTTTCGGGGCTGGCTGGTTTTATCGGTATGAACGTCTCTGTACGGGCAAACGTACGCGTGGCTCAGGCCGCAACAGAGGGGCGCGAACAGGCACTTGATGTCTCATTTAAGGCTGGAGCCATTACCGGAATGCTGGTGGTTGGATTAGGCTTGATGGGTGTCGCTGGATACACATATTATCTGATGGAAATGAGGGCCATGCCACAGCGTGAAGTGCTGGAAGGACTTATTGGTCTGGGCTTTGGAGCGTCCCTGATTTCTATTTTTGCTCGTTTGGGCGGTGGAATTTTTACCAAAGGTGCCGATGTTGGTGCTGATCTGGTTGGTAAAGTTGAAGCCGGAATTCCTGAGGATGATCCTCGCAACCCTGCTGTGATTGCTGACAATGTGGGTGATAATGTCGGGGACTGTGCCGGTATGGCTGCTGACTTGTTTGAAACATACGCGGTGACGATTGTTGCTGCTATGTTGATTGCATCAAGCGTCTTCACTGATACTTTGTTGCCAATGATGTTGCCATTGATGATTGGTGCTTTATGTATCGTGGGATCAATCGCCGGAACATTCTTCGTGCGCTTTACCAAAAGAACGTCAACCGTTATGGGTGCATTGTACCGTGGCTTCATCGCGTCGGCAGTGTTCTCTTCGCTTTTGTTGCTGGTCTTCATGTCCAAACAAATTGGCGTAGGGTATGAGTTCGCATTGAAAGACGGAGGGTTCATCACAGGTCTTGATTTGATTATCTGTGGTGGTGTTGGTCTTGGTGTAACCGGATTGATTGTCTGGATTACCGAATATTACACCTCTACCGAATTCCGTCCGGTGCGCGAGATTGCCAAAGCCTCTGAAACCGGTCATGGAACCAATATCATTCAAGGTTTGGCCGTCTCTATGGAAGCAACTGCTTTGCCAGTATTGGTTATCTGTATCGGAATCTATA
Source organism: Alphaproteobacteria bacterium CG1_02_46_17 (assembly GCA_001871905.1). Taxonomy (GTDB): domain Bacteria; phylum Pseudomonadota; class Alphaproteobacteria; order Micavibrionales; family Micavibrionaceae; genus UBA1573. The sequence continues at coordinate 39,754 of MNUG01000038.1, read as the reverse complement.
TCTCCTTTACTTATGCTGGTCTTTACGGCATTGCAATCTCGGCAACCACTATGCTGGCTATGGCTGGGATGGTTGTTGCGCTTGATGCATTCGGGCCTGTCACGGATAACGCTGGCGGGATTGCCGAAATGTCGAACTTGCCGGATAGCGTCCGCACCATAACCGATGAATTGGATGCTGTCGGAAACACGACCAAGGCGGTCACCAAAGGATATGCTATCGGTTCTGCCGGTTTGGCATCTCTGGTTCTGTTTGCCGCCTTTACCGAAGAAATCAAACATTACATGCCGGATTTGCAGGATCTAACATTCTCTCTGCAAGACCCGTTTGTGGTGATTGGCTTGTTTATCGGTGGTTCGTTACCCTACATGTTTGGAGCCATGTCCATGACTGCTGTCGGTCGTGCCGCAGGTGCCGTGGTGATGGAAGTTCGTCGCCAGTTCCGCGATATTCCGGGAATCATGGAAGGAACAGCCAAACCGGAATACGGAACTGCCGTGGACTTACTGACCAAGGCCGCAATCCGTGAGATGGTTCTGCCATCCTTGTTACCGATTGGTGCGCCAATTGTGCTCTTCCTTGTTGTGTACAAATTGGCGGGCTATGCGGCTGCATTCCAGTCATTGGGCGCACTTCTGATGGGAACGATTGTGACAGGCCTCTTCGTGGCAATTTCCATGACCTCCGGTGGAGGTGCTTGGGACAATGCCAAAAAATATATCGAAGAAGGGCATCATGGCGGTAAAGGTTCGGACGCCCACAAGGCTGCTGTAACCGGTGATACCGTTGGGGATCCATACAAAGATACGGCTGGCCCTGCTGTGAACCCGCTGATTAAAATTGCCAATATCGTGGCCATTATTCTGGTTGCAGTTGTTGCGCAAACGATCGACAAATAAGATTTTTAATAAATGAATCGCAATGAAATCCCCGTACTGCTATAGGTTCGGGGATTTCTTTATGGATATGATATGACCCGATTGCCAGAATTTGAATTTTCACCTGCCCAAATGCAGATGCCTCCTTGCCCACATTTTGAGGAATGTGGCTCTTGCCAGTTACAACATGTCAAAGCCGATGTGTATCAGGATTGGAAAGTTCAACGCCTGAAAGAGCTGTTGGCAGAAAATAATCTTGTTGCAGAGGAATGGATTGATCCGGTCTTCGTTCCGGTCGGATCACGTCGTCGCGTTACCCTGAATGTTTTGCGTGATGATGGTAATGTCATCATGGGATACAATAAATATCATTCTCATGAACTTGCCCCAATCGATCAATGCTTATTACTCACGCCTCAACTTTCGAGAATTGTCAGTGTGTTACCTGATGCATTGACAAAAATTGCCCATAAAGGGCAGGCGATCGAGGTGATGCTCCAAGAAGCAGATGACGGAATATTCGATTGTGTTATCACAGGTCTTGATGAGACCGGATCCAGACAAACTGGAGAAATTGCTTCGTTTGCCGAAAAATGTAGTCTGGCTCGTGTGAGCTTTCGTAAAGACACATTTGCTGAATCTATCACTCAAATTGCTGTTCAAACACCTAGAAAAACCAGTGGTATATTATGCGTGGCATTGCCAGCAGGAGCATTTCTTCAACCTTCTGCGGCAGGAGAAACTGCGCTTGTTAATGCCGTTATGAACGGATTAAAACGCCAGAAAACGGGCAAGAAAGATAAAATTGTTGATCTGTTCTCTGGATGCGGAACTTTTGCTGGATCAATGTTGGAAAAATACACGGTTCACGCCGTTGAAGGGGATTGGCCCATGGCATCCTCTTTAATCGAGGCAGCTAAAGGTCATTCACGTTTTTCTGCAGAGGTGCGTGATCTGATCAAAGAACCTCTGGTCACCAGAGAACTGCGTGACTTCAAGGCTGTTGTTTTTGATCCACCCAGAGCAGGAGCTAAAGAACAATCTCAAATGCTGGCAAAATCAGATGTTCCTTTGCTTGTCGGGGTATCCTGTAACCCTTCGACTTTCGCACGCGATGCCAAAATTCTGGTGTCAGGCGGCTATAAATTAAGAACAATTCAAATGATCGACCAGTTCATATGGTCGAGCCATATGGAGTTGGTCGGGGTCTTTGAAAAATAGGAAAAATAATTAGGGCTGACCACCGCCGGCGGTATTCGCCGCATTGCCTGGATCCTTGTTGAATTTACCAATATTACCCAGCATCTGCTGAATAAAGGTATAGTCGTTGCCCGAAGTTGGTGTCGTGCGCTGGACAACAGGGACATCCTCGCGGCCATCTTGACGTTGCAGTATTTTATCAACCATGCCGTCTTCAGCATTGAACGTTACAACAATAATTCGTTCTTCAACAATTTTGGGATCAAGTATGCCTTTTTTCTCGGTGCGTTGTCCCATATAGTACCATGTATTATCATCAAAAGGTGCGACCGTGGTGGGGGAGCCTATCTTGCGAATAACATCATCGCGTGTGTCAATCCCGGGAAGGACTTCCTTCATCTGGTAATCCTCAAGAAGGTTGCCTCTGGTGGCAACTTGCGGAGTACATGCCACTGGCAAGATTGCCAGAACAATAAGGGAAAACGTAAAAGCAAAACGTGAAAAAATATGTGTCTTCATAGGATGATTCCTAGTGCCAAAGCTGCCAAATGGCAAGTGGAACTGTAAGTGTTCAGAATAAAGGTTCACAGATTGGGTGAACTTATTTTTAGATGGACTGAAGTGAAAAGCGTATTAAGACAACTTAATATTGTATAGCAGAATAGAATTTTCTTTTCTCTGCGCAGCGAAATTGTTATCTTTCTTGGCATGGCATCATTGCAAATGTTAACCAGATAGATAATAACAGCGTGGTTATTAAGGTTAACTCAAGGGGAATTAACATGTTTGCATTTTTATCGAAACAAGGACGCCAGAGAACAAAGGCGGCTCGTGGGTTGTATGCAACCGTCATGGGTGCCTCGAGAAACCCTGCATTTTTTAGTGTGTACAATGTTCCTGACACAGTCGAGGGCCGCTTCGAGGTCTTGGCGATGCATGGGGGAGTGCTGGTCAATCGCTTGAGTTCTCCTGAAATGGGGAGTGAGGGAATAAAGCTGGCACAGGCATTCTTTGACGTTATGTTTCGCGATTTGGACTGGTCCTTGCGCGAGATGGGAATCGGGGATTTAGGTGTACCACGCCGTGTCAAAAAAATGATGTCCGCCTTTAAGGGGCGCGCCGTTGCTTATGATGAAGCTTTGAAATCAGGAGCAGGAGACGTAAAACACGCCCTGATTCGTAATATGTATGGTATGGCTCAGGAAATTAGCAGTTCAAAATTGGATATGATGGTTTCCTATATGCAGGAATGTGCCAAAAAATTGGCTGACATAGAACTGGCAGATTTTCAACAAGGCAAAGTTATATTGCCAGAATTAAAATTACCGGAAGAACTAGATAAAAATACTAAAGAAGAGTGTGAAGAAAATGGAAGTAAAGAAGCAGCATAGTCAGGAATGGACACACTATGTTCAGGCAAGCGGTGTTCCCGATGGGGGGCAATGGCTGAAATTGGCCGCGAATCCTGAGGAACGGGCAGCGGTTGCTAGGCGTTTGGAAGTAAGATCCATCGAAAAACTGGAAGCTAAAGTCCACATGCTCCCTAAAAATAATGGGCATGTTCTTGAAATTGCCGGCCATTTGAATGCGGACGTAACCCAAGAATGTGCCGTAACGCTTGGACTTGTGGTGTCCCACATAGAGGATGAGTTCTCTGCTTGGTATGCAAATTATGATCAGGCAGCCTCCTTTACACGGGCCCAGCATGATATGCAGGCGCGGTTGTTGTCAGAAGAGCAGCCAATAATGGAAGAGCGGGATGACCCGGAGCCAATGGTTGACGGTCAAGTTGATGTGGCTGATCTGGTTATTCAGTATCTATCATTGGCAATCAACCCATACTTGCGTGATTCAGGTACGGAACTTTCGAGTGATTCTTCTAAAAAAGTAGTATCTCAAGGGACCTTGCGACCAAATCCATTTGCAGCGCTTAGAAACTGGCGCCCGAAAGATTGATTCTGGAAATAAATACTGTATCAAAAGAGCTCAATAACAGTTGATCTATCAGGATTTAACGGGGAAATGCCTAAAATTCTTTTTCCTTGCATAACCGTCATATTTTGGTTAAAAGAGCGACCTTGACCCGAAGTGTAATTAGAATAAGTTTTGAACAAAGCTAACCGGAAGTAATATCATGGCAGTTCCTAAGAAAAAGACATCGAAATCTGTACGTAACATGCGTCGCTCACACCACGCTCTTGATACACCCAACTGGGTTGAAGATCAAAGCACGGGTGAACCAGTGCGTCGTCACCACGTAGATCTGAAGACCGGTATGTACCGTGGTCGTCAAGTTATTGAAACAGGTAAATAATTTTTTTATCTGATCCCTTCAGGCCCTATTTTTTAATAGGGCCTGTACTCTTTGTTTCGATCTTCAGAAATATCCGAATGCTGCATAATTTCATTCCACAAGGACAAAAATGTCGGGACATCTGACGATAGCACTAGACGCAATGGGAGGAGACTTGGGCCCTGAGGCTGTTGTCCCCGGAGCTGCTCTGGCCCTTTCTCGAAATCCCGCCTTGCGGTTTATGATTTTTGGTGATGAAGCCAAAATTGCACCTTTGCTGGAAAAGTTTCCTGCTCTGGCCACATCAAGCAGGCTAATCCATACAGATCAATTTGTTTCCGCTGAAGAAAAACCGGGTGTTGCTTTGCGTAACGGTCGGAAATCAAGCATGCGGTTGGCCATTGATGCTGTTAAAGAAAAACAAGCCGATTGTGTGGTATCAGGTGGCAACACCGGAGCCTTGATGGTTATGGCCAAAATGGTTCTGAAATGTTTGCCCGGCATTGAACGTCCGGCAATCGCCAGCTTGCTCCCAACGATGGGGCGCGAAGTTGTCATGTTGGATCTTGGCGCCAATCTGGAATGTGATGCCCAGATGTTGGTTCAATTTGCAATTCTGGGGTCTGTGTATTCAAGGGTTGTTCGAGGACACGATCAACCATCTGTTGGTCTGTTGAATATCGGGTCTGAAGATATGAAAGGCCACGATGAAATCAAAGAAGCGGCCGCCATCCTTCAACAAATCAGATTTCCTGGTAAATATATCGGTTTTATAGAGGGCAACGATATCCCGATGGGGAAAGTTGATGTCGTCGTGACGGATGGTTTCACTGGAAACGTCGCTCTTAAAACTGCAGAGGGTGTCAGCAAACTGATTGGCCATATGCTTAAGAAATCCTTGAAATCATCACCACTTTCCATGATCGGGGCTCTGCTATCGCGTGGTGCACTGAACTCATTGAAAAGTGAAATGGATCCTCGCCTTTATAATGGGGGCATGTTTCTGGGAGTTGATGGGGTTTGTGTAAAAAGCCATGGTGGAATGGATCATATCGGATTCGCGAACGCGATTGAGTATGCATCAGAATTGGCAGCCAGAAATTTCAATGCCCGTGTGGCCGCAGAGATTGCCGAACTGATGATCCAGAAAAAAGATTTGGCAGAGCAAGAAACACTTTCTTCGGAAGATCATGATTTGAAAGAGAAAGCATCCTGATGTCTATAGTTTCTGTTATTCGCTCAACTGGTTCTTTTTTGCCAGACCGCATACTTACAAATAAAGAGCTTGAGACTATGGTTGATACGACCCATGAATGGATCGTACAGCGAACCGGTATTGAGGAACGCCATATTGCAGGCGAAAACGAGCCGACATCCTTTCTGGCAATCAATGCGGCAAAAAAGGCTCTCGAAGACTCAGGTCTGAACGCATCTGAAATTGACGGAGTCATTGTCGCAACAACAACACCGGATCAATCATTTCCCTCTGTGGCGGTTAAGGTTCAGGCTGCACTTGGTATGAAGCCAGGGCCGGCTTTTGATGTTCAGGCGGTCTGTTCCGGATTTATTTATGCATTATCTGTGGCTGATTCAATGATCCGTTCTGGCGCGATGAACCGCATTATGGTTGTCGGCGCAGAAAAAATGTCTTCGCTTCTTGACTGGAACGATCGCACAACTTGTGTGTTGTTTGGTGATGGGGCAGGGGCAGTCATTCTCGAAAAATCAGAGAACGAGAGTCAGGGTATTCTATCAACCCATTTGTATGCAGACGGAAAATTAAATGACCTTCTTTATACAGATGGAGGGGTCTCATCGACCCAAACAGCAGGTCATATTGTAATGCAAGGGAAAGAAATCTTCAAAAACGCAGTTACCTTGATGGCGGATATTGTTGAAGAGGTCTTGACCAAAAATAATATCCAGTCTGAACAGATTGATTGGTTGGTGCCTCATCAGGCAAATTTACGGATTATCACGGGAACTGCCGAAAAATTGCATATGGGCATGGATCGTGTTGTTGTAACAGTCAACAAACATGGAAACACTTCTGCGGCCTCGATTCCTCTGGCTCTGGACACGGCTGTCCGGCAAGGAAAGATCAAGCGTGGCCAGCTTTTGTTGCTTGAAGCGCTGGGCGGAGGGCTCACATGGGGAGCCGCTTTAATCCGCTATTAAAGGGCTTATTTTCAATAATATTCGAGAATATTAAAAAAAATAGCATAGCTCTTTGAAATGAATCACTTTTTTGTGGATGACTTGGGTCGGAAGTGATTGACGCTTTCTCCTAAAATGTCTAATCTGATTACTCTCTGACAACATAAATATGTGGAATTGGGATGGGTAATCGAACTATTACTCGCGCGGATCTGGCAGAAGAGATTTATCGGGAGCTTGGGCTTTCGAGAAATGAATCCAGCTCACTTGTTGAACAAGTGCTCTCGGAAATGACAGATGCCTTGATACGCGGTGAGACTGTAAAGATTTCATCTTTCGGTAGCTTTAGCTTGCGCCAAAAGGGTGAACGTATTGGGCGAAATCCAAAAACCGGAGTCGAAGTACCGATTACTCCGCGTCGGGTTCTTGTTTTTAAGGCATCGCATGTCTTGAAAGACCGCATGAACGGCATTGAAACCAGCAGTGAGAATGATGATGACTGATATTAAATCAGAAACGGCGTTTAGAACAATCAGCGAAGTTGCTGACGAACTAGGTGTGCAACAGCATGTTTTGCGGTTTTGGGAAACAAAATTTACCCAGATCAAACCGATGAAGCGTGGTGGTGGTCGTCGCTATTACCGTCCTGAGGATGTGGCGATGGTCAAAAAAATCCATTCACTTTTGTATGTTGAAGGATATACGATCAAGGGTGTTCAAAAGCTCTTGAAAGGGATGTCCAAATCACAGGTTCTGGCTGAACAAAAGCAAACACTTCCAGCGCAAAAAACACAAGCCCACGGAAGTAACCTGCCTCACATTCAGGCTCCTGAACAACGTACGGTGAAGCAAGCTGTTGATGAAACAGGAACCAAGCCCGAGCGGGTCGAGATTTTGCAATCGGTTCTGGATGAGTTGCTGGAAATGCGCGAACAAGTGCGCCAGCTTTTGGATGATGATAGTAAAGCAGCTTAAAATCTGCTGGACGTCGAGTTTTCTTTCCGTTAAAACCTTTTTCAAGTCGGAGTGTGGCGCAGCCCGGTAGCGCACTTGCATGGGGTGCAAGGGGTCGCAAGTTCAAATCTTGTCACTCCGACCAATTTTAGAAATGATTGTCGTTTGAACTTGCGACAGATATAAAAACTTAAGTTTACCGCGAGCGGAGCGATGCGGCCAGAAGGATGGATATCCGACTGAAATCTTGTCACTCCGACCAATTTTCAAGACACCAATCATAAAGAAGTTGGCTATGATAAACATAAATGTGATTGAACGGCTTAAACTTCTCCGGCACATGACCAAAGAACATCGTGCTATTATTTTCAGTCTTCAAAAAGATCAGGTTGCGATTGATTGTGGAGCCAATGTGGGGGTTGTCTCTCGTGCGATGGCTTCGCGTGGAGCCACGATATATTCATTTGAACCAAACCCGTATGCATTCGAGGTTTGTCAAAAAAAATGTAAGATGTACAAAAGCATAAATCTGATTAACAAGGCCGTCAGCACGACTGTTGAAAAAGTGAAACTTTACCTGCATAGGGAAGCGGACCAGGATCAGGTGGCATATTCACAAGGATCATCCCTTCTTAAAACAAAGACAAATGTTAATCCTGATACGTTTTGCGAAGTTGAAACTGTAGATCTATCGGAGTTTATTTTCGGGCTGAACACACGTATCAATCTTTTGAAGATGGATATTGAAGGCTTCGAAGTAGAAGTTATTCCTCATTTGATAAAAACCAAGGCCATTGATTTGATAGATATGTGTTTGGTGGAATTACACGAACGCAAAGCGCCCGAACTGCTGGAAAAAACTTTGGCGATGAGATCCTTGATTGAAGAAAACGGTCTATCAAACAAGTTTGTTCTGGATTGGCATTAAACAAATATTTTCGGTGGGGTATTGATCTAATGATTAAAAAAATCATTCTCGTAACATTTTCCCTTGTTGTAATAGCTTTGGTTGGAGGGATTATCTACGTCAAGACAAACCTGAATTCTATCGTCAAAAGCGCCATGGAAAAATATGGTGCTGAGATTACCCAGACAAATGTTTCTATCAAGGATGTCGATATATCGTTGGCAACAGGCGAGGGCACAGTTTCAGGATTTCATATTGGAAACCCCAAATCATTTTTTGCCGCCAGCGCAGTTGATATCGGGATTGTTTCTATGCAGCTTGATACCAGCAGCATCACTGGCAGTGGCCCTATAATTATCAAACAGATTGTAATTGATGCGCCTCAAATTACTTATGAAGTTAATATGAGCGGAAACAATAATCTTCAAACTATTCAAAAAAACGTCAATGGCTCTTCATCTTCTGGGGCAGATAAAAAGGATGTATCCCGTAAGGTGATCATTAAAAACCTTTATATCAGGAATGGGGAGGTAAGCGTTACACACAATCTGTTGAATGGAAAAAAAGTACAAACAGCACTGCCAACAATACATTTGAAAAATATTGGCGAGGAGAATTCGGGAATATCGCCTCAGGAATTAGCGGCCAGAGTAATGGGAGAGATGATCCGGGGAGCCACCAAGGCCGGCGGATACACCCTGACAAAGGAGCTTACATCTTTGAAAGGGCTGGGCAGCAATGCAGTCGATGGCGCTACGAGCACTGTCAAAGACTCGGTTGGAAAATTATTCGGCAAATAATGAGCCTCTGTTAAGGGCAAGAATAAGCTTTGCCTTGTAGAGTGTATTTGTAACCCACCTCAACAGGCTCATCCAAGACCAGATATCCTGCCCCTAATCGCACGGCAGATTCTTTGGCGAGAGTGATAAGTTTATTCTCGGTTGTTTGGGTGAAAACACCGAAATAGGGAGCTTCACTGGAAACATTTCCCTTGAAATTGCATTGTCCTGTCACTTCTATGGGAATGAGTTTGACTTGGCCCACACGCTTATCATCTTGTGTGCTTGCGCAAGCCGTCAATAAGAGTGGACTAAAAGCAAGAATGCCTACGGCTAAAATACGGTTCATAAAAAAAAATCCTCCATTAACTTGTGTAGATATAGATCCATTAATATAAACGTCCCCCGATCGGGACATCTTTGTCCGGAGAGATCAGAGTAACCTGTCCGCGTTCATCCGGAAATCCCAAAACCAGAATTTCCGACATAAATTTGCCGATCTGCTTGGGAGGGAAATTGACCACAGCAGCAACCAGTGTTCCCCGTAATGTTTCCGGCGTGTAATTCTGGGTAATTTGAGCAGATGTCTTTTTAACGCCGATTTCAGGGCCAAAATCGACGTGGAGCTTAAAGGCAGGGCGACTTGCTTCGGGGAATTCAAAAACATCGACAATTCGCCCGACGCGTATATCAACTTTCAAGAAATCATCAAAACTAATGGTCATATATAAATCTGCTGTTAGAGGGTTATGATGTCATCAGTATATAATGTATATTCCATGCATCGGAAGGGAATAGTCGGATGTCTCAATTTTCAATGATCTATGTGACGTGCTCATCAAAGGAAGAAGCAGAAAAGATCCTTCTCGATTTATTAGGGAAAAGGTTGGTCGCCTGTGGGAACATAAGTTCTCCGATTACCTCTTATTATCATTGGCAGGGTGAAATAGAGAATTCAGAGGAGTTTGTTCTAATTCTTAAAAGCAAATCGGGACTTTTCTCTGAAATAGAGCAACGGATAGCTGAGATTCATTCATATGAAGTCCCGTGCATTGTCGAAATTAACTTGGAAAAGCTGCATCAGCCATATGCAAATTGGATCAACGAAGAAACAAAATGATGGTATCCAAATACCATGACAGTATAACCCATTGGAAAATAACATAAAAATAAAAGATCATATTTATTATTTCTCTTGACGCCGCAGTATGGCTGGGATACAACCACACCCGAACAAGAACCAAAAGATAAGACTTAAAAGGACAAAGGGTATGAAAACCTATTCCGCCAAGCCTTCCGAAATCGAGAAGAAATGGATCGTCGTTGATGCTGAAGGGCTGGTATTGGGGCGTTTGGCGTCCATACTGGCGATGCGTCTGCGCGGCAAACACAAACCATCATATACCCCGCACATGGATACGGGTGATTATGTCGTGGTCATTAACGCTGAAAAAGTTGTTTTGACCGGAAACAAACGCGAAGGAACAAAGTTCTATTGGCACACCGGATATCCGGGCGGTATCAAAGAACGCACCCGCGCACAAATTTTGGACGGCAAACATCCAGAACGCGTTATCATGAAGGCTGTTGAGCGTATGCTTCCAGAAGGCCCTATGGGACGTAAAGTTTTGGGCAACATGCGTGTTTATACAGGGTCTGAGCATCCTCATGCAGCGCAAAATCCGGAATTTTTGGATGTAGCATCGATGAACACCAAAAACAAAGTGAGAGGTTAATCGCCATGGCAAGTTTAGAAAATCTGGCAACTTCCGTTGAAGTTGAAGAAATCGTCAAACGCGAACCAAAAATTGATGCGCAAGGCCGCTCTTATGCGACAGGTCGTCGTAAGGAAGCAACTGCCCGCGTCTGGATCAAACCAGGTTCTGGTAAAGTGACCGTGAATGGTCGCGATCAGGAAATCTATTTTGGTCGTAAAACCCACTTGTTGGTGTTGAACCAGCCATTTCTGATCGTCAACCGCGTCAACCAGTTTGATGTTGTTTGTACAGTTGTTGGTGGTGGTTTGTCCGGTCAAGCTGGTGCTGTCCGTCACGGTATTTCCCGCGCTCTTCAATATTTCGAGCCGGATCTTCGTGGTGCATTGAAAGCTGCGGGCATGCTGACTCGTGACTCTCGTGCTGTTGAACGTAAGAAAATCGGTCTCCACAAAGCACGTCGTGCGAAACAGTGGGTTAAGCGTTAAGCGTCCCAATATACAATTTCAAAAGGCCGGAAATTTTCCGGCCTTTTTATTTTCTACAAAAAGAAACCCCGCCATATAAAGGCGGGGTTTTGATTACGACGAGTAATACATATCGTATTCGATTGGATGTGGCATGGTTTCGTACGCCAATACTTCTTCCATTTTGAGGTCGAAATATGCGTCGATCAAGTCCTTCGAAAAGACTCCACTAACAGTCAAGAAATCATGATTGGCCTTTAAGGCATTGAGTGCTTCACGCAATGATCCACAAACGGTTGGAACCTTTGCCAATTCATCGGCAGGAAGTTCATACAAGTTTTTGTCCATAGCATCGCCAGGATGGATTTTATTTTTAATTCCATCAAGTCCAGCCATCAGCATTGCCGCATAAGCGAGATAAGGGTTTGCTGTTGGATCAGGGAAACGAACTTCAACGCGCTTGCCTTTTGGAGAACTTGAGTGAGGAATCCGGCAAGATGCTGAACGGTTACGGGAAGAATAGGCCAGAAGAACCGGAGCCTCATAGCCCGGAACCAAACGTTTATAGCTATTGGTGCTAGGATTGGTAAAGGCATTCAGAGCCTTCGCGTGTTTGATAATGCCGCCGATATAGAAAAGGGCAGTTTCAGACAGGCCTGCATAACCGTCACCGGCAAAAGTTGGGGTAGAACCCTTCCAGATGGATTGGTGAACATGCATACCTGAACCATTATCGCCATAGATTGGTTTTGGCATAAAGGTTGCGGTTTGTCCGTAGGCGGCAGCAACATTGTGAACGACATGTTTGTAGATCTGCATGTTGTCGCCACAGTTCAAAAGAGTGTCAAACTTGATACCCAATTCATGTTGGCTAGGGGCAACTTCATGGTGGTGTTTTTCAACTTCAACACCTTGAGACGCGATGACAGAGAGCATTTCAGCGCGTAAGTTAACGCCGGAATCCATCGGTGAGTCAGGGAAATAGCCACCTTTTACACGTGGACGGTGGGCAAGGTTGCCTTCCTCATAATGCGTATCGGTATTGTTTGGGCCCTCATCACTATCGATTTCATAGGAAACCTTGTTCATGCTGACTTTATATTTAACGCTATCAAAAACAAAAAACTCGGCTTCAGGCCCAAAAAATGCGGTATCGCCAATTCCTGTTGTTTTCAAGTAGTCTTCCGCGGCTTTTGCAACGGAGCGAGGGCAACGCTCATAATGCTTACGAGTTGAAGGCTCCAGAACAAAACAGAAAACCTTTACCGTTGGCTGAGCAGAGAAGGGATCAACGCAGACACGGGACAAGTCAGGGAGCAAAATCATGTCGGACTCGTTAATGGCTTTCCATCCTGCAATGGAAGACCCATCGAAATAAATGCCGTCGGTTAATAAATCCACATCGACGGTCGAGACGTGCTGGGTTGTGTGCTGTTGTTTGCCGCGCAAATCAGCAAAAACAAAGTCAACGTACTGTTTTTCTTCGTCTTTTAGATATTTTACAAAGTCGGCAGGACTTTTGAATTTTAATGCGGTTGATGAAGTCATTTTCCACCCTCAATGAAAGTTAATATGCAAAAAATGCAGGACTGATATGTTAAGATGTTCGGGATTAGCACGTCTAAAATATTACGTCCATAAGAAAAATTTTTTCTATGGACAAAATCAACATTTTTTAGCATAAAGCTGCTTCCAACTAATTTGCTACCCATTTTTCTCTTGTGGCGGCCGTAGCTCAGTTGGTAGAGCCCTCGGTTGTGGTCCGAGTGGTCGTGGGTTCGAATCCCATCGGTCGCCCCATTAAATAAACCCTCTTCGGAGGGTTTATTTAATGGATAAAGGCGAGAAGGGGCGTATAGCCCCACCCCAATCTCATCGGTCATCCATCATTTATAGACCCTATACAAAAGTCTTATTCTGGTTCATTATTTTGGCCATGAACACCGAGATTCTTTCTGTAGAACAAATGCGGCAAGCCGAGTCTCTCGCTATGGGCGGCAAGGCTTCAACTTATCCTTTAATGCAACGCGCGGGGCGCGCCGTGGTGGACATTGTCCGTGAACGTTATGAACGGCAACCAGTATTGGTTCTTTGCGGCGCAGGGAACAATGGCGGGGACGGCTTTATCGCGGCCTGCGAGCTTAAACGTAAAAAATGGGATGTAACTGTTGCGTGCATCCATGAGGTTAAGCATCTGGATGGAAATGTAGCGCTGGCAGCTCATGAGTGGGGAGAGGATGTCATTCCTTTTGATAAACTTGATCTTCCGACCGAAGGCCTGATTATTGATGCGATCTATGGTGCTGGGCTAGAGCGTGAAATTACTGGCGATGCTCAAGAAATTTTGTTCCGGCTGCAACGCTCGATGTGTCCTGTGATTGCGGTAGATGTGCCAACCGGACTTTACTCCGACACGGGCGATTGCCAGCCCTGTACTCCCCAAGCAGAATTAACCGTTACATTCTTCCGCAAGAAAATGGGGCATGTTCTGATGCCGGGGCGCATCGCTTGTGGAGAAATCATAGTCACTGATATTGGCATCAAAGACAGCGTGATTGAAGAGGTCGATGGGCCTTTGGTGAGAGAGAATGATCCTTCGTTAGGGTGGGGAGAGGATGCTTCCACCAAAGCTTTCTGGACACATAAATATCACCATGGGCATGTTGTTGTGCTGGGTGGTCGCGTTATGACCGGAGCAGGGGCTTTGGCGTCCTTGTCAGCTCTAAGAACCGGAGCCGGTCTGGTCACCATTGTTGCCCACACAGATGTAATGAATGTTTATCGCCTAGCCAGCCCATCTCTGATGGTTGAGCCTTTGACTGAAATGGCACGTTTCAAAGAGCATTTGAAAGACGATCGCCGTAATGTGGTGCTGGTGGGGCCGGGGGCTGGGCTGGATCATCCTGCAGCGTTGAAGAAGGTCGTATTTGATGCGACCGGATATAATCCGCAGAAATACTGCATTCTGGATGCCGATGCCCTATCAGTCTTTGAAGATGACAACCGCAATTTCTATAAAACAATTGGCGAACATTGTATTCTGACTCCGCATGAAGGGGAGTTCGAACGCATTTTCCCTGATTACCACGGAAGTAAAGTTGAGCGCGCACGCGCAGCCTCTATTAAAACAGGAGCAATTATCGTTCTGAAAGGGGCAGATACAGTGATTGCCGCCCCCGATGGACGGGCTGTTATCAACTCCACAGGGACAGGGTGGCTGGCCACCGCTGGAACAGGGGACGTTCTTGCGGGAATGATTGCAGGATTGGTCTGTCGTAAGGTTCTAAAGCCATTTGACGCTGTTTGTGCCGCCGTTTGGATGCACGGAAAAGCGGCAGAGCTCGCGGGGCCGGGTATGATTTCCGATGACTTGTCATCTGAAATACCGTCAGTCCTTTCTTTGTTAACTATTCTTCGGGAAAACGACGAAGAGATAGAAGACTCGGAATAATTTTCAAAATATTTGGAAACTCTACAGTTTTCCCTTGGCGACAGGGGCGTTCTGCGCTAAAACGCTGTTCGCCGCCGAATTTAAGGTGCTGTATGTATGGCTATGCGGGTGTGGCGAAATTGGCAGACGCGCCAGATTTAGGTTCTGGTGTCTTCGGACGTGGGGGTTCAAGTCCCTTCACCCGCACCATAAATTTATTAAACCGGAAAGTGAAAAAAAGAATGCAAGTATCTGTATTGAAAGAAGAAGGACTGTCTCGTGAATTGGAAGTGACCATTCCGGCATCTCAAATTCAAAAGCGGGTTGAAAAGGAATTGGTGGCCTACGGACAGCGCGCCAAGATTGATGGTTTCCGCAAGGGAAAAATTCCGATGCCAATCCTGAAAAAGAATTACGGCAAAATGGTGTTGGGAGAGGTTCTTGATAAAGAGATTCAAGAATCTGCTGCAAATGCCATGAAAGAAAAAGAAATTCGCCCTGCCATGCAGCCGAAGATCGAGCTGAAAGACGGCGAAAATTTCGACGAAAACAAAGATCTGACCTATACCATGAAAATCGAGGTGCTGCCTGTTTTCGATGTCATGGATCTGTCAAAAATTGCGATTGAAAAGCCGATTGCTAAGGTCGAAGACAAAGTCGTTGACGAAACTCTTGAACGTATTGCCTCCAGCAACCGCTCTTTCGAAAAAGTTGAAGAAGATCGTCCTGCCGCAATGAGTGATGTTTGCGTCGTTGATTTTCACGGAAAAACCAAAGATGGCGTTGAGCTTCCTGGGATGTCCGGACATGATATGAATGTTGAATTGGGAGCTGGCCAATTAATTCCTGGCTTTGAAGACCAATTGGTTGGTAAAAAAGTCGGTGAGCATGTCCATGTTGATGTGACTTTCCCTGAAGATTATGGTGTTGCAGAGCTTGCTGGAAAGCCAACGATCTTCCATGTGGATATCAAGGAACTTCGGACTGCCGCGCAAACTAAAATTGATGATGAGTTGGCCAAAAAATTGAATTTCGAGAATCTCGAAACCCTGAAAGATGCTGTCAGAAAAGAAGTTGGCAGAGATTACGATCAATTGTCACGCATGCGCCTGAAACGTGCTTTGTTGGACGTTCTGGACGAAAATCACAGCTTTGATTTGCCTGCTACAATGGTTGAGATGGAGTTCGATTCTATCGTTCGCCAAATGGAACAGGAAAAGAAGCAAGCTGGTGAGGAAATCACTGATGCCGATAAGGACGAACTGAAACCGATCTCCGAACGTCGTGTGCGTCTGGGGTTGGTTCTTGCTGAAATTGGTCGTGATGCTAAGGTTGAGGTCTCTCAAGAGGAGCTTTATAAGGCGATTTATGCCGAAGCACGTAAATTCCCGGGGCAAGAACAACAGGTTCTGGAATTTTACTCCAAGAATCCTCAGGTTATTGAGTCGTTCCGCGCACCGATCTACGAAGATAAAGTCGTTGATCACATCCTCACCAAGGCTAAAGTCACCGAGAAAGAAGTCTCTCTGGATGAATTAACCGCTGAAGAGGACGACGGAGATACGTCAGCCAAAAAGCCAGCTAAGAAAAAAGCTCCGGCGAAGAAAAAAGAATAGATATTTGTTAAGCCCCCGATCAAAAGTCGGGGGTTTATGTTAATATACATTTAGCAAGTCTGCGCTTGAAACATATCCCGTCACGAGCTAGTCTTGCTCAGTTCTATTTAACCCACCATTTGATTCGCAAATCCAAAAGGCTATTATGATTAAAGACCGCGACCCGATTGACGTATATAACAATTATCTCGTTCCAACTGTGATTGAGCAAACCAGCCGCGGAGAGCGTGCCTTTGATATTTATTCCCGCCTGTTGAAAGAACGTATTATCTTTCTCGTTGGTGGCGTAAACGACAATGTATCTTCACTGATTTGCGCTCAGTTGTTGTTTCTGGAATCTGAAAATCCCAAGAAGGATATCTATTTCTACATTAACTCCCCGGGCGGAGTGGTGAGCTCAGGTTTGGCAATGTATGACACGATGCAATATATCAAGCCGGATGTGGCGACTGTTTGTATCGGTCAGGCGTGTTCAATGGGATCATTCCTGTTGATGGCTGGAGCTAAAGAAAAGCGGTATTGCTTACCTAACTCCCGTATCATGATCCACCAACCATCAGGTGGAGCTCAGGGTATGGCTTCGGATATTGAAATTCAGGCTGCTGAAATAATTCGTTTGAAAAAGATTCTGACGGATGCCTATGTGACGCATACAGGCCAGAAATACAAAACTCTGGAAGAGTTGATGGATCGTGACAAGTGGTTGTCGGCTGATGAGGCTAAAAATCTTGGACTGGTTGACCATGTTGTTAAGTCCCGCGATGATATAAAACCAAAAGAAACAAAAGCTTAATAGCTGCGTTTTTAGCGAACAAAAGGCGCTTTTTGCGCCTTTTTTCATCTTTTGAACGGGTTTTACTCATTTAACCTGCCATAAATGATCATGACCGCTGACATAGGTCAAAAAAACAGTAAAAAAACTATTGTTTTCTACAAAAGCTTAACCATTTCCTTAGAAGCAGCACCTAATCTGGTTGATATGCTGAAATTTATGAATTACCTTGGTAATTCAGATTGATAGAGGTTTCTTATGCTCGGTTTCAAATTAACGGACGCCCCCCAGACTTGCCCGGTTCTTCCTTTGCGTGACATTGTCGTGTTTCCGCATATGATCGTGCCGCTATTTGTTGGGCGCGAAAAGTCCGTAACGGCTCTTGAAAAAGTTATGGACGCTGGAAAGCAAATCCTGCTGTTGACCCAAAAATCGCCTTCGGTTGATGATCCTGTTCCGGATGATTTGTACGAGATAGGGACTATTGGTACGATTCTTCAACTTTTGAAATTGCCCGATGGAACGGTTAAGGTTCTGGTGGAGGGCGAGCGCCGTGCTCGTGTTGCCAAATTCACGAATGTAGATTCATTCTTGGAAGTTGAGGCCATTCCGTTTGAAGAAGAAAAAACAGTCTCGACCGAGCTGGAATCTTTAGCGCGTGCTGTGGTAACTCAGTTTGAAGAGTATGTGAAACTCAACAAAAAGATTCCTCCTGAGGTTATCGTCTCGATCGGTCAGATAGAAGACCCATCCAAACTAGCGGACACCATTGCATCCCACCTCACTCTCAAGATCGAAGAAAAACAAAAACTTCTTGAAGTCGAAAAAATATCCGAACAGCTGGAACAGATTTTCTCCTTAATGGAAGGAGAAATTGGTGTTCTGCAAGTTGAAAAACGCATCCGTGGCCGCGTTAAACGCCAAATGGAAAAAACCCAGCGCGAATATTATCTGAACGAACAGATGAAGGCGATCCAGAAAGAGCTTGGCGATGGCGAAGGTGGAACTGGCGAACTGGAAGAACTGGAAAAGAAAATCAACCAGACCAAGTTCTCTAAAGAAGCCAAGGAAAAAGCACTGGCGGAACTCAAGAAATTGAAAATGATGTCGCCAATGTCTGCCGAGGCAACGGTCGTGCGGAACTATTTGGATTGGTTATTATCTGTGCCTTGGAAAAAAACTACCAAGGTTAAAAAAGATATTAGGGCAGCAGAAAAAGTTCTGAATACCGATCACTACTCATTGGAAAAAGTAAAAGATCGTATTCTCGAATATCTGGCTGTTCAACAGCGTGCCAATAAACTCAAAGGCCCAATTCTGTGTCTCGTTGGCCCACCTGGTGTTGGTAAAACATCTTTGGGGCAATCAATCGCCCGGGCAACCAACCGGAACTTTGTCCGTATTTCATTGGGGGGCGTACGCGATGAAAGTGAAATTCGTGGCCACCGCCGCACCTATATTGGCGCCATGCCGGGTAAGATTATCCAAGGTATGAAAAAGGCCAAGACATCTAATCCGCTTTTCCTGTTGGATGAGATCGACAAGTTGGCTTCCGATTGGCGTGGCGATCCAAGTGCTGCGTTGCTCGAGGTTCTTGATCCTGAACAAAACTCGACATTTAACGATCACTATCTCGAAACAGATTATGATCTGTCTGATGTCATGTTTATTTGTACTGCCAACTCGCTGAACATGCCGCGACCATTGTTAGACCGCATGGAGATTATTCGGATCTCCGGATACACCGAGGACGAGAAACTTCAGATTGTTAAACAGCATCTGCTGTCAAAACAGATGAAGAACGCAGGCCTGAAACGCAACGAGTTTTCTATTAGTGATGCTGCACTTCGTGATCTGATCCGTTATTACACTCGCGAAGCTGGGGTACGGAATTTGGAGCGTGAGCTGGCAAATCTTTGCCGGAAGGCAACCAAGGAAATTTTGCAAAACAAACGTAAGCAATTATCGGTGACGCCGAAAACTCTTGGTAAATATGCTGGCGTTCGTCGCTACAGCTTTGGTGAAGTTGAAGAGAATAACCGCATTGGTGTTGTCAATGGTTTGGCTTACACCGAAGTGGGTGGAGATCTTCTTTCGATTGAGGCCGTCACGATCCCGGGTAAAGACGGCAAGGTTTCGACAACAGGAAACCTGAAAGAAGTGATGAAAGAATCAATTACCGTTGCTGAAATGCTGGTGAAGTCCCGCTCGGCTCAATTGGGAATTTGCTATGATCGTTTGAAAGAGATGAATATCCACGTTCACGTCCCCGAAGGGGCAACGCCAAAAGACGGGCCCTCTGCCGGTGCGGCAATGGTCACCGCGATTGTCTCTGCACTGACTAGAATTGAAGTGCGCCGTGATATCGCCATGACAGGTGAAGTCAACTTGCGTGGCTACGTCACCGAAATCGGAGGCCTTAAAGAAAAGCTTCTGGCTGCCTTGCGTGGTGGAATTACCAAGGTTCTTATCCCTAAAGATAACGCCAAGGACCTTGAGGAGATTCCACAAAATGTCAAAAAAGGACTCGAAATTGTCCCTGTGGGAACCATTGAAGAAGTGCTGTCGCATGCTCTTGTGAGCCTGCCGGAACCCATCATTTCCGAGGAAAATGGCGAAAAAAGTGGAAAAATTGAAAAAATATCCCCAAAAACCGCAGAAAATCAGGGTGAAGAGGTAATTCGTCATTGAGATTTTCTTCAAAAAGGCATAAAAATTGATTCTACGAACCGCAGCCACCCATTGAGAATCAAGGGACAGGAGCGGTAAGTGGAATCTTTTTTTAACTCAACTTTCGAACCCGAGGGGTTACTATGAACAAATCTGAATTGGTTGAAGCAGTTGCTAAGAAAACCGAAATGACCAAAGCTGCTTCTCAAGAAGCAATTGAAGCAATCATCGAGTGCATTTCTAAAGCACTGAAAAAAGGCGACGAAGTTCGTTTGGTTGGTTTTGGTACATTCTCTGTAGCAAAACGTGCCGCATCTACAGGTCGCAACCCACGTACCGGCGAAGCGATCAAGATTCCAGCTTCCAAACAGCCTAAATTCAAAGCTGGTAAAGAGCTGAAAGACACCGTTAACAACCGTTAGTTCTGGTGTTATAAAGTATTCAGGCAGCCCGGAAGAAATTCCAGGGCTGTTTTTTTTGTATTTTGGGCTGCTTTTTCCTCTTGCTATTCTTTTGAAATATAGGTAAAAAATGCTCCTCTAAAGCGCGCTTAGCTCAGCGGTAGAGCAACTCGTTTACACCGAGTGGGTCGGGAGTTCAATCCTCTCAGCGCGCACCATCTTTCCTCCCCATTCATTTTGGCATGTAAATATGGCTTAATATATTGGCCAGTGTTCTAGAAATTTTTCAGCTTGGAATAAAGCGGGCGATTTTTTGAAGGGTACGGCAAAAAGATTTCCTCGGTATAACTACTGTTCAAGGGAATAACTGTCAAAACGCGCCCATACGGATCAACCACGGTGGAAATTCCAGTGTTGGCCGATCTCACAACCGGCAATCCCTCTTCAATAGCGCGATAAATGGCATGGGTCATGTGTTGGAACGGGCCAGCGGAAATACCATACCATGCATCATTGGTGACATTGACAATCCATTGTGGACGTTCGGGATTATCGGTGGTTACTGCACCCGGAAAAATGACTTCATAGCAAACCAACGGACTGAATGGAGGTAAACCATCAATCTGCGCTGTATGCGGGCCGTCCCCTTCAACAAAGCCGGAGAAATTTACAATCGGGCCAAAGGGAATATATTTCTGGAATGGAAAATATTCACCAAAAGGCACCAGATGGAACTTGTCAAAACTATAGATGACGTCTCCGTGCTTGTTCAAAGAGATCAAACTATTGTGATACCCTTGATCGGTTTTGAGCAAAGCCCCGGTCAATAGATAGGTGGTCTCGGTAAAATGTTCAACAGCACCCTTATAGGCATCCATTGCGGCATCAGAGTTGAGATGATGATATGTTATAGCTGTTTCAGGAAGAACCAGAACACGGACTGGATGATCTGCTTTTGATTCTATTATCCCGTCACGACGAAGGATATTCAGGATAGACCGATAATTATCCCATACCAAAGAGCTGTCCCATTTTTGTTCCTGCGGGATATTGGGCTGAACCAATTGGATGATAACGTCATCACGATATTCGGTTTGGTTATGGGCAAGTCGATTAGACCCAAATAAATAAAGACCAATCCCGATGACAAAGGCTAGACCCAGCACCCCCATGCGGATTATCGGTGAAGATTTCCCCGTGAGTGCAAAAGCAGGAGCGGTAAACATAAAAATTGTCAGGAATGACAGGATATAGATTCCTCCGACCGAGAGAATTTGAAGCATCTCAAGATTCCCTGTCCACGCCATACCAAACAGGTTCCATGGAAATCCGGTAAAGATATATCCGCGCGCATATTCAACAACCATGAAAGACACGAGGAAAACCAGATAAGATCTGAAATCATTGCCCGGACGAAGGGTTCTGGTAATCCACGCGGCAATGGCAGGAAAGAAAGAAAGGAGAAACGGAATGCCAACTAAGGCAAAAGGATAGGCCCATGAAAAGGGATTGCCGTGAACCAGCAAAGCATTCCCAATCCAATAAAGACTATAAAGAAAGTATCCAAACCCTAATAACCATCCAGCAAGGAAAGACACCCACTTTTTGTTATCGGACAGTTTGGTAAATACACACCAGAACAGAGAAAGCGAAAGGATTAGATTGTACCATAAATACAATGGCCCCATGGCTGTTCCGCCAACGCATCCAATCAAAAAACAAAACACCAATCTTCCGGTTGTTGTAACGGGAAGTAATTTATAAAGAAATGGAGGCATACCTGACTATTCTTCGGTTTCTGGTTGCGGAGTTTCAGGAGGGCGAACGCGAATACGGGTAACCCGTCTGGGGTCGGCATCTATGATTTCAAAAACAAATCCTGTTTCGTCATGGGAGATAACTTCTCCACGCGCCGGAACTCGTCCGGACAGGGTAAATATAAACCCGCCGAGGGTATCCGCGACATCCCGTTCATCTGCAGACAATATTTGGCCGAATTTCTCTTCAAAATCAGAAATTTCGATCCGCGCATCCACGACAAAGCTACCGTCTTTTGTTTCAATGATGGAGGGGAGGACGCTTTTGTCAAATTCATCCTGAACTTCACCGACAATACTGCTGATGACATCACCGATGGTAATCAAACCGTCAATGCCACCATACTCGTCAACAACGAATACCATTTGCTGGCGGGTTTGACGCATCATCATCAGCAAATCAAAAACCGGCATGGCAGGAGAAACAACCGGAGCCTCGCGAATTAAAGATTTAATTTCGATATTTTTCTTGGAAATCAATGCTTCGAATACGTCTTTGATATGCACAACGCCAATAATATCATCCAGAGTATCACGATAAACCGGAATACGATTATGTTGCTTTTGGGACAACAGGGAAAGCAATTCATCGGCAGGGGTCGATATATCAATGGCTACAATGTCAATCCGCGGAACCAGCACATCTTCGGCGGTCATATCGCGCAATTCGAGAATATTACTCAGCAACTGCAATTCATGAGAAGTCGAGCTTTCACTGGAATCGGGGTGGGATGACATTTCCTCGATATAATCTTCGAGAGCCTCGCGAAGGGATTCATCGCTCTCCGGCTTGGTCTTAATCAGGTTTTTCAACCAAACGACAACACCTCCACCGCCACCGGTGTTTGTGCCGGAACTTTGTGCTTCGGCTGGCCTGCTTGGCGCAGCCTGTGAAGGGAGGGAAGGCGAGTCTTTGTCAGTGTCAGGCATTTTTATGAGCTCTCAAATACAACTTCTTATTTAATTGTAAGGATTGGTGATGTCCAGTTTTTTAAGAATTTTAACCTCCAAAGCTTCCATTTCTTCGGCTTGGGGGTCGGAAATATGGTCATATCCCAGCAAATGCAGGAAACCATGGACAATCATATGGGAAAGATGGTCCTTGAAGGCCTTTCCCTGTTCGATAGATTCGCGCTTCACCGTTTCAAACGCAACGATAATATCTCCGATTGGCGCTTCGCCGATCTCGGAAGGGATCTCTCTCATATGTTCAAAATTGGGAAAAGATAGAACATTGGTTGGTTTATCTTTGGATCGGTGGTCACGGTTGAGCTCTTGGATATAGGAATCGTCTGTTAAAGTAACCGTAACTTCTGGAATAATTCCCTTGGGCTTATCTGGAACATTTTTCCATGACAGGGCAATAAGCGAGGGGATCAACGCCCGACAGCCGAGCCTCGATTTTCCCCACAAGGGAGAGTCAAACAGCAAATCAACAATTGGAGCATTGGAAGATTTAGGTGGCATTATTTTTCCGGATTTTTTTGGAATCATAAGCATTCAAAATCTTACCAACTAATTTGTGGCGCACCACGTCTGCGTTTTCAAATTTGATAAAGGAAATTTCATCAATACTGTTCAAAATTTCCATCGACTCTCTCAGTCCCGAGACTTCACCGTTTATCAAATCCGTTTGGCTGGGATCACCTGTAATAATCATGCGGGAATTATCGCCCATACGACTTAGAAACATTTTCATTTGTATTGACGTCGTGTTTTGCGCTTCGTCCAGAACGACATAGGCGTGGCTCAAAGTGCGTCCACGCATGAAGGCAAGTGGGGCAATCTCGATTTCTCCACGTTCAAGCATTTTTTCAACACGTTCGCCACCAAGGAAATCGTGAAGGGCGTCATAGATAGGGCGCAGATAGGGGTCAATTTTGTCGCGCATATCACCGGGAAGAAATCCGAGCTTTTCACCGGCCTCTACGGCGGGACGACAGAAAATCAGTCGTTCAACCATACCCTTTTCATATAGCTCAACGCCGACGGCAACGGCAAGATAGGTCTTACCAGTTCCAGCAGGGCCAACACCATAAACCATCTCCTTTTTCCGCAAGGCATCTACATAGGACATTTGGTTGGTGGTACGCGGAACAACAGATTTGCGTTTGGTGACGATTGCATTTTTGTCATCCAGAACAGGAGAGGCAGGAAGAATAGCGGCAGAATCATAATTGGGCATTTTCCGTTCACCGTCTTGTTTCGAGGTTTTTGAGGAAGGGTTTGCAAAATGAATCAAGGCATCAATATCTGCAGGGGAGACAACTTCGAGTTTTTTGCTGTGAGTAACGCGTCCCCATAAGGACTGTAAAATCTGTTCGGTTAAGGCAACATTTGCGGCACTGCCTGAAACGGACAAAGTGTTTCCACGATCCGCAATCTCGACGTTAAGTGTTTTCTCAAGATAGGAAATGTTTGAGTTATGCTCCCCATAGAGAAGGGGGAGTAAAGACAAGTCGTTGAATTCAAGAACAGATATGGCGCAACTCCTTTGCTGATAATCTATTGATTATAGCACGAACTAGGTAAATCAAAAAGCAAACAAAAACAGATGCGTTGCAACAAATTTGGCCCGATTAATTGGTCTAACTAAGCGGCTATGTCATCTTGGGCTAGTTCAACATTTCCATGCAATGCCATTTGTCCTGCACTGGTGACAGTAACATCCAAAATCTGCCCTTCAAGTCTGTTATGACCTAGTGGGCGATCCAGTTCGATATGAACAGCCTGATTATATTCGGTACGACCGTGCAAACGTTTACTTTGTAGGTCATGTGTGCGGTCAAAGAGAACCGGAATAGTTTTTCCAATAAAACTTTGGTTAATGGATATGGCTTGCTCGGTTAACAGGGCTTGTAGTCTTTGCAGGCGCTCGCTCTTAATATCTTCGCGTACCAGACCGGCCATGTTTGCTGCGGGGGTTCCGGGGCGAGGGGAGTATTTGAATGAATAGGCCGACCCATAACCAACCTTGGCTATCAATTCCATCGTGGCTTCGAAATCCTCATCTGTTTCCCCTGGAAAACCGACAATAAAATCCGAAGACAAGGCAATGTCAGGACGGACATCACGAAAACGATTGAGCGTATCCAGATAGGATTGTGCTGTATGTTTGCGGTTCATGGCTTTTAGAATCTTGTCCGATCCACTTTGAACCGGTAGATGCAGATAAGGCATTACTTTTTCCAGATCACGATGCGCGGCGATCAGATCATCTTCAACATCACAAGGATGGGATGTCGTGTAACGAAGCCGTTTAACATCGTCATATCCGTTTAGTTCCTCTAGTAATCGGGCCAGTGACCATGTTTTGCCATCCGGCCCCGTACCGTGGAACGCATTGACATTTTGCCCCAAAAGGGTGATGTCCTTGACACCCGCCGCGATCAGTCGTTTGGCTTCGGCCAGAATTCCATCAACCGAACGGGAGTATTCAGAACCTCTGGTATAGGGAACGACACAGAAGGTGCAGAACTTATCACAGCCTTCTTGAACGGATAAAAAGGCGCTTGGCCCTTCTGTGGCATTTTCTTCAGGAAGCTGGTCGAATTTTTCTTCAACAGGAAAATCTGTATTGATAATACGTTCTGCCCCATAGGCGCCGGTGATTTTGGCGACCATCTCGGGGAGTTGGTGATAAGTCTGGGGGCCGAATACCATATCGACATAACGGGCACGAGATAAAATAACATCGCCTTCGGCTTGAGCCACGCATCCGGCAACAGCCACAATCATTTGTTGGCCTTGTTTTTCTCTTTTCTCTTTATGGGGGCGGATACGTCCCAAATCGGAAAAAACCTTGTCTGTTGCCTTTTCACGAATATGGCAGGTGTTGAGGATTGCCATATCGGCATCTTCATAGCTTTCAACGGTCTCGTACCCCAGCGGGCGCAGAATATCCTGCATACGTTTGGCATCGTATGTGTTCATCTGGCAGCCGTAACTCTTGATATAAAGCTTCTTTTTCATCTGGTATCCATGGTGATTGACGGCCCGTTAAACCACGGCTACAGTCCAAAAATCAATGAAAAATGCACTGGAACCGACATGAAAAAGACAGTTTTAGCCCTTGGAACAATGTTGCCCCCCGAAATGGATGACCTTGAGAGCCGCTATAACCTTATAAGACTCTGGAAGGAGGCCGATCCGGAAGCCACCTTGCAAAAGAGCCGTCTGGATGTTGTGGCAATCCTTTCCGCCTTTAATGGCATGCCAGTCACCCGCAAAATCATTGAGTCTTTGCCCAACCTCGAAATTATTGCCCAATATGGGGCAGGCGTAAATAATATTGATGTTGAGGTCGCCAAAGAACGTACGATCGCCGTAACCAGTACGCCGGACACGCCTATGAATGATACGGCAGACATAGCGCTTGCTTTGATATTGGCTTCCTTGCGCCGCATTGTTGAGGCAGACATGTTTGTTCGTATTGGAAAATGGTCAACCGGCGCATTTCCATTGGCGACATCCCTTACAGGAAAACGGGTTGGAATAATCGGCATGGGGCGAATTGGGCAAGCGATTGCCCGCCGATGTCGTGCTTTTGAAATGGAAATTTCTTATTTTGGCCCTCGTAAAAAAGAGGATCTGGAGTATCGGTATTTTGACAATCTGGAAAAGATGGCAAAAGAAGTCGATATTCTGGTTTGTTCTTGCGTTGGCGGTGAAGAAACCCACCATATTGTGAATTTACCTGTCCTGAAGGCTTTGGGTGCGAATGGTATTCTGGTAAACGTTGCCCGTGGAACCGTTGTCGATCTTGAAAGTCTGTTGATTGCACTGTCCAACAAAGACATAGCGGGAGCAGGTCTGGATGTGTATGAAAGCGAACCTTCTGTGCCGGAGGCATTAATTTCTATGGACAATGTTGTTTTGCTACCCCATATAGGTGGCCATACACATGAAACCAAAACGGCCATGGGTAAACTTGCCATCGCAAATATTGACGCACATTTTGATGGCCAGCCCCTGATTACGCCGTATGCTGCATAGAGCTTAGAGGCTTAATTGAAAAATATACTTATATTTCTGTTGATTATGGCAGTTTCTTCACCTGCTTTCTCAAAATGCTACAGTATGAAAGAAGCCGAAGCGGAGCAAGGAATCCGCATCCACAGTGAATTGATGGTGATCGGCCTGAACTGCCAGCATTTATGGCCAAAGAGTGATAAAAACCTCTATACACAATATAAGAACTTCACCACTAAAAATGCCCATTTATTTTCGGGATACGAAAAAACTCTGCTCAAATTCTACCGAAGCGAAGGAATCTCTAGTCCCGAGCAGCGTTTGCATCAGGTGAGAACAGATTTTGCGAATAAAATCTCGAAAGACGCCGCGGTCATGAGACCTGATTCTTTTTGTGCCGTCTATGCACCTAGAATTCCCAAGGCAAACAAAATGGATGTGGCTCAAATCAAGAAATGGGCTGCTACGATCTTCCCATCCCATCCGGTTTCCCATCCTATCTGTGCAAAAGACTAACTCCTGACTTTTTTGTCGCAGCTTTTTCCGTTATGGCTGGAATACAGGGAGCCAAATATAACGGAGTTAAGGCATGTCGATCGACGCGGATATTAATAATACCATCCAGAGTATTTCAAAATCCATACAGGAGGTGGTCTTATGGGGCCCTGAAATCGCCGGAATGACTTTTCCCTTGATTGTGATGTGGCTGGCGCTTGGAGCCTTGTTTTTCACCTTCTATCTTGGCTTTCCTAATATTCGCTATGCGAGGCACGCATTCCAATGTCTTGGCAATAAATTTAACGAACCGGATGCCAAGGGCCAAACCAGCAACTTCGAGTCTCTTTCTGCCTGTCTGTCGGCAACCATTGGTTTGGGGAATATCGCAGGTGTGGCTGCGGCGATTTCCTTGGGGGGCCCGGGGGCTGCATTTTGGATGTTGGTACTCGGGATTTTTGGCATGGGTTCAAAATTTGCCGAAGTCATGCTCGGCCATAAATATAGAGTGTTTCCCGACCCTGAACGTCCTGATGAAGTCTCAGGCGGCCCGATGTATTACCTGAAGGAAGCCTTTAATCGCTACAACTTGCCAAAAGTCGGAGTTGTAATCGCTGCAATCTATGCTGTCGCTTGTATTGGTGGGGCGATTGGTGGTGGAAATATGTATCAGGCCAATCAGGTTTTTGAACAGGTTGTTCATGCCACGGGCGGAGAACATAGCTTTTTTGAAGGAAGAGGTTGGCTGTTCGGGTTGATTTTTGCCACAATTACAGGAGCGGTTACATTGGGCGGTATTCACTCCATTGCAACGGTAGCCTCAAAGCTTACGCCCCTCATGGCAGGGTTTTACACTCTTTGTGGTCTGATCGTCATTGCAGTAAATTACGAGCATATCCCCTCTGGAATTATGACCATTGTTACATCTTCCTTTTCTGCAGAAGCTGGGATGGGTGGGCTGGTCGGTGCAATTATTGCAGGGGTAAGGCGTTCTGCCTTCTCTAACGAGGCAGGGTTGGGAACGGCAGCAATTATCCAAGCTTCTGCAAAGACCAATTATCCTGTTCGTCAAGGGTTGGTCGGTGGCTTGGGGCCATTCTTTGATACGGTTATTGTCTGTATGGTTACGGCTCTTGTGATTGTTATTTCAGGGGCTTACGACCCATCTCAAAGCCTTCAGGGCGTTGATCTGACTTCGCGTGCTTTTGAAACAGTCTTTCCGTGGTTCGATTATGCGCTGGCAGTATGTGTAGCCTTGTTCGCCTTTTCGACCATTATTGTTTACTCCTATTATGGGGAAAAGTGCCTTGGCTACCTGTTGGGAGACAGAAAAATTGTGGCCATTTGCTTCCGGCTGGCATTTCTGGTTTTTGTCGTCCTTGGATCTTCGGTGAGTTTGGGAACGGTTATTGATATTGCCGATGCTACGTTCCTTTCCATGGCTGTGCCGAACCTGATTGGTCTATATATGCTGGCTCCTGAAATCCGACGGGATCTTAATGCCTATCTCGTCCAGATGGGATTAAAGAAACAAAAGACATAATATTTTTGATATTCAGTTGAAGAGGTTTACGAAATATGGAAAAGTTTTTCCGATAAACCTCTTCGTATAAACTTGAGTAACTTTTTGCCTGAATAACTTTTGATACGGGCTTGAATTTATTCACAAACCATGTAACGGTCATCCTAATCCAACACAGATGAACTTATACGAACACGGGGCGACTGCTCATGAGTCTTTTCGCAGCAAAAGAACAGGATGATTCTGTTCAGAATGAATTTGTATCTGAATCCACACCGATCATTGAAAGCAAAATCTATGCAGGGGCTGGGCCCGTGTTAAAGAACTGGAAAATTTCAGTTCCTGAGGCTATGCCGGAACAAGACCCAGAACAAGCCAGAGATGCAGAACAAAATCCTGATTCAGATTTATCAGAAAGCTCTGAAGGGAAAGCCGACGAAATAGAATTAATTGCGCCACGCGGTTATACAGGTCGTCGTATCAAATCATCCGGCCCAAATACTCCATATTGGTTACAAATGGGACAAGCTGTGGCTGTCTTCTTGACCGTTGCATGGATAACCTATGCAGGTCTTTATATCCTCTCCCTTCCTGGAAGTATCAAATCTATCGCAACCTCCCCATTGGCTTTGGGGCTGGTACTGGCATGTGTCATGACGCCTGTTGCCATGTTGTGGTTGTGCATCTCCGCTTGGCAACGCCGTTCTGATGCCCATATTTACGCGCAAGCTTTGAAGCAGGAGCTGCGTGATATGTTATTTCCAAGTGAAGAGCAATCTCGCCTGATTAGTGATGATATTCATCTCTTGATGAAACAGGCATCGGAAATGTCGGCATCATCCCGCGCGGCTGTAAAAGCTATCCAACGCGCTCGTTCTGGATTACGCACCGAAATTCGTGATTTTTCTGGTGTATCCCAAAAGGCAGAATTCCACATTGATCGCTTGGCCGATTCTTTAAGCAAGCGCGCCGAAGAATTATTGACGCTGACTGAAACAATTGAGGCACAGACCGAAGTTATCGCGCACAAATCCACGAAAGGCGTGCAGGCTTGGGAGAATGTATCCTCGGAAATCACAGAATTGGGTCAGGAAATTGATGAAATTTTCTCCAATGGGGCAAGAATTATCACCAAAGCCAGTGAAGAGGTTCATCAGAAAGTTTCTAGTGTTGAGGATTCCTTGGCGTCTGCTGCAGAAAAATTCTCCGCACGCATTAGTGAGGTCGCAGGTCAGATCGAACAAACTCAAGGAAAAATTGATAATGACACATCGCGCTTGGAGAAAATGGCGGAAACCATTATCTCGGGTGCGGATCGTCTTGAGGTCAGCCTGAAAGGTGCCGAGAAAATTTCCAGCGCCGTTGAAGGCGTGATGGAGGTTATGTCCGGAAGTCTTAAAAAAGTTGAAAATACTTCAAATGAATTATTTGAACGCACAGCTCATATTGAAGTGAAGTTGAATGAGCGGGCAGAAAATCTTAAAAATTCGGCCGAGCAATTATTGAACAGCACAACCGAACTTGAAAAGGTTGGGGATATCGCAACCCATAAATTGGGAGAGGCTCTGTCTATGGCGGTCTCTGGCGCGGATAATATTACGTCTGCAGTTCGTCGCGCCAAAGAGTTGCTGGATAAAACAATTGCCGAGGCCTCCGGCCAGATTGAAAATTCTTCCAGATTGGCTGAACAGCGCATGGAAAACATCATGAATTCGGCGCGCATAAATCGTGACGGAATATCCGAAATTCTCAGTGTTATTGATGATAAGAACAAAGGCCTTGAAGCCATCACCGGAAAATTGGAAGCCCAGAAAGAAAAAACGGTAGAAGCCGTTACTCTGGTGACCACTGCACTCGAAAGATCTGCAGAACAGCTTTCAAAACGATCAGCAGAGCCTGTTACGTTGATTTCAAAATCAATCGAGCGTCTCGCAGAACAAACAGATGAGCTGGATGATCGGTTATCTATCCGCATCGTTGAGCTGGAGCAAGGCAATAACAGAATGCGTACCACAGTTGAAGAAGTGGGCGCTATGATGAAAAACAGCCTGCAGGATACTGCGGCTGTTACGGGACAAATCGTTGCACATTCAAAACAAATCAACGAACAAATCCAATCCCAGAAATCCAGTCTTGATGATCTGGTTGATGAACTGGAACGCAGAACCGGTGACATTGCAATGTTGCTTCAAAGTCAAAGCCAAAGTCTGACAGATACGCTTAATATTTCAGAAAGTCAGATTGGTCTTTTGGGCCAAGCTCTCTTTGATCGGAGTGACCGCATGTTTGGCCGCGTGGCAGATGTGTCGGATGAATTGTCTCAAATGGAAGTCCGAATTTCCGGAGCTCTGGATACGATCGGGCGTAAAGCGGCAGAGACGGGCAGCTCTATCCATGAGAATGTCGAGAAGATTTCATTATTGGCCGATCAGGCAACGCCTGACTGTAATCGCATGATTGCCGCGGCAGAAGCGCTTGAGGCAAAATATGCCAGTTTGCGCGAAAGCTATATGGAATCAACAGAAACTGTTTCCGAATGTCTGACCGATATCGGGCAACAGTTGGATGATCGCCTAGAGAAATTGCGTGTCGGGGTTGTCGATGGGTCTCGTACGATGTTGAGCATGTCGGAAGATCTGGGCAATACGATGGTTGATATTCGTCAGGCTGCAGAAGATGCACAAGATAGCCTGACCCGTGTTCAGACAGGTGTTGCAGGACGTATTGATGATCTGCAACTGGTAACCGATCAGGTCAGATCAAAAGTCGAAATGCTTCAGAAAAATCTGGATGTCTATATTCAGGATATTTCCGTGGTGGTTAATCGTGCAACCAGTGACTTGCAAGAGGCAACCGATCTATTCGGCCAGTCAACCGATATACTCGATCATAAAGTCGATAACGTAACGCGGAAAATTGCTGATGGGGCTAAGTCATATCTGGAAGAAGGGCAACGCATGTCCTTGCTGGCGGAACAGACAACCCACAAATCCGCGCGTATTGTGGCATCTGTAAGGGAAGAGGCTGGTGCCTTGGTGGACGCTGTCCAAGGGTCATTGTTGGAATTGCAAAAATCCGGAGAAACTCTGTCTGTCCGCGCCAAGGAAATAGAGACATATATGAATGCGTCTATGAACAGTGCGGAAACTTATGGTGAAGGATTGCGCCATCAGGCCAGCCAGATCTCCAACGTCTCGATGGAAGTGGTCGATCAGATTACAGATGCCACGGCGCGTCTGACATCCAGAGTTGATGAAGTTCGTCAGGCTGGAAGTTCGGTCATGGATAATATCGAAATTTCACGTCAAAAACTGGTAGATGAATCTTCGCGCATGACAACCGTAACGCGGAAAGCCATTGAAGCAGCCGATGAAGCGGCCTCTGTCTTTAGCCGCAATTCGGCAAACCTGTATCGCTCAGTTCAGGAAATAGCAGATCAAGCCAAAAAACTGAAAGAAACGCAGCTTCGTTCCGAACGGGAAGCCTTCCTTTCGGCTTCGAAATTCGTGATTGAAAGCCTTTATTCTCTGGCTGTTGATGTTTCCCGTCATCTGGAAGAAGAAATTGATGCTCGTGTCTTGCGCGCCTACCAACGTGGGGATGTGGCGGCTTTCACGCGCCACCTTGTGGAATCCGCCGTCAAAATTCCGTTGGACAAAGGCCAGAAGAAATTTATCGAGGATAGTGAATTCCGCACCTATACACTGCGCTTTATCCGTCAGTACGAGGAAGTTCTCGAGCAAGCGCACAATAATGACTATGGTGAGATGTTGTCTTCTTTGTTCAATACATCGGATGTAGGCAAGCTCTATAAGATTTTGTGTGAAATCGCAGGGCGTAGTGCCAAGATTCACTAAATTCTTGCAATAAGGACATCTGAAAATTATCTCACTTGCTAACGTTCCGTTTAGAATTGCCGACTAAACTGGGAAATGATCGACATTTTCCAAAGGTCAAGGACTCATGCCAAATACAAAATTTTGCCAAGGAATCTCTGATATATCAGATAGTTACACGGGGTTTCTCATCGACACCTGGGGCGTTTTGCACGACTCGGAAAAGGTGTTCGAGGGAGCTATTGAGTGTCTGAAGGAGCTTAAGAACCGTAAGAAATTCGTTCTTCTTATGTCAAATTCAGAGCTTCGAGCCCACGAAATGGCAGAGAATTTGAAAAAACTGGGATTACCAGACGGCCTGTATAACGAGATATTGACCTCTGGAGAGCTTCTTTATAATGGAATAAATACACAAAAAGACGCTGTTTTTGAAGGGGTGGGGAAAAATTGCTACCTGATCGGGGGGGAGCGTGCCCGTAAATTCTTGGCTGGAACAGATGTGCAGGTTGTTAATAATCTGGAGGATGCGAGCTTCTTGCTGGTGTCCGGCTGGGATAATCTGGAGGGTGAATTATCATCCTATGAAGAGGTTTTGCGCGAAACCATTCGCCGCCGCCTGAAAATTTTGTGCATTAATCCTGATAGTCGTGCGCTGTTGGGGAATAATTATAAGACGGGGACTTTGCAACTCAGCCGCCGTATTCAGGAATTGGGTGGCGTGATCCAGATGATCGGAAAACCGTATAAGCCCATTTTCCACCAAGCCATCCATATTTTGCACAATAACGACATTTATCCCGGTCAAACGGTTATGATTGGGGATGCCATGGCTCATGATATTACAGGGGCAACCTTAGTAAACATGGATACTTGCCTGATTCGCAGTGGCATTCATGCCCCTGTCTTTAAGAATGCAGCCACCCCGGGCGACGTCAACAAGATTTTGAGCATGTTGATTAACCAGTTTAATAATATTAGGCCAACCTATCTGGTTGACCGCCTGAAATGGGGCAAGGCGCTCCCCGATAGAAAGCACCGTAAACGCCCAGCTTAACTCAGCCTCTTGTGTCCGGCGCAAATACCACTTATTTTGCCATCATGGATACAAATATAGATACAAAACCCGTTAAGCATACCACTTTTTCTCTGCTTGTCCCTTTGGTAAAGAAATATCTTTCCCCTTATTCGGGACAGCTTTCTATCGCTGTTTTTTTCATGCTGGTTGCTGCGGCTGCAACGGCAGGCTTTGCAAAGCTCCTCCAGCCTGTTTTGGATAAAGCCATGATTGGTGTGCAGAATAATCCGGAAACGATTTCCGTTATCTTGCCTCTGGGCGGAATGATCTTTGCGTCTTTTGTTGTTCGGGGCATCGCAACATATATCCATACCATCAAGATGAATAAAATATCCCAGTCCATCGTGGCGGATATTCAACAAGATGTGTTCTCGCATTTTATGACCCTTGATCTTAAATTCTTTCACAAATACCCCAGTGGGCAGCTAGTCTCTCGCGTGACCAACGATGTAAACGTGATGCGGACGGCAGTATCGGATTCCTTGACGGGAGTAGGGAGCAACCTTCTGACGCTGATTTTCCTGATCGTTGTTATGGTGATGCAGGACTGGCGATTGTCACTTGTCACTTTTATAATTTTTCCGTTTGCATCGGGACTTGTTGCCTATTTGGGGAGAAGGCTTCGTAAGGTGTCGAAATCAATTCAGGGTGAAACTGCAAACCTGATGGGTGTTTTAACACAGATCTTCCAAGGTATCAGACAGGTGCAGGCATATGGCATGGAAGACCACGAGCGAGACCTCGCAGGAAAAGCCGTTGTCACCGTCCGGAATTTGAATATTAAGGCCGCGAGGATCAGCAACCTCTCAACGCCGATCAATGAAATTATGGTGGGGGGTGTTGTCTTTGGGGTGATTGTCTATGGCGGATTCCGTATCGCTCAAGGCGAGTTGACCCCGGGTGGATTGATGTCCTTTATTGCGGCCTTTTCCTTGGCCTATGAGCCAATGAAAAAATTGGCCAAATTAAATAATGCGCTTCAGTTGGGGCTTGGGGCCGCTGAACGGGTTGATGAAATGATGAAACAAACATCTTCCATTTCAGAAAAACCCGATGCAAAGGATATTACAGTCCAGATGCCATCCATTACATTCCATGATGTCAATTTCGCGTATGATAATATGGAGGACAACAAACAGGCCCTCCACCATGTCAATCTTGATATAGAATCCGGAAAAGTAACGGCACTTGTCGGGCCATCAGGTGGAGGCAAAACAACCATCTTGTCTTTAGTGCTTAGATTTTATGACCCTGTGTCGGGTTCAATTATGATTGATGGGCATGACATCAGAGACATCACAATTGAGTCGTTGCGCCGGAATATGGCTTTGGTGTCTCAAGACGTAACAATTTTTGATGACACGATTTCAGGCAATATTGCCTATGGCCTGAAAAATGCAACAGAAGAACAGATTATTGAGGCAGCCAAAGCTGCGGCAGCCGATGAATTTATTCGTGCGCTGCCAAATGGATACCAAACACAGGTTGGTGAAAATGGGGTATTATTATCAGGTGGCCAGCGCCAGAGGATTTCACTGGCTCGGGCGATCTTGCGTGATGCACCTATTTTGTTGTTGGACGAGGCCACATCGGCTTTGGATAACCAGTCCGAACGTTTGATCCAGAAAACATTGGAAGGGCTGCAAAAGAACCGGACGACTTTGGTCATTGCTCACCGTCTTTCGACCATCCAGAATGCTGATAAAATTATTGTCATGGAAAATGGACGTATTGCAGAGCAAGGGACTCATTTTGAACTTGTTGCACGGGATGGAACTTATTCGCGGATGTATAACTCAGCCATTATTGACTCTGCTGCCAGTTGACGGGAAACGATAAATGGTTAGGAAGAGTAAAAAAAGGCGTATGGTGGAGTTTCTAATCACTACTTTGGCCGTGTATATTTTTACAACGGGATTACTATATTTTTTTCAAAGGAAACTTATTTACTTCTCTCCCTCTGTTCCGGTTGAACAAATGACCGGATTATTGACGGGGTACGAACCTGTTCGGGTGCGCACCGAAGATGGGTTGAAATTAACCGGATTTTTTACGGCACCTGTTGATTCAAATAAACCCATAATCATTGTTTTTCATGGGAATGCTTCACACCCCATCTGGATGGCCCCGTTCTTCTCCGATATGGTGCAGGCAGGATACGGAATTTTATTGGCTGAATATCGTGGCTATGGAGGAAATCCTGGACATCCAACAGAAGACGGGCTGTATAAAGACGCAGAAGCCTTTTTTCAAAGTGATGTGCTAAATAAATATCGCGCAACAAATCCGATTATTATTTACGGACAGTCTTTGGGCAGTGGGGTTGCTGTCAATTTGGCGCAAAAACATAATGCAGAAATCAGAGCACTAATTCTTGAGGTTCCATTTGAGAATCTTTTGGCTGTGGTGGCTATGCACTATCCATTTGTTCCGTTCAAAAGTGTGTTGTTAAAAGATCAATTCAAATCTGATTTGAAAATTGTCAATGTAACAGCCCCCAAATTATTTATTCTCGCTGGTAAGGATAGGGTGGTTGGTTATAAAACGGGAAGAGCATTATTTGATTTATCTCCTGAGCCAAAACAGATGGTTGAATATAAAGAGGCAGATCATAACACTGTTGAAATGTACGAGGCATCGAAAGCTGTTCAGAATTTTATAGAAGGAATTTTGCATGAGGAATAAGATTTTATGGATGTCTCTGGTGATGGTGCTCGTACTGTGTTTGCAAAGCCAGACGACCTTGGCCGAAGATCTGACAATCACAAATGATGCAGGAAATCAGATCTCGTTAGATGTTGAAGTTGCAGATAATTCGTCGTCACGAGCGAGGGGATTGATGTTTCGTCGCACAATGCCTGAAACATCAGGAATGTTGTTTATATTTCCCGATATGCGCCAGCCATCATTCTGGATGAAAAATACTCTGATTCCGCTTGATATGCTGTTTCTGGATGAAAATGGACAGGTTGTCGATATTCACAACATGGCAATGCCACAGGATTTGACTACGATTACCTCTTCGCAACCCGCTAAGGCGGTGCTTGAAATTAACGGTGGAATGGCGGAAAAATGGGGAATTGGCCTAAAAAGTAAAATTTCTTCAAATTCCCTTGCGAAATCACTTGAATAATCCGTGATCTTTCGTGTAAAAGAAAGCCCTTACGTGACTCACGTAATGACAAATATCTGAAAAGTCGGGGCGTAGCGCAGCCTGGTAGCGCAACTGCTTTGGGAGCAGTGGGCCGGGGGTTCAAATCCTCTCGCCCCGACCATTCGGAACCTTCACAAAATTCTCAAGGATTTTATCCCCTCAGGGCGGGGAAATATAGTCATTCAAAGCGTTCCATACGTATGGAACCTTCTCTTTTAATTTCTAATGCTTCTCTATATGATCGCCGGATGCCTTACGGGAATGAAAAACAGGAAAAAAGATGGCAGGCTTTGGTTGTTAAAGCCCAGAGCGGGGATGCAGCATCATACCAGATCCTGCTGACTGAAATTGTGCCCGTTATTCGCCGTGTCGTTCTGCGTTCTCTTCCTTCTCCTGATATCACCGATGATGTGGTGCAGGAAGTTTTGTTATCCGTGCATAAGGCGTTGCATACCTATGATTCTGAGCGACCATTTACCCCATGGCTTTTGGCGATTGTAAATTTTAGAAAGACAGACTTCTTGCGGCAGCATTACGCTTCACGGGGAAATAGGCAGGTTCCCCTTGAATCAGTTGAGATACCGGATTACCTCAGTAACAGTGATGCGTCTTCAACCTTTCGGGATATTGAGAACGCGATCGGTGAATTGCCTGAAAAACAAAAAGAAGTTGTTGAGTTATTGAAAATTGAAGGGTATAGCACGAAGGAAGTTTCCGAAAAAACCGGATTATCAGAATCTGCTGTCAAAGTAACAATGCATCGCGCCCTACAGAAACTTAAAGAGAAACTGGCATGAGTACCGAAGAAATAGACCAAACCATCCAAAAATTATGCGGTAACCTCAAACCTGTTTGTTGTACGAATCCGCTTCGCAGGGCTCTGCTGTGGATATTATTGGTTGTGACCTATACCTCCGCCGTTGCGATGACGATTGGTTTGCGTGAAAATATCGTTGAGGCAATGAACCGTGGGGATTATATCTTTGAACTGCTTCTGGCTTTTGGAACCGGCATTACGGCATCCCTAATGACATTCTGGCTCTCGACGCCGGATTGTGAAAGGTATAAAGGGTTCTTTGCCGTTCCGCTGACTTTGCTATCGGTTCAACTTGTCTGGATGTTTGATCGACTTTTTTTCGAAGGGATGGGAAGTATCAGAGAAAACTGGCTGTCCCATTGCTGGATCAACACAGCGCTTCACACAACCCTGCCAGCCATTGCAGTTATTATTCTGGTCAGGAAGGGGGCAACGGTGATGCCGTGTGCTCTGGCGTCGTTTGCGGTTCTGGCTGTGAGTGAGTTCGGCTGGATAGGGATGCGGCTGGTTTGCCCCAATGATAATGTCGG
This sequence comes from Alphaproteobacteria bacterium CG1_02_46_17, assembly GCA_001871905.1. Taxonomy (GTDB): domain Bacteria; phylum Pseudomonadota; class Alphaproteobacteria; order Micavibrionales; family Micavibrionaceae; genus UBA1573. The sequence continues at coordinate 1,298 of MNUG01000038.1, read as the reverse complement.
CGAAGCATATTTTCTCAATTTCCTGCCCTATGTCGTGATTGGGATTTTTGCCGGTTTTGCCGCAAAAAAACTGTTCCGCTGGTAGAGAACTTCTCTTTTTTGCTCTTTTAATTTTTTGGCAACTCCTATAGGGTAAGCTCGATTTTTACGAGGTAAGACGTATGGAAGTCAAAATTTACCGACCCAGCAAATCTGCCATGCAGTCCGGACGCGCAAAGTCACAGGACTGGGTGTTGGAATATGAGTTGAAATCTGCAAGAACACCAGAAAGCCTGATGGGCTGGACGAGTTCGTCAGATACGCTCAATCAGGTAAAGTTGAAATTTCCAACTTTGGAAAAAGCATCGGCATTCGCTGAGGGGAAAGGGTGGGGATATACCATCCTCCAGTCTCACGAACGCAAGATTGTTCCTAGGAACTATGTCGATAACTTCAAATATATTCCACCGGAAGAAGCGTCCGCTTAGTTCGATTGGTCCCGTAGCTCAACTGGATAGAGCATCTGCCTTCTAAGCAGAGGGTTGCAGGTTCGATTCCTGCCGGGATCGCCATTTTCTTCCCAGAATCATCGGTTTGCGGCGTATCAGATTGACGTATCCCCTTATTAGCCGAATAAGAAACAATCCCACAGTCAAGAGTGCCAGAATCGGTAGGCCGTAGATCGCAATGGCCGCAATTGTTGTTGAGATGGCGCCCAATAATAACAAAATCCCGAAAGCAACAACGACCAAGGCCGAAAACAGGGCCAAATTCAGATAGCTTTGTGAAATCCAGACCAAATGGGATGCGGCCCACATATCTATGGGCTTTTTCCTGTATTTGGCGGCCCAAATTAGAAAAAGGACGGTCAGGGCAGCAAGTCCACCTGTTACCTCTAGAATCGTTCCAAATCCAATGGCGCGGGGCTTGTCTGGCAAGGATGTCTGGGCAAAGGCGTCCCATGCCAAGGCCCCAGCCCAGAGCAACGGCGCAAGATAAAAGCAGTGGATGATGATCACTTCATAACGTGTTGGCGGGGCTTGTTCCGTTTTCTCGCCCATGTGGGTTAAAAGGGATTCAATTAGCTTTTGATACATGCGTCCTCCGTGGGTAAAGGTTCAGGATAAAAAAAGGTCCGGAGACCTTTTCGGTGCTCCGGACAAACGGCGGTAATAGAGGGTGTGTAAGTTATTTATACTAGAGCCAAACTTTGGATGCAATAGAAAAATGCAAAATTTGAAAAAAATTTTTCCAAAAGTGAAACTATCAAAAATATTAAGTTAGCATCTGTAGTAAAGTTTGAAAATATATATAAGTAA
>MNUG01000036.1 GCA_001871905.1 Alphaproteobacteria bacterium CG1_02_46_17 | reverse complement strand
GCTATGCCTTGATGGGGGATGCTGCCGTCGGAATGCATCCGGTGACCGCACATGGCTTTAATTTTGGCCTGCGTGGCGCCAATACTTTGGCTCAAGAAATTATCAAACATCATGACCTCGGGCTCGATATCGGCAGCGAAGATATTTTGATGCGCTATAACCGCCAGCACCGCCAGCACACACTGCCTCTTTATATGGGGACGAATGCCTTGGTGGGGCTTTATACCAAGGATACACCTCTGGCAAAACTGGCGCGCAAAACACTTTTGACCGTGGGTGAACATTTTCCTCCTGCCAAACGCATGATTATGAATCAACTGACCGAGAGCAAAGCATGAAGCGCATTACCGATCTGACCGAACCTGAAATTCTAGCACTGGCGATCACCAGCGAAGAAGAAGACTCACAGATTTATATGAGCTTTGCCAACCGGCTGCGGACAGACTATCCATCGACAGCGCAAATGTTCGAAGATATGGCGGCTGAAGAACAAGAGCATAAGAATATGTTGCTCGATATGTTTCAAAAACGCTTTGGCGGTCGCTTGCCATATATTACCCGTCAGGATGTGAAGGGATTTATGCGCCGCAATCCATTGTGGTTGATGGAAAATATGCGGATTGACGAAGTTCGCCAGCAAGCCGAACTGATGGAAATCGAGGCATCGACCTATTATTCGAAAGCAGCGCAACAGGCGCAGGATGTTGAAATCCGGAAATTGCTTGGTGATCTGGCTTTAGCTGAGAGAGATCATGAAGCCAAAGCAATCGAGATCGAGCGCAAAAATGTTTCGGATGCTGATAAGCTGGAAGAAGGCGAGATTTCCCGTCGCCTCTTTGTGTTGCAAGTCGTTCAGCCCGGACTTGCTGGTCTAATTGATGGGTCGATTTCGACTCTGGCCCCAATTTTTGCGGCTGCTTTTGCGACACACAACTCCCATGATGCTTTTTTGGTTGGTCTGGCTGCGTCGCTGGGGGCAGGGATCAGCATGGGATTGACCGAGGCAATGTCCGATGACGGAGCCATCACGGGTCGCGGCAGTCCTTGGTTGCGCGGTATTGTTTGTGGCCTGATGACGGCCTTGGGTGGGCTGGGGCATACGCTCCCCTATTTGATTACCGATTTCTGGACGGCAACAATTGTGGCCGCGATCGTCGTGGCGCTTGAACTGGTTGCCATCTCATGGATACGCTGGAAATATATGGATACGCCGATGGTCTCGGCGATGGTTCAGGTCATTTTTGGCGGAGCTTTGGTCTTAATCGCAGGGATCTTGATCGGTAGCGCATAAGGTATTAAAGAAAAACGGAATTAAAAAGCCGGTCATTGACCGGCTTTTGTTTTATTTCAACTTATCTTTGAAGAACTCCAGAAATTCGCTATCCGGTGAGATCAAGAGTGTTGTCTCCGGATTGGACAATGAATTTCTATACGCCTCCAGTGAACGATAGAACGCGTAGAATTTAGGATCTTGCCCGAATGCCTTGCCATAGATTTCAATGGCTTTCCGGTCGCCTTCACCGCGTGCGATCTCTGAATCACGTTTGGCTTCTGCTAACAGGATGGTACGCTCTTTGTCGGCTCTGGAACGAATTTCGATAGAAAGCTGTTCCCCTTCGGCGCGGGCTTCACGGGCTTCGCGTTCACGTTCGGAACGCATCCGATCAAACGTTGCCTGTGTTACTTGTTCAGGTAAATCGGCGCGGACAATACGGACATCAACCACTTCAATCCCGAAACGTTTGGCTTCCTCGTTCACGATGCTTTGGATGCTTTCCATCAAAGTGTCACGCTTGACCGAAAGGATATCGTGCAAGGTCGCCTTACCCATCATCGAACGCAGTGCCGAATTGATCACGGTGTGCAAACGTTGTTGAGCCGATGCTTCTGTGTTCAAGGTTTTCAGGAACAACAACATATCGGTGATCCGGTAACGGGCGAATGAATCAACCACTAACCGTTTCTGGTCGGCGAGCAACACTTCTTCGGAAGGAGGATCAACATTCAGAATGCGTTTTTCAAATGTCCTGATATTATCAATCAAAGGCATTTTGAAATGCAGTCCGGGACTGGTGATTTGTACTTTTGGATCACCAAAGCGCAAAACCATAACCTGTTGACCTTCTGTCACAGTGAAGATGGTCGAGTTAATCAAGATAAAGGCTACAATGGCGGCAACTGCCAGACCAAGGATTTTTCCGTCACTCATAACATGGGTCTCCGCTTAATTGCTGTTAACAGATGAACTTGCGGCAACTGTGCCGGTTTTGGAATCACCCAAAGGCAGGAAGGGAAGAACCCCGCTGTCTTTGCTGCTCATCACAACTGTTTTGGCATTTTTCAAAACCTGCTCCATAGTCTCGAGATACATACGTTCTGCAGTCACATCTTTTGACTCTTTATAGGCGGCATAGATATCCGAAAAACGTTTGGCATCACCGGTCGCACGGTTTACGACTTCTTGTCTATACGCATCCGCATCCTGACGCATTTTCTCAGAATCCCCTTTGGCACGCGGGATAATGTCGTTGCGATAAGATTCGGCAAGGTTTTTCAGTTCTTCTTTTTTCTGACGTGCTCGTTGCACTTCGTTGAAAGCATCAACAACAGCAGCAGGAGGGTCAACTTTTTGGAGTTGAACATTATTGATGGTCACACCGGCGTGATATTCGTCCAACAGCTTTTGCATCAGGGTCTTGGCATCGGACTGGATTTTGGTCCGAGCATCGGTCAGGGCAGGCTGGATATTGGTTTGCCCGATAATTTCACGCATGGTACTGGCAGCCACCAGATTGATGGTGTCTTCCGGTTCTCGTATTGAATACAGGAAATCCTTGGCACTGGCCACGCGCCACAACACAACAAAGTTGATATCGACGATGTTTTCGTCACCAGTCAGCATCAGGCTTTCCTGATGAGCTCCACCACTGGATGAGACCAGCTTGGTCGAGTTGGCGTTCGGAGCGACGAATCCGATATGAATACGTCGTTCAGTTGTCACATCGACAATCCTAACGCTTTGGATCGGCCACGGAACTTTCCATTTAATCCCCGGAGTTTCATCCGTGCGGGTATATTCGCCGAAAGTTAAAACCACGCCGTTTTCATTGGGCTGGATCAGGTAAATTCCACTCAAAAGCCATAAAGCAGCAGCAACGGCAATAATCAGGGCAGCAATCCGGCCTATGCTCCCACCGGAATGAGGCAACATGCCATCAAGATTTTTCCTGATTGTTTTGAGCATCTGGTCAAAATTGATTTCGCCGTCATCTTGCGGCCCACGGCCCCAGTTCGGGCGATCGTGGTGATCGTTTTGGCGATCATCCTCGGGTTTCCCCCATGGATTCTTGCGCGGGGAATCCCCTTTGTCTTGATGGTCGTCGTTCCAGGCCATAGAAAAGCTCCTTAAATACCTTATATCTCTGGGTAATTCCTCTAGACATTAATGCTTTTTGAGTTAAAAACAACACTCAAACCGGAGTTTAACCCATGTTTTCTTTTCTAAAATCCAAAAAACAGTCTTTGAAGCCGGATTATGGTGATTCGCGGGAGTTTGTTCGTCAAACGGCGGAGTTTATTGTAAAGGACCATGGAGGCATCCGCCTTGATGATGTTCAGGTGACGAAATCCGGACAGGCGATTGTCGTGTTGGATGTTTCACAAGACGTGGATGCAAATTCAGCGGAAGTGTTACGGGCGCGGATGGTTGAAGAAATTGAAAAAATCACCGCTATCACCAAAGCCACTGTTGTGATGACCGGACAGGCAACTGCACCTGTCGCGCCATCCAAACCCTTACAACAACCGACAACTGATAAGGTTCCAAACGTCAAGGACATCATTGCAGTGTCATCCGGCAAAGGTGGCGTGGGTAAATCGACTGTGGCGATTAATCTGGCTTTGGCCATTGCGGCCACGGGTAAAAAAGTCGGGCTTCTCGATGCCGATATTTACGGCCCCTCTCAACCCAGATTAGCGGGGGTCAAAGACAAGAAAACAACGCAAGATGAAAATGGGCGGATCATTCCGATTGAGGCACATGGCCTAAAAATCATGTCGATGGGCTTTTTGGTTGATGAAGAGGCTCCGATGATCTGGCGCGGCCCGATGGTGCAATCTGCCTTGCTGCAAATGATTCGGGATGTGGTGTGGGATGGTCTGGATGTTCTGGTGATCGACTTGCCTCCCGGAACGGGGGACATTCATTTGACACTTGCACAACGTGTCCCTCTTTCGGGCGGAGTGGTGGTTTCAACCCCGCAAGATATTGCATTGATTGATGCGCGTAAGGGGTTGGAACTGTTCCGCAAGGTGGCAGTCCCTGTCTTGGGTATTATCGAGAATATGTCCTACTTTGTTTGTCCGGAATGTGGCCACCGCGAAGATATTTTTGGTCATGGAGGGGCCGCAGTAGATGCGGCAAGATTGGGGGTCCCGTTTCTTGGTGAAATTCCGTTACATGCGCGTATTCGTGAGTTGTCTGATACGGGCAATCCTGTGGTGGTGGCGGATCCATCCAGCCCACAGGCAAAAAGTTTTTCTGTCATTGCGGCAAACGTTATGGCGGGCTTGGACAAAGCGCAACGTGTTGCCCCTAACATAAGAATTGAGGACTAAATGACTATTGAACTGGTAATCTTTGACAATGACGGCACGCTCTCAGATTCAGAGGCTATAAATAATGCGGCAGTGTCCGATCTTTTAATCGAGCTCGGACTGGAAAAATATACACTGGAACATTGTCATGAACATCTGGCAGGGCAGGCGATGAGTGATCTGGTCAAACTGATCGAACGGGAAAACAACGTCACGCTGCCAGTTGATTTCATAGATCAGTTTATCAATCTTGCGCGGAGTGAGACCGAGAGGTCTTTGCGTCCGGTTCCTGGCGCAGTCGAAGCGGTGCAGGAATTGGAACGACACTACAAAGTTTGTGTTGGCTCGAATGGGGAACGGGTCAATGTTATGACCGCCATAAAAAAAATTGGCTTGCTGGATTTGTTCACTGAAGATCATATTTTTACAAAATCTCAGGTCGCTCGCGGAAAACCGGAACCTGACCTGTTTTTATATGCCGCTGAACAGATGGGGGTATCCCCTGAAAAGACGATTGTGGTCGAAGACACGACCTCTGGAGCAAGGGCAGGTGTATCTGCTGGAATGCGGGTTCTTGGTATAACGGCAGTCAGCCATAATCCGGCCTCTATGACAAAGAATCTTGAAAGTGTAGGCGTAGAGCGGGTTTTCGGGGAATGGAGCGAAATAGTTGATTACATAAAAAAGGCCTGTGGATAAGTAAAGGGTTTGGCACTTGCAAATTGGAAAAAGGCCGTTTATGTTCCAACCGTTCTGAAAATGGAAATTTTAACAAAATACGGGAACTAAAAATTATGAGCGATATTGCAGACCGCGTAAGAAAAATCGTCGTTGAGCACCTCAGCGTTGACGAGAGCAAAGTAACAGAGAGCGCCAGCTTTATTGACGATCTCGGTGCAGACTCGTTGGACACAGTTGAGTTGGTGATGGCTTTCGAAGAAGAATTCAACATCGAAATACCAGATGACGCAGCAGAAAAAATCCAAACATTTGGTGACGCTGTAAGCTTCATCAGCCAGAAAGCTGCTTAAATCTAATGTAGATTTCCAAAGGGGCCGTTTTCGCTATAGATTTAAGTCTTGGCGCGGCCCTTTTGTTTTGGTTTAATAGAGATACTATTTTTCTAGGATAATATTAGTTAGAGCCGATCATGAGACGCGTTGTTATAACCGGAATGGGAATTGTATCTCCACTGGGTGTGGGGGTTGAAAAAAACTGGGCCGCCCTGATTTCGGGCAAAAGCGGTGTGCGTAAAATCACACGGTTTGAATCATCTGACATGGCCTCGCAGATTGCGGGTCTTGTTCCATATCAAAACGAAGGTTTTGCCGATGGTTTTAATGCCGATAATGCAATCCCGCCGAAAGAACAGAAAAAAGTTGATACTTTTATCCTCTATGGTGTGATGGCAGCTGATGAAGCCGTAAAAGATTCCGGCTGGGTTCCCCAAACCGATGAAGACCGCGAGCGCACTGGCGTGATGATTGGCTCTGGTATTGGCGGCTTACAGAGTATTTATGAGACATCTGAAACCCTAATTCAAAAAGGCCCGCGCCGCGTATCACCATTTGCAGTCCCTGCAATGCTGATTAATCTGGCATCCGGCCATGTATCGATTAAACACGGATTCAAAGGGCCTAACCACTCGGTGGTAACGGCTTGTGCAACCGGATCGCATGCGATCGGGGATGCCTCTCGCCTGATTATGTTGGGTGATGCCGATGTCATGGTGGCAGGTGGTGCAGAAGCAGCCGTCAACCGCTTGGGGGTTGCCTCTTTTGCGGCGTGCCGTGCGCTTTCAACCTCATATAACGACAATCCGGAAGCAGGCTCGCGCCCCTTTGACGAAGGCCGTGACGGGTTCGTTATTGCCGAAGGTGCCGGAATCGTCATTCTGGAAGAGCTTGAGCATGCAAAAAAACGCGGTGCAAAAATCTATGCCGAAGTGATCGGGTATGGATTATCTGGCGATGCATATCACATTACCTCTCCGGCAGAAGACGGAGACGGCGGCTTCCGAGCAATGAAAGCGGCCTTGGCGCGTGCAGAAGTTAATCCTGAAGATATTGATTATATCAATGCGCATGGAACTTCGACCCCTATGGGTGACGGGATAGAATGTGGCGCAGTCAAACGTCTGTTTGGCTCTGCGGTTGATGATGTGATGATGTCCTCCACCAAATCGGCTATTGGCCACTTGCTGGGTGCAGCCGGAGCGGTCGAGGCCATTTTTTCGGTTAAGGCCATCCAATCGGGCATCATTCCACCGACCCTCAATCTCGAAAACGTGTCGGAATCTTGTAAAGGAATTGATCTGGTGCCTAAAGTTGCCAAAGAGAAGAAAGTCAAAATTGCTCTTTCGAACTCGTTCGGTTTCGGTGGAACCAATGCGTCATTGGTCTTGAAAGCCGTAGAGTAACGGGAACCCCTTCATGAAAATATTTCTCTCTCTTGCGTTGACAATGATAATCGTCGCCGCAGGGGGAGCTGTTTTCGCAGTCCAGCAATTCAAAGCCTCTGGACAAAATGTTGACCCAGTCATTTTTGAAATTGAAAAAGGTATGGGCTCGCGCCAGATCGCCCATGATCTCGAACAGCAGGGCATAATCTCGAATAAATGGATCTTCCTTGGCTCCTTGAAAATGAAAGGGGCCTCCTTGACGCTCAAGGCGGGGGAATATGAAATTGCCGCCCATGCGAGTATCAAGGATATTCAGGATCAATTGATCGCGGGCCGCGTTGTGCAACGCAAATTTACGATTCCCGAAGGACTGACATCTTTCGAGATTGTGCAAATTCTCAATGAGACAGATGGTCTGGGGGGCGAAATAGAAAATATCCCTCTTGAAGGAACCCTATTGCCCGACACCTACCATTTTACGCGCAATGAACCCAGAGCCGATAAAATTGCCCAAATGGTCGAGGCCATGAATAAAACCCATCAGGAACTCTGGGATAAACGTGCGCCTGACTTACCATTTTCGACATGGGAAGAAGCCCTCACATTGGCTTCAATTGTTGAAAAAGAAACCGGCAAAGCCAGCGAGAGAAAGATGATTGCCGGCGTTTTCATCAATCGCTTGCGCCTTGATATCCCGCTTCAATCCGACCCGACTGTGATCTATGCCCTGACCAAGGGGCAACCAAAAAACGAAGGAAAAGGGCCGTTGGGGCGGCGCTTGCTTTCGAAAGATCTCGAGATTGAGTCGGCCTATAACACCTATAAAAATGCAGGACTTCCCCCCGCGCCGATCGCCAATCCGGGGCGCGATGCTATTGAGGCCGTTCTCCACCCTGAGAATAACGAATTTCTCTATTTCGTGGCGGATGGAACAGGGGGGCATGCTTTTGCCAAAACGCTTGAGGAGCACAATAGAAACGTGGCCGAATGGCGTAAACTGCGGAAGTCTGGACAATAAATGTCAGTAAAAGTTGAATTTTTGTCATAAATAAAATATAAGACATTTATTATGCTGAACGAAAAAATAGAGCTCAATAGACTTGGTGTGTGGCAGAAATATTTTATAAAGCCATATGATCAGGAGTCCTACGGGATACTGAGGGCAGGCGCTCGGCTTCGCTCTGATAATTTTCTAAAAGACGTTCGGGATAAAGCAATCAACGTTGATGATGGGTTTGATTCGGCCTCGCATTGTCCGGAACTGGATAAATGGGTGGAGTCGGAAACAGGACAAACCACATTGGCGTCTTTGCTGGAAGAACTTCAAGATCTGGTGAAGTCGTCTTTTGAGCTTTTGGAAGATCGTCAGACAAGAACCAGACAACAATTACTGCCCATCGGGCATGACAAATGGCAAATGGCCAAGGACGCAGCCGAAGCACTGCGGTATCTGGAAATGGAAAGACCTCAAGGCTATAAGGCGGCTTTTGTTATTCCAACGGCCTTCCATGATCTGGGGCGTATTCTCGAAGGTTGGATGATGGACGATAAAAATCCTCATACCAACTGGGTACCTCATGCGCAGCTAAGTTTTCTTATGCTCGATGATGTGCTTTCCCAACAGAAATATCAGGCCATTCCAAAGGAACTGAAAAATCATTTCCTGTATGCCGTTCTGGCGCATTCCTACAGTGAAAATGGCCAGAGCTATATGTCTCGTGCCGTGCAGGCTTGTGACCGTATGCAACTGATTGGCCCTGAGGGAGTTTTTAGGGCGTGGACATTCATTCCCGCCTACAAACTTGATGGCGCGGTAGGATACCCTAAAAACGGGTTGTATAATCAAGAGCTTCCGCAGATGTATCAATTGAATGAATCAATGCCGGTCATTGAGTATTTCGCCCGATGCATGCCAAGGAATCAGGGCGATTCTCATGGGCAATGGCGGAATCGGATTGAACTGGAAAATCTGGCTTTGTTACTGACCTATCAAACGGCAGTGCCAACGATCCTTGATCCGAAAAAAGTGACCTCCGCACGGGGAAACCATAAAATCCACAGCTTTGATCAGGATAAAATAGAAAGAGCGCGGGCCTATCTTCAATTGGTCAAGACCCAAAATCATCATCAAATTTCGCCAAAAGATATGATGGATATGATTGTTGCAGAAGTGCAAAGACCTGCGGGCGCTGCTGCGATAACCGATCAGATAAAGGCCCGCCTTCTCTCTGCCGTAATGGATATGGACAGTAAGGAAAGAATGGCTCTCTTGTCTGTCTTTCATATAGCAAAGGACTTGCGTCTTGCCCAAGAACGAGATGATTTTGATGTCGTACAACGTGCGGCGGCTGCGGACTCGATTATTGCACGAACAGCGACAACCTCGGCGCTGGAACTATTTTCAAAGACCTGCCCCGATCAAGCTCCTGCAAAAGGATATGCGCCGGAAAAAGATCATCCTGAACCGGCAACATTGCACCTGTAGCTAGACTATTTCTTGCCGAAAGCAGATCCTGCAGGAATGCCGAGTTTGGCCAAAATCATTGCAGCCGGACAAAATCCGGTAAACGCAGCTTGCAGCATATTCAACCCGACAAAAGCAGTCAGCAACAACCAGTAAGGGCTAAAAAAATGGGCAAGTGTCAGGCTAAGCAAGACCATCACGCCTGCAAAGGCCATAATTGCGCGGTCAATATTCATTTTGAGTATCCTTTTCTATTTCTCTTCTTTTAATTTGTGAATTTTCATCAGCTCAAGCGCAAACTTTTCATAGAATGGCATGCTTTCGCCGACTGAAACTTTGTGCATGAAATATTTTTCAAATCCGATTTTGGCGTAATGCACCCATTTACCTTTGGAGGCCCAGTTCAGATTGCGTGGTGGAATTTGTGGCTGAGCAAAGAATGCCACGCCACCATCCCCGAAATCGGCCAGACATACGGCGTTCCACGTTGCGACATATTTGGGGTCGCGGCCTTCCATCATCTCGGCAATATTCTGCGCCGTGGCGGTCACCATAGATTCGATCATAAAACCGGTTTTGGGAACGCCAACAGGAACAGGTGTTTTCCCAATCGGGGGAATAGCCACGCATACGCCAATTCCAAAAACATTCTTGTATGTCATGTTTTGTTGGTGTTTGTTAATCATGACAAATCCCTTCGGATTGACCAGATTCTCGACGCCTGAAATGGCAGAAACACCTCTGAATGCGGGTAACATCATACAAAACGAGAACGGGATTTCGTGGGTGTGTTTGACCTGTGCATCTTCATTCAATTCTTCAACGGTAACCTTGTCGGCTTCGAATTGTTTGACAACGGCACTGGTCACCCATTTGATATGACGATTGCGAAGTTCGGATTCCAGCAAACCTTTGGTATCGCCAACGCCGTCTAATCCTAAATGTCCGATATAGGGTTCTGACGTTACAAATGTCATTGGCACTTGATCGCGTATTTTGCGGCGTTTGAGCTCCGTATCAAGAATGAGAGCAAATTCATAAGCAGGTCCAAAACACGAAGCCCCCTGTACGGCACCAATAACAACGGGGCCGGGGTTCTCGATTAACTTATCAACAGCCAGCGCGGCCTGTTCGGCATGGTGTGCATGGCAGACAGACTGGGTGTGATGTTCGGGGCCAAAGCCGGGAATATCCGAGAAGGCAAGTTCAGGGCCGGTTGCGACAATCAGAAAATCATAATCAATCGTTGTTCCGTCATTCAGTTCAACCTGGTTTTTGTCAGGGTAAACGCGCTTTGCGCCAGATGTATTCAGTTCAATACCCTTTTTCTTCATGACAGGGATCAGGTCAATCTCGATATCTTTTCTCTCGCGCCATCTCACAGCCACCCACGGATTGGATGGAACAAATTGATATGTCGATCCTTTATTAACAACGGTCAGTTTATCGCCGCTGCGCAATTTTTCGTGCATCTCGAATGCCATCATGGTTCCGCCGAGTCCTGCGCCTAAAACAACGATATGGGTCATCTTTCGACCTCCTTTAATGAATTTGATACATATTGACTATATACTAAATATATTGTATCTACGCAACTATGAAGATAAGTATAATAAAGATGAAAAAATCGGCTGAAAAAGCGGCAGATCTTTTGAAAATATTATCAAACTCGAAACGGTTGATGATCGTCTGTCATCTTGCCGAAGGGGAAGCATCTGTCAATGAATTGGCCGAATTTTTAGGGATGCGCGCCTCCACTGCGTCGCAGCATTTACAAATTCTAAGGCTGGCAAATCTTGTTCAAACACGTCGTGCCGCACAAACAATTTTTTACTCTTTAACGCATGCGGCCTCCGAAGATGTCATCAAGGCTTTGTATAAAAATTACTGCATCTTGCCAAATCAAAAACCGAAAAAATCCTGAACGGAGTTTGAATAATGAATACAAGAATTTTGCTCTCTCTGCTCTTAATCGGCACGGCGCCGTTCGCGATGGCACGTCAGGTTCTTGCCGAAGATTATACGGTCACGACACAAAAAATCACCGACCAGAAAATCGTCTTTGCAACCGTTGAAAGTAAAGATGAAGTGGCGGCGCGCGCCCGAACCGGTGGGACAGTTGTCAAGTTGAATGTCAAGGAAGGGGATGAGGTCAAAGCCGGAGATGAGATCGCCTTGGTGGGGGATGATAAGCTGGCCTTGCAGATCGAAACTCTCGATGCGCAGATATCAGGTCTAAGTGCACAAGTTACCAAGTCTAACGCCGATTTGAAACGTGTACAATCGCTGATCGGCAGCGGGTCGGTCTCTCGGGCTGAACTGGATGCCGCAAAAGCCGCAGCCAGCAGCAATAATAATGCTCTAAAAGCGGCAGAAAGCCAGCGCGCGGTGATTGAACAACAAGTCACCGAAGGAAAAATTCTGGCACCGTCAAATGGTCGCGTTCTGCAAGTTCCACTAATAAATGGATCTGTCGTCATGTCGGGCGAAGTCGCTGCGATTATCGCGGCTGATTCATATATTTTGCGTCTTCAACTGCCTGAACGTCATGCCCGCTTCATGAAAGTGGGTGACAAGGTTCGTCTGGACGGGAATGAAATGGGATCTCAAAACTACAAAGAGGGTGTCATCACTCTGGTTTATCCGGGCATTGAGAATGGTCGCGTAGTGGCAGATGCCGCAGTCGAGGGCTTGGAAAATTATTTTATCGGGGAACGTGTTCGGGCGTGGATTGCAACAGGCGATCGCCAATCCATATTGGTGCCTGCGGACTATGTCACCACAATCGCCGGAATTGACTATGTCTCCTTAAAAAATGAATCCGGACAAGTGATACAGGTTCCTGTTCAACGCGGACATGCGGTCGATCAGAATGGAACCGGAATGATTGATATATTATCCGGTCTTAAAGACGGCGATGTATTAACCAAAACCACAGGAGAATAATCAATGTCGCTGGGTGTATCGGGTTTTCTGACCCGTCTGTCGATTTCCTCTCCTTTGACACCGTTATTTCTGATGACGGCAATTATTCTCGGGGTTATGGCTCTTATATCCATTCCGCGCGAAGAAGAACCTCAAATCAGCGTGCCCATGGTTGATATTTCGGTACTGGCAGACGGGCTCAAGGCTCCGGATGCGGTGGAACTGGTCACGAAACCTCTCGAAGCGATCGTCAAAAGTGTCAGTGATGTCGAACATGTGTACAGCCAGACCATGGATGATCGTGTTATGGTGACGGCGCGCTTTAATGTGGGGACGGATTCGGATGATGCCATGCTGCGGATTCATGAAAAAATTCGTGCCAATTACGACCAGATTCCAGTGGGCATTCCCGAACCTTTGATTGTTGGGCGCGGAATTAATGATGTGGCAATTGTCACGCTGACACTCTCGCCAAAAATTGATGCCGCCACTCGTTGGACAGATGCGACGCTCGAAGATGTCGCCGAGAAATTGCGTCGTGAAATAATCAAGATTGAAGATGTGGGACTAACCTATATTTCAGGAGGCAGCAAAGATGAAATCCGTGTCGAACCTGACCCTGAAAAACTCGCTTCCTATGGCGTAACATTGCAACAGCTGGTTGGAAAAATTCAACAGGCCAACCGGTCATTTGATGCCGGATACATCCAGAACAGCTCTATTCATAAAAAACTCAAAGCCGGACAAACGTTAAATCCTGTGCCGGATATCTCCCAACTTCTTTTAACCACGCGGGATGGACGCCCTGTCTATGTCGGCGATGTGGCGCATATCACCGTATCCCCCAGACCAGCGACGGAGCGTGTTGTAACCCTTGATAAAGGGGCAGACGGAAAATTGAACCGTAAACCCGCAGTGACGCTGGCGATTTCCAAACGGCCAGATGCCAACGCTGTTATAATTTCTGAAGAAATTATTGACCGTGTTGAAAAACTCAAAGGCATAGTGTTGCCAGATGATGTCGTGGTTGACGTGACCCGTAATTACGGAGAAACCGCCGATGATAAAGCCAATGAATTGTTATTCCATCTGGGTCTGGCAACCATCAGTATTGTTCTGCTGATTGGCTGGGCGATTGGCTGGGTCGAAGGAGCCGTGACCTTTGTGGTGATTCCAACCACCATTATGCTGACGTTGTTTGCGTCATGGTTGATGGGATACACGATTAACCGCGTCAGTTTGTTTGCGCTGATTTTCTCGATCGGGATTCTGGTGGATGATGCGGTGGTGATGGTCGAAAATATTTCCCGCCACTGGGGCATGAAAGATGGCCGCAGTAAAATTCAGGCAACAATCGACGCGGTGTCAGAGGTGGGGAATCCGACTATTCTGGCAACCCTGACCGTTGTCGTGGCCTTGCTGCCGATGTTGTTTGTCGGCGGGCTTATGGGGCCATATATGGCGCCAATCCCTGTCAATGCCTCGATTGCGATGATGATTTCCTTCGTCGTGGCAGTGACCATTGCTCCTTGGTTGATGCGAATTTTCTCGAACTATTTCCCGCAAACGCACCATACTGATCCGGCCCATGATAAAATCGGGATTCTTTACCGCCGTCTGGTCACGCCGGTGATCAAATCAAAATCCGTGTCGCGGAAATTTCTCTATCTTGTCGCGGCGGCAACGATGCTCTCACTGGTTTTATTTGCGACCAAATCCGTGGTGGTCAAACTTTTGCCGTTTGATAATAAATCAGAATTATCACTGGTCGTGGATTTACCCGAAGGCGCAACGCTCGAAGATACCGAGCGCACCTTGCTGCAACTGGCGGATAAAATATCGGATACACCTGAAATCACCACCATGCAGGCCTATGCAGGAACCGCAGCCCCCTTTAACTTTAACGGCTTAGTGCGGCATTATTATGTGCGCTCGACACCGGAACAAGGCGAGCTTCAGGTCAACCTGACCGCCAAAGATGACCGTAGTCGCTCCAGTCATGAAATTGCACTGGGCATTCGTGAAAAACTGAAAGACTTCCCGCTTGATAAAGGGACATCTGTCAAATTGGTCGAGGTTCCACCGGGGCCGCCGGTCATGGCCACGCTGCTTGCCGAAATTTATGGGCCTGATGCCAAAACGCGCCGCGCCGCAATGGAACAGGTCGAACAGGCTTTCAAATCCGTTCCCTTTGTTGTTGATGTGGATAACAGCATAGGGGATCGTCGCCCCAATTGGCGCGTCTCGATTGATCAGGATCAACTCGAATATTTCGGGGTTGAACAATCAGATGTCTATGACACGCTCTCAATGTTAATGAACGGAACAGTGGTCGGGTACTCTCATCGTGGCGAAGAACGCAACCCGCTTGAAATTGCGGTGCGTCTGCCAAAATCAAAAATGACATGGGACGAATATCTGGCCACCATTCCGGTTCCCGCCAACCAGATCCCGGGGAATAAGGCCGTGGTCGAATTGGGGAACATCGTGCGTGGCACAGATGAATTGGGGTCATATCCGATTTATCGCCGTGATGGTCATTTTGCCGAAATGGTACAGGCCGAGCTGGCGGGCGAATACGAAGCCCCGATCTACGGGATGTTTGCCGTGTCCGATGCGTTGGACAAGATGACATGGGAAAATCCAGACCTCAAACCCGTGATCAAATATCACGGACAACCGATAAATGAACAACATGTGACATTGTTGTGGGACGGGGAATGGGAAATCACTTATGTGACCTTCCGTGATATGGGCATTGCCTTTATGGTGGCCTTGCTGGGCATTTATGTGCTGGTGGTGGCTCAATTCCGCTCTTATACCTTGCCCTTGGTTATTCTGACCCCTGTGCCATTGACCTTGATCGGAATTTTATTTGGTCACTGGGTGTTCGGGGCGGCGTTTACCGCGACCTCGATGATCGGCTTTATTGCTTTGGCGGGGATTATCGTGCGCAACTCCATTCTGCTGGTGGACTTTATCCGTGGCCGCCGCAATTCCGGCCACAGCCTGCGTGATGTTCTGATCGAAGCAGGTTCCATCCGTGCCCGCCCAATTTTGTTGACTGCATTGGCGGCAATGATCGGCGCAGTGGTTATTCTGGCTGACCCGATTTTCCAAGGTCTGGCGATCTCGCTGCTGTTTGGTCTGGCCTCTTCGACGGTGCTGACATTGCTGGTGATTCCGGCGATCTACATTGTCATGCGTGATGATGATAAACCACAGACGTTATAGGATAGGTCGTCTTCCATGGTTATTTGAACAAGGATAAGAGGGAGATAAAAATGACCAAAATAATGGCGGCCAAACCTTTTGCTTCAACGCACTCTCTCCCGACAGTTAATTTAAGTGTCGTTTTATGTACGAGTTCAGAAAAGGTCATGTTTACCACCTACCTGTAAGGTCTTTGGCGTCTTCGATTGATAAAGATATTTGTGTCATGTTTAAAGTCTCCTGTGTGTTTGTGTGAACATAGGAGTATTTTAAGCCACAAATTTTGATTCAATAAAACAGTTATGTCTATACATTAAGTTCTAAGGAGTTAATGTATAACCCTCAGAAACGCTCATTTTTTCTTTGAAATTACGTCCTTAATATCTTTTGGAAGGTCGTAAAAAACGCGATAGTCAGAGTTTCTACATATCCCCCGATTCATTCCATCACTCATCCAAGCTCTTGCCTTTTCGTAGTCAGTTAAATGGGGAGAAGGCGGCAATACTTGAATTTCTTTTTTAGAATTAATCGCAGCTAAAATTTCCTCTCCAGTCACTTCGGGGTCGTCTGAAATTTCGAAGATGTCCGCGCCACTCTCAATTTTTTCTTGATATTTTTTAGCCCTTAAAACTCTTTTTTCATGTTCGAGGGCATCGTTTTTATTTAGGCGGTCAGTGAGGATATCTGCCTTAGCTTCAACTTCATTTTCTGCGTAAATCCTATTTATATTTTTAACATTGTATTTTTTTTCTAAATCGGAAATTACAGTCTTCATTTGTTCAGATGATTTTCCGCCCTCAATTTCGATTTTCTTTTCTAGAAATTCTTTTGCAATTTCTTTATTTCTATTTTGAATGCTGGAATCTCTGGGCTTTCCAGTTTTCTGTGGTTTGATTTCTTTCAATATTTTATCAAGCCATTCTTTGGGAATTGGTTTATGTGCGTTTAATGCGCTTAACGCTCCTGCAAACAACTCAATGAGTTCAAAGGCGTATATTTTACTTTGATGGTCATTATCGTAATCAACATCACTTGCCATGTTCTAGTCCCTCAAAGATACTGCCAGATTATCAGGTTGGGTTAATCCTTCATGCCCTAATAGGGTATGTGTGACTTGGTTCAAGTTATTTAGGCTGGGATTGCCAGAGGGGGAGAGCATCCGCATCAGGCTTTCTTTGGGAATGCTGGTTTTCTTTGCAAGGGTCACAAAACCGATTGTGGCATTGATATAGTCACGGATAAAAGCCTTGCCCGTTTGTACGTCTTCACTATTTCCAGCAACAATTAGCGCAATGCCACGGGTCAGCATTCCGCGTCTGAATTTCTTATCGCGCTGGGCGCGTTCGATAATTGTATCCTTAAAATCGCGGGTTAAAGGCATATCCATGTCCATCCATTAAAGTCCGTTAATGTCCATTATAATGCTAACATATATGTTATTATGATTTCCAGTCAAATATGGGTTATTTGCCAGATTTTTCGGCTTGGTAGGCTTCCCAGAGGGCTTTTGCCTTCTCAATATCCTTGTCTTGCTTATGTTTTGTGCCACCAATAAGCAGAATAACCAAGTCTTTCCCGTCCATACCAAAATAAAGGCGCAGGGCGAGCGTTCCGAATACGCGCCGTTCCATGACCCCGGCGCCAACAGATTTATGATCCCCAAGATTACCGCGTTCCATGCGGTAAAGGGCTTCTGTGACGCGCTTAGTCATTTGTATTTTCTATTTTTATCTCAGTATTATTCGTATTGTATAAATTAAAATAAACAAACATGCCGCACATGCCCGATAGAATAATGAATGCCCCTATAGCAAACGGCATGCCTTTGAAATCAAGAAAGAAAAACATAGGCATAACACTTAATAGTGTTGAGCTTCCCGCGTAAATAGTCAACCAAAATACCCAACCTCTCTCTGGTTTTCTATACAAGTGAAGTGAAAGTGGTAGGTAAACCAGCGCCATAACTGGCAACACAGGAAGAAACAGTGAAATTTGCAAAAGTAATGCCAAAAAATAAAAAGGCATAAACAATACAAAAAATATACATCCTAATGACAAAGGTGGGGAAGTGAACCAGCTTTTTATGATAAGCCAAAGCATCTGCACAGGTGTGATATTTTTTCGGTAAAAGGAATATTCTTTCATAACCTATCCCGTACCTTAAATTGCCCTTTATACTCATAAACTTTGCCTAGCCAGGGATGCGTAATGGTGGCGGCGGAGGGATTTGAACCCCCGACCAAAGGATTATGATTCCTCTGCTCTACCGCTGAGCTACGCCGCCACGGCAAAAAGTGAAGCACTATATGCGAAAAAACGCAGGCTTTGTCAAGCGGCTTTTGCCATAGAACAAAGCTCGGTGGATATAATCCATCCGCCGCCAATAACGCGCTGATCCTTATAACAAACGGCGGCTTGCCCCGGAGAAATGCCATATTGTGGCGTGTCCAGCACCAAAGTGGCAGATCCATCTTCGTGACGGGTCAGGGTCGCGGTGACGGCGCGGGTCATTGACCTTAATTTAACCTCGACACAAATCGGGGCGTCGGATGAATGATCGAGCCAGTTACAGCTTTTAAGGCGCACAACGTCCCGCGCCAGAGCTTCCTTGGGGCCAACCAGAACCTTCGCGCTTTCGGCATCGACCGCGACGACATAAAGCGGCTCGTTATTCTCGGTAAATCCGCCACCGATTCCCAACCCTTTACGCTGTCCGACCGTATAATGGATAATGCCCTGATGGGTTCCCAGAACGCGGCCATCCAGATGGATAATCTGCCCCGGTTGTTCGGCGTGCGGGGCGATCTTTTTAACCACCGATGCATAATCCCCGTTCGGCACAAAACAGATATCTTGTGAATCAGGTTTATCGGCATTGACCAAGCCCAGACGCTCTGCGTGCTGGCGTGTTATATCTTTTGTCCATCCGCCTAACGGAAAGCGTAGGAAATCAAGCTGTTCCTGAGTGGTGGCAAACAGGAAATAACTCTGGTCTTTGCCTGCGTCTGTGGCGCGGTGCAACTCCGCAATGCCGTCTTCATTGACAATGCGTTGAATATAATGGCCCGTGACCATGCAATCGGCATCAAGGTCGCGGGCGACTTGCAACAAATCCTTGAACTTGACGGTCTGGTTACATTTGACGCACGGAATGGGTGTTTCGCCTTTCAGGTACGACTCGACAAAATCCTCAATGACCGACTGGCGGAAATTGCTTTCGTAATTCAAAACATAATGGGGAAAGCCGCGCTCTTCGGCAACGCGTTTGGCATCGTAAATATCTTTGCCTGCGCAACACGCACCTTTTTTGGCAATGGCGTCACCGTAATCATAAAGCTGCAAAGTAATGCCGACAACGTCATAACCTTGTTCGTGGAGCAAGGCCGCCGCGACAGATGAATCAACGCCGCCCGACATGGCAACCACCACGCGGGTCTCGGCAGGGGGCTTGGCAAAGCCTAACGAGTTGATCTGTTTTGACATCATGGGGCGCAATATAGGCAAATCGGTTATAAAAAGCAAGAATTTGACATATTAATACGGGCTTTTCTTTTTTTTGGCATTTTGCTATAGGAGATGTCCAAAATTAAGGAAAAACAATGAAATCATTTACCTATTTCTCCGGCGCCCATTCGGGCAACAAGCCGGAATATCTTGAAGCGGCCCGCAAGGTCGGAACCTATCTCGGTCAAAAAGGATGTTTTACCAAATATGGTGGCTCGCGAACCGGCCTGATGGGGGAGTTCTGCTTTTCGTATCTGAAAGCCCAGAAAGAACACTCCAATTCTGGAAAAATCGTGGGCATTTTGCCACAAAAATATTTCAGTGTGAACAATCCGGATAAAATCGGGATCGAATATATCGTCACGGAAACTTTATCCGAACGCAAAAATTTGCTGATTAAAGATGTTGATGCATTTTTGGTGATGCCGGGTGGCACGGGAACCATGGATGAAATTTATGAGATAATCGAAACGGATTATCTGCCCGCTGACCGTGACCCGACGATCAAGGATTATTCAATCCGCCCGATTTTTATTCTGAATCTTTTCGGATATTACGACTCAACAAAAGCCCAGTTGGATCACATGATCACAGAAGGATTTCTGATTCCGAAAAAAGTCGAAAGCCTGTTCTTTTACGACACGATAGAAGACTATATCGCGGCACTGGACAGATTTTTGGAAAGCTAGGTGTGTGTTAAAGCCAGTCCGGTTTTGAACCGGGCAGGGCAACAACCAGACCGTCCAATTTGTCTGTCACAATAATCTGGCAGGACAGGCGCGAACGCTTGGTCAGGTTAAACGCCAGATCGAGCATGTCTTCTTCTGCTTCGGAAATATCGCCTTCATCGGGCATAACCTTGTCCCACCAATCGGGATGCACATAAACATGGCACGTTGCACAGGCGAGTGATCCGCCGCAAGCGCCTTCGATTTTGTCCATGGCGTGTTTGACGGCAACTTCCATCACCGACAACCCAACGGGCGCATCAATCGTTTTGGTGGAACCATCCACCTGAATAAAATGAATCTGGGGCATAAAAACTAATCCTTGAATAAACGGGCGCTGACCTTGTCCCACACTGCAATAAATTGCTCAACTTCTTTTTCAGTTGTAGTGTGACCGAGTGACACACGTAACGATGCGATCTGCGGGGATGACTCAATCCCCATGGCGGTCAAGGTATAAGATAGTTTGGTTGACCCGCTGGAACAGGCCGATCCGGCACTCAACGCAACGCCCTCCAGATCAAATGCCATCAACAAAGTCTCGCCGCTTTTGCTGTCGACAATCACCATGGATGTGTTGGCCACGCGCGGAGCTTCTTGCCCCAGAATGCGGACACGGTTTGATGTTTTACGGATATGGGATTCAATCCGGTCACGCCAGATTGAAAGCTTTTGATAGTCGTCAAGGACAGAACAGGCATCGACCGCCGCCGCACCGAACGCGGCAATTCCTGCAACGTTGACCGTGCCGCCCCGTTGCCGACGTTCTTGTCCTCCCCCTTGAACAAGGCGAGGAACCTGAAGACCTGCAGCACAGACTAATGCGCCGACACCATGAGTCCCACCGATTTTATGGGCCGAGATGGTCATGAAATCAACACCCAGACTTTCGCGGGTGATGGGCAACCGCCCAAAGGCCTGAACCGCGTCACAATGAACCAATGCACCAACGGCTTTGGCCATGCGGGCAATTTCTTGAATGGGCTGGATAACGCCGGTTTCATTATTGACCATCATCACCGACACCAACGCGGGTGGGGTGGGGTGGTTCAACATCTCTTGCAAGGCATCCAGATCAATCACGCCATTTTGCTGAACCGGAATTTTCTCGGCGGCCACACCGCACTCCATGATGGACGGGTGTTCGATGGATGAAATCAGAATACGTTGTCCGGCAAATCCTTTCAGGATGGTGTTATTGCCCTCTGTTGCGCCGGAATTGAAAATAATCTGTTGTGCATCGACATTCAGAATCTCGCCGATTTGGCGGCGCGCCGTCTCGACATGCTTGTTGGCCTGTCGTCCGAAGGAATGGACAGATGCTGCGTTCCCCACTTCAGACATAATGGAAGTGGCTAAATCAAAGGCCTTGGGCCGGATCGGCGTGGTGGCGTTATGGTCAAAAAATAAATTTGTCATGGTTTTTCACCTTCAAGTCTTGAAATACAAAATATCCACAACAAAATCAATATGTTATAAGAAACTATTGGACTTATGGACAGAAAATGGTCTATACCTCAAAAAAATTAAACATAAACGCATTTATACGGGAACCATACGGAAAACATATGCCAGGAATTATCATCAATGGCCCTGCTGGGCGTCTGGAATCGCGTTATCATCATTCCAAAATCGAAAATGCCCCGTTGGCTTTGATTTTGCATCCCGCCCCTGATCGTGGGGGCACAATGAATCACCGTATCCCTTATACGATGTTCAACACATTCAAAGAGCATGGTTTTTCTGCTTTGCGCTTTAACTTTCGTGGCGTGGGGGAAAGTCAGGGTCTTTATGATAAAGGCGAAGGCGAATTGTCTGATGCCGCTGCTGCGCTTGACTGGATCCAATCAATTAACCCGAACGCTCCTTATGTCTGGGTGGGTGGTTTTGCCTTTGGCGCGTGGATCAGTATGCAACTTCTGATGCGCCGTCCGGAAATCAAAGGTTTTATCGCGGTATCTCCGCCAGCCAACGAAATTGATTTCAGTTTTCTGGCACCTTGTCCTCAATCCGGTTTGATCCTTCAAGGCAACAAAGACAATATTGTTCCCGAACCAATGGTCGAAAAAGTGGTTGAACGTCTCAATGCCCAAAAAGGTATTGCGATTGATTACCGTGTATTGGATGGAGCTAATCATTTCTACAATGACCACATGGATCAAATGGTTGAACATATGCATGATTACCTGAATCTCCGCGCAGTCGGAAAGCCGGTTGATATGGTCACTCAGGAAAAAGCGAAAAAAGCAGCGTAAGCTGCTTTTTCTTTATGCCGTCAAAGCTTTCAAAATTTCTTCAACATGTCCCGGAACTTTGACCTTGCGCCAGATGGCGGAAATCTTTCCTGACCCATCAATGATAAAGGTTGCACGGTCAATCCCCATATATTTGCGCCCATACATGGATTTCTCGATCCATGTTCCGTAAGCCTCACAAAGCTTGCCATCTTCATCCGAGAGCAGCGGGAATGTCAGTCCGTATTTTTCTTTGAATTTTTTGTGTTTTTCAATGCTATCTTTCGATACGCCGATCACTGGAACATTCAGTTTATTAAAAGCTGAAATATTCTCGGTAAAAGAGCAGGCTTCCTTGGTGCAACCGGAGGTGTCGTCTTTGGGATAGAAATACAGAACAAAGCTTTTGCCCTTGAAGTCTTTGAGCGAAAGAAGAGTTCCATCATCCGCAAGTGCGGAAAAATCAGGGGCTTTGTTGCCAATTTCGATCATGGTCATCTGGTATCCTTTGTATAAGATGAAGTATATAAGAAAATTGTGTGTCTTTTGGCATCTGTCAACCCGCAAAACTGGTCAGACGGGGAATATTTGCTATGATCCACGTTATATAGGGGCAGGATTTGTAAGGAAGACATGAAAGTCATTCTGAAATTCATACGTAAGACGGTCTTTCTGGTTCTGGAATTGGCTGTGCTGGTGGCGGTGCTGGTGATGCTGGCAACGACCTTTGTGCTGTGGAAATTTTCTAAAGGCCCCGTTGATATGACTTTTGCTGCTGACTATGTGAAGTCGGCACTGATAGATGAGGATTCGACCTCCAATCTGTCATTCGGTGTGATTGTTGCAGAATGGCCGGAATTTTCCGGGCCGATTATTCTGGGGGTCAGCAATGTCAAACTTGAAGACAACGGTCAGACGGTTCTGGAGGTTCCTCAACTGGGCATACAACTGGCCAAACTCCCATTTCTTGTCGGGGCGATAAGGCCAGAGGCGATTGTTGTCACCGACTCGATTCTGAAAGTGATCCGGACGAAAAATGGTGGCGTTCATTTGCTGATTTCGCCCGATGTTGACGTCGCCAAAAAAGAGGCGATTGCCCAGAATGAAAAAGCGTCCCTGATAACTCTGAAAGATATCGGGGAAAGCTTCTTCAAAGGGGGAAATCTTCCGGATTATCCGGAATTAAAACCATTATCTCAATTGCAAAAAGTATCTGTGCGGAATGCCCAGATCATCGTTGATGACCATGCGTCTGGAGTAAGTTGGCAGATTCCCGATGTCGAACTTGATCTGGAACGTCAGAAAGAAAGTTTTGATTTGTCACTGTCCTATCGGGATGAAGAGACGGCAGGGGAAACAGGACAGGATGATAAACAGGCTCCCGTGTCTTCGATCTCTTTGAATTTGGCCAGAGCCAATGGCGGGGTTTTGGTAAAGGGAAAAATTACGCAGGTGAATTTTGCGACCTTGTCCAGAATAGCCCTCCCGTATAACTCGTTACTGGAACAAAAATTTGTAACGGATGGAGATATTATCGGAAGTCTGGATCATGACTGGGCTCCGCAAAAAATTAAGGCGAAAATTTCTTCGGACAAAGGCGATCTAAGTCTGACCGGACTCTATGAACAACCGCTCACCTTCGGAAATATGGCGGCCAACATCACCTATGACCGCACGGCAGGAATATTTGAAATCGGGGAAACCCATATGGATATTAACGGGATTACTGTTTCTTTGACGGGGGCTCGGGACATCTCGGGGACACAGAAATATTTCCCTCTGACCGTATCTGTTCCTCAGGTCACTTTTGACGAGATTCATAAAATGTGGCCCTCCTCTGAAAAAGCAACCATCCTTGGGGAATGGATGACCGATAAACTCTCCGGCGCGACAGTAAAAAATCTGGAATTGACGTTGCCGATCAATCTGGATGACCTCTCGGATATTCCCTCCGAAAAGATTGAGGCAAAATTCGCTTATGAGAATTTGAAAGCGGATTACCGTGCCCCGATGCTTCCCGCAGAGAAAGCCCAAGGAACGGCAACGATCAAGAACGATGTTCTCGATATCATTGTCACCTCCGGAAAAATCGCCGATCTTAAAATCAAAAAGGGCAGGGTCAATATAACCCATTTGACACACCCAACCACTATTGGTGATGTGACAATTGACGCCGAACTCGAAGGGCCTATCCCCACTGTTCTTGATTATATTGGCAAAGACCCAATCAATCTGGCCGATAAAATCGGGCTGGATAAAAATAAGGTCAAAGGGACTGCGGACATGAAGGTCAATGTGGTATTCCCTGCCTTGAAAGACCTTCCTGCTGCTGATGTGAAGGTAAAAGTTGATGCAACGCTTCGTGATGTGTTGCTGCCGAAAATTGTGCGTGGCCTTGATATTGCAGGAGGGCCGTTCGCCCTGAAAGTTGAGGGGGGATCATTCGAAATATCAGGAAAAGGGACGCTGGATGGCCGTGATATTGATATGACATACTCGGAATATATCAATCCGGATGACGCTCCCTACAGCAGTAAAATCAGGGCCTCACTGGTTTCTGATAAAAAACTCCGCCATCATTTCGGAGTTAATCTTGATGACTTTGTCGCGGGAAAAGTTCCAATCAAAATTGAGTATCTGGAACCAAAATTGGGGCAGGTCGATATTGATATAGAGGCAGATTTGACGCCGGCTTATTTCTTTGTGTCCCCTCTTGATTACTCTAAAAAAGAGGGCATAAAAGGTAAGGCAACGGCTAAAGCAATCATTCGCAATCAGGATATCCAGTCGGTAAAGGATATAAAAATTGATATTGATGGGGGAGTATCTGCCAACGGGGACGTTAAATTTGGCAAGCTGGGCTCTGAATGGGATATCGTATCGGCAAAATTTCCAAAGGTCAAAATTGGCCACGCCAATGATTTTAATCTTGATTTGAAAGTCCTGCAAAAAAATACACTGGATGTCTCTATTACTGGAAAGACCTTTGATGGGCGCCCGTTTATCGGCGGAGATCAGGATAACGCAGAAAAAGGAAAAACTTCTCAAAAAGAATATGCCTCCACCAAACCAAGTGGAATGGCTGTTCAGGCCACGGTGAATGTGGCCAGAATAATTGGTGGTAAGGATGCTGACCAATATCTTTCTGACCCAAAAATCAAGGTTAAAACCAATGCGCAAGACGATATTGAATTTCTTGATCTAACAGGAAAGACTCCTCATGGTAAATTGACGGTAACGCTCAAGCCAAATGCCTCAAAGCGAATGGAGTTAAGGGTTAATTCCGACAATGCCGGTGAAGCATTGCGTGCCCTTGATTTATATAACCATGTTGTCGGGGGCACTCTTCAGATGCAAGGGATACAGATTGCAGGTGGTGGACTAAACGATATTTCCGGACGCGGACGAATAGTGGATTTCACGGTTATCAAGGCTCCTATTCTGGCGAAATTCATCAACCTGTTCTCGCTCTCCGGCCTTTCGGAATTGTTACAGAATAAAGGAATTGAATTTGAAAAACTGCGCACCTCTTTCGAATGGAAAAAACAAAATGGCGACCGGATTATTTTCTTGAAAAACGGTCGGACGTCCGGTGCCTCAATCGGGTTGAGTTTTTCTGGTACGATCAATCAAACCAAGGGGCAAACCAATCTCGAAGGGACAGTGGTTCCGATGTCTCAGGTTAATACGATGGTTGCCAGGATTCCGTTGCTTGGTAAAATTCTGGGTGGATCAAGCGGCAGCCTGATTGCGGCGACCTATACCATGAAGGGGCCAAATGATGACCC
Source organism: Alphaproteobacteria bacterium CG1_02_46_17 (assembly GCA_001871905.1). Classification (GTDB taxonomy): domain Bacteria; phylum Pseudomonadota; class Alphaproteobacteria; order Micavibrionales; family Micavibrionaceae; genus UBA1573. Next base: position 18,092 of record MNUG01000036.1, on the reverse strand, counting down.
GAATGTCTTTATCAATCCTCTGTCTGTCCTGACGCCGGGCTTCTTGCGCTCTTTGCTGTTTGAAGGAGATAACGATTACGATGATATGGAAGAACAGGAAAAAAAGGTTCCGTCAAAACAGACGAAGCCTCAATATAACTGATAGAAAAACGATTATGCTCTGATTTTTATCAGGGCATGTTTCTTTTTACCCGAAGACACTTTGATATATCCGTCGCCGGTCATATCTGACAATGTCACCAACTGCGCGCCGTCAGACACAGATGCATCATTGATCTTGGCTCCACCACCTTGAACAAGGCGCTTGGCCTCGCCGTTTGTGGCAACCAGACCAGTTTCGCGCAAAGCATCAATCACACTGATGCCCGTTTTCAGGATGTCTTCCGGCACTTCGATAAAGGGCAGATTATCCCCAACGCTGCCTTGCTCGAAGGTCATGCGGGCAGTTTCTGCGGCTTCTAGGGCGGCTTGTTCTCCATGGCACAATTTTGTAACCTCGAACGCGAGAATTTTCTTGGCTTCGTTGATCTCGGCATCCTTTAATTGTTCCAACTTGGCAATCTCGTCCATCGGCATCGTGGTAAACAGCTTGAGGAAACGACCAACATCGGCATCTTCCGTGTTGCGCCAGTACTGCCAGTAATCATACGGGCTGCACATATCGCCACGCAACCACACTGCACCGCCTTCGGTTTTGCCCATCTTTCCACCCGAAGCCGTCGTCAGTAGAGGACAGGTGAGAACGAACAATTCCTTACCCATCTTTTTGTGGGTCAGATCAACACCGTTAATCATGTTGCCCCACTGGTCAGACCCGCCCATTTGCAGGATGACATCTCTGGTCTGGTGCAAATGCATGAAATCATATCCCTGCATAATCATGTAATTGAACTCGAGGAACGTCAGGGGCTGCTCACGGTCGAGGCGCAGCTTGACCGAGTCAAACGACAACATGCGGTTGATCGTAAAATACGTTCCGTAATCGCGCAGGAATTCCATGTAATTGAGTTTCAAGATCCAGTCAGCATTATTGAGCATCTCGGCATCGTTCTTGCCAGTGCCATAGGTGATAAACTGGGCATAACATTCTTTGATGCTCTCGACATTGGCCTGAATATCCTCTGTCGTCAAAAGGGGGCGTGTTTTATCCTTGAACGAGGGGTCGCCGATCATGGCGGTGGCACCCCCGACAAGCGTATAGGGTTTATGACCGGTTTTCTGGAACCAGTGCATCATCATCACAGGAACCAGATGTCCGATGTGCAGGCTGCGGCCTGTCGGGTCAAATCCGCAATAGGCACTTTGTATTCCGGAAGCCAGCTTGGCGTCCAAGCCGTCCATATTGGAACATTGGTGGATGAAACCACGTTCGGAAATAATATTCAAAAAATCTGATTTATACTGTGATTTATGCTGGGTCATTCTTCTCTACGCTTTGTTTTTGCAGACTTTTATGCTAGCAAATGGACATGACTTTGCCAACGACTTTTCCTAAAACTTATAAAACTCTGGGGTTGATGTCCGGCACGTCTCTGGACGGCGTTGATGTGGCGCTGATTGAAACAGACGGGCAGGGCACGGTTATTCCTTTGGGGTTTCTATATGTGCCCTATCCGGACGCATTGCGGCTGCGCGTGAAAAATCATTTTGGCACCAAAGACAAAACACCGGAAATTGACGAGGTCGAACGGGATTTGACGTTATTTCACGCCGATGCCGTTCGTGCATTTTTGAGGCAGGAAAATCTGGATAAAACCGATATTGATGTGGTGGGCTTTCACGGACAAACGCTCTATCACGATCCGGATCATGGCTTCACATGGCAAATCGGCGATGGTGAGCTTCTGGCATCCGAGCTTGGCATAAACGTCGTGAATGACTTCCGCACCAATGATGTTAAACAGGGCGGGAAGGGCGCACCATTGATGCCGATCTATCATTATGCGCGGGCGCTGTCATCCAACCTGAAACGCCCCGTGGCGATTTTGAACATCGGCGGTGTATCGAATGTGACATGGATCGACGGCAACGAAGATGATCTGGTCGCATTTGACTGTGGCCCGGGGAATGCACTGCTCGATGACCTTGTGTCGAAAATGACGGGTGAACGGTTCGATCAGGATGCAGGCTGGGCGCGGCAGGGAAAAGCAGACCGCGATGTGCTGGAACGCTGGCTTTCGCATGACTATTTCAAAAAACCGGCTCCGAAATCACTCGACCGCGATGCATGGGACGTCAAAACCATTTCGAATTTCCCCTTGCCTGATGCGGCGGCCACCTTGACGGCTTTCACCGTCGAAGCCATTGCAAAAGGGGCAGAACTTTTTCCTGAACCGGCGAAAGAATGGTATGTCACTGGCGGCGGGCGGCTTAACCCTGCGATGATGACGGGGCTGGCGAACGCTCTTAAAGTACCCGTTTTTCCGGTCGAACAGATTGGCTGGAACGGCGATGCATTAGAAGCCGAAGGCTTCGCCTATATGGCGGTTCGCAAATTGCTGGATTTACCAATTTCTTTCCCGAAAACCACGGGCTGCGCCGAACCGCTTACGGGTGGTAAACTCCACAAACAATAGAGTATCTACCACCAGCCTCGTCATTGCGAGGAGCTATAGCTACGAAGCAATCCAGAAAAAGATCTGCATACGCTGCGGTGAAAATATAATTGGAATTTAAGCGGCCTTGCTCTCGTCTTTAACAGACTTGTGCTTTTTGATTTCTTTAATCAAGGACTGCATTTCAAGCGAGGCCATTCCCCGCGCATCATATTCATGAACACCCAATCCGTGCATAATAGACGAGGCAAACGCCACACGGTTGCCCAATGTTGATTTGGCAACCTGAATATTCATGTTGACCAATTTTTCCTGAATGGAAGTATTGAGGTTGGAACGGGCAGGGACGCGGTTCATCACCAGCATCAATGGTTTTTTCTCTTGCACAATAATCTTGATGGTCGGCGCACATGCCCAGACATCCAGTGGCGAGGGTTGCATCGGCATCAACACCAGATCCGCCAACCGGATTGCAATACTCGATTCACTCTCGGCATGGGGGGGCGTATCAATCACGATATAATCGAACTCGCGCTGCATGCGGGGGAGTTCGCGCATCATTTTCCACCCTTGGGTCTGGAACAATGTAATCTTGTTCTTGCGCCCCAAAGTCTGGCACCGCATTTTGTGCCATTCGGTCAATGATCCTTGCGGATCGACATCAACAATCAGAACTTTACCGCCTGTCTGATCAAAAGACGCAGCAAGTTGAGCCGACAGGGTGGTTTTTCCTGCTCCACCCTTGTGCTGGGCAATGGTAAATACTTTTCCGGTCATTTTTATCCTCTGGAACAGCCCTATCTAAGGTAAAGTCGATCCAAAAGGCAAGCTTATTTACAAAACTGTCCGAAATTGGACTATTTATTGCCCGAAATAGCAAAAAAGTTTATCCTGAGAGGATGAATGTCTTCGACAGCATCTATTCAATAATTATGATCCTGATTTTTTCAGGGATCGCCATTTCCCTGATTTACGAGAAAAAAGCTCGTATTTCCCCGACGCCTGTTTTGCCTGCTGTGCGCGCCAAAGTTATGGCGATGCTGGACGCACAGAATATGAATCCCGAGAATATTGCCGATCTGGGTTGTGGCTGGGGTGGTTTGGTGCTGAAACTGCAACGGCTTTACCCCGTGAGCAGAGTGACCGGATTTGAAATTTCGCCCTTGCCTTACTGGGCTTCCCGCCTGCGAACGACCCTGTCATCCAGAATTGATATAATGCGCGAAAGCTTCTTTGATAAGGATATTTCAGGCAACGATATTGTAACATGTTATTTATCGCCGTATCACATGGAAAAACTCAAACCACAACTGGAAAATCTCAAATCCGGCAGTGTGGTCATTTCCTGCTCGTTCCCGATAAAAGACTGGATACCGGTACAAACCGAATATGTGCGCGGTATTTTTGTTATGATTCCTGTTTTCATGTACATCATAAAATAATATAAAGGCGCATGACCAAAATAGCCGCCCCAACCCCCGAAATTCTAACTGAAGCTGCCGGAATTCTCCGTCAAGGGGGGCTGGTCGCGTTCCCGACAGAAACTGTTTACGGACTTGGTGCCGATGCAACCAATGGCGAGGCTGTGGCACGGATCTTCGCCGCCAAAGGCCGCCCGAGCTTTAATCCGCTGATCTCTCATGGCTCGGATTTGGATATGCTTTTGAACGAAGCCGAATTTGATGATCGTGCTCTTGCTCTGGCTGACAAATTCTGGCCGGGGCCACTGACTATGATTTTGCCTCGCAAAGAGTCTGGAAAAATATCCGATCTGGCCTGTGCCGGATTAAAAACCGTGGCACTACGCATTCCCGATCATCCTGTGGCGCTTCAATTGATCGCTCAGGCTGGAATACCAATAGCCGCGCCCAGTGCCAATGCCTCGGGAACGTTAAGCCCGACCGCCCCGCATCATGTGGCGGATAGCTTGGGCGATGCCGTTCCACTGATCCTTGCTGGCGGGGCAACACAATTCGGTCTGGAATCGACGGTTGTCGATTTATCGGGTGCTGACACGGTGATTGTTCGTGCTGGGGCATTAACGGCCGAAGACCTTGCGGATTGTATCGGTGGGGATGTGACATATGAACTTGCCGCAACGGACAACCCTCGCTCTCCGGGGCAATTACTAAAACATTACGCCCCCAATATCCCGATTAGGCTTAGAGCCGTAGATGTCGCGCCGGACGAAGCCTTACTGGCGTTTGGCTCCACCAAATTCATGGGTATTCGTGGCGGGGGAAAGGCCAGTGATTTGCCGAACAGCCAAATCCGCAATCTCTCCGAAACGGGTGATTTGCTGGAAGCCGCCGCCAATCTCTTTGCCATGATCCGCCAATTGGACAACCCATCCAACAAAGCCATTGCCGTGATGGATATTCCAGATGCTGGAATCGGGATTGCCATCAATGACCGTTTAAGTCGGGCAGCTCAATAAAATCTAACTGTTATATCGTCCCTGACGAGTGTGATCGGTTTTTAGCAACTCCAGAATATCAATCGGAGAGGCAAATCCCTTGGTTAATCCGGTAATTCCGCCAAGATTATCTGTTGGAGTCCAGCTCGATGACATGGAAGCTGTAGCGGAAGATTTAACCCGCACCCATGATTGTTGTTTTTGGTTGTAAATATGGTCGTACCCTTGTTTGACAGTGGCGGCGATGACATTCTGGTCAGCCACCTGATTGATCAGGTCACTGGAATTCTCGGCGCTACAGGCAACCGCAGCATCACTTTCGATCTGGAACTTGTTATCAAAGAATGCATAGACTTCGGCCAATGATTTTTCTTGTCCGGACTTGGTATAAAAAACATTTTTATTGGCGGCTGCCGCTTGTGGGAAGGCATCTGCCGCACTGGCAGTCGGATCAGACCGCAAAGCCTTCAGAAATTTTCCGGCTCCCCCTGGGCCCATAAAATGCGCCATATAAAGTTCGGTTGATCCGATATCACCCCCGACACAATTTTCCAGATAATTTTTATTCTCGGAAGCTAATTCTCCGGCCATTAACGAGCATATTTCCGGATTGTTTCTCAAACTCAGAATTTCGGATTTGGTTTGCTTGCTGGATACCTTGCCGGTATCGCTGATCTGGTCGGCATATTGGGACAGTCCGTATTTGTCGCCATACCTGTTCACCATGCTAAGCCATGTGGAATCAATAAACTGGTAAAGGCCAGTGGCAGAACTGGTTCCGGCCTTGGCATCGCTCTTGAACGAGCTTTCGACTTGGGCTTGCTGTAACAGATACGAAAAATCCACGCCGGTTTTGGTGCTGGCGGTTTGGATTGCGGAGGCAATTTTTGCCCCTGCCTTGCTTTTTAAGGCTTCCAGATTGCTGGAAATGCTTGAATTTTGTCCTGTCAGCATAAAAATAAACCCTTTCAGAAATACCTGTTGCAAAGCCCGTGCCAGTAGCCAAGAATAGGGTAAATGATGCAAATCAATACATTAAGGAAACTTAACCTATGCCTGATTATACCCCGCCAATCCAAGATATGCTGACCCTGCTGGAAAAAGTTACCCCCTTGGCTGATCTGGGGCGGGATGATCTGGATTTGGGCATGGCCGAAGCCATTTTGGAAGAAGCCGGAAAACTGGCAGGGGATGCCATCGCGCCCTTGAATGAAACAGGTGATCGGACAGGCGCGATTTGCGAAAATGGATCGGTTAAAACCGCGGCAGGCTTCAAGGATGTTTATAAACAATATACTGACGGCGGATGGAACGCGGTTCCGTTTGACCCCGCATATGGCGGACAAGGGTTGCCATGGTTGATGTCATTTCCCATTCAGGAAATGTGGCAATCAGCCAGTCTGTCTTTTGGCCTTTGCCCGTTGCTCAATCAAGGCGCGGTTGAGGCAATCTCGACCCACGGAACTCCGGAACAAAAAGAATTCTATTTGCCCCGTTTGATTTCAGGGGAATGGACAGGGACAATGAACCTGACCGAGTCAGGCGCAGGATCAGATTTGGCTTTGATCCGGACTAAGGCGGAACGCAATCAGGGCGGAACCTATCGCATTTCGGGGCAAAAAATTTTTATCACCTATGGCGATCACGATATGGCGGGCAATATCATTCATCTGGTGCTGGCGCGGTTGCCTGACGCACCGGAAGGGGTGAAGGGGATCTCGCTTTTTATCGTGCCAAAATTTCTGACAGACGGTTCGCTCAACGATGTGACATGCGTGGGGGTTGAACATAAACTCGGGATTCATGCCTCGCCGACGTGCACCATGCAATTCGGGGATAACGGCGGCGCGCTTGGCTATCTGGTGGGCGAAGAAAATCAGGGCCTGAAATATATGTTCACCATGATGAACAACGCGCGACTGTCAGTTGGATTACAAGGTGTGGCATTGGCGGAACGTGCGACACAAGCCGCGCTTGATTATGCATCCGATCGCAAACAGGGCAAACCATTTTCTGGGGGCGATACCACAACCATCAATCATCATCCGGATGTCAAACGGATGCTGCTCTCTATGCAATCATTGACGTTGGCAGGTCGGGCACTGACCTATCAGGCGGCGTTTTATCTGGATAAAGCCGCAGGCGGTGATGCCTCGGCACAATTGCGTGTTGATCTTTTGACACCGATTGTCAAATCATGGTGTACCGACCTCGCAGTCGAAGTGGCCTCGACCGGAGTTCAGGTTCATGGTGGCATGGGCTTTATCGAAGAAACAGGGGCGGCACAATTCTATCGTGATGCGCGTATCCTGCCGATTTATGAAGGAACCAACGGTATTCAGGCCAATGACTTGATGTTCCGTAAAGTGCTGCGTGATGATGGGGCGGCGATGCTGGCATGGATTTCCGATCTGAAACAATCCAGCGATCAGGATATTATGGGCATGATTGAAAATTTTGAAGACACCACGAAATTTGTCCTTGCCGCCAAATCAAACCCCGATCATGTGGCGGCCATCGCGGTTCCTTATCTCAACTTGGCCGGAACATTGGCTGGTGCGGTGATGCTGGAAAAAATTGCGGCGTGTGATTCAACCAAATCACACCTGTTTCGTTTCTACAAAACGCACATCCTGACGCGTGGGCTTGGCTACGCTGCAACGATCCGTCAGGGAATGGAAACTGTATAGAAAATAATTAGTCTCCAGAGGCCGGAGAACTGGCACCGGGGAACAATGTTTTATAAATGCCGTTTTCCTTCAAACGCTCGATAATACTCTGCTTGGCCAATCGGGACCCTAACTGTTTTCCGCCATCGCATTTTGTATAGGCATTGGTCATCTGGGCTTCACGAACCATTTCGTTCTCGGTGGTATTTCTTTCGAACAACGTGGCATATTCTGACGCAAAACAATCACAGAATTCCTTATAACTATAGGGGCGAGATATTTTCGCCCATGACTGGCATTGTTGAACGCTAAGGCCTGCCACATCGGCGGCATTGGGGCATAATTTCTGTGCTTCAATCAACAGGGCAGTGGCGTTGAGCCCGTCCCCTTTTTTCTGCCGCAATTCCAGAAATTTCATGCCTGTACAATCACAATCATAATAGGTACGGGAATAACCATTGCCTTTACAGGTTATTGTGACTTGTAAGGCCTCGTCAATTTGCTTGTCAGTGAGGGGCGGTAGTTTTTCTTCATAGGGAAGGTAACCGCGCGACAAAAAACTGTCTTCGGCCAAAGCCGGAGTCAGAGCAAAAAATAAAGCAATAAGTGTCAGAAATGACAGACGCATGGGCTATATTATGCCGAAAAAGATTAATAAATATATAGAAACAAATAGGGTTTTTGAAAAAATGACGGGGTGCGGCATTATTTTCTGGATGGATACCCCTTGATCGTTTCAGGAGCAATAGACCGCAACAGCTCGCGAACCTCCTGACGGGCGGAAATTGCCGACATGGTCATCTTGTGTTCCGGATCTTCTTTCATATCCAGCAAGGTCATGCCTTTAAGAAATAATTCACGGAAAATGACCCGCTCGCCAAAACCGGGAGCTAAGCGAAATCCATAAAGCTCCGAAATTTGTTCCAATAATTCTCCAACCTCCCGCTTGTTGCGGGCATCCAGAGAGGACAGGCGGTTACGCATAACGATCCAGTCCAAATCGTGCCCATCGCGGCTTTTCTTTTTCTCTCGTTGTTCCGTCACCATTTTTGTATATATGGACGGCCCTTTGACGGCTTGTGTTCCTGAATCAATTCTGGCTAGAACATCCAGATCAATAAAGGAATCATTCATCGGGGTGATGAGGGTGTCGGCGTAAGAATGTGCCAACTGTCCCAGATAGGTGTCTGACCCGGGGGTATCAATGACGATAAAATCTGTGGCATGGGTTAATTCGTCGATCGCCATCATGAAAAAATCATGATCTTGCTGCTCTTGCTCTTCCACCGTCGGCGCTTTTGATTTTTCAATCGGGAAATGGACAGGCGAAGGCATGGCCAGCTTGTTGCGGGCGATATATTCAAACCGGTTGGCCATATATCTGGTAAAGGTTCCTTGTCTGGCATCCAGATCAATTGTGCCGACGCGGTATCCCAAACGTAACAAACCAATACAGACATGCATCGCGGTGGTCGATTTACCCGACCCGCCTTTTTCATTGCCCAAAACGATGATATGAGCCTGTTGGGAACTGCCCGCAGTCATAAAAAGCCCTTGAAGAGAAGATAGTCAAAAACGAACCCTATTAAATCACGAAATATCAATGACATAAAGAGTGGATTTTAGGAATTCCATAGGGCAGAATGTATCAAAAGGTGGAAAATATGAAAGATCAGCAAGTCAGACAGCAACAACAGAAACGACAAATCGTCCTGCTTATTCATATCGTCTCGGTATTGGGGGGGCTGTTTGGCGTGGCGATCCTGACAAACTGGGAAAATCTGGCCACAATAATGGGCTTGAATGAACAGATCAGACAGATAGTCGGCGGAGCCTTCATCGTCATATCAGCCATAGAGATAATGGTTGTCATCCCGTTCCTGAAAAAATCCATAGATAAAAATAAAGAATAAATTATATCCGGATGATCACTCAGACTTAACTCTCTTCAATCTTTCGTGGGCCTTGATCATGGTCTGCATAAATTCCGGTGTGGCGCGGTGTCCGGCATAATGGACGAATGTGCATTTGCTGTGTGGGTGGGCGTTGTGCAGTTCATACGCCATGGTGGGGGGACAGACAATATCATACCGTCCCTGTATGATAACGAAATCCTTGATTTGTTTCAGGGCCCGCTTGGTGTCTTTTGATTTATACCATTCTGTGGGCAAGGGGTATTTCCTCATAAAGTAAATTTCCAAAGCTCCACGCGCGATTGTATCAAGTTTTTCGTGACGTTTCTCGGCTGAACTTTTCTTCTTTTTCTTCCTCTGTTCTGTTTGTTGTTCGGCTTTTTGTTCGGTGTCGGAAATGAAATGGACGGCAACATTTTCAAACTGTCCTTGGGCCTCGGCAACTTGTAACGCGATCTTTTGATCTTTGCCCATGATAGCTTTATACAGCTTTTCCAATCGATCAAATCGCTTTGTCGAACGGGGGAGTGTTTTTAACAGCTCGGCTTCCGCTTCCGGAAAAAACAATCCCATGCGATTAATGTACCAATCAATTTCTTGCGGTGTGTGCATCCAGATTCCACCAACAGTCAAAGAACGGATGGACTGTGGGTAAAACGATGCATAATAAACCGATAAACAACTGCCCCATGAATAACCGCACACATGCCAATGGCGAAGATCCAGCGCTTGACGGATCATTTCGAAATCGGACACCAGCTTGTCCGGCGTGTTTTTGTAAAAGGCTTTTTTCCGGTCATCTGCCACATGCGGAATTGACGCACCGCACCCGCGCTGGTCAACGGCAATAATCCGGAAATATGACGGGTCATGTTGCCGGACACTTCCTGACTCGGCTTTTATTCCGCCGCCCGGGCCGCCATGGACAATCAGGACAGGAACGCCGTTGCGGTTGCCAAATTGCTGGACATACAGGGAATGGCCATCTCCGACATCAATATGCTCTGTTTTCCAAGGTTTGGTGACAGGGAACAGAACATCTTGAAGAGTGAGGATGTTTTTAATGGAAATCATAGGAAATCGGCTCTCATGCATTGAGTTTTCAATCGAAACATTCTAGATTTGTTATTGTAATCAAACAAGGCTTTTCCAAACAGGGAATAAATAACATGTTATCAACGCCAGCCGAAAAACTCTCTGCCTTGCGGGCAGAACTAAAAAACCAAAATCTTGATGGCTTTATCGTCCCGCATGCGGATGAATTTCAAAGTGAATATCTTCCCCCCAATGCCGAACGGCTGGCATGGCTCACCGGTTTTACCGGATCATCAGGTTCTGCCGTTATTCTTCAAGACACAGCCGTGGCGATAACCAACGGAATCTATCATGTCCAGATTGGAAAACAGGTTGATCCGGACAGCTATCAAATTGTCGTGGCCGACTCATCAGATAAAAACCCCATCGGAAACTGGATTGCGGGGAACGCTGCATCAGGTTCTGTGATTGGATATGATCCGCGTTTGTTTACACGGTCACAAATCGCAAAATATGCAGAAGAATCCACAAAGAAAAATATTAAACTGGTTTCTGTCGATCAAAACCCTCTGGATTTGATATGGGCAGATCGTCCGGCTTCCCCTTTGGGACGGGTTGATTTATTTCCGGATGTGATTGCAGGGTCAACTTCTCACGAAAAACGCCATAAATTGGCAGCGGATTTGAAACAGGAAAAAATTTCATCCGTGGTGATAACTCAGGCAGATTCCATTTGCTGGCTGTTGAATGTCAGGGGCAGTGATATCGCCTATAACCCGTTGGTCTTATCCAATCTCGTTTTACATGATGATGGCTCGGTTGATTGGTATGTTGATCGACGCAAAGTCCCGTCCCATGTGCCTGCGGCGTTGGGGGACGAGGTGAGGCTTCATGGCCCTGAAAATTTTGAAAAAGATTTGACTGCTCTAAAAGGCGCAGTACAAGTTGATCCGCAACGCTCCTCTCTGGTGGCAGAAACCATTTTGAAAAAGGCGGGAATTGAAACGCTAGATGGCAAAGACCCTTGCGTTCTACCCAAATCTTTGAAAACAAAGGCCGAACAACAGGCCATCAAACAAGCGCATATTCGGGATGGAATAGCAGTCACCAAATTTTTACATTGGCTCGATTGTCAGGATTTTTCAAAAAATATTCTAACTGAAATGGATCTGGCGGATAAACTCAAAGAGTTCCGCAAGGGTCACGCCAGCTATCTGGGGCCAAGCTTTAATACCATCAGCGGTTGGGCGGCTAACGGTGCGGATGTTCATTACCATGTGACGGCGCAAAGCAATCAACAAATCACAGGGGATAATCTTTATCTGGTCGATAGCGGTGGCCAATACGAATATGGCACCACCGATATTACGCGCACGATTGTGATCGGGGATATAAACGAAGATACAAAAGATTCGTTTACGCGTGTTTTGAAAGGCCATATCGCGGTGGCCTCTGCCGTAATGGACGACACATTCGACGGGGCGTCCCTTGATGAATTGGCGCGCGCGCCTCTGATTGAAAATGGAAAAAATTATAGCCACGGAACAGGACACGGGGTCGGATGTTATCTCGCGGTTCATGAAGAAACCACCTACATCTCTCCGGGCAGCAAGGGGCTGACCTTTAAGCCCGGCATGGTACTCTCGAACGAACCCGGCTATTACCTCAAGGATCATTATGGGATCAGGCACGAAAACCTGATGCTGTGTCAGGAACGGGATGACGGGAAACTATACTGGGAAACCATCACGCTTGTGCCGTTTGATTTGCGGGGCGTGGATTGGAAGCTGATCGAACCTCCGGAAAAAGACTGGCTAAGATCCTACCACACCCATGTTTTTGAAACACTTTCGCCTTATCTTCTCTCTGAAGAGCTGGATTGGCTGCGCGAGGTTTGTTTTTCATATTTAGGAGAAGGGGATATCCATCCTTCAATTACCATGGGAAAAATCGGTTCTCCCCCTTCAATGGGTTAGACAAAGCCTTTCGGATCGGTATAGTGGCCCATCCGAAAAATTTAGTGAATTGAGTGAAAGAGGCGAAAAGTCATGGCTGGAAGTTTGAATAAAGTAATGTTGATTGGAAATTTGGGGAATGAACCGGAAATTCGCAACATGACAAGCGGAGATGAGGTTGCAAGTTTTTCGGTGGCCACATCCGAAAGCTGGAAAGATAAAGCCTCTGGCGAGCGCAAAGAACGCACCCAATGGCACAAGGTCGTCATTTTCAATTCGGCATTGGTGAATGTAACCCGCAATTACCTGCACAAAGGCTCGAAAGTATTTATCGAAGGCCAACTGGAAACCCGCAAATGGACAGACAAAGACGGTCGCGACCAATACACCACCGAAGTGGTGTTGCGCCCGTATCGTGGTGAATTGACCATGCTGGACTCCAAGGGAAGCAGCTCCGCTTCCAATGACAGTTACGGTGAATCTGCATCCTCCGGCGGCAGCTATTCGTCTGGCCCGTCCTATGGTGGTTCTGCTGCGGCCTCACCGGTTGATGAACTGGCGGATGATATCCCGTTCTGATCCTGAAGACTTAAAAACTGAAAGAGAGTGGTGTGATGACCAGAATGACAAAATACGGCTTGCTGACCTTATCGCTCTGTATGGGTATGGCCTTTGGTGGAGTTCTGATATCACATCCTTCCTTTGCCGAAGAGTCTGTGACGGCTGAGGTGCCTGCCGATGAGTATAAAGAACGTCTGGCGCTTTCCCGTGAGTTGCACGATGTTCGGCGGGTTAAGGAACATATCTTGCAGGATATTGATAATATTGCGCAATCTTTACCGTTCACTGAACGGGAAGACTTCAAGAAATACATCGAACTGAATGTGGATTTTGACAAGCTGGAAGACGAATCGATCAAAATCTCGGCAGATACTTACACAGTACCGGAATTCAAAGCCATGCTGGCTTATTTTGGCTCAAAAGAGGGGCGCGCGGCTGAGGCAAAATCGGCCCGTTATGGCGCTCAATTCGGGCCAAAAATTCAGGAACAGATTGATAAGGCCTTGATGGCCTCCAAGTTTGAAAACACCAATCAGCTGCCCCGTTCGCTGCCAAATATCGATATGTTGGGCAAATAGCAGAAATAGGGCGTATAATCCCAAAAAACAGGGTCTTTCAGCTTGCTGAAAGACCCTGTTTTTGATAGAAAAAACACTATATTTCTCGATAAAAATGAAGTGAGTTTTTCCATGTCGGATAATACCGCAGCTACCCCGAAGTTTCCCCAGATTTCCCTCTCGGAAGAGATGAAGAAATCCTACCTCGATTACGCGATGAGTGTCATTGTCTCGCGGGCGTTGCCTGATGTACGGGATGGGTTGAAACCGGTTCACCGTCGTATTCTATACGCGATGCAAGAAGGCGGATATCATTCTGATAAATCCTATAAAAAATCCGCGCGTATTGTCGGGGATGTCATGGGTAAATACCACCCGCATGGGGACTCGGCGATTTACGAATCCTTGGTGCGGATGGCACAGGATTTCTCGCTGCGTCTGCCATTGATCGACGGACAAGGTAACTTCGGGTCGATGGATGGTGATCCGGCTGCGGCGATGCGTTATACCGAAGCGCGTTTGTCAAAGGCTGCCGATGCCTTGTTGCAGGATATTGATAAAGACACAGTCGATTTTCGTCCCAACTATGACGAATCTTTTTCCGAACCTGTTGTGTTGCCAACCCGTGTACCGAACCTGCTGGTGAATGGTGCGGGCGGGATCGCGGTGGGGATGGCCACCAATATTCCTCCACATAATCTGGGCGAAGTCATTGACGGATGTCTGGCATGTATGGAGAACCCCGATATCACCAACGAAGAATTGATGAGCTTTATTCCGGGGCCGGACTTTCCGACCGGTGGTCAAATTCTGGGTCGTGCGGGGGCGTACTCGGCCTATACGACGGGACGCGGTTCGATGCCGGTGCGCTCGAAAACCTCGATTGAAACCATTCGGGACAAACGCGAAGCCATTATCGTCCATGAAATCCCGTATCAGGTCAATAAAGGCCAGTTGCTGGAACGTCTGGGCGAAGTCGCTCGTGAAAAAATCGTTGAAGGCATCGCAGAAATTCGTGATGAATCCGACCGTGACGGCGTGCGCGTTGTTGTTGAATTGAAACGTGATGCCAATGCTGATGTGGTCTTGAACCAGTTGTTCAAATTCACATCGCTGCAATCTTCTTTTGCCTGCAATATGTTGGCGCTTCATCATGGACGCCCGCAAACTTTGTTGCTGCGCCAGATTATTTCGGCCTTCGTTAAGTTCCGTGAAGAAGTCATTACGCGCCGGACAATTTTCGAATTGAACAAAGCCCGCGACCGCGCCCATGTGTTGGCTGGTCTGGCTGTGGCTGTTGCCAATATCGACGAAGTGATTGCCCTGATCCGTAATGCCAAAGACCCTGCGATTGCCCGTGAACAATTGCTCGCCAAACGCTGGCCTGTGGGGGATGTTGCTCCGCTCATCGCCCTGATTGATGATCCTGAATATTTCGTGGATGACAATGGCACCTACCAGATGTCCGAAGTTCAGGTCAAGGCGATCCTTGATTTGCGCTTGCACCGTTTGACTGGTCTTGAACGCGATAAAATTGGCGATGAACTGCGTACCATTACCAATGAAATTGCCGAATTGCTGTCCATTCTGGGATCAAAAGAAAAACTCTATGACTTGATGCGGAACGAATTGGTCGAAGTCAAAACCAAATACGCTACGCCACGCCGGACAGAAATCATTGATTCAGGTTTTGAAACCGATGTCGAAGATTTGATCCAGCGCGAAGATATGGTGGTGACCATTACCCATACCGGCTATGTGAAACGGACTCCGCTTGTCACTTACCGCGCCCAGAAACGCGGCGGCAAGGGACGCTCTGCCATTGATATGAAAGACGAAGATTTCGTCTCCGACCTCTTTGTGGCCTCGACCCACACGCCAATCCTGTTCTTTACTTCAAAAGGGATTGTCCACCGGATGAAAGTCTATCAACTGCCATTGGGGAATCCTCAGGCACGCGGGAAGGCGTTCGTCAATCTGCTGCCGCTTGATAAGGACGAAAACATCTCTGTGATCTTGCGTCTGCCGGAAAATGAAGATTTGTGGGCGGAACTCGATATTCTCTTTGCAACCAATGGCGGGTCGGTCAGACGGAATAAATTGTCCGACTTCCGCAATATCCGCTCCAACGGGTTGATTGCAATGAAACTCGAAAGCAATGAAAAACTGATTGATGTCAAAATCTGTCGTGACGATGAAGATGTGGTGCTGGCAACCCGTCTGGGTCGTGCGATCCGCTTCGAAGTTTCCGATCTGCGGGTGTTCTCCGGACGGACGTCAACAGGGGTGCGTGGGATCAAGCTCAAAGACAAAGATGAAGTCATCTCGATGTCGATCCTTAAGCATGTGAACGCGACACCGGAAGACCGCAATGCCTATCTGAAGGCTGCCTCCGCTTTGCGTGGTGCCGACGAAGAAGGTGTCGAATTTGAAGAAGGTGCAGATGCAAACCTCACCGAAGACCGCTTCAAGGAACTGCAAGACCGCGAACAATTCCTGCTGACTGCAACAACGGGCGGCTACGGTAAACGCACCTCTGCGTACGAATACCGTGTCTCTGGTCGTGGCGGGCAGGGCATCACCAATATTACACTGACCGAAAAGAATGGCGGGGAAGTTGCGGGAACCTTCGTCGTCACTGACGAACACCAGATTATGCTGGTAACCGATCAGGGCCAGATGATCCGGATGCCGGTGGACGGGATCCGCTTCACAGGTCGTGCGGCGCAAGGCGTCACACTCTTCCGCGTTCGGGACGACGAACATGTGGTCTCTGTTGCGTGGCTCAAACAAGACGACGAAGATGTTGTCGAAGACGAAGCGATCATCGAAGCCATCGCAGCGGAAGAAAACGAAGGTGGCGGCGTCACAACCCCCACACCGGAAGATAACCCCGCAGACGAAAACATAGAAGAATAGAAAAATAATACTCTCGCTGTCATCCCCGCTTTATGCGGGGATCCGGCTTTTCCCACTCGTCATCCCGTTGGCGCGTCCCGAAGGGGCGCCCGCACGAACGGGATCCAGAAAAGAACTGGATTGCATCACTCTAACTCGCAATGACGAACTATTTTTTCTCTGCGCCCATAGCGTCTTCTTCGCGTTCTTTGCGTGAACGACTTTCATACACTTCAGAAAAACACGAAGAAACGAAGTTACGAAGTTTCATTCCCACCCATACCGTCATCCCCCGAATAAATTGGGGCATGACAAAATCTGGAACTCTATGTTCTCTGCATGAGGTTTTTTTAGGATTAGGCCCGACACAATTTTGGGTTTTTTTATTTGCCTTTGTGGTTGCAGAGCTGTATAAAATTACAATAGACATAATTTTATATTGGATGTGAGGAAAATATGCCAAAATATTTAACATTAATTTTGACCTCTGCGCTTATGCTAACGGCGTGTAGCACAGATATCCAAACAACTTCTGGAAGCGACTATCTATCTCAATACGAAAATGTGCCTATGGCCCCTTCACGGCAAGTAACATCTCCTGACGGTAAGAATACTGTAGAAGTTAAAAGCATAGACCAGATTGTGCGTGAAGTGGCGGCTGTTGAGCCTGTTTTAAAATTTCCTGCGCGCATTGGGCTGGCCAGAATTGATGGGGGGAGTCTGACAAACCTCACACAAGACGATGCCAACGCTTGGAAAGAAATGCAGAATAAACTGGGAAGCAGTTTCGGGGAGTTCATTGCAATTAATCCGCTGGTTGCAAAAATGGTGCAGGGCTATGTTAATGACCGCGGCTATGGCTACAGGGTGCAAAGCGTTATCGATAATATCCGCCTTGCTGCCGCGCGCCAACATTTGGATGCAGTTCTGATCTATGAAGTGATGAGTAAGGAAAACCGCAGCACTAATATTCTGGCTGTTGCCAACATGTCTATCATCGGGGGCTATATCCTTCCCTCCAAATCGGCGGAAGTTGAAGGTTTGGGTAATGCCATCCTGATTGATGTAATACAGGGTTATCCATACGGAACGATGCATACGATTGTGGACAAGCAAAGTCGGTTGAGTTCTTCGTGGGGCTGGGGAAGTGATAGCGCCGACAGAGAAAGATTTGCAAACGCTATCAAGTCACAAGCCGCACAACAACTTGCTGATCAGTCCTATGACATGTTTATAAAGCTGCAAGCGGCACTGGCAGAAAAATCAAAAGAAAAGCAATAGAGGTAGAGAGAAAGCACAGAGTCCGCGAGAGATTTTGTGGTTCCTTTCCGTCATCGCGAGCGGCTGAAAGACGCGTGGCGATCCAGACATACCGTCATCACCCGACTTGTTCGGGTGATCCATTTGAAAGCTATGGATACCCCGAATAAATCGGGTGATGACAAAAGTTTTATGGTTTCCCCATAATCTCTGCGTCCTCTGTGAAAACTCGGCGCTCTCTGCGTGATGTCTTTTTTACCTCCATACCCTCAA
>MNUG01000016.1 GCA_001871905.1 Alphaproteobacteria bacterium CG1_02_46_17 | reverse complement strand
TTGCATTGGCGCGCCTCCAGTTCTTCCTTAACCAATCTGGTGGATGTGGCTTCAATTCTGTCTCTCATTATGTTCATGGCTTCTGTACCATCAAGGCCGGGAGGAATGGGTGGAAGGAATTCAAAGACAACTGTGCCAGGATATTTAAAAAATGCTTTCTTCTTCCAGAATAAACCACTATTCATGGCTAAGGGAACGATGGGGAGGCCCGTGGCTTCGTACATGCGGATGATCCCCCCTTTATAGGGTCTTGTTTCGGGAGTATCATCAATGGAAACACGAGTTCCTTGCGGAAAAATCATTAAAGGACGCCCTTGATCCTTAATTCGTTTTGCTCCTCTAATGATCGACTTCAAGGCGACATCACGAGAACCCCTATCGATAAAAATCATCTCTGCTTTACTGGCAAGCAATCCCCATAGCGGAATAAATTTTAGTTCGCGCTTCATTATTATTGCTGGATCATAAAACAGGACATGCATTTTCATCGTTTCATAGGCCGAATAATGCTTTGCACCAACCAGAAAGGCCCCTTCCTTTGGAATATTTTCAGTGCCCCGCACGACAAAATCCAAACCCAAAATATACTTTTCCAGCAGATGAACCGATTTGAAGTACATGGTCAGATAAATAACGAATTGCTTTCTAGGGAGCAGTGTCAGAGGAGTGAGTAAAACACAACACACAGCAGTCCAGCCATAAAAGAGGATATTGAAAAGAATTTGACGGAGGAAAAGGATCATAATTATTTCTTCAGAATAAGAGAGGGAGGGATAGGTTGTTTTGCATTGGGATGGATCAAAACGCGGTATAGACTGATAACCAGCTTATGAAACTCCAGAAATGCTGTTTTCCAGTACAATGGTTGTGTCCATAGAAAATCTTCTGGTTGAACAGCATAGGGAACAAGGTGGGTTTGGGGCAACTCGTGACGAAACTCTAATAAAGAGCGCGGCATATGATAATTGGATGTAATAATATAAACCTCTTCGATATTGTTTTTCTTGATCCAGTCTGAGGCCTCGACAGCGTTACCGATCGTGTTCCCAGCTTCGCGCCCCAATGTAACAGCCTTCTGATCAATCTGGGTCATATCACCGTTCCACAGCTTCAAAAGATCACTCAAAGTGACGCCAGAATGAACACCACTGATGAGCAGATATTTGACTTTATGCTCGGCCAAAAGTTCAAACCCTTGACTGACTCGATTGCTGCCCCCAGTCAGGACGATTGCGGCGTCCAATTCGGGGGTAGGTGGGGATGTCGGAATATAATTGATAGAGGCGCAATAGATCAAAAAACCACATGTCCAGCACAACAGGGGAACCCCCACCGTGACCAACAGTGTCCATATCATATATCTGAAAGTTTTTAACATAGCAGGCAGACTACGGCATTTCACGCAGGACACGCAAGGCTGTAATGCGTGCGGCCCACACCCCAATCAGGGATAAAAGAAGAGGAACAACTACAAAAAGCCCCCATTCAGAACCGGAGAGGGATATATCGGGCAAAGTTCCCGGGTTTTTATGGGACAAGAGCCCAAACGTGCCGATTGTAGCAAATCCCAGAAGGATCCCGATGCAAACACCTTTCAAGGATTGAACGAATATATATCTCACAAATTGGTGGGTAATATAGGAGTCTGAGGCCCCCATAATATGCAACAATTCCAATTCACGGTGATGAATTGCCATTCTTGAACGCACAGCCCCTCCAACGACCGCTGCAGTGACCAACATAATCAAACAAAATACGGAAAGAGACAGCAATCTTAATCCATTGGCCAGCTTTAATAAGTCATGAAGCCATTCTTCATGGGCATCAACATTGGCGTCCGGCAATAACCGACGCGTGGTCGCAGTGATTTCACTGGTAATTAAAGTGCTGCGTTCACGGATATTCACAGTAATCAAAGCAGGAACAGGCAAATCATCCCATAGTCCTGACACATCGCCCAGCCACGGAGAAAGCATATCCTGCATATCTTTTTGACTAAGACGCTGAGCCTGCTGGACTCCATCAATTTTACGCAATCCTTCTAGCAAGGATTTGATGTTGTCTTCAGAGATATTTGCGGCGGGAATCTCAATTGTGATGGAATTTTCAAGTCCTGACGTCCACGATTTGGTCATATGCCCCAGACTAACGACACCTATCAAAGCCAATATCGACAAAAAAGACATTAGTGTTATCAGCAAGACCAGAAACTCTGTACCAAGCTTCAAATGCAGAGGCACGTCATATCCGACATTTTTTCTGGAAGACAGGGCAAAAATTCTAGACATCCAATCCTCCTTCTACATAAGTCTGAGGCGAGGGGATAGGGGGAGAATCCGAGATTGCTACCTTCGGGTCAAATACATGAAGATTTCCAGCCTCTAGAATAAGACGTGGATGGGGCAATCTCTCGAGAATCTGCAAACTGTGTGTGGCAATAACAATGGTTGTTCCCATCTTGTTGAGCTGTTCAAACAGGCCCATAAGTTTCATGCCGATCTCGTCATCAAGGTTTCCGGTGGGCTCATCAGCTAGAAGTAATTTCGGATTAGCAATTACGGCGCGCGCAATGGCAATTCTTTGTTGCTGCCCTCCCGACATAGTAGGTGGGAGACGATGCATACAATCTCCCAAACCCACCCAGTCCAGCAATTCTTCGACATGGGATTTTATTTTCTTCTCATTTAGTCCACCGATACGTAAGGGCAGAGCAACATTCTCGAACGCAGACATATGAGGCAAAAGACGAAAATCCTGAAAAATTACACCAATATTCTGTCGTAATTTTGCTAGCTCAGAGCGATCAAGCACATTGGTGTTTTTATCAAAAGCATGGATAGACCCTCTGGTCGGACGACGTCCAAGATAAAGCAAGGACATCAGCGAAGTTTTACCTGCCCCGCTTGGCCCACACAAAAAATGGAACGATCCCGGCGAGAGTGTAAAGGATACATCACTCAAAACCTCGGGGCCGATTCCATAACGCAACCCAACATGCTCAAATTTAATCATCAGAACCACAAACCTTGCTTGCTCAAAGCGACTCAGCAACATATTATAAATACATGAGACTCCTTACGGATTGAAGGCATGATTTTAACCTGTCCCGCTTGTTCTGCACAATATATGGTGTCCGCCGAAACAATTGGCGAGCAAGGGCGGGCTGTGCGTTGTGCCAAATGCAAGCACGAATGGGTACAAAAATCAGAAAAAGACTCTCTAGACGAGCTCATTTCACGTATTCAGTCCGTCGAAATTGATGAAATTGGTTTTGAAGATCACCTGACTTCAAATATTAAGGAAGAGGAACAAACCGGACTGTTTACAAGACTCAAGGAGTTTATATCGGGTTATCGTTCGCGCCTAAAATTTTGGCTGGATAGAAAGGCCATTAATTTTAAGTCCCGATTACACCTTGATAAAAAGACATTTGGCGGTATAGCGGCAGCTGCCATTGCCTTTTCCGTATTATTGAGTGCGATTTTACTGACCCATAATAAAATTTCGCATAATTTTCCACAAACAGAGCCTATATTTGAAGCCCTCGGCTTAAAGAAAGCTGAAGAAGTTGCCTCTACTCCCAATCCAGAGGAGAATTTGGCTTTTGACCGCCTTGAAATTTCAAAGGGTGAGGGGACGACGAAACTCTCTGGCATGCTGCTGAATCTATCCAAACAAGAGGTACCAGTACCTATAATTTCTGTCGTGCTGCTTGATAAGGACTCTCATGAAATATATAATCGTGATTTAGATCTTGGGCAGCCCACAATTGGGAGCGAAGACCGGATAGACTTTCAAATTGATCTGGGAACAGATGTCCCTGACGCAGCACGAAAGCTTACAATCAGATTCACAAGCCTCCCTTTACCTGAGGAGAATCACGGAGAAGACGGATAAACGGCAGGAAATTGATCCTGTTTCTCATCGTCACTGTTGGACTGAGACGGAGGAGACAGCTCTCCTGGCTTGATACCACAGCCTGAAAGGATCAGGCAAGAACTCGCCAGAAGGCAAAATGTAACCAGAAAGCGCCAAGCGCCTAAATCGAATAGGAAACTGCTCATGTTTCAAGGAATAGCACAGAATAAAGGTTATAAAAAGATGCTTTACGTCTTCAATCCAAGAGACATCTTCTTATCCTCGCTAACAATAAAAATAGCAGCATATATTTTCCTTATTGCTTTTGCGGCCACCATATGGGCACACAAAGCCGCAATGGCATCCTCGGGGCCAATCGCCAAAGAAAAACCTGCCCTTCACCATATTCATCTTGATATCCCACAAGATATCCAAAAACAGCTTGATGAGGACTTTTTCAAAGTCAAAAAATATGATGGAGATCAGCTGATCCGTAATCTGGAAGTTGAAACAATGAACAGAGATCCTGCCTTTTTGATTCAGGATAAGCACAAATTGACTATTATTAACTTTTGGGCACCTTGGTGCGGTGTCTGTATGGTGGAACTGCCCAGCCTGACCTTATTGCAAAAAAACCGTCCTGATGTTCACATTATCTTTGTCGCGGAGAACCGGAATGGTTTTGCTGATGTAGAAAAAATTTATAAAGATATAGGGCTGCCTTTTGAAAACAGTTTCTATGATAACCGTACCTACATTAAACGTTGGCTGGATGTAAAAACTTTTCCAACCTCGATCATCGTGAATCCAGATGGACAAGTAATGTACAGGCTGGAAGGGGATGGTAAATGGAATGATGCTTATATACAGAAATTTCTAGATCTGCTGGAGCAACCAACGATAAAATCTGAATAAAATTGAAATCTCTTGAAAAAGTTAAGAAAACTTAACTTTTTTGCGTCATGTTAAACAGATACTCGAAATGGATATTTTCTAATGAATGACGCGGCAACGACCGAATCAACAGAAAAATTTAGCCAAAACCAACTGGATGCATTGGTTAACTTGCATCAACGTTTTCTGGAAGGTCGCATAGGCGGGCGTCGAGCTACTCTGAAGCATATTGACCTCACGGGGCTTGATCTTAAGAATAAAAATCTCAAACAGGCAGACTTTTCTGGATGCATTATGCGTCGAATGGATCTTGGAGGAACAAATTTTCAGGAATCCACCCTTTACGCTTGTGACTTGAGCTTCTCCAATCTGAATAATACCAGTTTTGTTCGCGCCGATCTGCGCGGGACAAGAATCGAAAGTGCAAATCTGATAGGGGCAGATCTTGAACAGGCCGATCTGCGCGGGGGGGCTATCTCTCAGGATGGCGTTTACACCAAGCCACAAGCTGTAAATTTCCGTGGAGCCAATCTCTCGGGAGCCCGTCTTGTCGGGACTATGGCCAATAATGCGGATTTCTCGGATGCCATTATGTCACGTATCAATGTTCAGCAAGCTGACTTGCGCGGAGCCAAATTGATGGGGGCCGACTTGACAGGCGCAGATTTGAATGGTGTCCAACTGGCAGGGGCGGATTTGAACAATGCTATTCTGACGGGGGCAAATATTGAAAAAGTCAAAGATGAATTCGATATGTCCCACGCAATTACAGATAAGAACGTAGGGCCTTCCGTAGCAGACCTCCAAATTCCACTTGTCAAATTAATAGAGGAACATCAGCTCTGGTTATCCAGCTCTGGAGTTGAAGGACGTCAACTTGACCTGTCAGATTATGATTTGCGCGAAATAGGAACCCTGAAAATGGAGAAGTTAACGGCACTCAAGGCAAAGCGCGCCAAATTTTTTGCCATGAATCTTTTTCGTGTTGAATTACAAAGTGCAATACTTGATGAATCAGATTTTCGTCGTTGTGATCTGGAAGAAGCCGATTTTCGTGGGTCGAGTTTACAACGCGCCAAGTTCTCGCATGCCCGTATGGCGCGCTCCAATTTCACAGCACTACTCTTCTCTAAAGGAAATAACCAGCGCATGGCACCATGCGACTTGAACTGGGCCGAATTCCGATATGCCGACCTGACTGAAGCAAAATTGAAAGGTTCAACATTGTGCCATGCTGATATGTCTTATGCCAATTTAACAGGGGCCGACCTGCGGGAGTGTGATTTTACCGGAGCAAATTTGGAAGGCGCTATCCTTGAAGATGCACTTACAGACGATGCAATCCTCGATAAGAAACAAACCGGAAGGGCTTTTTCACTTTCCTCTCTCAAAGAGGAAGGGTATTAAAGTTTTTCTGTCAGTTCAGGAACGGCCTCAAACAGATCCGCAACCAGACCATAATCCGCCACCTGAAAAATAGGGGCGTCAGGGTCTTTGTTAATTGCAACGATAACTTTGGAATCTTTCATCCCTGCCAGATGCTGGATTGCACCGGAAATTCCAACGGCAATATAAAGCTGGGGAGCAACAATTTTCCCCGTTTGCCCAACCTGATAATCATTTGACACATATCCTGCATCAACGGCTGCGCGAGAGGCGCCAACTGCAGCCCCCAATTTATCTGCCAATCCATAGATAATAGAAAAATTCTCGCCCGATCCAACTCCCCGCCCACCGGATACAACGATCTTTGCTGCTGGCAACTCAGGGCGTTCGGATTTGGTCAGTTCTTCTTTGATAAATTTGGTTCCCGTAAACTCCTGAGCAGGGGAGTGATCCCCTTGTTCAATGGGGGCTGGTCCTCCTGAAACTTGTGCCGGATCAAAGGAAGTGGCACGAATGGTCATCAACTTAATTGCATCACTACTGGTAACGATTGCAATAGCATTCCCAGCGTAAACAGGACGTTTAAAGGTATCCTCGGATACAATCTCGATTACATCGGAAATTTGTTGGACATCAAGGAGCCCTGCAACGCGTGGCAAAAGATTTTTTCCAAAATTTGTGGCAGGAGCAAGAACATGCGTATAATTTTTAGCCAGCGAAGCAATGAGGGGGGCTAACACTTCCGGCAATTGATGGATCAGGGAAGGGGAATCAAGCGCAATAACCTTGGATACGCCTGAAATTTGGGACGCCTGTTGAGCTATCCCTGATAGAAAACTCCCTGCCACCAGCAAATCGACGTCACCTGACAATTTAAGTGCCGCCGTCACGCAGTTTAACGTTGACGATTTAATCTGATCAGCTGAATGCTCGGAAATAACCAGAATAGCCATGATATGAAGTCCTCTTGATCTTTAGTTAGATAACTTTTGCTTCGTTTTTCAATTTGTCGATCAAGGCATCAACCGACTCGACTTTGATTCCGGCACTACGAACAGGGGGCTCTTCCAAAGATACCAACTTCAAACGCGGGGAATAGTCCACCCCCAGATCTTCTGCAGAAAGTGTTTCCATCGGCTTTTGCTTTGCCTTCATAATGTTGGGAAGAGCTGCATATCTCGGTTCATTCAATCTCAAATCGACTGTCATGACAGCTGGCAAAGAAATCTGCAAAGTTTCGAGGCCCCCATCAATCTCACGCGTTACATGAGCTGAGATTTCTGAATCTATAATAATCTCAGATGCAAAAGTTGCCTGTGGCCATCCCATTATGGCGGCAAGCATTTGGCCTGTCTGGTTACTGTCATCATCAATAGATTGTTTTCCCATGATCACAAGACCTGGCTGCTCTTTGTCAATTATTGCCTTGAGAGTTTTTGCAACCGCCAAAGGTTCTACCCCACCAAGATCGGTCGGCACATCTGTTTTTACAAGAATGCCACGGTCAGCCCCAACGGCCATTGCTGTACGAATAACGTCTTGAGCTTTGTCGGGACCAATAGACACTACAACAATTTCTGACACGATTCCTTTTTCTTTCAGACGCACGGCTTCTTCAACGGCAATCTCGTCAAATGGATTCATCGACATTTTGACGTTATTTAGTTCGATTCCTGATTTGTCAGATTTGATCCGGATTTTGACATTATAATCAACAACGCGCTTAACAGGTATAAGTACTTTCATATTCATTCTCTTATATTTTCTGGATTTTTATTGGGTCAATATCCACAAGGAAGCCAGCAGCGCCAAGCAAACAGCCTGTAAAATAACGCGTAAACGCATCAGTTTATTGCCATATTTTTTGCTCAGCTCCCCACCTTTCAACAAAGTAACAAGGCCAAGCAATAAGACGCCGACAACAGCAAATAAAGTTAGAACAGTAAGAATCAGGATGATAGGTGTCATGCCAGAATGTAACCCTATTTGGACAAAGTGGCTACCATGAAATAATTGATATCCAGATCATGCGGATGCAATGCAAACTCTCCTTGAAGGGGGCGGTAAATCAGTCCACATGCGGATTCTACGTTCATTCCAGAAGCTTCCACCATTCTGGAAAGCTCTGAGGGACGAATGAATTTATTCCACTGGTGGGTATTGGGAGGAGCCCAGCTTAAAACACGTTCAGCAAGAAAAATGCCCAATCCATATGACTTCCAGGTGCGGTTAAGTGTTGAAAAAATAACCTTTCCCTCTGGTTTCAGGAGTTGGGAACATAGATCAACAAAGGCCAGAGGAGACGAAACATGTTCGAGAATCTCAAGGGCTGTAATGGCATCGAATTTTTTCCGCTCTTCAACCAGAGTTTCTGCTGCACCGCAAAAATACGAGATATTAAGTTCTTGCGCCTTGGCATGTCCTATTGCAACTTTGATTGCGGTTTGATCAGCATCAACGCCTGTTACTTTCGCGCCAAGACGTGCCATAGGCTCGCATATCAATCCACCTCCACAACCAATATCCAAAACTGATTTACCAGTTAAATCACCACCCAAGGCATCCTTAATATAACTCATCCTTGCAGCCCCCATTTTGTGTAGTGGGGCATATGTGCCATATCTATCCCACCAATCCGAGGAATGTGAGGAAAAATGGGCAATCTCATCAGGATCGACAGTCGATACAAGTTTAAGTGATACTTTGGCAGATTTCATGTCCGTACAATATAGAAATTTTTGTGGAAAGGCTATATATTTCCAACTTGCTTGCTTTAATGCAGGTACTAAAATAAGCAGGAAAGCATATTGAATGGCGCGTATCGTTGTAAAGTTCGGGGGAACCTCTGTCGCTGATCCGGCAAGGATAGAAAATGCTGCCAATAAAGTTCTGTCTGAAACAAAGCGAGGAAATCAAGTCGTCGTTGTTGTCTCTGCTATGGCTGGTGTAACCAACCAGCTTGTCGATTACTGCCAACAAATTGATCCGGGGTGCGACGCAAAAGAATATGATGCCGTTGTTGCTAGTGGGGAGCAAATCACCTGCGGCCTAATGGCACTGGCTTTACAAAAACTCGGACTAGAGTCTCGCTCTATGACCGGATGGCAAGTGCCAATTATTTGCAATGATCAGCATGGGCGCTCACGCATTGATGATATACCCCCGGAAAAACTTAATGACCTTCTTCAGAACGGGGTAACTCCGGTAGTGGCAGGATTTCAGGGTGTTTCAAAATCAGGGCGTATATCGACCTTGGGACGCGGTGGGTCAGATACAACAGCTGTTGCTTTGGCGGCAGCCATAAAATCGGACCGATGTGATATCTATACGGATGTGGACGGCGTTTATACAACTGACCCACGGCTTGTCCCTCTTGCCAAAAAGCTGGATAAGGTATCGTATGAAGAAATGCTGGAAATGGCTGCCCTAGGAGCAAAAGTGCTGCATCCCCGTTCAGTTGAACTAGCCATGGCATGGAATGTTCCATTGCAGGTTTTATCAAGCTTTAACTCCGGAATTGGAAGTGATCTTCCGGGAACAATCATCGTAGGAGAAAATGATATTGTGGAAAAACAAATTGTGAATGGCATAGCCTATACTCGAAATGAATCCAAAGTCACTCTGATCTCTGTTCCCGATATGCCGGGGGTCGCCGCATCAATTTTTGCTCCACTGGGTGGGGCAGGGATAAATGTTGATGTCATTGTCCAAAATGTGTCACCAGACGGAAAAACTACTGATATGACTTTTACGGTTCCTAAAATCGATTCAAGCAAGGTCAAAACGCTTCTGGAAGGACTTGATTTTCTTAAAAATACTGAGATCAGGATTGCCAACGACATTGCCAAAGTTTCGATTATCGGTATTGGGATGAGTTCGCATACAGGTGTGGCTCAAACCATGTTTACTACTCTGGCGGAAAACAAAATTAATATTCAGGCAATTACAACGTCGGAAATCAAAGTTAGTGTTCTGATTGACGAAAAATTCACTGAACTGGCGGTAAGATCGCTGCATACAGCTTTTGGGCTGGATCAACAACAGGCATCCTGATAATCATTAATGGATGGAACAGGGCCCCTCACAGCAAAAGGAATATCTCCACAAAGATTCTCAAGATCTTTTGCACGATTTCCATACTGATTTAAGCGTCGGAGATATTCTTCAGCGGGCGCGTATGCGTGCAAATATTTCCATTGAGTCTGCCGCACAAGAAACAAAAATCCAGATCAACTATCTTGTGGCCATTGAAGAAGGTAAATTGAACAAATTACCAGGCCTTATCTATGCGATCGGTTTTATAAAAACCTATGCAGAATTTCTTGGCTTGGATGGGAATAAAATTGTCCAGTTGTTGAAGAAACAATCAGGAACAAAGGTCGAACCAAAACCATTAACTTCAACTTTGCCGGTTGATGAAGACCACTCGGTGCCAACGCTCAAAACTGTTATTATTGTCGTCGCTATGCTGTCTTGCGGACTTCTTTTATATTCCTTGTCTTTCGGCAAGGATCCCGCCCAACAGGTTATCCCGTCTGTCCCTGAAGATTTGAAAGAACAGGTTACGCTGCTAACCCGTCCTCAGATTGCCGCAAAACCAGAAGAAATCGCAGAAACCTTGCAAGAACCCAATTCACAACCATCCACAGATTCCGGAAACTCTGCTATAGCCCCAGAACAAATGGCCGCCCCCCCCCATCCGGTTGTACTTCGGGCTGTTGATAATGTTTGGCTTGAAATTCGCGCCCAGCAAGGAAAAGTTGTTCTTTCCCGTGTTCTGTCGGTGGGTGAGGAATATTGGGTTCCGGAAGATCAGGCTGATCTTGTCATGACGTTGGGGAATGCTGGCGGATTACAAATTCTGGTGGACGGAGAAGCTCTTCCGGTTTTAGGTCGCAAAGGGCAAGTTATACGCGCGCTCCCACTTAATCCGGACTACCTGAAAGATTTGTTGAAAAAATTATCAAAAAAGTCCATGTAAAGCACTATGAGCGCAAACAATGACCCCTCAGCCCACCGCCCGTGGCGGCAGATAGTCCGCAGACCATCCCGAAAAATTTGGGTGGGTAATGTTCCTGTGGGTGGTGATTCTCCAATAACTGTGCAGTCCATGACCAATACTGACACCAGAGATGTAAAGGCGACAGTCGAACAGATTCAGGCGATGGAACGAGCAGGAGCCGACATCGTCCGTGTCTCCTGCCCCGATGAAGAATCCTCGGCAGCCCTAAAGCAAATTGTCAAAGAATGCTCAGTTCCCATTGTTGCAGATATACATTTTCACTATAAGCGTGCCATTGAATCTGCTGAAAACGGGGCGGCATGCCTGCGAATTAATCCGGGCAATATCGGTTCCGAAGATCGCATTCGTGACGTTATAAAAGCCGCCAAAGACAATAATTGTTCGATCAGGATTGGAGTTAATGCAGGCTCTCTAGAGCGGGATTTACTTGAAAAATATGGAGAGCCTTGCCCTGATGCAATGGTCGAAAGTGCCCAACGTCACATTAAAATCCTCGAAGACCATGATTTCTATAACTTCAAAATTTCCTGCAAAGCCTCGGATGTTTTTTTGGCTGTGGCAGCCTATATGCAATTAGCTGATGTGTGTGATTACCCGCTTCACATTGGTGTAACTGAGGCAGGTGGTTTGCGCTCCGGAACCATTAAATCATCCGTTGGTATGGGTAATTTACTTTGGGCTGGAATAGGGGATACGATCCGCGTCTCACTCTCTGCTGACCCAGTTGAGGAAATCAAAGTCGGGTTTGACCTGCTTAAATCTTTGGGGCTGCGCCATCGTGGTGTGAACGTTATTTCCTGCCCAAGCTGTGCACGTCAAAATTTTAACGTCATTAAAACTGTCGAAGAACTGGAGAAACGTCTGGAGCATATGACAATACCAATGACTCTATCTGTCATAGGCTGCGTGGTCAATGGGCCTGGTGAAGCTCTGATGACCGATATCGGTTTCACCGGCGGCGGACGTGGTACACACCAAGTCTATATTGGGGGAGAGACGGCTCATCGCTTGATGGAAGGGGATGAGAGCATTGTAGATCATCTCGTCAGACTTGTTGAAGAAAAGGCAGAACAGATTGCATCGCAAGCAACTATAAACGAAGACGCCGCTTGAAAATCAAAGCAAGCCAATTTTGGAGTGAGGCAAGAAGTCCGTTTACAAAAAAGCCCCCCAATGTAAAATCAAGCTTCAAAATAATTTTCCAATAAGGACACTTCCCACATGCACCCAATATTTGAAAAGAACCTGTTTTTGGTCAAGGAACAGATCGGTATATTCAAAGCAGCAAATAACTTCGATATCTTCGATCCCGAAACAGGATCAAAAGTTCTGGAATGTAGAGAACCAAATCTGGGGCTTTTCACAAAATTGCTCCGCTTCACAGATTTTAAGAGAATGACCCCGTTCGAGATTGTCATATCAACACCGGAGGGCCGGAAACTTCTGACTGTAAAACGCGGAATATCCATTCTTCACTCAAATGTTGAGGTTCTTGACGAAAACAATCGCAAAATTGGTTCTTTTAATCAGAAAATATTCTCGATTGGAGGAAGATTCGAAGTTTTGAGCCCCGCGGGCCAGCTTTTATGCATGCTTCAAGGCAATTTGATTGGCTGGAGCTTCAAATTCTTGAGAAAAGAACAACAAATTGCTGAAGTTTCCAAGAAATGGGCAGGGATTGGGAAGGAATTCTTCACGTCCTCGGATAATTATGTGCTCCAAATTGACGGAAATGTTGAAAGCGCTGACCCGCTTCGTACGCTTATTTTTGCTGCAGTAATGTGCATAGATATGTGCTTGAAGGAATAAGCATTGAATTTCGGTTTGCAAAAACTCCCCTATTAACGCTATATAACTTCCACCATGGAATTACTTAAAAAACTTGCCCCGATTGAGGCTAGATACTCAGAACTAAGTGCTTTGCTGTCCGAAGGGACTGCAACAGGGGACAAATTCGTCAAAATGACGAAGGAATATTCTGATCTTACGCCTGTCATAGAGACCATAACAGCTTATAAAAAGGCTCTCACTGATAAAGATGATCTGGAAGCCATGATCGATGACCCTGAAATGGGAGAAATCGCGCGGGAAGAACTTTACGAGTTAAATGGTCAAATCCCTGAACTCGAACATAAAATCAAGTTAACCTTGATCCCAAAAGACACGGATGATGACAAAAACGCCATTCTTGAAATCCGTGCAGGGACTGGCGGGGATGAAGCAGCTTTATTTGCAGGAAACTTGCTGGTGATGTACAAAGCGTACGCCCTCGAGCGAGGTTGGCGCTTTGAAATTGTTGAGGCTACAGAAAACGATATTGGTGGCATGAAAGATGTAGTGGTTGAAATCACGGGCTCCGATGTCTTCTCCCGCTTGAAGTACGAATCAGGCGTGCACCGCGTACAGCGCGTACCTGAAACCGAGGCTTCTGGCCGTGTTCACACCTCGGCAGCTACAGTTGCCGTTTTGCCAGAAGCAGAGGATGTTGATGTAGGTATTAATGACGGAGATCTCCGGATTGATGTCTATCGTTCTCGGGGAGCTGGTGGACAGTCAGTTAACACAACTGACTCGGCTGTACGTATTACCCACTTGCCAACGGGGTTGGTGGTGGCCATGCAGGATGAGCGATCCCAGATCAAAAACCGCGCCAAGGCCATGAAAATTCTGAAATCCCGTTTGTATGACCTGAGACGGCAAGAGATAGCTAACGAACGTGCCGCAGATCGGAAATCCCAAGTCGGAAGTGGAGACAGATCGGAACGGATCAGAACCTACAACTACCCACAAAGTCGCGTAACCGATCACCGGATCAACCTAACTCTATATAAAATCCACGAAATTATGGCTGGCAAGGGGCTAGACGAGATCATTGACGCCCTGACCACCGAAGAGCAAGCCGAAAAACTTGCTGCTCTGGGGATGTAAAAAAGGGGCCAAACGGCCCCTTAAGTCCATATCAATAATGTACTATTTCGAAATAACTTCATGTAGTTGTTGCATTTCTTTAATGTATTTGTCGAGCATGTTTTTTAGTGCATCCCGCAAATACGGCTCCATATCTTCATCACCACGAGGAGAGATGGAAATAATCTTGTCGTAAAGAGACCTTGTTTCAGGGCTAACGTTCAGAATGATGTTACTCTCGCTCAAACGATCATCAATCATATCACGGACAAAGCCGGAAACGTTCACTTTCATTTCCTGAAGCATTTCATATTGATCCTTACGAATCATCAAACATACGCTTTTCAAGTCCTTGGCCATGATCGTCCTTTTTATCTTGGTAATTATATTTGCTTATATTGGTACTTCATTGAAAACGAAATAACCATATGTGAATTCAAAGTTACCGGAAAACTATATAAATTCTATTAAAATCTTCATTGGTAGAATGCTTATATCATACAGTATGTCAGCATATGGAGCTTTTTATGGCTTTTTCCACTTAATATCTGGAAAATAATGGATAATGTAGGCATATATTGTTCCCTAATGGAACATATGCCCGCCCTTCAATTTTATAATGAACTCAAATCCCTGTTGCAGTCAGCAAATAGGGAGATGGCAACATTAGAGGCTAGAATTCTGTTCGAGGATATTGCTAAAATCTCTATGACATCTCTTCAACTTGATAAAGACATAACTATTTCACGTGAAATTACGGAAAGACTCCAAAAAATTGCCTTTCGCAGATGCGAGGGAGAGCCACTTGGCAGGATCTTGGGATATCGAGATTTTTGGAAAGATAGATTTTATTTGTCTCCAGATACGCTTGAACCGCGACCAGACACTGAAACTCTTATTGAATCGGTTCTGAAAAGCTATTCCGAAAACCCACCACCCCTGAAGATTCTGGATTTGGGGACGGGTACAGGCTGCATCCTATTGAGTTTGCTTAGAGAATTTAGCGAGGCCAGAGGGGTTGGTATTGATATATCAAAAGGAGCTGTATTGACTGCACGCCAAAACTCCAAAAGACTTGGACTGGCTGAACGCGCAGGGTTTTTGCAGGGCAATTGGGCTGATCGACTCGAAAAAGACAGAAAATTTGATCTCATTGTTTCGAATCCTCCCTATATTCCGAGTGCAGATATCTCGAATCTACAAAAAGAAGTCCGGAATCATGACCCGATTCTCGCTTTGGATGGAGGAAATGATGGGCTTGCCCCATACAAGAATCTGTTGCCAACCCTAAAAAACCATTTGGAGCAGCAAGGTCGGATTTTTTTTGAATTTGGAATAAATCAAGAAGAAGATATTAAGCGACTCGCCGAAGACTCTGGGGCGACTCTGATTCGTGTAACCAATGATTTGGGCGGGATTCCGAGGGTTGTGGAAATCTCCTATGGGGATAAGTAAAAAAACTTTTGACAGGGGGATTGCTTGAATCGGGATGTCTGTGCATTCTGACCCCAGTTCACGTGAAACAACTAAAAACTAGATGTTGTGACGGAACTCGGTTCAAAAAACTACCGTTAGTAGTCCTTGACTTTGAAAGGACTTTTCAACTTATCCACATTCGGGTAAGCTGAAGGTGAGTTTTACCGAATCAAGGGGAAACAAGTTAGGAGAGCACATGAGATACGGATCCGGAGCGAGAAGACCGCGGAATAATAGTAATAATAGCAACAATCGTGGTGGGAATGGAAACCAGCGCCGTGGGGTGCAGAATAAGAACAAGGTTTTTGATAGCAATGGCCCAGACGTTCGTATTCGCGGGACAGCTTTTCAGATTGTTGAAAAATATATGGCTCTGGCCAAAGACGCTAACGCTGCTAGTGATCGTGTAATGGCGGAAAGCTATTTGCAGTATGCTGAGCACTATCAGCGCATTATAAACAGCTGGGAAGAAGAAGATGCTTCTTTTGATGCGTACGACAACAGTACGTATGACAGGTACAGCAAGAACAATTCTCAGAATGCAGGTACTTCAGACGAAAATGCGGATACAAATGTAGAAGATCTCTCCCTTCCGTCCAGCATTATCGGTAAGCCAGCAGCACAGCAATCTATTGCAACCCCTGAAATGGCCGAAGCCTAGCTTTTGCATGAGGTATTCTAGAAACAGCCCCTTAATGAATTTAGGGCTGTTTTTTCATATATATGGATTATTAAAATCTAATGTGGTATATCTATATTTATGGATTTAGGACAAGGACTTCGCAAATTATTTGCTGGAATTGCTGGCAATTCCAGACAAACGGTTGTTGACCGCGCTATCTATGCAGTGGGAGATATTCATGGGTATGACGATGCCCTTGAACCAATGCTGCTTGCAGTCAAAAAAGATATCAAGGCTAGACAGAGGATCAATCCTAATTATAAGGCTGAAATAGTTTTTACCGGAGACTATGTTTGTCGCGGGCCTAACTCGAAGAGAGTTATTGACCTTTTAAGTAAAGAAATTGTTCTTCAAGAAGATGATGGGATCAGGCGGACCTTTCTTGCAGGAAATCATGATTATTTACTCTTGCAACTTCTTGAATCCAAGATGCCCTCCATAACCACAGAAATTGCTCGTGACATGTTGGATTATGGTGGACTACAAACAGCGGCCAGTTACGGCGTTTATTTAAAAAATAACACCGACGCGCGTAATACCAAAAAAATAAAGGGTGTCAGTTTATGCTTGAATCAATCTGACCTTCTGGATTTCCAAGAGAGGATGCAAGGCGCGGTCCCCGAACATCATGTTTCATTTCTAAAAAATATGAAAACATCCTACCATACAGAAGAATTTCCTGAATTTTTCTTTTGTCATGCTGGTGTGGACTGGACAAAACCCTACACAGAGCAAAAAACCAATATTCTGATTGGAATGGGGAGCAGTATAGATCAAAAGACCTCTCGTGACTTCGCTCGATATACCGATGGAGCAAAGGATATTATTGTTGTCCACGGGCATACAATTAAAGACAAAATCGAATGCAGAAGCGGGAGAATATCGATTGATACCGGCGTCTTTGAAAAAGGAGGACGTTTAAGCTGCTCCATTCTTGCTGACGGTCAAATGATCGATAGCATTCAAATCAAGCCCAAAGCATCTGCTTACAATCCCAAATACCTTCCTGAACCAAAAATAACATCAATAATGTCGCAACCACTGGACGTTCGCCCTCAATAGGTCTAAATTCCTTTTTATAGAGATAACCATCTGTAATTTCGAGGACACACATCATGGATTTCGAACGGTTTAGCGAAAAGCTGCGGGCGTTGCTGCAAAAGGCCCAAACTCTGGCCATGCGTTCCAACCACCAATCTTTGGAACCGGAGCATATCCTCAAAGTCATGCTGGAAGATGAAGACGGACAAGTCCAGCGTTTGGTTAAAAACGCCGGAGGGGATACGTCTCGCCTTAAAAAAGATATAGAGCAGTCTTTAGCAAAACTTCCTTCAGTGACAGGGGCTGGGGCGGGTGGTTTACGTCTTTCAAATGATCTGGCAAAGATTCTCGATTCCGCAACTCAGCTGGCAGAAAAAGCAGGGGACAAATTCCTGACATCTGAACGCCTTTTGCAGGCCATGACGCTGTCTCCTAAAACAATGGAAATATCCGGACACTTGCAAGATTCAGGTGTTTCAGCTTCTGAAATGAATACCGCAATCAATGATTTACGCAAGGGCCGCACCGCTGATAGTGCGAGCGCGGAAGATACATTCGATAGCCTCAACAAATACGCTCGTGATATGACTGCACTGGCACGAGAAGGAAAGCTTGATCCAGTAATTGGTCGTGATGAGGAAATTCGCCGAACAATTCAGGTACTCTCACGCCGGTCAAAAAATAATCCTGTTTTAATCGGGGAACCAGGTGTTGGTAAAACAGCCATCATCGAAGGACTTGCCCAGCGTATTGTAAATGGCGACGTGCCTGAATCTTTACGTGATAAAAAGCTAATGTCACTTGATCTAGGAAGTCTGATCGCAGGGGCAAAGTTCCGTGGCGAATTTGAAGAACGCCTGAAAGCTGTTCTCGATGAAATTCGTAATGCTTCGGGGCAAATTATTTTGTTTCTTGATGAATTGCACACACTCGTTGGAGCAGGGAAGGCCGATGGCGCCATGGATGCTTCCAATATGCTCAAACCAGCGTTGGCGCGTGGTGAACTCCATATGGTTGGAGCAACAACACTTGATGAATACCGCAAACATATTGAAAAGGATGCCGCGCTTGCTCGCCGTTTCCAGCCAGTTTTTGTCAGTGAGCCAACAGTGGAAGATACCATCTCGATCCTACGTGGCCTTAAAGAAAAATATGAAGTTCACCACGGGGTAAGAATTACCGATGCTGCAATTGTAGCGGCCGCCCAACTTTCAAATCGTTATATCACCGATCGTTTCTTGCCGGATAAGGCGATTGACTTGGTGGATGAAGCATCATCCCGTTTGAGGATGCAAGTGGATAGTAAACCGGAAGAAATCGACGAACTTGATCGTCGTATTATTCAGTTGAAAATTGAACGTGAGGCTTTGAAAAAGGAGTCGGACGAGGCATCAAAGGATCGTCTGAAGAAACTTGAAATCGAATTAAAAGATTTGGAAGAAAAATCAGCGGGGATGACCGCACAATGGCAAGCTGAAAAAGACAAAGTCAATAAAGGTCAAAAACTTGCCGAGGAATTGGACAAGGCACGTATCGAACTTGAGCAGTCTGAACGCTCGGGAGATTGGGCGAAAGCTGGAGAATTAAAGTATGGTAAGATACCTCAACTGGAGGCAGAGTTAAAAAATTCTGCCGAAACGTCTGCAAAACACATGATTAACGAAGAAGTCACACCGGACGATATAGCCAGTATTGTCAGTCGTTGGACAGGCATTCCTATTGATAAAATGATGGAAAGCGAGAATAAAAAACTTCTTGAAATGGAAACCAAGCTTGAAGAACGGGTTGTTGGACAAACTGAGGCTGTTCGCGCAGTGGCTTCTGCAATTCGCCGATCTCGCGCAGGTTTGCAAGATCCCAACCGACCTATTGGTTCCTTTCTCTTCTTGGGGCCGACCGGTGTCGGGAAGACTGAGCTAACCAAAGCCTTGGCAGAATTTATGTTTGATGATGACACAGCTCTGATCCGTCTTGATATGTCTGAATATATGGAGAAACATTCTGTATCGCGGATGATCGGTGCCCCCCCCGGCTATGTTGGATATGATGAAGGAGGTGCCCTGACCGAAGCCGTACGTCGCCGCCCTTATCAGGTCATATTGTTCGACGAAATTGAAAAAGCTCACCCTGATGTATTTAACGTCCTGCTTCAGGTTCTTGATGATGGACGCTTGACTGACGGACAGGGCCGCACCGTTGATTTTAGCAATACGGTTCTGATTATGACCTCCAATTTGGGAGCAGAACATCTTTCAACTCAGGAGGATGGTGCTGACGTTGAGCAGGTTCGCGGAGCTGTCATGGAGATGGTTCGTAAGTTCTTCCGTCCAGAGTTCCTGAATCGTGTGGATGAAATTCTGCTATTCCGCCGCTTGGGACGCGCCCAGATGTCAGGAATTGTAGAAATCCAACTTGGGTACTTGCGAAAACTTCTGGCGGCCCGCCGCATGGATTTGGAACTCGATGACAAGTCCAAACTTTGGCTAGCCGAAAGGGGGTATGATCCCATTTATGGAGCACGCCCATTGAAGCGCACAATCCAGACTAATTTGCAAAATCATCTGGCTGAAATGATCCTGCGCGGAGAAATTCCGGATGGATCATCTATTCATGTTACAACAACCGATGGAGGACTCTCCTTCAAAATTAGCCAAGGTGACAAAAAAGGCAATAAATCCGCCGCCTAATTATTTTACCTAATAGTTAAAAGAGGCAAATTGACGTTTGTCCTCCTTTTCCAACTGCGATAGACTACAATAAATATCGACTCAACGTACTTACAGATCTCGACAAAGAAATTATCATGACCCGTACCCTGAAACTTATTCCTGCGACAGCATTGCTTCTAACATTATCAGCCTGTGCCACATATTTTGAAGGGGCCCAACAGCAAATCACCTTTGAAACACCAGGGGCAGAAAACTCGATCTGTATTATTCAAACGGGGGCAACCGGTATGAAATATCAGGTACGCCCTCCACAAACCATCTGGATCAAAAAATCCAGAGATGACATGAGCGTTACCTGTGAAGCTCCGGGAAATAGAATTGCAACGGCACATGCTGAATCGACAACTTCCGGTAAAACCTTCTGGAATATTTTTAATGTTGGATTGGGAGCTGCCTATGATGGTGAGGCAGGTACAATATTCAAATACCCTGAGAAAATCGTGATCGATTTTTCTGGGATAATGCCGCAACCAGAAGCTATGCCAGCATATCACAATATGGATGCTCTTGATCCTGCTCATGAAGCTACGATTGAAGATTTCGGCCCCGATGAGCCTGCGTTAAAAAGTGATGCTGCCACAAAATTCCGTCATAAAATGGCTGAAATCGACGCACAGCGCGAAGAAGCTGCCGCGGCAGCATTTGAAGCAGAAAAACGATCCCGCATCGACTCAGTCGAGGGTGGATTCTATGGCGACAAAGACAACACCAAATAGGTATTTAGATCATGGGGCCATATTTTTTCTGTGGCATAGGGGGCAGCGGAATGCTGCCCTTGGCTTTAATTCTTGCAGGACAATCTGTGAAAATTGTTGGATCGGATCGCTCCTTCGATCAAGGGCGCACACCTGAAAAATTTTCATGGATAAAATCCCAAGGGATAGGAATAGTTCCCCAAAATGGTGAAGGATTGACAAAATACTTCACAGCCCTTGTGATCTCTTCTGCTGTCGAGGATACAATTCCCGAAGTAAGGAAAGCAAAAGAACTCGGAATACCCATACTAAAACGCGCCGAGTTATTGGCAAAATTATTCAATCAATCTCAAACCAGCATTGCAATCGGCGGAACAAGCGGTAAATCAACAACAACAGGAATGTTGGCTTGGATACTTTCTCAAGCAGATAAGAACCCTACAGTGATGAATGGGGCCAGTTTTCTAAATTTTGTTACACCCGACAATCCGTATTCTTCGGCAATATGTGGTGATCCGAACTTGTTTGTTGCGGAATGTGATGAAAGTGATGGCTCAATCATACTCTACCACCCCTCAATTGCAGTTCTGAACAACATAGCTCTTGACCATAAGCCGGTGGAAGAACTGGTACCTATTTTCAGGACATATTTGGAACAATCAAAACAGCAAGTAATCAACCTGAATAATGTAGCCGCCGCAAATTTGTATCGGGAATTTGCCTCGACCGCTCTCACGACGGGAATAAATCATCCAACGGCAGACATCAATGCAACAGGCTATACCCCATTACCTTTGGGATCAAAATCATGGATAGAAAACCGACGAACAGGCGAAAAAGGAGAGCTGCACATGCAGGTCCCTGGAAAACACAATGTAGAAAATGCATTGTCAGCAATCGGAGTGGGGCTATTGAACGGAATACCTTTTTCCCAATGCCTGAACGCCCTTTCTACATTCAAGGGAGTGGGGCGTAGATTAGAAAATGTAGGGGAATATAATAATATCAAAGTGATAGATGACTTTGCTCATAATCCAGATAAAATAAACGCCTCATTATCTTCACTTAATGAGCATTTCGGACGATTACTGATTATATTCCAGATGCATGGCTATGGGCCATTCAAGCTCATGAAAGACGAATTGCGAGATGCCTTTCTAGGCGGAATGAAGAGCGGCGACATCCTCTTTATGCCGGATGTATTATATCTTGGAGGCACTGCAAATATGACCCCTACCGCAGCCGAATTTATCAATGAAATCAATGAAAGGGGGGGCATAAGAGGGATAAAAGGGCAGTGGTTCAAGCACCGCGATGACATCATCAGAGCTATCCCACAGATAGTCCAACCAGGGGACAGAATTGTTGTTATGGGCGCACGGGACGACACACTGCCAATATTTGCTCGTAAACTACTTGAGGGGGTAAGATTTCAGAGTGGGGCCCCATGAAAGGGGAAAATGCTCTTCGTCAATACTATCTGATCCTGCTCAGCTCGCGCCATATTATTTTTTATAGATATAGAATTGCGATAGAATCGCCCCTTCGTCAAGAGACAAATATGCATCTAGTCAACCCTTTGGGGATCTTATATAAAATGGCAATATAACATTAGAAAAACCTAAGTTTTGCCAGACGTTGCCCGAGCCTCCCCATGCCCAAAAATGAGATGTTAGAAATAAAAACAATAAAATTTCCGCGATTTTCTGATCACAGAGGATGGTTCCAACAACTGTGGGCCCAATCAAAAGTGGTGGACGAACCTGATTTTGTGCAGGAAAATCTGGTTTTTTCTAAAGAAAAAGGGACATTAAGAGGCCTCCATTTTCAAAACCCTCCCCATGCACAAAGTAAGCTGGTGGCTGTCCTTCAAGGGAGTATTCTTGATATTGCTGTAGATCTAAGAGGTAACTCCCCACATTACGGAACATATTACGCAAACGAACTTTCTTCAGATGAGGAAAGTCCGGCACTGATTATCCCAAAAGGTTTTGCCCACGGATACATAACAATATCTAAAAACACGTTGGTACTATACAAAGTTGATGCCTTTTACGCGCCGAATGCCGAAGGGGGACTAATGTGGGATGACCCTGATCTGGCTATTGATTGGCAACTCCAAAAAGGCGATAAAGTGACACTATCCGAACGGGATTCTGTTTGGCCTCCCTTCAAAACATTCAAAACGCCGTTTACATTTTAATTAGGACACCAAAAAATATGAATATTTTACTGTTGGGCGCACACGGGCAACTTGGGCAATCTATACAAAACGAAGAAAAATCTCCTGATTTTTTTGTATATGCGCCAACGCATGAAGAATGCGACATCACGAATTACAAGTCCTTAAATGATTATATTTCCGCTCAGGAAAAAATCGATCTAATAATTAATGCCGCAGCGCATACCGATGTTACTGGCGCAGAAAAGGACGCTCAAGAATCCAACCAAGTTAATGTAGAGGGAGTAGGGAACATTGTTCGCCAGTGTAAAACCCGCGATATTCCACTCATCCATATTTCAACCGATTATATTTTTGACGGGAAGAAACCGTACGGCCAGTTTTATACAGAGCAAGATAAACCAAACCCCATAAATGAATACGGATTATCAAAATTATCTGGGGAGGAAATCATTACCTCCGGCTTGGAACAATATATTATCATTCGCACCAGTTGGTTATTCAGCCCATATAGACAAAATTTCTACAAAACTGTCTTGCATCTTTCGCGGGAAAAACAGGAGCTGGAAATCATTGCCGATCAATTCGGAACGCCAACTTCTTCCAAAGATCTTGCTTGGGCAATTCTAAAAATTTCAGAACAAATAAACGCGGATGCCAGCCCCAAATGGGGAATATACAATTACGCCGGACAACCAGCCGTCTCGTGGTATGATTTTGCCCTTAAAATTGTTGATACAGCAAAAAAACTGGAACTTTGCCCACCTTCAGTGAAACTTAAGAAAGTTAACTCGGCAAACTTCCCATCAATAGTCAAGCGACCCGCAAACTCGGCTTTGAAAACGGGAAAGATTATCGAAGCCTTTGATGTAGCCCCTTGCGATTGGGAAGCCGAGATCGAACGGATAATGGAGAAGAAATAACCAGTTATATTCTCTCTTTAGACTTCTGGCGCTCCCAATACGTCTCCCACTCTTGCAGGCTTAAATCAGACATAGCCCGTTTATCTTCTTTGATATCGGCCTCCATACCGCTAAAACGGCGATAAAATTTGGCATTACAGGCACGCATAGCCTCTTCGCATTGGATGTCTAGCCGTCGTCCTAAATTGACCAAAGTAAAAAAGACATCCCCCAGCTCCTCAGACTGCCTTTCCTTATCTCCGGAATGAATTTCCGCACGAAACTCGTTCAACTCCTCGATGATTTTATCGATGACATCTTCTGTGACCTGCCACTCGAAACCTGCTTTTGCAGCTTTCTTCGATATCTTTTGTGCCCTTAACAAAGCCGGAAAATTGTTGGGGACATCATCAAGAATAGATTTATTCTCCCCATCTAACTTTGCTGCACGTTCTCGATCCTTGGCACTTTGCCAGATATTCAGAACATCTTCGGAATTGCGTGCAGCCTCATCGCCAAACACATGAGGATGACGAGAAACAAGTTTGCGGTTCAAACCATTCACCACATCCGAAAAAGAAAAAATATTTTCTTCGCTAGCCATCTGTGAATGAAATACAACTTGTAACAACAAATCTCCTAATTCTTCCTTCAAATCATCCATATTACCGCGCTCGATAGCATCAGCAACTTCATAGGCTTCCTCAAGAGTGTAGGGGGCTATCGTCTCGAAATTTTGTTCAATATCCCAAGGGCAACCGTTTTCCTTATCACGCAAACGTG
Organism: Alphaproteobacteria bacterium CG1_02_46_17; assembly: GCA_001871905.1. Lineage (GTDB taxonomy): Bacteria > Pseudomonadota > Alphaproteobacteria > Micavibrionales > Micavibrionaceae > UBA1573. The sequence continues at coordinate 20,702 of MNUG01000016.1, read as the reverse complement.
CCATGATAGACAAAAGTTCGGAAATTTCTCCGTTGCTACTCATTACAAATTTTCCTTTATAAATTCCATTGCAGATACCAAGTCCCCACAAACTAGACTATGACAGCCATGAACCAACATCAGATTTAATGGCAGTCCAAAATTTTCTATGGCCCAGCCGTCACGATCATGAAAACAATTATCTTCGCCCATAATTCTTTGAGCCATAGGCGAATGATCATCACAATAACCAATAATTATTTTGTTGAGTGCGGCGGCATATCCAATTTCCCAAACCGTTCCTGAATCAGGTTCATGTCCTCTGAACTCATTCAGGTTGGCAACCACCAAATCTGCCTTTCTAATCATCGCCAGATTGGACTCAAAAATTTCTCTGGATAAATTGTCTTCTTTACAAACGATCTCATTATCCAATGGAAAGAGGGGGCAATGTCCATACGTCCTCACAATATCAGATAATTTTCTCCCATGTTCAATTGCATTGGGAGTAAAGACATCAGGGCCGGACAGGTAAATATAATAAGGTTTCTTAGACATTTTTATCACAAGTTATTTATTCATATTAGGCTAGTTAAGCCCATACCCGACAAAGATAAAAGGCCGATAGTTTCCCACGGGTACTTGTAGTGCAGCCTGAAGGAGTGGTGGCTGCCGCGTCCAGCCTATTGGCGTTACGTCTGCGGGAAGTTCACCCACGCGCATCGAAGGAGCGTTCTCTCACCTGGTAAAGCGACTAGATTGAATGGATATCCGATAAAGAGCCCGCCAGCAAAGGCGGGCTTTCAATTTAACTGATAACTCCCATAGGTTTTTTTAGTCTTACGCCTCTTCCCATTGATACGCTATGGGCATTGTCACCAATCAACTCAACACCTGCGTCATCAAGTGCCTTAACAATTTTTACCAGAGTATCAATATTCCCTCGCACTGGCCCTCTGGAAGTTTCCATGCGCTGAATGGTTGGTAAAGACACGCCAGACATAGCTGATAGTTGGCGTTGATCTATATTTAGGAGCGCCCGGGCTGCGCGCATTTGACTACAATTTATCATGCTCAAGTTCCATCCTGTATGTTATAAACATCAAATATGATGTTTATAACATACATTTACACACATTATAAATGGGCATAATACATTCTTAGAATAAATTTTCGGGTGAAGAACACACACGTAAGGGGGATTACCATGGTTGTAGCAAATGTACTTAAAGACAGGATTTCATTCGTAGAAGTTGATGCCGATATAGAAGAAACGTTGAACGAGTATGTGCCTGAACTTCTTAAAGTTCTACCGGGGGTTCTTGAACTCTTCTACAAACATATCTCGAAATGGCCAAATCTGGTTGGATTTTTCAAAGATCCAACGCGAATGGATTATGCTCGGAAGGCGCAGCAAGATCACTGGATTCGTTTGTTTAGCGCGAGATTTGACGAAGAATATGCTCAGTCTGTAAGACGGATAGGCTTAATTCACAGTAAGATTGGTCTTGTACCTACGTGGTATATCGGGGCCTATGCCTTTACCTTGAATCACATCTATACTCATGCAGCAGAGCAATATAAATCTCGTTTTCATCCTGGAGTGGCTCAGGAAAAGACTGCCAAATTGCTTCGTGCCTTGAACCAATGCGTCATGATTGACATGGATATGGCGATTTCCATCTATCTGGAAGAAAACAAGCGTTCTTATGACGCGAAGCTGAATGAGCTGGCAGAAACATTTGAATCAACTGTTGGAGCAATTGTTGAAGGGGTTTCAGCCGCATCCACTGAGCTTGAGGCGAGCGCAGAATCCCTGTCGGCAATGGCGGCTCAGACAGCACAAGGTTCTTCCGCTGTGTCATCAGCATCAGAAGAGGCGTCCAATAATGTTACGACGGTATCCTCTGCAACAGAAGAAATGTCCGCATCTATTGCACACGTTGCCGATATGGCCAATAGATCATCCGAAGCCTCACAACGTGCCGTGATTGAGGCAGACCAATCCGTTAGAATAATGATGGAATTGAAAGATGCAATTGACAAAGTTAATGCGGTGACAGATCTCATCACGGGGATAGCTGAGCAGACTAATTTGCTTGCTCTGAACGCAACGATTGAGGCTGCAAGGGCAGGTGAATCAGGCAAAGGGTTCGCTGTTGTGGCATCTGAGGTAAAGTCTCTCGCAAGTGAGACATCTCAAGCAACAGAGGATATCAGGGCTCAAGTGGCAGAAATTTTAACCCGTAGTGATGCTTCTGTGAAATCAATTGAGGCCATGAAGTGTATAATTGCCGAAGTTCGGGAAGTATCAGGAAATACTGCGGATGCTGTTGAACAACAAAGGGATGCTATACATGAGATTGCAAGAAATGTTGAAAGGGCGTCTGAAGGGACACACCAGATATCGGAAAGTATTTCAATGATTAGTCAGGCAGCTCAAGAGACTGGACATTCGTCTGAACAAGTTCTTGCGGCAGTAACGGAGCTAGCCATGCAAGGAAACAATTTACGTGATTCTGTGACAAAATTTATTTCTGATATAAAGAGCAGCTAGCAGTTAGTGGATAAATAAATCCATGTCGGGAAGTCCCCACCGTGTGAATGACATAGCAAAATGTGATAATGTATATTATGGAAAATAAAGTAGTTATTTAGGAAGAGGGTGCTTATTCAGGACTCTATTTCAAAGTGTTTTCCAGTCACTTTGCTGCTCTTTCAAGCAGTGTTGGTTGTGGTAGGACTTCACGAATAACGCGAGCAACAACGTCACGAGCGATATACTGGCGGCCATGATGTCCATGTTCATGAAATAATTCTTTGCCATTGGCATCTGTATATATGGCTTGAGCTATTCTTGCCAAAGCGACCTCTTCGGTAATCCTTTGAACTTTTTCAAGTGCGGCATCCGGCAAATTTGCCTTTGCAAAATCATATGTAAGGGTTTTGTATGGCGACCATCGGTCTAAAACGTCTTTCGAGCGAATGGATGCGGTCACAGCGTCAACTAGTTTTTGCTTATCAAAGTTAGAACGTGAATACTCACCCAAACGTGACTCAATGTGATGTGGAGCATCATAGGCAAATTGGTTTACGCGATTCAGAAAATCTTGAATATTATCTGGGTAGTTATTATAAGCCGCCCGTACCCAGTCATAAGTCATTGGATTATTCATTAGCTACTCCAAATTAATGTTGCACAATTATTCACCAATTCACTACTCATACTATTTCCTAAATAACAAACAACTGTCACCGTAAGAATAAAACCTGAATTCATGATTTATAGCATGCTGATATGCTTTCTTCATTGTATCAAATCCACAGAACGCACTTACCAACATAAATAATGTCGATTTAGGTAGATGAAAGTTGCTCATCAGAATATCGACACATTTGAACTGGTACCCAGGTGTAATAAAGATTGATGTATCCCCAGAATAATATTGCATATGCCCATCGTGATGGCAGGCACTTTCAAGTATCCTAAGAACCGTAGTCCCCACAGCAACAACACGTCCACCATTGACATGAGTTTCATTAATGATTTTCGCGACATCAAGCGAAACTTCGCCCCATTCGGAATGCATTTTATGATCTTTGGTGTCATCCACCTTGACTGGTAGAAATGTTCCTGCACCAACATGCAAAGTCACATGGGCGGTTCTTATCCCGAGGTCAGCAATTTTCTGCATAAGTTCGGGCGTAAAATGTAATGATGCTGTTGGAGCAGCGACAGCCCCATCCCGACGGGCAAACATGGTCTGGTAATCTTTGATATCTTCATCATCTACATCGCGTTTACTGGCAATATATGGAGGCAGCGGCATCAACCCAACCTCGGCCAGAAGATGTTCTACGGTGCCAGAGTCAACATCAAAATTCAGAAGAATCTCGCCGCCATCATGCTTTTCTGCAACGACAGCACTCAAACGTCCATCTCCAAAAGACAAAACATCACCAACATTCATCCGTTTGGTTTTTTTTGCAAAAGCCAACCAGGAAATAGCCGACACGCGCTTGTGCAAATTGACTTCCGTTATCATATCACCACGCTTGGCGAATAAATAAGATGGAATAACCTTGGTGTCATTAAATACAATCAAGTCTTTGCTGGTCAAATGATCAGGAAAATCCCATACCCGCTGTTCGGAAAACTCACCGTGATTGACAACCAATTGTCTGGCATGGTGTTTTGGATTGATAGGCCGCAAAGCTATTAGATTTTCAGGAAGATTAAAATCAAACTCTTCAACACGCATGATTACAAAACCGACCCATCAGATTTAATTTTCAATCCATCATAAGCCGGACGGTATCCATCCGGACATTCGGATAAAACTTTTTTGTAGTCCATATGTATGCCCATATGAATCAGGAAAAGCTTTTCAGCACCAATCTTTTCATTCAATTTTTTAAGATTTGAGAAACTCGCATGAAAATATCCGCTTGGCTTGTGGTAATCGGCGCAATCAACAATCCATGTTTTTATACCCTTTAGAGCATCAATAGCGCGTTCATCCAGATCAACCATATCGGTTGAATATCCTACCATACCAAATCTATAACCCAATGACCTGACACCTTCCCCATGATCCTGAACGAATGGAACAAATGAGATATCATTTATATGGTGCTCAATCCCCATATCGGAGTCCTTTAAAACATGAATCTCTGCAACTGCGGGATAGAACTCGGATTTCTGTTTAAATACATAGGAAAAACGATGGAGCAACTCCTGACTGGTAATCTCGTCCGTATAAACCGGCATGTATTTCTTATTACGTCGATGGTATGAACGCAATTCGTCAATACCGTTTACATGATCGGAGTGTCCGTGCGTAAAAAGCACTCCATTCAAATCAAGAATCTTTTCTTTGGTTAACTGGGTACGAAAATCTGGTCCTGTATCAACAGCAATTACAGAAGTACTACTTTGAACTAACAACGAAGGACGTGAGCGCAAATTTTTTTGCTCAAGTGGATCACAGGCCCCCCACTCTCCGCCAATACGGGGTACTCCCGCGCTATCCCCACAGCCCAAAATCGTGATAATATTATCGTGAAACGCATTGCTCATACAGTGTATTTATCATCAACTACCCGCATGACCAAGAGCTATTCTTAACTACTCAGATCAATCAGAATGCCTTTTTCGGCCATTTTATTTTCGATCTCTTCCTTTATCATATCTTTTATTTTTTCTTCGATTTTGGCGCGTTCATCCGGTGAAAGCGCAGCAATGTCCTCTTCGGTCATACCAAGTTTCTTCAAGATGGCATCACGCATTTTCTCTTCCGGTGTCATTTTCTGGTACTCCAGAAACTGCGTTATTGCATCATTTATTTGAGAGGAAGGTTTTGATGTACTTGTTGATGCATTCTTCGTAGTAGAGACGCCTACACTACTGGAGCCATACGAAGAATATGTACTAATGATTGTCATAATAATACCTCTTGCAAGAAAATATAGACAGATACCATGCAAGGAATGGGCCAACTGAAATTGGCTAAAAACAAAGAAAACTAGACGGTCAATTTTGCCTTGTTAAATAATGAGAAAAAATTTTCCGAGGTAATTTTTGCCATCTCTTGGATTGGAACAGATTTCAAATTCGCCAAAACCTCTCCTGTATAAACTACCAAGGCTGGGTGATTCATTTTCCCTCTGAAAGGTTCCGGGGCAAGGTAAGGAGAATCTGTTTCCACCAATAATCGATCTAGAGGAACATCCTTGGCAAAATCACGAAGATCTTCTGATTTTTTGAAGGTCAAAATACCAGAAAAAGAGATATGAAATCCGAGATCAATGGCTTCATGCCCCATCTTGGTCGAACTCGAAAAGCAGTGCATAACACCACGCATTCCCTTACCCGAAGTTTCGTCACGAATGATGCGAATAATGTCATCATCTGCATCTCGCGCATGAACGATCATTGGCATATCAGTCTCAAGGCAAGCTCGGATATGCTTTCTAAAGCACTCCTGCTGATCCTCGATAGAAGACTTGTTGTAATAGTAATCAAGCCCACATTCACCAATCCCGACAACCTTATCATCAGACTTTGCCAGTGAAATCAATTCTTCCAAAGAAACCGTCTTCTCATCTTCTCGTCCGGCATCATGTGGATGAGTACCAACCGTACACCAAACATTTTCCAAAGGCTTAACAAGCTGCAATAACCCGTCAAATTCCTCGCGAATTAAACAATCAATCGACAGCATCCCATCAACACCAACCGCATGTGCTGCAGCAAGGGCTTCCCCTACCCCACCCTCTGGTGTGAATTTTGAATGATTCAAATGGCAATGACTGTCAATCCACATGTCCTACCCCTTAATATAAATCACAGCAATACCGCCCAAAATAAGTAATCCGCCAACGCCAGAATATACATTCAAATGGAATTGTTTAAAAAACAGCCATGTAAAAAGGATCGTAAAAATGGGATAAGAAACTTCAATCAATCCTGCGAGGGTTGCATTCTTGGCCTGAATAGAGTGAAAAATAAAGAATGTTGCAGTTAAAAATGATACCGAAACAGCAAGAACTAGATAGATAACTTCCGTACTATCCTTCATCATATCAATGCCTTGTTTTGCGGTCCCCTTAAGGTAGGACAGTCCCAAGAATAATGGCAAAGCCATGCAGCTTTCAAGCGCCATCAACAAAGAAACAGGAAACCCTTTTTCCAACAGCTTTTCAAGAAAAGCACAGTTCATGCCCCAAAAAACAGTCGCTGCAAATGCATAATACAGCCATAGGCTTTCCATGACTATGCCGCCTTTTCTTCCAATTGCAGCCTCGGAAAAACACCTTGTGGCTGGGGGATTCCTTCTCCACCTTTAAGTGCAGCGTCTCGGCTAATCGATTGGAAACAACGTTTTTCTTCGGGAAGAATAAACAAATCCAAAAGCGCCTTGCCTGATTCTGGCATCACAGGCTGAACGATGATCGACAGGCAGCGAATAGCTTCACACAAAACATACAAAACCGTTCCCATGCGGACAGTATCGGTTTTCTTAAGCGCCCAAGGTGCCTCTATATCAATATAAACATTGGAGGCATTCACAACTTCCCAAATGGCATCAAGGGCTTTGTGAAAACGTTGCTGATCAAGCTCGCGCCGGACAGTGGGCAACATCTCATCATAAACTTTGGCAAGTAAGGCAGTATCATTTTCAGTCAATTCCGCAGGAGCAGGGATTTTCCCCTCACAATTTTTGTATATGAATGACAAGGTTCGCTGTGCCAAATTTCCAAGACCATTCGCCAGATCATTGTTGATCCGGTTTACTGCATTGGCATGAACGAAATCCCCGTCATTGCCAAATGGAACTTCACGCAATACAAAATAACGCGTTGCATCAACACCATATCTCTCAATCAAGTCAGCCGGAGCGATAACATTGCCGATCGACTTGGACATTTTTTCACCTTCGATCAGCCACCAACCATGCGCGAACACACGTTTTGGAGGTTGAATACCGGCAGCCATCAAGAATGCGGGCCAATAAACGGCGTGAAAACGCAAAATATCTTTTCCGACCATATGAAGGTCAGCAGGCCAATACCCCCCCATTTCATGATCAACACCATATCCCGCCGCGGTAATATAATTGGTCAAGGCATCAATCCACACATACATGACATGTTTATCATTTCCGGGAACAGGGACGCCCCAATCAAAGGTGGTACGCGAAACGGACAGGTCTTTCAAACCACTTCTGACGAAACTTTTCACTTCATTAAAGCGGGTTTCCGGCAGACAGAAATCAGGATGAGATTCATAAAACTCCAACAGCTTGTCTTGCCAAGAAGATAAACGGAAGAAATAACTTTCCTCCTCCATCCACTCGACTTCTGCACCACTTGGGGCAATTTTTTTGCCATCTGGCCCTTCGCGTAATTCATCTTCCTGATAATAGGCTTCATCACGAACGGCGTACCATCCGGCATATTTATCAAGATAAATTTCCCCACGCTCTTCCAGAACCTTCCAAAGATGCTGGCACGCCTTAATGTGGCGTTCTTCAGTCGTACGAATAAAATCATCGTTAGAGAAATTCATCAAACCGCAAAGATCACGAAAATTCTGAGATACCTGATCGGTAAATTCCTGCGGAGAAATGCCCGCTTTCTCAGCCGATTGTTTGACTTTCAAGCCATGTTCATCTGTGCCGGTCAAAAACTTGACATCATACCCGTCCAACCTTTTGAAACGTGCCAATACATCACAGGCAATCGTTGTATATGTATGCCCCAAATGGGGTTTATCATTAACATAGTATATGGGCGTTGTGACGTAATATTTATCTTTTGATTCAGGCATAATTTTCTCATTTATCTGGGAATAGTCTTACATAAGCTTGTAACACAAAATCAAAGAACATAAAGTTCAAAAAGACACAGGATCCCGCAGAAATCAGGGGGAGGAGGTTAAATTAGACTTCGAAAGCCATAAACGCGCCCATAATCATAAAGCGCTTATCGAGATTGCCGTAAACGCAGCGGTCGAAATGGGCCGATAATTGGTCATAGATCGCCAATTTTGTCTCGACATCCAAACGGGCATTCATAGCCTCAAGCCAAGGAACTTCAAAGGCCTCTCCCCTGATAAGGGAGGAAGCCACCCAAAGCAAAGTCTCTCTGAATACTCTTTGGGCATCATCATTTCCCTTATTTCCAAATACTTCGGAAAAGGATTGAATATCCGTCCATCTGAAACTCGGCCAGTCTTCAAAATAGGCCAAAGCATCCCGCATCATCTCCAGATGCTCTGCCCTTCCATACTCCAAAGCACGCCCCAAAGACCCCTCCGCCATAGCAACAACCAAAGGAATGTCTGCGGCATTAACCCTACCCTCAAGAACTTTGGCGATATCATCATCTTGCAAAGGCTGAAACGGCAAATGAACACATCTTGAATAGACAGTCGGCAGCAAAGCCCCCGCTCTGTGCGTAATCAAAATCAATAGTGCCTTCTCAGGAGGTTCTTCCAAAATCTTAAGTAACGAGTTTTGCGAAGATCTTGTCATCGTATCAGCATCATCCACAATCACAATTCGCCACCCCCCTTCAACAGAGGCAGTTCGACGCATAAACGGGGCGATCTTGCGTATTTCTTCAACCGGCACACTGGCCTTAATGCGACCAGTTCCCTCATCAATAGGTCGGCCAAGCGTCAATAAATCGGGATGCCCACCACCAAAAACTTTTCCAAAAATTGAGTGACCCTGCCCGACATACAAAGAGGTAGCAGGTTCAGGTGTACCAAACATATCCGGAGCACGATCTTTCTCGGAAAATAAGAACCGTGTCAGACGATATGCCATCACACTCTTGCCCATTCCGGATGGCCCAGAGAAAATCAAGCCATGGGGAAATCTCCCCATATCAAGCATCTGCAATAATTTCTTTTCAACAAACTCATGCCCGATTAAATTTTCAGTCCCGCGTGGAGAAGGAATATCTGGCATCCCGGGAACAGTAGGTTCCTCATCAATCAATCCTACCTCGAATTCGTCGAACAGTTCATCATCTTGGTCAATATCATCAAATAACATTCCGGCCAACTTTCTCCATCTTCTCTTGAAGGTGAATTTTAATTTGGGCGAAAACATTATCTGGATCAATCGACGCATCAATAACTTTGACGCGCACGGGATACTCTCTAGCAATGGTTAGAAACCCTCGGCGCAATTTTTCGTGAAAAGATTTATCCAGCTTTTCAAAACGGTCTTCGGTACTTTCATTGCCGATCGCTATATCTTTCTGTTTCAAAGAACGGCTCAACCCATCTTCAACTGGCAAATCCAGCAGAAAAGTTAAATCAGGCTTGAATCCAGCTAACGCGATTTGTTCGATCTGTCGGATTGTATCCAGATCAAACCCGTGCCCATATCCCTGATAAGCAACAGTTGAGTCTGTGAAACGATCAGAAATAACCACTTTTCCTGCGGCAATAGCTGGTTTGATCAATGTCTCGACATGCATCTGGCGAGCAGCAAAGAACAACAAACATTCCGCAGTTGGAGTCCAGTTTCCACCATCACGCTGTACCAAAAGATTTCTAATTTTTTCAGCTTCTGGTGTTCCTCCCGGCTCGCGCGTCAAAACAACTTCATACCCAGAGGATTCAAAAAACTCTTTGATCTTACGGCATTGGGTGGTTTTACCAGCCCCTTCACCGCCTTCTAGGGTAATGAATAATCCATGCATGACCTTATTCGGGAACTCCCACCGCCAAAATCATCAATTTTTCAAATAGTCTTTTGAAGAAGGAGGATTGCTCGGCGTCGTTCGCAGCAACCAAAGGAACTTCCTTCATACTTCCATCAGGCAAAGCAAAGCTGGCAGTACCCAATACATCCCCCTGCTTGATCGGAGCAACCAACGGCGATTTATATGTTACAATCACCTTGCCCGCATCCTTGCTGAAAGAAGGCACTGTCGCAAGATAACTCTCCGAAGACAGTAATTTCATTTTCCGCGTATCGCTCAGCACGACAGAGGCCTCAGCCATCATTGCCCCCTTATCAATCAGATTGATATTTTTGAAAGAGGTCAATGCCCATTCTGTCAATTTAGCAGATTCATCTGCACGCACTTGCATAGAATCTGTTCCATTAATCACAACAATAACGCGACGGTCTCCTGCAACCGCAGACCCGATCATGCCATATCCACCAACTTCGGTATGTCCGGTTTTAACACCATCAGCACCAATCTTTCTGTACAAAAGAGGATTGCGGTTTCCTTGTTTGATATTGTTATAGGTGAATTCTTTTTGGGAATATAATTTATATTCTTCCGGATAGGCTTTAATCAGGTAGGCCGCCATCAAAGCCAAATCCTGCGCAGTTGAATAATGTTCAGGATCAGGCAAGCCATCTACGTTCATAAAATGGGAATTTTTCATACCAATCTCTGCAGCCTTTTTATTCATCATAATGACAAAATTAGCAGTAGAACCAGCAATACCCTCCGCTAAAGCCACACAAGCATCATTTCCTGACTGAATAATAATTCCATGCATCAAATCATCAATACTGACTTGTGAATTAATATCCAGAAACATGCGTGACCCTTCGGTCTTCCATGCTTTTTCACTAACTGTCACCATTTGCTCTTTGGTAACCGTTCCATCCCGCAGGGCGTCATCTGCCACAATGGCAGTAAGAACCTTTGACATGGATGATGTGGGCATGCGCTCTTCGCCATTTTTGTCGTACAAGGTTGCTCCAGTCTGGAAGTCCATGACATATGCTTGTTTTGCCGATATTTCAGGCTTAGGTACTTCCTGAGCAAAAACAGAAAAAGGCATCAAAGATAAAAGAACAAGGGGTAGCAGAAATTTCATGGCAAAAGCCTTTTGGTATTAGAAGTTGGAACAATTATTGAACGACTATGATGGCATCGGACTGACCGCTGGCCAAAACCTTGGAAAGAACACTATCTGCTGAGCGGACGCTGTCAAGGGGGCCTAGCCGTACTTTATATAAAGTACGGCCATTAAATGTTACAGGTTCAACCTTGCTTGGCGCAATAGATGCCATTCTAACCGCCAGATTCTGTGCATTACTCTCGACTCCAAAGGCGCCTGCCTGAATATAGATATTGCTGGCAACGACAGGTTGCTGTTTAACAACAGGGTTCGGGTAGAAATGCCCATCTTTAACATGTCCGGCAACAGATTCTGCTTGTGCTGTCTGTGCAATATCTGTCTCTGTCATAGGAATATCCGATATAACTGGCCCGTGTAAAACCTGACTATATCCATTTGGCAAATGTCCGGTCGCATTATATGCAACTTCTACCCCCTTAGTAGATTTCCCACTTCTGGCAACTTGAGCCAAAGCGCGACTTTCATCCGCCAAAAGCTCCAAACTCACCTTGGCCGTCCCTGCCCCCTTCATATTCAAAAGACCTGCTGCCCTTTCGGACACATCAATAATGCGTCCTTTCGCAAAGGGCCCACGGTCATTGACACGCACCACAACTGATTTTCCGTTAGATAGGTTTGTAACGCGCACCAAGGACGGCATTTGCAAAGTCCTGTGTGCCGCAGTCATTTCATATTGGGAATAGGTTTCCCCACTCGCAGTTTTCTTTCCGTGAAAACCAGGGCCATACCAGGACGCAATGCCGCTTTCCGTATAATTATAGGTCTCTTTCGGATAATAGGTACGCCCTGCTATGGTGTATGGTTTTCCAACTTTGAATGTTCCACTGGATTTCGAAGCGGCTGTCTCGACTGGTTGAGGAATGTCACTGCCCCATGTCTTATATAAATGTGACCCCAGCTCGATCTCAGTACAAGCTGACAGCAGAAAAGGCACTACCAAAAGAAATAAAATAGTTTTTAAATTTTGTTTCATCATTTTCTTTAATTTTTAGTTGTTGAATTGCGGGGAATCTTCCGCAGATTTTTTGGCGACAAAATCGGATAATAACCCGACTGTCAAGGCAAAGTAATCCGATCTATTCCACGATAAAATAGTATCGAAATTACTCGTTACAAGATAAGCACGTCCTTCTCCACCATCAGGAACAACCAAACGTGCCAAGGTTCGGGTCTGATTGCTGGGGATATGTCCGCTTTGAAAATGAACACCAAGCCTGATCCATTCAGCCAAAGGTTTCTTTGTTTTGTTTGTAACAAGGGAAAACGGTACATTCTTTGGAACACTTACTGTCCATCCCCATGGATAGTTGGAATTCCAGCCATTTTCTTTCAGATAATTTGCCGATGATGCAAAAACATCTGACTTGGTTGTCCAGATATCCTTATGGCCATCGCCATTGGCATCAACAGCATACCGTTTCCAACTGGTCGGCATAAACTGGTTTTGCCCCATAGCACCAGCCCAAGACCCTTTGAAATTCTGACGGGAAACATGACCTCCCTGCAAAATGCCCAAGGCAGCAATCAACTCTTTTTCAAAAAAATCACGTCTGCGACCTTCCCATGCCAATGTCGCCAAAGACTGGATCATATCAAAACCACCGGTATTGCGACCATAGCTGGTCTCGAGCCCCCAAAGTGAAACAATCACTTCGGCGGGAACCCCATACAAAGACTCCGTCTTATTCAAAAGACTTCTGTTTTCCTGAAAATTGATACGCCCCTGATCAATGCGGGTCTGGGACATCACATTATGCAGATAATTTCCAAATCCGATTTTTTTTCGCTCGGGTTGCTTACCTTCCAACTCAATCACGCGGGGGTGAGGAGAAACATTTTGAAAAGCTGATTGCAAGGTTGATGGAGAAATCCCTTGAACCACAGCTTGTCTTTTGAACCCTTCCAACCACGTCTCGAAACTGCTGGCTTCAACAGGCCCGCTGGCCCACAAGAAAACAAGCAGCAGACAACCCGGCAGCATTGATATCCTAGACATCATTGACATTAGTTTTGATTCTTTCCGTTAGCGTATATGCGATGATACCTACGATTTCTTTGGCGGCAACCTGTAACTTGTAATAATTCCCAAGAACATCAAGATTTGGCATAATTCTATATTTTCCGTCAGTGATAAATCCTGCAGGATATGGGATTACGCTCCATCCATTGGACATAAATATGGCACTCGCACGAGGTAGGTGAAACGCAGAAGTTACCAACACCCACTTTTCCCCAGCCTGTGGATGAACAAGCCGCACCGAATACAAATAATTCTCATATGTGTTACGGGATTGGTCTTCGTAAATGATACGTCCCGTATTAAAACCTATATTTTTCAATAAAGTATTCATAATAGTTGATTCCGTACTTAAAGAACGGCTTAAAGAGCCGTCACCACCAGCAAACACAATTTTGGCCTTGGGATAAAATCGGGATAACCTCACCATCTCGGTTATGCGCTCGGCATTCTCATTCAGTTGAACCTGAGCATGGGAAAAAGTCAAAACTGTATCAATTGCTCCGCCCAGAACAATAATTCCGTCCACATCCTCCGGAAGCGTCGGGTTTGCTGGGTAAGTATTTTCCAGATAACATAAGATATTATGCCCAATCGGCAAAAAACCAAAGATAATAAAAAGAAAACAACCTGACAGAAGCATGAACCGTCCGATACGAAATTTGATTAAGACAACACCAGCCATCACCATTAACAAGACAAATGTCAGCGGCTGAAAGATCATCCATAAGATTTTTGATAGGGGGAAAAACATTTATCCTCTCACTCCGAACCTGTTTCCTGACTCATAGTGTTTCAGTCCCAAATGAAAAAAAGAAACGGCCAAGACAGCATATCCAACGACACCTAATACTGCAAATATAAGAACCTTCCAGTGATGTTCAAAAACAAATTGAACAGGAATATGCGTCATCAAACTAACCGGTATAAGAGTTAGAGCCAATATTTTAATCACTCCACTAAAAATCGGAGCAGGTCGTGATGCCATCAAATTAAAATTAAAATAAATTTCTTCGGCGGAAGCATAAAACTGTTTTAACCAGAAACCGATTGTTGCAAAAAATAAAATGCCACTGGCAAAAACCACACTCCCCATTATTAGGAATAAAGGAAGAAGAACCAGAGAAACCCCAAAATGTAGTCCGCAGAATATCAACAAACCAAGACCAAATAGCACTTCCCCCAATCCGGTATTTCGTGATGAGCTGATCGCCGCCGATAACAAAACTGGTTTGGGTAACGTCAAATAGGCATCCAACTCGCCATGATCTATTTGTTCGGGAATAGTCCGAAGCCCGAACGCAAATAATGAGACAATCCCCCAACAGCAGATAGAAAGACCATACGCAAATAAAGCGTGTTCAATTCTCCACCCCTGAATATCAGGAGCCACTGAAAAAATAACCAGCCAAATCGGGATATAAATCAAATGGGTAGTGATGCTGAATATGGCACGGATCAACATTGCACCGCGCTGCATAGTGGCTGATCTGAATGTCATCCTGATCAGAGAAAGAAGGAAAGCAAGATTACCCACCATTGACCTCAACCCTTCTCAAACAAACTTTATACAAAAAATGCAATCCAATACCAACCGCACCAATCCAGAATAGTTGTAAAAGAATAACTTCTCCAAGCAACCCCCAGTTAACGTTAAAAATCAAACCAACGGGATTGCCGATCAAGGACGCGAAAGGGAGAAACTTCAATAAATCGGCCTGCATCAAATCGGGATACAAAAACAGTGGCACATAAATACCCCCCAACAACAAACAGAATTTTTGATAGGAATGATAAATAAAGATCGCATCATTGGTCCAGAAGGTACTCAGCCCTGCACAAACCTGAAACATCAAATGTAAGACTGATGACAGAACCAAGGTCGCCATCACGGCAGCAATGCAAATAAAACCACCTGAGGGCCACCCTCCCACCATCCAGTAAAAAAATGGTAGGGATATAATATAATAAACCCAGAGATTGGCGCACAAAGCCCCCACCCCTTCGGCAAATCTCATCCATAAGTACGGCATAGGCCGATTAAGAAAATATCCTATATTTCCCGACCTTACATCATCATCAATGACAACAAATAGTCGCGGTGAAAGAAAAAACATCATTTGTGCAAAGGCCATATACCATCCCATATCAACAACCGATATAGATGCAGGGCCATATCCTGAATGATAGATTAGCTGCCACATGGCAATCATTACCCAACACAGAAGTAAAAAAATTAGATAACGCGTAAACATGCGCAATCTGTTTTTTAAATGATCCCCAAATGCAATGCGGGCAAAATGGAAATATTTAATCATCTATACGGCCCCGTTGGCGTATATGGCCTTGATGATCTCTTCCATCGGAGGATCTTCAACCGTAATATCAATCAAAGAGCTTTTCTGCATCGCATGTTGTAATAAAAATTCGACAGATGTCTGGCTGGTATCCACTAGTAACTGCAAATGATGCGGAGACTTTTCGACGATGTTGACCCCGCCCATAGACAACTCGATTGAAGATTCCTTCATGGCTAGGGTTACTATTTTCTCTTTAATAAATCCCGACCTTAAATCCCGAACAGGCTTATCCGTAACTATTCTTCCATGGTCGATCACAATCACACGATCACAAACCCGTTCCATATCCCCCGTATCATGAGAAGTCAGTAAAACGGTTGTTCCATCTTCATCTGATGCCTGTTTGACCAGATCGCGAATGATCCCCTTTGAAACAACATCCAGACCGACCGTGGGCTCGTCCAAAAACAAGATTTTGGGGCGATGAAGCAAGCTGGCGATAATTTCGCACCGCATACGCTCCCCCAAAGACAACTGGCGTACCGGCTTTTCAACAATGCTGCCCGCATCAAAAGCCTCAACCAGATATTTGGCCCGTTTTATATAATCACCCCGATCCATGTCATAAGCATAGGAAAGCAGCTCAAACGTATCTTTTGCCGGTAAATGGTACCACAACTGGGATCTTTGCCCGAAAACCGTCCCGATTTGATAGGCCATCTGCCGGCGCTCACTCCACGGAACAAACCCTCCAATTTCAACATGCCCTGATTCAGGATGAAGAATTCCAGATAATATCTTGATAGTAGTAGATTTTCCGGCTCCGTTTGGCCCAACGAAGGCAACCCTTTCTCCCTCATTCAGAGAAAAGGATATACCATCCAATGCCCGAACAGCCTGATATTCAGGGCGAAACAAGGATTTTAGAAAACCCTCTTTCTTTCTCACCTTAAAACTTTTGTTTAAGGACTCTACAAAAACAGAAACACTCATATTAGATCTATACAATCCGGCTGGCCAGAACGCAAAGCCCAACATATGAAAATGCAGAAAATAAACAAAATAGCCCTTAAAATAGCCGTATTGGTTTCTATAGAAATAAGCTATACTAGTATTGTAATAACATCATTTGGAGAAACACCATGGCTAAATCCCAAGACACCAAAAAAGACGCAAAGAAAAAACCACTTAAGACAGCAAAAGAGAAGAAATTGGCCAAACAAGAGAAGAAAAACAAATAGGCCTCTAAAAACTCTGGACGAACGCCCACTAAAAATGTAAAAGACCCAATATTCAACCTGAATACTCAAACAGCGGGTGAGTGGCAGAGCGGTTGAATGCACCAGTCTTGAAAACCCTTTCAGTCTATTTTTTAACGAAAAAATATAATAAAATCAATAAGTTAGAAGTATTAACTTTTTTGTTTTACACTTACGCATGTCTTACACACTTTTCGTGTGTTTGCACCAACCGGTTTTTAAAACCGATGGGGGCTAGTGATGAGTGAGAACTACACCTTAATGGATGGAAAGGTTCACGTTTATAAACGTGATAATAGCGAATATTGGCAATGCTCCACCTACCTGAATGGACGCAACCACCGCAAGTCAACGAAACATAAAACGCTTTCCATGGCGATGGAATACGCCCGTGAATGGTACATGGCGGTTTACGTTGATTCCAAAAGAATGCAGGAAACCGGACACACGCAATTTCTTCTGAACAAAGCATCCCCCTATCAGATAATGGATGCCCCTGCTCCGAGTTTGCACAGCCCATTGACTCCTAGAAAGAAAACGGCGACAGGCCCAACTTTTGCCGAAGCAGCAGCAAAATTTATCGCGGAATATAGCGTCATTACCCAAGGTGAGAGAAATAAAGAATGGACGGCGCAACACGAGATGAGGGCAAGGGTTCACCTAATGCCCTTCTTTGGCAATAAACCCGTAAAAGAAATCAATGCGGGACTTGTTCAGGAGTACAGGATTGCAAGAAGTACAAACGGTTATAAGGGAAAAATCCCTTCCCGCAGCACCTTGCATCATGAAACTGTAACCTTGCGCTTGGTTTTAAAGACCGCGCATCGTTACGGCTGGATTGACGCTGTACCTGATATCTCCCCTCCCTATAAAGTTTCAGGAAAAGTAAAACACCGTGCATGGTTTTCACCCGAAGAGTATAAGCTACTTTATGAAGCCACGCGTGAACGCGCAAAAGCCCCTTCCCGAGAGCGCTATAAAGACGTATGGGAAGATTTGCATGACTATGTTCTCTTCATGGCCAATACTGGCCTGAGACCAGATGAAGCCGGACGGCTTGAATACAGGGATGTCACAATCGTGACAGACGACGGAACAGGCGAACGCCTTCTTGAAATCGAAGTACGCGGCAAACGCGGCGTCGGATATTGTAAAAGCATGACGGGAGCAATCCTACCTTTCCAACGTATGCAAAAGCGCCATAATGGGAAACCAACTGACAAAATATTTGGGAAAACCCCTCGTGATGTTTTGAACAAAGTTCTTGATGAGCTTAATTTGAAATTTGATCGTGACGGAAATGTAAGAACAGCCTACAGCCTTCGCCACACCTATATATGCCTCCGCCTGATGGAAGGTGCAGATATTTATCAGATTGCCAAAAACTGCAGGACAAGCGTCGAGATGATCGAGCAATTCTACGCAGCCCACCTCAAAAACACGTTGGACGCTTCTGCCATTAACGTCAAGAAACGTAGAAGACCAAAGAAATCGACAGAGGACGAAATATAGCCTCTTGAAATACATAATTTTTTTGATATAAAGAGCACACTAACACACATGATACCGGAGAGGTGGTCGAGTGGTTTAAGGCTACGGTCTTGAAAACCGTCGTAGGGGTAACCCTACCGTGGGTTCGAATCCCACCCTCTCCGCCATTTACAGATTCTAAGGCTTCCAAAGACATCCTAATAAATATAAAAAACCCAATAAATCATTGGGTTTTACGTCTTTTTACGTCCAATTAATCCCATTGCAATCCGAATGCTTAATGTGTAGAATTAAGCGTAGAAAGGATATGCTATGCCGCTTACCGAGCTTGCGATTAAACACCTCAAACCCAGAGAAAAACTTTATAGGGTTACAGATAGCAATGGGCTATGTCTGGAGGTATCTCCGACAGGCAGCAAGCTATGGCGTTACCGTTTTTATCATCTTGGCAAACCACAAATGACCGCCTTGGGAAAATATCCGACAGTGGGCTTAGCACAGGCCAGAAAACTCAGAGACGATGCCAGAGCGATTTTAGAGACAGGAAAGCACCCTACAACGCACAAAAGAGCCGAAAAACTACGCAGAGCTATGGAGGGGCAAAACACGTTCGAACGTGTTTCCCACCTTTGGATAGATAACATGCAAAAAGGCTTAAATGATAAATACACCAAGCAAAACATGGAGAAACTGGAAAGATTAGTTTTTCCATCTATTGGCGCACTTCCTATCACGGAAATCACCATTCCCGATATTGTGCGCGTTATAGACCGTATAGCAGCCAAAGGAACGATAGAAACCGCCAAACGGGTAAAGCAAATTATTGGGCAGATTTTCAGATATGCTGCAACCCGTGGACTTTGTACCCACAATCCAGCCTCTGACCTTCGCGGGATATTACCAACACAGGAGAAAGAGCATCATGCGTCTTTGCCCTTGGATGAACTCCCTGCCCTATTACAGGCTATAGAAGCCAGAGAGCCTGATTTTAGTAAATACGCTATGCAACTCTTGGCGCTGACTTTTGTCCGCACGGGGGAATTGATTGGAGCGTGTTGGGATGAAATCAACTGGGAGCGGGAAGAATGGAATATCCCCAAAGAACGCATGAAAATGAAACGCCCTCATATTGTGCCATTATCTAGACAGGCTTTAGAAGTCCTAAAATTGCTGCACAAACAGACAGGAGATAAGACCCATATTTTCCACAGCCCAGCAAGCAAATCAAAGCATATCAGCAACGGAACTGTCCTCATGGCTTTGCGCCGCATGGGGTATGCGGGTAAGATGACGGGGCATGGGTGGCGTTCTATTGCATCCAGCATCCTTTATGAGAAGAATTATAAACCCGAAGCGATTGAAGCCCAGCTTGCTCATTCCGATCCGAATGAAATTCGCTCTGCCTATAACTACAAGGCGACCTACATGCTGGAACGTAAGAAGATGATGCAGGATTATGCAGATATTCTCGATAAAATGAGGAAAGAGCAGAATAACATAACCAGCCTCACGCATTCTCGGAAACAAAATTGATTTATGGATATCTAGCGGCTATTCAGTCCTAAAGCGACAATAATCGCCTTTTTATGTGAATGGGGCTTTTAAGTATTCCTATCGAAAAGAGAAAAGAACCTCTTACAAGGATCAAATAGGACATCTCTCAAGGTGTCATGCAGGACAAATGGTGTCCTAGCTACGCGCCTGACCGAGTTGCTATTTTTTGTAAGAACGGCGCAAGCTTGTTCTTTTTACCTTATTTTTTGACCCTCATGTGCCACTTGTCTTCAGTTAGCACAGTACATATCAAGGAATTGTACTGTGCTAAATTATACCCCCTCCGCCTCCTTTAGAAAAGAGGGAACCACACCATCTATTCAGAGGGTTTTTTAGCGACTGTAAAGATTGACGGTTTCTCACCTCTTCGTTAGTGTCATGTCATGAATTTCCATCTGGGAATTCTGGGGCGTTGTAACCCCTCATGTACGGCCTAAACAGCATCAGGCCGTTACCAATGATGCTGCCTCTCGACCTTTGGTCGGGGAGGCAGCTGAATATAATAGCGCAAGCAAATAGGCTGCGCCGTTTACATGACGGTTACAAACTCCCCGACTACCAGAGAAATCTGGTGGTCGTTTTACTTTTTAACGCAGAGGAACTTTAGCAATATGAAATTTACAACCACTACAACAAAATCAATACCTTTACTGCTCACCTCATGTCTTTTCTTGAGCGCTTGCGCCAGCAAATCC
>MNUG01000023.1 GCA_001871905.1 Alphaproteobacteria bacterium CG1_02_46_17 | reverse complement strand
GGACGCAGAGATTATGGGGAAACCATAAAACTTTTGTCATGCCCCGATTTATTCGGGGTATCCATAGTTTTCAAATGGATCACCCGAACAAGTCGTGTAATGACGAATTTATTATTCCGAGAGCTGGATTGCTTCGTCACTTACGTTCCTCGCAATGACGGGGATTTGTTTTTGAACCACCAAGGCACAAAGACACCAAGAATTCGTCATTGCGAGCGGTAGCGAGGCAATCAAGCCAATGACAGGCGGGGATGACAGGTGGGCTAAATAATTACTTTAGCGAGCAAATCTCAAAAATTAGTATTATAAAAATAAACAAAATATTTACAAATTCTGAAATTTTCTCTGGACAGGCCCGAATCAATCAGCTAAAACCCACTACCCAACAGAAGAACGTGAGTTTTCTGTTGTGTTTTATTTGCGGACCCATAAGGAAAAAGTCGAGTTTCATTCAAGTATTGTCTCATGCGATCATCTGGCAACCCGCAAGGCCATGTATGACGCAAGAGGACGGGTCGAATGAAAAACGGGTTATCCTGAATTTTTTGAATTACTGAACTTTTTTGTTTCAGACGTTTAAGGGCCAAAACATGAAAAAAATAGCTACTGTTAAAAAAGCTTCCCCAGTTCTCTCTCCATCAGCCATTGTTGATAATTTTACCGGACGCAAACGTATCCGCCGTTCCTTTGGTAAAATCCGCGAAGTGGCCGCGATGCCGAACCTGATCGAGGTTCAAAAAGATTCTTACGAACAATTCCTGCAAATGAACGTAGCCGCTGAAGAGCGCAAAATGCAAGGTTTGCAGGAAGTTCTCTCAACCGTATTCCCGATCAAGGATTTCTCGGACAAAGCCGAGATCGACTTCGTGAAATACGAACTGGAAGAGCCAAAATATGACGTCGAAGAATGCTACACCCGCAGCATGACCTTTGCGGCACCTTTGCGTGTGACCTTGCGTCTGTCCGTCTTTGATGTGGATGAAGAAACCGGCCTGCGTTCCATCCGTGATATCAAAGAACAAGACGTCTATATGGTCGATATGCCATTGATGACCCGCAACGGAACATTCATCGTCAACGGAACCGAGCGTGTCATCGTTTCGCAAATGCACCGTAGCCCAGGTGTGTTCTTTGACCATGATGGTGGAAAAACTCATGCGTCTGGTAAATACCTGTTCGCAGCCCGTATCATTCCTTACCGTGGATCATGGCTCGATTTTGAATTTGACGCGAAAGACATCCTGAACGTCCGGATCGACCGTCGTCGTAAATTGCCGGTCACCACCTTCTTGCGTGCTTTGTATGGCGCAGAAACCGAACAATATATCGTCGATTGCCAACAAAATGGCCGCGAGATTGATCCTCTCTTGGTTCAAGGGATGAGCAACGAGGAAATCCTCGGCACATTCTATAAGAGCGTCATCTATGTTCACGATAAAAAAGGCTGGAAAACAGGCTTTGATGTCAGCCATTACCGTGGCGTTAAGCTGCCCTATGATCTGGTTGATGCCAAAACCGGCAAAACTGTTGTCGAATTGGGAACCAAAATCACTCCGCGTCTGGCTCGTAAACTCTCAGAAGATGGTCTGAAAGAAATTCTGGTTCAAGAAGATGTTCTGATCGGATCTTACCTCTCCAGTGATGTCATGGATATGACCACGGGTCTGGTGATGTTCGAAGCAGGTCATGAATTGACCGAAGAAGATATCGCCAAACTTTTAGAAATGGGCGCAACCGAATTGCCTGTTCTCGGGATTGACCACCTGAACGTTGGGCCATATATCCGCAGCACCTTGCTGGCAGATAAATGTGATACCCGTGAAGAAGCATTGATCGATATTTATCGTGTGATGCGTCCGGGTGAACCGCCAACAGTTGAATCGGCTGAAGGCCTGTTCCACTCGTTGTTCTTTGATCCAGAGCGTTATGACCTCTCTGCTGTTGGTCGTGTTAAAATGAATGCGCGTCTTGACTTGTCCGCAAGTGACGAGCTGCGTGTTTTGACCAAGGAAGACATCTTGTCGATCCTGAAATATTTGCACGAACTCAAAGATGGCCGTGGTGAAGTTGATGATATCGACAACCTCGGAAACCGTCGTGTCCGTTCGGTTGGTGAATTGATGGAAAATCAGGTTCGCCTCGGTCTGATGCGGATGGAACGTGCTATTCGTGAACGTATGTCGTCTGTCGATATCGACAATTACATGCCACACGATCTGATCAACTCCAAACCGGCTCAGGCTGCTGTCCGTGAATTCTTCGGATCATCCCAGCTGTCCCAGTTTATGGACCAAACCAACCCGCTGTCCGAAATTACCCACAAACGTCGTTTGTCGGCATTGGGCCCAGGTGGTCTGACCCGTGAACGTGCAGGGTTCGAAGTTCGTGACGTGCACCCGACCCACTATGGACGCATCTGCCCGATTGAAACGCCGGAAGGCCCGAACATCGGCCTGATTAACTCGCTCGCGACTTTTGCCCGCGTCAACCAGTATGGCTTCATTGAAAGCCCGTACCGTAAAGTGGTTGATGGCAAAGTCACCGACGAAGTGATCTATATGTCCGCCATGGAAGAAGCCAAATACACGATTGCTCAGGCGAACGCCGAGTTGAGTGAAGTTGGTGAATTCGTGGATGATCTGGTTTCTTGCCGTAAGGCCGGTGAAAACCTGATGTCCACTCCGGAACATATCGAATATATCGACGTGTCTCCGAAACAGATCGTATCTGTTGCTGCCGCACTTATTCCGTTCCTTGAAAACGACGATGCGAACCGTGCGTTGATGGGATCGAACATGCAGCGTCAGGCCGTGCCTTTGCTGCGTTCCGAAGCCCCATTGGTTGGAACCGGTATGGAACTGCCAGTGGCTCGTGACTCCGGTGCTGCTGTTGCGGCTCGCCGTTCTGGTGTTGTTGTGGAAGTTGATGCAAATCGTATCGTGATCCGCGCAACCGAAGAACTTCGTTCCGACGAACCTGTGGTGGACATCTATAAAATGATGAAATTCCAGCGTTCGAACCAATCGACCTGCATTAACCAGAAGCCTCTGGTGAAGGTGGGCGATGCCATTAAGTCTGGTGACGTGATTGCCGATGGTCCATCGACACAGCTTGGTGAACTGGCTCTGGGTAAAAACGTGCTGGTCGCGTTTATGCCTTGGAACGGTTACAACTTCGAAGACTCGATCCTGCTCTCTGAACGGATTGTGGCTGATGATGTGTTCACCTCTATTCACCTCGAAGAATTCGAAGTGATGGCGCGTGATACGAAATTGGGCCCTGAGGAAATCACTCGTGATATTCCAAACGTTGGGGAAGAAGCGCTCAAACACCTTGATGAGTCCGGTATTGTTCACATCGGTGCAGAAGTTGGCCCAGGCGATATTCTGATCGGTAAAGTTACTCCAAAGGGTGAGTCGCCCATGACACCGGAAGAAAAATTGCTGCGCGCGATCTTTGGTGAAAAAGCGGCTGATGTGAAAGACTCTTCTTTGCGTCTGCCACCGGGAACCCAAGGTACTGTTGTTGAAGTTCGTGTCTTCAACCGTCGCGGTATTGATAAAGACTCTCGTGCTCTGTCGATTGAACGTGAAGAAATTGACCAATTGGCGAAAGACCGTGATGACGAACGCAAAATTCTGGAAGACGGTTTCTATTCCCGCCTGAAAGAATTGTTGGTTGGTCAAACGATTGCAACCGCACCGAAAGGTGTCGATCAAGTCAAAAAAGGTGCTGTTATTAATGGTGCTGACCTTGAGTCTATCGAAAAACGTGGCATGTGGCGTCAAATTGGCGTCGAAAATGAAGCTGCGATGGCTGAAATCGAAGCCGTTGGCAAAACCTTCGATGATGCAGTTGACAACGTCAAACAACGTTTTGAAAACCGTGTTGAAAAACTCCAACGTGGTGACGAACTGCCTCCTGGCGTAATGAAAATGGTTAAAGTTTTCGTTGCGATCAAACGTAAAATCCAGCCAGGTGATAAAATGGCCGGACGTCACGGAAACAAAGGGGTTGTCTCTCGTATCATGAAACGTGAAGACATGCCGTTCCTTGAAGACGGAACACCTGTGGATGTTGTTTTGAACCCGCTCGGTGTGCCATCTCGTATGAACGTCGGTCAGATTTTGGAAACCCATCTCGGTTGGGCCTCTGCCTCTCTGGGCAGACAGATCGGGGAACTGGTTGACAGTTTCACTGATCCGAAACACCCGAATGCTGCCGATATGGATAAGCTTAAAGCCAAACTGAAAGATGTTTATGGTGACGGTGAGTATAAGGCAAAAGTAAACTTGCTTGATGACGAACAGATTGTCGAGATGTCGAATAACCTGCGCTCTGGTGTTCCTATGGCAACGCCGGTCTTTGATGGT
This sequence comes from Alphaproteobacteria bacterium CG1_02_46_17, assembly GCA_001871905.1. Lineage (GTDB taxonomy): Bacteria > Pseudomonadota > Alphaproteobacteria > Micavibrionales > Micavibrionaceae > UBA1573. Next base: position 9,727 of record MNUG01000023.1, on the reverse strand, counting down.
GCAGATGAAGCCGATATTACGGCATTGCTTGAAAAAGCAGGTCTGAATTCGTCGGGTCAGGTCAAACTGATTGATGGTCGTACCGGTGAACCATTCCACCGCCCAGTGACAGTCGGATATAAATATATCCTCAAACTGCACCACTTGGTGGATGATAAAATCCACGCCCGTTCTATCGGTCCATACTCTTTGGTCACGCAGCAGCCTTTGGGTGGTAAAGCCCAATTCGGTGGTCAGCGTTTCGGAGAGATGGAGGTCTGGGCTCTGCAAGCATACGGCGCGGCCTATACTCTGCAAGAACTCTTGACCATCAAGTCGGATGACGTGGCTGGCCGTTCGAAAGTCTATGAGTCGATTGTACGCGGCGAAGACAATTTCGAAATCGGTGTTCCCGAGTCATTCAACGTTTTGACCAAGGAATTGAAAGCCTTGGGTCTGAATGTCGAGATGAACCAGACGGAAGACGAATAGTAATTTAGATCATAATCGATGGGTTGCGAAGGTAACCCATCGGTAAATTAAAACAGAATTCAAACCCGTTATACGGAGCAACATAATGAATGAACTGATGAACCTCTTTGGACAGCCAACCGGCCTCCAGAATTTCGACTCGATCCGCATTTCTGTGGCATCACCAGAGCAAATTCTGTCTTGGTCTTTTGGCGAAGTCAAAAAACCGGAAACGATCAACTACCGGACTTTCAAACCTGAACGCGATGGTTTGTTCTGTGCCCGTATTTTTGGCCCAGTGAAAGACTATGAATGTTTGTGCGGTAAATATAAACGCATGAAGTACAAAGGGATTATCTGTGAGAAATGTGGCGTTGAAGTCACATTGACCAAAGTCCGCCGTGAACGCATGGGTCATATCCAGTTGGCGTCTCCGGTTGCTCATATCTGGTTCTTGAAATCACTACCATCCCGTATCGGGTTGATGATCGACATCACCTTGAAAGATCTGGAACGCGTCCTGTATTTCGAAAATTACATCGTGACTGATCCGGGACTGACCTCCCTGAAACCATTCCAGATGCTCTCGGAAGAAGAGTTCATGGATGCTCAGGATGAATTTGGTGATGAAAACTTCCGTGCCGGTATCGGTGCCGAGGCGATCAAGGAAATCTTGTCCGCGATCAATCTTGAAACCGAGAAAGTCAAAGTTGAAGAAGAACTCCGTGATTGTTCTTCCGAGACCAAACGTAAAAAGCTGGTCAAACGCTTAAAACTGGTTGAAGCTTTCATTTCTTCTGGAACCCGTCCTGAATGGATGATTCTGGATGTCGTCCCAGTCTTGCCACCAGAATTGCGCCCATTGGTGCCTCTGGATGGTGGACGTTTTGCGACCTCTGATTTGAACGATTTGTATCGTCGCGTGATTAACCGGAATAACCGTTTGAAACGCCTGATGGAACTTCGTGCACCTGACATTATCGTGCGTAACGAAAAACGTATGTTGCAAGAAGCCGTTGATGCGCTGTTTGATAACGGTCGTCGTGGTCGCGTGATTACGGGCGCCAACAAACGTCCTTTGAAATCTCTCTCTGATATGCTCAAAGGGAAACAAGGTCGTTTCCGTCAGAACTTGCTCGGTAAACGTGTTGACTATTCCGGTCGTTCCGTGATCGTGGTTGGCCCTGAATTGAAATTGCATCAGTGCGGCCTGCCAAAGAAAATGGCGCTGGAACTCTTCAAACCATTTATTTATCACAAGCTGGAACTCTACGGATTGGCAACAACCGTTAAAGCCGCAAAGAAAATGGTTGAACGCGAACGTCCTGAAGTATGGGATATTCTGGAAGAAGTTATCCGCGAACACCCTGTTATGCTGAACCGTGCGCCAACATTGCACCGTTTGGGAATTCAGGCGTTCGAGCCAACCCTGATTGAAGGGAAAGCTATCCAGTTGCACCCGCTCGTTTGTACCGCTTTTAACGCGGACTTTGACGGTGACCAGATGGCCGTACACGTACCGTTATCTGTCGAAGCGCAGCTGGAAAGCCGTGTTCTGATGATGTCCACCAACAACATCTTGTCGCCGGCATCGGGTAAACCGATTATTGTGCCGTCTCAGGATATTGTTCTGGGTCTGTATTACCTCTCGATCGTGGCTGATAACCAAGCCGGAGAAGGCATGATCTTCCGTGATATGGGAGAAATTGCTCACGCTCTGCAAGCCAAAGTCGTGACTCTGCACACCAAAATCAAATGCCGGTATGACACGGTCGATGAAGAGGGGACTCCGGTCACCCGTCTGATCGAATCGACACCTGGCCGTATGATGCTGGCGGACTTGTTGCCACGGAACAAAAACATTCCGGTAAGTGTTCTGAATACGACATTGACGAAGAAAGAAATTTCGAACCTGATCGACGTGGTTTATCGCCACTGTGGTCAGAAAGAAACTGTGATCTTCTGTGACCGTATGATGAAACTCGGATTCCGCTATGCTTGTATCGCTGGTATTTCCTTTGGTAAGGATGACATGATCATTCCTGAAGCCAAGGGAAGACTGGTGGCCGATGCTGAAACCAAAGTGAAGGAATACGAACAGCAATATATGGATGGCCTGATCACCAAAGGTGAGAAATACAACAAGGTCGTTGATATCTGGTCTCGTTGTACCGATGAAGTTGCCGATGCGATGATGAAGGGAATTTCCAACACATCGACCGGTATGCCGAATGCCGTTTACATGATGGCGCACTCTGGTGCTCGTGGTTCTGCTGCGCAGATCCGCCAGTTGGCCGGTATGCGTGGTCTGATGGCCAAACCATCCGGTGAGATTATCGAGACTCCGATTATCTCCAACTTTAAGGAAGGTCTGTCGGTTCTTGAATACTTCAACTCGACCCACGGTGCTCGTAAAGGTCTGGCGGATACGGCGTTGAAAACGGCGAACTCCGGTTACCTGACCCGTCGTCTGGTGGATGTGGCGCAAGATGCTGTCATCTATGAACCTGACTGCGGAACCGAACGCGGTATCACGATGCGCGCTGTGATGAACGGTGCCGATATTGTGGTGTCCTTGTCGGAACGCATTCTGGGCCGTACTGCGGCAACTGATATTGTTGATCCACTGTCCGGAGAACTGATCGTTCCACGCAATGATCTGATTGACGAAGTCAAAGCAGAAGCTGTCGAAACTGCAGGGGTTGACTCTGTATTGGTTCGCTCTGTTCTGACTTGTGATACCCAGATCGGTGTTTGTGGCAAATGTTATGGTCGTGATCTGGCTCGCGGAACACCTGTGAATATGGGTGAAGCGGTCGGTGTGATGGCTGCACAATCAATCGGTGAACCAGGTACCCAGTTGACCATGCGGACATTCCACATTGGTGGAGCGGCGCAAAAAGGTGCCGAAAAATCATCTTTTGAAGCGACCATTGCGGCAAAAGTTGAAATCCGCCACCACAATGTTGTGAAAAACTCTGACGGTGTGAATATCGTCATGGGACGCAACACGGAACTGGCTTTGAAAGATGCTAAGGGCGCTGAAAAAGCGATCCACCGCCTGCCATATGGTGCGCGTTTGCTCGTTCAAGAAGGTGCAAATGTCAAACCGGGTGACAAGCTGGCCGAATGGGATCCGTTCACTATGCCAATTATCACCGAGAAAGACGGTGTGGCCCATTACTTCGATATGATTGAAGGTCTTTCGATCTCCGAGAGAATGGATGAAGCCACCGGTATTTCTTCGAAAGTGGTTATTGACTGGCGTTCTCAACCAAAAGGTAGTGACCTGAAACCTCGTATTGCCCTGTTGGACAAAAAAGGTGAAGTCATCATTCTGCCAAATGGTTTGCCCGCCAACTACTATCTGTCTGTGGATGCGGTTCTCTCCGTTGAAAACGGTCATGAAGTCAAGGCTGGTGATATCGTCGCGCGTATTCCTCGTGAAACCTCGAAAACCCGTGACATTACCGGTGGTCTGCCGCGTGTGGCTGAATTGTTTGAAGCCCGCCGCCCGAAAGACGCAGCCGTTATCTCGGAAATCGAAGGTCAGGTCGAATTTGGTAAAGACTACAAAGCCAAACGCCGTATCATTGTCCGTCCAACTGACGCATCATTGGAACCAAGTGAATATCTGATCCCGAAAGGCCGTCATCTGGCGGTTGCCGAAGGTGACTATGTTCGTAAGGGTGACGCGTTGCTTGATGGTGCAATGGTGCCGCATGACATTCTCGACGTAATGGGTGTTGAGGCTCTGGCCGACTACCTGATCAACGAGATTCAGGATGTGTACCGTCTGCAAGGTGTGAAGATCAACGACAAGCATATTGAAGTCATCGTGCGTCAAATGCTGCAGAAAATCGAAATCACCGAAGTCGGCGATACCACCTATCTGGTTGGTGAACATGTCGAACGTGACGAGTTTGCAATCGAGCGTCAGAAATATCTCGACGATGGAAAACGGCCACCGGAAGGTCGCCCGATTCTACAAGGGATTACCAAAGCCTCTCTGCAAACACGTTCTTTCATCTCTGCTGCATCCTTCCAGGAAACAACCCGCGTTCTTACCGAAGCAGCCTGTCAGGGTAAATCTGACAAACTGCACGGCTTGAAAGAAAACGTGATTGTGGGTCGTCTGATCCCTGCCGGTACCGGTGCTTACGTCAGCCAGCTCAAGAAATTGGCTACAGGACGTGATAAACTGGCGATCGCAGCCCAACAACAGGCTGGCGCTATTGAGGCAACTCAAGAAGCAGATGATGCCCCATTGGCAGAAGCTGCAAACAGCTAACTTTTTTGGATAGCATAAAGAATTCAATCACCCCCGACTTCCATCGGGGGTGGTTTTTTTTATTGACGAAAAGTGGTTTTGGATCTTGAATAGAGCAAAGAATAGGGAGAAATATATAAATGAGAGTTGTTCTGCTTCTTGACTGGGCCCGCGTAAATATTGCCCGACAAGTTTCAAAAGCCAACCACCGTATGGATGAAATGACCAAAGAGGTGGGTTTGGAAAAAAAGGTGGTTTTCAACCTTGCAAGTTTAGGGGCTGGTGAATGGATGACCGGTATGGCGTGGCTCTCAAATGAAGAGCCCGAAGAGCAGAAAAGGCTGAACCAATCAAAACTGGATACGCTCAGAAGATTTCATTGGCGCGTCAAGCAACAGTTTGAAGATGATATAAAAGTGCGGGAAAACCGCGAAACGCGTGAGATGGTCTCTGGTCTTAAACAACGGGGACACTCACTCACACTTGTTTGGGCGGCTCCGGATGAAATATCGGATACAGTTGTTAAATTGAAAGATGCCAGAGCCCTCGATTTTTTTGAACAACAGCTTAATGATGTGATAGATGGTCGGGCCGTTGGATATAATGAAGGTGCACTGGATAGAAGGCTCGGAATGGCAATTACCAACCCAAGAGAGACTGTAATAGTATCTGATTTCCCTGAAGGCGTAGAAAGTGCCAAGAAACTGCGGGAATGCACTGTTGTCGGGTATGTTCCTTCCAATCAGGACTTTGACCGGAAGGGGTTGCAACTAAAGGCATTGGCATCAGCAGGGGCCGATTATGCTGTGATTGGTGGATACACGGTCAGTGCCGTCCCAGATATGATGGCAAGGAAGCAGATCATGAAAAAAATCATGGCTGGTGTGTCCGGGCCTCATTAATATACTTGACGTCATTAATATTTCCGTAATATTAACCGGACATGCTTACTGAAATTTTTACAACAATTCATGACATCGGAATGTCTGTGTCCACCAAAGCGGCATCGCTTTGCCGTAACTTCTCGTATGCTCTCTGCGATCAGGCGCATCGAGGGGATCTTGATAGGATATATATTCAAGCAGAATATATTACGGCTCAAGTAAGAACCCTCAGACTTGGGCAAAATGAAGATCTGGATCTTATGGTCGAATTAGCTGAATTGATAGAAATATCTGGAGAACCCCGCAGTTTTTCAGAAGTTATGGGTTTTTTGGAAGGGGCAAACATCGTGTTTGCTGAAAATGCTATTGAGCGGGCAGATTATGAACAGTGCTTTAACATTTTCGGGGCTGCTAAAAGTTTTAACGATCATTTCGAAGGGTTGTCCCGCCCTGTCCAGAGAGCAGTTGACTTGGCTCTTTCCCACCACAAGAGAACTATTATAAGGATTATTGAGGAAAAGATTTCCAGATACGAGGATTCTTTTTCACCATACACGTTATAAAAAATCAGAAGAAATTGCGTAAAATCAAGGGGCTTGGTGGGGGGATTAGGAAGTCTCTTCTAAGTGATTCAAATGATTCAAAAAAATTTAAAAAAGTATGAAAATAATGTTTGACTCATGGATGAATCGCAGAGTATAGTCCGCGAACTTGTTTTGGATGTGTCGGCAGTAATAGGCTAGCAAATCGTTGAAAATCAAAGGTTTGAGCAGGTTATACGCGACACTAAAAACCCTCTCGGGGGTATCCGTGGAAGGCAAAATTTCTTCGTCAAGGTAAAGTTTCTCCTTGACTCAAGGTCTTTGTCGCGCTACGACCGACGCTATCCACAACATTTTTATTATTAGAGATAAAAGGACTGAAGGGCACAAACATGCCAACAATTCAACAGCTTATCCGTAACCCGCGGGAAAAACAGGTCAAACGCAAGAAGAACCGGGCTCTGAAGCAGAACCCTCAAGTGCGTGGCGTCTGTACCCGTGTGTACACAACAACCCCTAAAAAACCTAACTCGGCTCTCCGTAAAGTTGCCAAAGTTCGTCTGACCACAGGCGTCGAGGTAATTTGTTATATCCGCGGTGAAGGTCACAACCTGCAAGAGCACTCTGTTGTTCTTGTTCATGGCGGACGTGTTAAGGACTTGCCTGGTGTGCGTTACCGTATCGTTCGTGGTGCGCTGGATACGCAAGGTGTTAAAGATCGTAAGCAATCACGCTCCTGTTATGGCGTGAAGAAGCCTAAGTAATTTATTGAAGAGGATTGAAGACAAATGTCCCGTCGTCATAGTGCAAAAAAACGTGAAATCCTTCCCGATCCAAGATTCGGGGATGTAACACTGTCAAAATTTATCAACATCATCATGACCCGCGGTAAAAAATCTATCGCCGAGCGGATTGTTTATGATGCAATTGAGATGCTGGATCAAAAAGCTGCCAATGATATGGATTTGAATCCTGATCTGGCCAAGAAAAGCACTGGTCTTGCAATCATGCTTTTGGCTTTGAAAAAAATTGGACCTCAAGTTGAGGTAAAATCCCGCCGTGTTGGTGGTGCGAACTATCAGGTGCCTATCGAGGTTCCTGCTGCGCGTGCGGTGGCTCTGGCCATGCGCTGGTTGCGTGACTTCGCTCGTAAACGCGGTGAGAATACAATGGCGGAACGTTTGGCTGCCGAAGCATATGAAGCGGCGAATGATCGTGGCTCTGCAGTCAAGAAGCGTGATGATACGCACAAGATGGCAGAAGCGAACCGCGCATTTGCTCACTACCGCTACTAGGATTGAAAAGTTTTTAAGGATTAAGAGATAAAAATGGCTCGCGAATTCCAACTGCAACATTATCGTAACTTCGGTATCATGGCACACATTGATGCTGGTAAAACGACGACCACAGAACGTATCCTGTTCTATACCGGAAAATCTCACAAAATCGGTGAGGTTCATGACGGTGCTGCGACTATGGACTGGATGGAGCAAGAGCAAGAACGTGGGATCACCATTACCTCTGCTGCGACCACCTGTTTCTGGACTGGCCCTGCTGAAGGTGCTGCCCCAGGTGAAAAAATCCGTTTTAATATCATTGATACCCCAGGTCACGTGGACTTCACTATTGAAGTTGAGCGGTCGTTGCGTGTTCTTGATGGTGCTGTTTGTTTGCTTGACTCCAACCAAGGTGTTGAGCCGCAGACTGAAACCGTATGGCGCCAAGGCGATAAGTATAAAGTTCCTCGTATCGTTTTCTCCAATAAAATGGATAAAATCGGTGCTGACTTCTATCAGTGTGTACAAGACGTGGATAAGCGTTTGGGTGCAAACCCATTGGTTATCAACCTGCCGATCGGTGCTGAATCCGATTTCGCTGGTGTGATTGACCTGTTGAAAATGAAAGCGATTGTCTGGGACTCAGACAATTTGGGCGCTACATTCCGCGAAGAAGAAATTCCGGCTGATCTAAAAGAAAAAGCTGAAGAATGGCACGCCAAGATGGTCGAAATGGCTGTCGAAATGGAAGATGAAGCCATGGAAGCTTACCTTGAAGGTAGGGAAATTGACGTGGCAACTTTGAAACGCTGTATCCGTAAAGGAACATTGGTTTCTAAATTCGTACCAATGCTTTGCGGTTCTTCTTTCAAAAACAAAGGTGTTCAAACCCTTTTGGATGCTGTTGTGGACTTCCTGCCTAGCCCACTGGACAAAGGTAATGTTCAAGGCAAGAAAGTTGACTCTGACGAACCAGACACCCGTACATGTTCTGATGATGCTCCATTCTCTGCTTTGGCTTTCAAAATCATGAACGACCCGTTTGTTGGATCTTTGACTTTTGCTCGTATCTACTCCGGTAAACTCGAGTCTGGTTCTTACGTTGAAAACTCCGTTAAGGACAAAAAAGAACGTATTGGCCGTATGCTTTTGATGCACTCTAATAACCGCGAAGAAATCAAAGAAGCTTTTGCTGGTGATATCGTGGCCTTGGTTGGTTTGAAAGATACAACCACCGGAGACACTTTGTGCGATGGATCGAAACCAATCGTTCTTGAGCGTATGGAATTCCCTGAGCCTGTGATTGAAATTGCGGTTGAGCCAAAAACAAAAGCTGACCAAGAGAAAATGGGTCTTGCTCTGCAACGTTTGGCTGCCGAAGATCCTTCCTTCCGTGTATCGGTTGACCACGAATCCGGTCAAACCATCATGAAAGGTATGGGCGAACTTCACTTGGAAATTCTCGTTGACCGTATGAAACGTGAATTCAAAGTAGAAGCTAATATTGGTGCTCCTCAGGTTGCTTACCGTGAGACCATCACCAAAACCGCTGAAATTGATTACACCCACAAAAAACAATCTGGTGGTTCGGGTCAGTATGCTCGTATCAGCCTGGTTTTTGAACCGAACGAAGCCGGTAAAGGTTTTGAATTTATATCCGAAATTGTCGGTGGTTCTGTTCCTAGAGAATATATCCCTGGTGTTGAGAAAGGCCTCCTGGCTGCTCAGACGACTGGTATTATTGCTGGCTTCCCGGTTGTGGATTTCAAAGTCCGCCTGACAGATGGTGCGTACCACGATGTGGACTCCTCGGTTCTGGCGTTCGAGATTGCAGCCCGCGCAGCCTTTAAGGAAGGGATGCAAAAATCCGGTCCTCAGTTGCTCGAGCCAATCATGAAAGTGGAAGTGGTAACACCTGAAGATTATATGGGCGATGTAATTGGCGACTTGAACTCACGTCGTGGTCAAATCACCAACATGACAGATCGTGGTAATGCAAAAGTTGTTTCTGCGATGGTCCCATTGTCCAGTATGTTCGGTTACATCAACACCCTTCGTTCGATGTCACAGGGACGTGCCCAGTACTCGATGGAATTTGATCACTATGATGCTGTTCCAGCAAACGTTGTTGAAGAAGTTAAAAAGAAAGTAGCCGCATAAGTTTAGGCGAATTTGAATTAGAAAGAGGAAACGAAAATGTCCAAAGAGAAGTTTGAGCGGTCGAAGCCGCATTGCAATATCGGAACGATTGGTCACGTTGACCATGGTAAGACGACACTGACGGCAGCGATTACGAAAGTATTG
>MNUG01000031.1 GCA_001871905.1 Alphaproteobacteria bacterium CG1_02_46_17 | reverse complement strand
AAAATGCGGCCACTGCAGAGATTGGACGGAATGTGAATGAAGCCTCGCAGGGAACACAGCAGGTTGCACAGAACATCCATGATGTTCAGCGCAATGCCGAGGAAACCGGTGACTCTGCCAGAGCCTTGAATGATGCGGCTTCGGAGCTGGCTGAGATTGCAGAATCCCTTCAAAATCAGGTTACTGAATTCCTCCACGAAATCAGATCAAGCTAGCCTAGCCACCCTATCATTTTTCCCTCCCCGTGCAGTATCTGTGCGGGGAGGTTTTTATGAGAAAAACTGGAATTCTCTTTGGCTTCAGACGATTCTGCACTCTTTTTGACCAGAAACAGGCCGAGAAATACTTGCTTTTTGACTTCCATATGACTATAAGCATCCGATAGCTTATAATTTGAGAAGGATTAGATATGGCTCGCGTTACCGTAGAAGATTGCATCCTGAAGGTTCCAAACCGTTTTGAACTGGTTATGGTGTCTGCACAACGTGCCCGTCGTATCGGAACAGGTGCTCCGTTGACCATTGATCGTGACAACGACAAGAACACTGTTGTTTCCCTGCGCGAAATTGCCGAGGATACCGTTCAGGTAGAGGATATGAAAGAAGACTTGATCCGTTCCCATCAACGCGTATTCGCCGTTGAAGATGATCAGGATGACGTCATGGAAGAGATGGAAGGCGAAGAAGAGTGGAATGCTCTGGTCGCACAAGCCAATGATACCGGAGTATCTGCCGATGACTCTTTTGATGATGATGACGATGATGAAGGCGGAATTGATGATCTCGCCGGATATAGTGAGTCAGAAGAATAATTCTTCCTGAAATTTACAGAATTCAAAACCCGCCATCTGGCGGGTTTTTTTGAGGTTATTTGGAAAGACTATAATTCCCCTGCCCGTCGGCTTGAATTAAATCTTGCCCTTCAAAAGGTTCGAGTTTTTGGCGCAAGCGATACAAATGGGTTTCCAACGTATGGGTTTCGGTTCCTCTGGCATATCCCCATACAGTATCCAGCAATTTTTCCCTGCTTTCACAACGGGACGGGGATTCACAGAGAGTTCGGAGTAATAACCTCTCTTTGTCAGTCAAACGGATTTTCTCGCTGCTTTGTTTATGCACCAACAGATTTTTATCTGCATAGAGCAAAAACTCACCTAAATCGTAGGCCTCACCACCTTCGACAAATCTATCGCGCCCCGAGAGAAGGTAGCGAAAACGATCCATAACCTCTCCCAACCGTATGGGCATTTTGAATTCCTGACGGAAAAATTTCTCCCCAACAAGCAAATCGGCAGGTGTATCCAGATCAAACCGTAGATCGGACTGGCTTTTTAACTGCTCTCTCAACAGATCAGCTAATCTCTGATTGTCCAAAACAACATGGATATTTTTTTGTTTGTTCATGGCCGGAGTTTATCCGCTTTCCGGATGATGTGGTACAGAATTTGCACTTCTTTTTCCGTAAGGAAAGGAATTTCGATGATCTATCCGCTTCAAAGTATGGATAGTCTTCCGGTTGATCATACAAAAAAGAGCCAGACATCTAATAAAACGGCGCCTTTTAGCATGCAATCGGGACAAAATGACCGTACCAGCGGCAGTATGCCGGTCTGGGAAAAGACATCTCATGTCGGGCAAAATATGACGGCAGATTCTGCCCTCAACAAGCTTCAAGACGATCAAAACGGTTTTGAGCCTGCTCAGGATAATGACACATCCTTCGGGTTTTTTGATTTTCTGGATATTATCAACCCGCTACAGCATATCCCGATTGTCAATACAATTTACCAGAACATTACAGGTGATAAGATGGGCCCTGTTGCCGAGGTGCTTGGAGGGGCTTTGTATGGCGGGCTGCCCGGGGCGGCAGTCGGAGCGGTCGGTGCCATAATAACCTATGAAACAGGTAAATCTGTTGGTGATAATTTGGTCAGCCTGCTGTCTTCTTCCACTTCGGATGCGCTATCCCCCTTGGAGGGCACAACAATCGCCATGGCCGACCTGACCCGTACGCGTTCACCATATAATAATTAGAATTTACTTCTTTAGACCTGTGACAATCTTAAAACCAGACTGGGCAGCTATCTGTTCAATCTGGTTGAATTCTTCACTCATAATCTTCTCATATGGCAAATGTACGTTTGCAACCAGCGTTAAGCGTCCTGCCTTTTTCAAGGATGAGGATCCCCGCCGAATAAAGCTCTGGCCAAGGGTAATTGATTCCAGCTTCGCTTCATGAAAGGGGGGATTCATAACGATGAAATCCAGATTGCGCGGCAAATCATCTTTCAGGATATTAACCCACTCCACCTGAGTGCGACCATCAAATTGTCGTAAATTGGCGCGTGCACAATCAACAGCGCGTACATCGTGTTCGAGCACATAAAGTTTGTTCAACTCGGGGGCTTTCTCAAGAATGGATTTAGACAGATCACCACAGCCACCGCCAAAATCTGCCCCTGTCCCCCGCCAATCCGGCGCAACATTTTCAATGAAGGTTTTTGTACCCTTATCAAGCCGATCCCATGAGAAGATGCCTGGTCTGGTATAGGTTCCGTCAGATCTTTGGCAGATCGAGCCTGATTTTATATAGTCCTCAACTTTTTGAGGATTGGCCATTTGAGGTCTGGTTGTCCAGACTATGCGGCTTTTATGTTTTGAAAAGCTTTGGAAGGGGCATCCCAATTCTTCGAACAACTTATCCAGTGATTTACCGCCGCGATCATTTTCCAAGGACACCATGACCACGCCATCTTCACTTGCCATTTTTAAGGCGGAGGCCAGAAAAAATGCGTTTTCGGCCTTTTGCTTGGCTCCGACGATCAAAATCACCGGAAACTTCAGATCACCCTCAAGATCGAGAGATACAAATTTACCCCCTGCCTTAATCAATAGATCGTGAAGTCCTTTGAATGGGGTATAGAAGTAGTCAAAATCACCGGAAAGCTGCCCATTCATAACAAAAACAGGGGCACGGGATACCAACTCGCCCATGGGATGGGATGATCTCATAAAGTCCAATGCTTTTTCGGAATCTGTCATAAATGTTGTTAGACCCAAATTAGCGAACCATTTCAATAAAATTCTATTGCCCAGCCCTGAAATTATTTTTACTTGTGACCCTTGCACAAAGGCTGATTGCAACCTAATTTTCTTGTGAGAAAACCCTCATAAAGGAATGATGCAACTATGTCTTTTGCCGCCCCACTATCCGAGCGCCCTGACACGACTGATAATAACTCCCCGAAAAAGAAAAAAAAATCCCTCTGGATCAAACTTGTTGCCCTTGTGATCTTGATCGCTCTCTTAGGTGGAACGGGCTTTATGCTGTTCATGAAGATAAAATTTGCTGATTTTCAAATGCCTATGGCCCCTGCCAACGTTGTGTTAACCAAAGTAGTTCCCATTCCTTTCGAAGAAGTGATCGACGCCATTGGAACAGCTACATCCAACGAATCCGCAGATATCACAGTGACCGTGACCGAGACTGTAAAATCCATCAATGTCAAAGAAGGTGACTTTGTAACCGCCGGAACAGTGATCGCAGAATTATCAGACGAAGAAGAACTGGCAACCCTCAACGAAACCACACGTTCTTACATGCGGTATAACGAACTCACCAAGAAAAATCTTGGCTCGGCCGCAGACAGGGACACAGCTTTGGCAAGAATGGATATCGCCAAGGCTCAGTTAAACGAGCGCCGGATCGTTGCCCCGTTTGATGGGATTATCGGGATCAGGGAAGTCAGTATCGGAGATCTGGTTACACCAGGCACCATCATCACCACCATTGATGATATTGATCCGATCAAGCTTGATTTCTCTGTTCCGGAGACTTTCTTGGCCGCCGTTACCAACGGAATGTCCATCAAAGCCGTCACCGAAGCTTATCCTGATCAGGTTTTCGAGGGAAAAATTTATACAATTGATTCACGCGTTGACCCAGACTCACGTTCGATCCGTGTTCGTGCTCTGGTGCCAAACCCCGACAGCAAATTGCGGCCCGGGTTGTTGATGAAGGTCAATATTGTCCGCCGTAACTTTAACGCTTTGGCTATACCGGAAGGTGCTCTCATGACCTCTGGTTCTGTTAAAAGCGTTTTTGTTGTTGATGCTGATAAAAAAGTGTCTAGCAAAGTTGTCACGACAGGGTTGCGAGAGCCGGGATATGTGGAAATTACATCCGGATTAAGTGAAGGAGATCAGGTTATCATTGAAGGACAAATGAAAACCGGCCCCGGCGCGACAGTAAATATCGTTGGTCAACAAACTGTCGAAGAAGCACAAGCTGCTGCCCTAGACTTTGCAATTGAACGCAAGAAAGAGGCTATCAAATCCTCTATTGCCACCGACACAACAAATGAATCTGCCCCCTCACCTCAAGTGACAACTGAAGAAGCCAAAGGTGAAGAGGCTCCGGAAACTCCTGCTCAAACACCAGAAGCGAAAGAAACGGCCCAGTAAAATGTTTTTATCTGATATTTCTATCAAGCGGCCCATTTTTGCAGCCGTTATAAATTTGCTGGTTATCATTATCGGGATTGTTGCCTTTACCCGACTGGAATTGCGTGAATATCCGGATATTGATGCGCCAATCGTGTCAGTTGAGACCACCTACACAGGAGCCAGCGCCGAGATTATCGAGACCCGGGTGACCAAGATCTTGGAAGATAGTATTGCCGGAATTTCTGGCGTGAAATCTATTGATTCTAAATCTTCAGACGGATCTTCCAGTATCTCGGTCGAGTTCAAACTGGACAAGGACATTGAAGAAGCTGCCAATGATGTGCGTGACCGCGTTCAGCGCGTCCAGAGTACACTTCCAGATGAAGTCGATGCCCCGCAGATCTCCAAAGTGGACGCCAACACTCAGGCGTTATTCTGGATTGCATTCCGAAGCAAAGACCGTGACGGGCCAGCTCTGACCGACTATGCCAGCCGCTATGTGAAAGACCGCCTCTCTGTTGTGGACGGCGTCTCCCGCGTACAAATCGGTGGAGAACGCCGTTATGCGATGAGAGTTTGGTTGGATCGTGAAGCTTTGGCTGCACGTCTTCTGACCGTCACTGATATTCAAAAATCGTTACTACAAGAAAACCTCGAGCTACCTGCCGGACGTATTGAATCTTTGGATCGAGAATTTTCCGTTCGGGTTGATCGTGTTTATAATACGGTCAAAGATTTTGGAAATCTGGTCATTGCCCGTGGAGATGACGGGTATCTGGTGCGCTTGAAAGATGTTGCAAAAATTGAACGTGGTGCGGAAAACGAACGTACCGAACTGCACTATAACGGGACTTCCTCGATTGGTCTGGGTATTGTCAAACAATCAAACGCCAACACTCTGGATGTTATCCGTGGCGTTAAAGAAGAGATGACGAAAATCCAAGCGACTCTTCCAAAAGATATCGTCATGGAAACCGCTTTTGACTCTGGTATTTTTATTGAAGGTGCTGTTCACGAAGTTTACTTCACTATCTTTATTACGTTGGCCTTGGTTATCTTTGTGATCTGGTTGTTTCTCGGTGACATTCGTGCCACGATCATTCCTGCCGTGGCGATCCCCGTGTCCTTGATTGGCTCCTTTACCGTTCTTCTGGCAATGGGTTATTCAATCAATCTTTTGACTTTGCTGGCTCTGGTTCTGGCGATCGGTCTGGTGGTGGATGATGCGATTGTGGTGCTGGAGAATGTTTATAAACGGATTGAAAAAGGGGCGCCCGCTCTGGCTTCGGCTCAGATTGGTACCGCGCAGGTTGCTTTTGCTGTGATTGCAACCACTCTGGTTCTGGTGGCTGTGTTTCTGCCAGTATCTTTGATGCCCGGAAATTCGGGGCGTCTTTTTACCGAGTTTGCGTGGGCAATTATCGGATCAATTCTGTTCTCTGCATTTGCAGCTCTTTCTCTCTCACCGATGCTGTGTTCCCAGCTTCTAAAGAAACCAAAACTTGATGAATATGGTCATCACAAAACAAACTTTGTCACGGCATGGATGAACCGGTCACTGGATCGTCTCAGTGATAAATATATGAACGCTCTGGATTATTTTTTCCGCAAACCTCTCGTCACGATCGCCTTTATGTTTTTGATGCTGGGAATGGGTGCTTTCTTCTCTGTCTATATTTCTTCGGAATATGCACCGAAAGAAGACCGTGGATATTTTCTTGCCTTTATCAAAGCGCCAGAAGGCGCCTCGCTGGAATATACCAAGCGTCAGGTTGCGACCGTTGAAAGTAAGCTTGAAACCTTGCTACCTTCTGGTGAACTGAATGATAACAAAGGTACCGATGAAGCTCATGGCGTTGTGACAATTGTTCCCGGTAGTTTTTCATCAACTGGCGTTGTGAACTCTGCCTTCTCTTTTATTCTGCTTAGAGAATGGGGAGAACGTGAACGCTCGGTCAGCCAGATCCTCTGGGGCGATTTTTCAAAAGGGACTCCTGGTATGTTTCAGGAATTTATGGGCATCCCCGGCGTCATGGCATTCCCGATTGAGCCTGGATCTCTTGGTCAGGGTGGCTTTTCAACACCTGTCCAATTTGTTGTACTAGGAACAGATTATAGCGAACTGGCCCGCTGGCGCGATACTTTGATGACCGAAGTTTCTAAAAATAATAAATTGCGAAATGTTGATTGGGACTACAAGGAGACTAAACCACAATTGCGAGTTGTGATTGACCGTGACCGCGCAGCCGATCTCGGTGTCAGTGTCAATGATATTGGATCGACGCTGCAAATCTTTATGGGATCGTTGCAAGTCACCGATTATATCGAAGATGGCGAGCAATATGATGTGATCCTGCAAGGGGAAGATCAGGATCGCGTGAAGCCTCTGGATATGAACAATATTTATGTCCGGTCAACACGCACCAATGATTTGATTCCACTATCCAACCTGATTACCTTTAAGGAAACTGCCAATTCTGGTGAACTAAACCGCTATAACCGGATGCGGGCCATTACAATTTCTGCAAACCTCGCTCCGGGCTATACTTTGGGCGAAGCTCTGAACTATCTGGAGACAACGGCCAAGCGCGTTCTTCCCTCTGAAGCACGCTTTGACTATAAGGGCGAGTCCCGTGAATATCAGGAGAGTGGCGTGGCGATTTATATCGTTTTTGCTTTCGCACTGGTTGCCGTTTACCTGTTTCTCGCGGCACAGTTTGAAAACTGGATTCACCCCCTCGTGATTATGATGGCCGTACCTTTGGCTATTGTCGGTGCGTTATGGGGATTGTTCCTCTCTGGTGCAACACTCAATATCTACACACAGATTGGCTTGATTATGCTGGTGGGTCTTGCCGCCAAAAACGGAATTCTGATCGTTGAATTTGCCAACCAGCTTCGAGATGAAGGGTATGAGTTTTATGACGCTTTGAAAACTGCTTCCGCCACTCGCCTGAGACCAATCCTGATGACCTCTGTATCCGCAGCTGCGGGTGCTTTGCCATTGATCTTTGCCACAGGAGCAGGGGCGGAGAGCCGATTCCCGATCGGGATCGTCATTGCCAGTGGTGTAATATTTTCGACCTTGTTTACATTGTTTGTTGTCCCGTCCTTTTATTCCATGTTGGCAAAGAATACCAAATCACCGGAATATACGGGTCGTAAACTTGAGGCTGAATTAAAGTCTCTTGAACAGTCCAAATAATTAGACCATAACGAGGTATGACTTACATAGCTTCATCTTCCCGGCGGGGGAACCTGACAGAAGGCTCCACCCGATCACATCTAGTTCGTATGACGATCCCCATGATCTGGGGCATTCTAGCGATTATCAGCTTTCAGCTTGTTGATACTTATTACATCTCTTTGCTGGGCACAGAAAAGCTTGCCGCCATCAGTTATACCTTCCCTGTGACCTATGGGATTTTCTCGATCTTTATCGGTATAGGAGTTGCAGCCTCTTCGGTTTTATCACGACTGATTGGTGAAAAAAAACCGGATCTGGTCAAACGCGTTACCTCTCATGGCCTGTTGCTTGTTTTGCTGATCAGCCTTTTGGTGGCTGCCATCGGTATCCCTTTAATCAACCCTATTTTTAGGGCTATGGGAGCCGACGAAGAGGCTATTCTTCTGCTGAAAGATTATATGGTTCCCTATTTTATCGGGACATTCTTCCTTAGTATGCCGGTTGTAGGAAACGCTGCCCTACGCGCCTCGGGAGATACAGTGACCCCGGCGATTATCATGACCATAGCTGCCGTTGCCAATGCCATCCTTGATCCGGTGATGATTTTTGGTCTTTGGGGATTTCCACGTCTGGAGCTTTTTGGGGCGGCCCTTGCGACTATTCTGGCGAATTTTTGTGCGATGGTAGCGGGACTGACCATTATGTACCGACGCGGTCTATTTGATCTATCCCATCTCAAGAATCTTCATGAATTCGGAGACTCTACGAAACGACTGATGACGATCGGACTGCCCGTGGCCATCACCAGCATGTTGCCAGCTTTTGTTAATTCCACGATCAATCATATCCTTTCGCAAGACGGGGACGCGGCAGTGGCTGCCTTTGGCGCAGCTTCCCGCATAGAAGCCTTTACGCTGGTCATTATGATGGCCTTATCTATCGGCATGGCACCGATTATCGGCCAGAATTGGGGCGCAGCACAATTCCACCGTGTTCGTGACACTGTTAAAGATGCGCTGATTTTTTCTGTTTTATGGTCTTGTTTTGTGGCTGTGATCCTTCTGGTCTTTGCTCATCAGATCGCGGGTATCTTTTCCCAAGATCCAGAGCTTGACCGTTACCTGATTCTCTTTCTTACAATTGTTCCGCTATCCTATCCGCTCGGGAATCTGACCCACGGCTGGGGGTCTGTTTTTAATGCCACAGGACGGCCTAAAATTTCAGCAATACTGCTCTTTACCAAGATGATTATTCTGATGATCCCGGCATGTTTTATCGGACATTATTTTGGTGGGGTCATGGGGGTTTTTCTGGCGATTGCCTTTGTGAACATCATAGCAGGTGCCGGTTTTCATTTATGGGCATGGAAAAAAACCAGACCTATATAAGGTCTGGTTTTCTGAATTTCTTATTATTCCAATATTCTAGCACAAGCCACGCAATTGCTGGTCAATCACCACAAGAGAGGCCAGATCAGCCGATCCGGTTTTTTCCATCTGGTTAATCATATCCAGGACGCGGACAGCAGACGGGCAGTATTTCTCAACCCATATTTTTGCGATGTCTGGCCCAATTGATTTTTTACCACATTCTCGAATAACTCTAGCGGTCAGATCAGACTGCACAATATTCAAAGACCCAACAATTCCTTGTGCCGCCTGCGCTAGTTCAGGATGATCTCCTTCCATATTCTGCGCCTTAATTCGTAGCCGTTCAAAGTGGAACATCGAACCAAGAGCAAAATAAGTTTGGGCTATTTTGCTGATTTCAATTTTTTGAGCCTGAGATATTTTTATCAGATCGTAGGCCGAACCAATCAAAGGCAATAAGGATATTTCTTCTGCCAAAGATTTAGGTATTCCATTTGAAATCCAATCCTTGATTCTCATTTCCAGATTGGCTGTAATATCAGCCGGAAGAATATCAGACAAACAGGATCTAAGTTCCCGAACGCCTTTTGAGAACACTTCCCCATCTTTCGCGCGATCTGCCTGACGCCCCATACGGGTTAGAATCCAATAGGTTTCCCGTTCGGATAGCCTGACTGTTTTTAGCATAGCCTTCATCTGGATTTGCGCAGGTATTTTATTGTCCAGAGCTTCGATCTCGTCCCATATTTTTCTAAGACCAAAAGAATCCCGTACAATCAGATATGCATTGGTTACAGAAGAAATATCCGCGCCAGTACGATCAACTACCTTGCGTACAAAGGTTGGACCAAGACGGTTAATTACCGCATTGGATACAGCCATCGCAATAATTTCACGACGCAATTGGTGCGATAGGATTTCTTTTTTGTACTTTTTCTTCAAAATTTCAGGGAAATAATTCTCGACCCAATCCAGCATAGATGGATCATCCGGCAGAGACGAAGAAAGCAACGCATTGGTGTAGGAAAGCTTGCCGTAAGAAACGAGGAGAGAAAGTTCAGGCCGCGTCAGACCTTTGCGAATTTTCATACGCTCTTCAATCTCTTCATCATTTGGCAGGAACTCAACCTTGCGGTTGAGGAATCCTGATTTTTCCATCGACCTCATAAACTCGGCATGTTCAGACAACAAATCTGCTGATTGCATTTCCAACAGCGATAGGGCTTGCGTCTGGAAATAGTTATCCTGCAAGACAAGAGCCGCAATATCATCTGTCATATCCGTTAGGAGTTTATTGCGCGTGTTCTCGTTCAGTTTATGTTTTGGATCTCTGATAACCTCGGAAAGCAAAATCTTGATGTTCACTTCGTGGTCAGAGGTGTCAACACCAGCCGAGTTGTCAATAAAGTCGGTGTTCAAATGCCCCCCTTTTTTTGCGTACTCAATTCGGGCGCGCTGAGTTACACCCAGATTTGCACCTTCGCCGACTACCTTGGCACGTACCTCGGTTGCATTAATCCGCAGGCTGTCATTGCTACGGTCTCCTGCATCAGCATTGGTTTCTCTTGATGATTTGATATAGGTTCCAATACCTCCGAAAAATAGTAGATCCGTTCTGGCGCATAACATTGCTTTAATCAACTCGTTCGGTGACACGGTAGATTTATCAATATCAAAGCGTTTTTGAATCTCCGGTGTCAGTTGCAAGGATTTTTCCGAGCGAAGGAAAATTCGGCCTCCTTTTGAAAGTTTCGATATATCGTAATCGCCCCACCCTTTTACGGCGCCAAACAAACGAGCGCGCTCTTTGTAGGAGATAGCGGCATCGGGTGAAGGATCACAAAAAATATTCATATGGTTGAAGGCACCGATCAACTTGATCTTTTTGGATTGCAACAAGCCGTTTCCGAACACGTCACCTCCCATATCTCCTACGCCAACCACTTCAAATTCTTTGGTCTGTGTATCATGATTCAGTTCGCGGAAGTGGCGTTTAACCGATTCCCATGCACCGCGCGCTGTAATCCCCATTTTTTTATGGTCATACCCAACGGAACCACCCGAGGCGAAAGCATCACCTAACCAGAAGCCATACTCTTTGGAAATCGAGTTGGCGATGTCCGAGAATGTTGCGGTTCCTTTATCGGCGGCCACAACCAGATATGGATCATCTTCATCCTGACGCACAACATTTTTGGGCGGCAATATTTTCTGACCCAGACGGTTATCGGTAATGTCCAAGAGACCACGAATGAAGGTCTGGTAACATGCAATACCTTCAGCCTGATAAGCGGGACGTCCACCTGTTTTAGGTGGCATCTTGACAACAAACCCACCTTTGGCTCCCATCGGGACAATGACAGAGTTCTTTACTTGCTGCGCCTTCATTAATCCCAGAACTTCAACGCGGAAGTCCTCATGACGATCCGACCAACGCAGACCTCCCCGCGCAATTTTCCCACCGCGTAAATGTACACCCTCTACTCTTGGAGAATAGACGAATATCTCGCGATACGGACGCGGTTCAGGAATGTTTGGAATTTGTTTGCTGTCCAGTTTGACGGAAACCCAGCTTTTCGGCTTACTGCCATTCTCATACTGGAAAAAGTTGGTGCGCAATGTTGCTTTCATTGTTGCCAATGCAGCGCGCAAAACCCGATCCTGATCCAATGAGGACACATTCTGCAATTCCAGTTCGATTTTCGATTCAATCTCGTCGCACTGGTTGGCCGCCTTGCGAGTCTGTTGTTCAGGTGAGAAGCGGGTGTAGAAATACTCCACAAGCAATTTCGCGATAACCGGATAATCTGTTGCAGCCTGCTCCATATACGGCAAAGAGAACGGGATCTCTGTCTGACGCATGTAACGAATATAAGACCGCAAAATAACAACATCTCGCCATTTCATTCCAGCAAGAAGAATCAACCGATTCAAGCTGTCATTTTCAATTTCAGAATCCCATATTCCTTTGAGACATTCTTCGAAATTCTCACGGAGATTTTGTATAGACTGTCCTTCTTTCAAGTTTTCGATGTCCCCCACAATCGTGGCATCAAAATCCTGAATCCAGACAGCATGTTCGGAATTACGAGGATGAATTTCATATGGATATTCGGCTTCAACTTTCAGCCCCATATTTTCAAGAATTGGAAGAATATCTGAAAGAGGAACAGCCTCAACAGGGCTGTATAATTTCATTGAGACCTGATTGCTTCCCGATCCGTGGGGGCGATATAAATCAACATCCGGCTTTCTGCTTTGTGTAACCATTTCGACTTTTGTAATATCGTGGACGGCCTGTCTGGTCTGATATGCTTCCTGATATGACACAGGGAAGGCATTGGAATAGCGAAAGGCGATATCCGCTGCTTCATCTTCATTTTCCAGACGCTCGACCAGCATATCATTCAAACGCTCACCCCAGTTCTGCCCTTCTTCTTGAAGACGCTGCTCAATACGGGCAATATTATACTTTTCTTGCTGGCCCTCGGGGTACGCCAATGTAAAGCTGGCCCTAACCAGAGGGGAATCATCAACCGTTGACTGGAATCCGATATACTGGGCTTTCATTTCCTCTTCCAGAACCGTACTGAACCGGATTCTCAAACGCGTGTCATAACGGTCACGAGGGATGTAAACCAAACAGGAGGCTGTCCGACCAAATGGATCAGGCCGGACGAAAAGAGCAATCCGTGGACGCTCTTGTAAACGCAATATTTCCATACAGGTCTGGAATAATTTCTCGTCTGAAATCTGGAACAATTCATCACGTGGATATTTTTCCAATATGTGACGCAGGGCGCGGCCACTATGTTCTCCAGATTCAAATCCGGCACGGGCCATTAAATTTTCAACTTTGTACCAAAGATACGGGACAGTGGCGATACCACGGGAATATGTGACCGATGTGAAGAGTCCTATAAAATGGGTTTCTCCGGTCAATGATCCCTTACGATCAAAATGGCGAACAACGATGCAATCAATAGGGACGCGACGATGAACATCCGACTTTTTCAATAATTTGGTGATAAGAATTTGCGGAGCATCTTTTCTTGCATCCAAATTTTCAACAAAGCGGACGCGATCAATATCTTCCAGAAATTCGGTTGCACGATCTTCACTATAAAGTCCGAGACCACTTCCTTTGACTGCTGTCAGAGACAAGGCTTTTCCAGTCTTTTTGACGGTATATTCTCGTGATCCCAACAGAGTAAAATTATCATCATGGATATATTGCAAGAATTCCTTGAACTCGCTGAATAAACGCTCTCCCTGACCTTCTAGAACAGAAATATTCTCACGAACATTATTCAATCTTTGTCTGGTTTCTCTCCAATCACGTGTAGCCAATGCGGTATCGGAAATAACTTCGTGCAGATCGTTCTTTATTTCCTGCATCTGCCGCTCGGTCAGACGACGGTTCAGCTGGACAAACATGTGCATTTGTCCATCTATATTTTCAGCCTTGGCCTGCGCTCTATTTATATAGGTTACAGCTTTTCCTTTAACCTGTTTTTTATAAACTCGCGGATGCAGGACTTGCTCAATGAGATATGATTTATCTGCAATGTAGGCCGTAACAGAGTCGATGAAGAACACCATATCTTCGGCAACGATATTAATGACAGTATGCACGCCATACCAACCATGCGCAGATTCGGTCGGGTTATAGACATCAATCAAGGTTTGTCCGGATTTTCGTTTATCCGACATTTTTTCCTGATATGCGATCACATGCCCTAAAAGGTTCTGATCCAACCCTTCACGATCAACTTCACGCAAAGCTTCGGCATACGCTTTACCAAAAGCAGTCAGGGGCTCATTCGATTTGCTTTTTCCACCCGCTTTTGATGATGATATTTTTTTTGAAGTTTTCACTTGTTTCTTGGCTGATGCCGACACAACAATTCTCCTTTGACAAGACTGCAGAAACATCACTTGATGTTTTTACCTTCTGGGAGAAGACATGATATTTGAATCGAGGTCAAGGGGGAGTGCTCTGCACAATTTGCAGACCTGCCCCGTGCCTTCCTCCCTTGAATTGTTCGCAATAAAAAATCCGGAAAATCAAAAAGGCCCTTCGACTGCCACTTCTATGGCTTCACGCCCTTTTTCTGCGGCTTTAAAGGTGATACGGACACGCTGGCCAGGCTCGATATGTTTTATTCCGCAGCGCTCCAGACAGGATTTGTGTACAAACACATCTTTCATTCCGTCATCAGGTGTAATAAAGCCATATCCTTTGTCAGGATAATAGAGCTTCACAATTCCCTTGGCCTTAAAAATTCCGGTCTGGTCAGAAGAATCGGCTATGGGTAACTCAGTGCCCTCACCTTGAGACACCACCTGCAAGACTTCGATGACCGAAGCTCCTTTATCTCCATATTCGATGTGGCAGATTAGTTCGGCACCTTCTCCCAGTCCAAAAATCCCAAGCTTTTGCAACTGCGTGATATGCAAAAACGCATCAATATCTTTGCCTTCAGGTATTACGAAACCAAACCCCTTCGTGGCATTAAACCACTTCAGTTTGGCTTTGACCCCTTCAACCTTTTTATGAAATGAAGCGCCTTGAGCCAACGACATATCGAAAGATTATTTCCTTTTTATTTAATAATACGTAATTTAGTACGCGGAAGTATAGTATGTGTTATTGCCAACGTCCAGAAAAGTTTTACGACATCACTTTCAATTTTTATTTTTTGCTGCGGCAGCGTGTCATGACTTTGGTCGTAAAGAATGATAGAATGCAAGGAGATGTTATATTGAAGTGCAACAATTTTGAACGACGAAAGGGTCGGGCGTGCAGCAATCAGAGTTTTTTTGGGAGTCTTCCTACCCCCCCAATGTCCAGTGGAACACACAGCTATATTCACCATTACAAACTGGGCCAATATACCAATATCTTGAATCCAGCCGAAAAAAGTTTCCGCATCGTCCTGCATTCCGTTTTATGGGTAAAGTCTGGAGCTGGGAAGAAATTGGAACTCTTGTTGATCGTATGGCCAAGGGGCTGCATGACCATGGCGTAGAAAAGGGCGTTAAGGTCGGATTATGTTTACCTAATTGCCCTTATTTTCTGATTGCTTATTACGCGATTGCAAAAACAGGAGCGACAATCGTCAATTATAATCCGTTATATGCGGAAGAAGAGCTGGCGAAACAAATTGAAGATAGCCGGACAGATTATATGGTAACCATTGATCTGAAAGTGACCTATGATAAATTACAAAAGATGTTGCACTGCACGAGACTGAACCAGATTATCGTATGTCCTTTTACATCGTGCCTGCCTTTTCCGAAAAACCTCCTGTTTTCTATTTTCAAAAAATCCGAGCAAGCGGTCATTCCAAATGATGATCGGCACATTTCATTTGAACAACTCACCAGTAATGATGGCCACTTTAATCCTCCTCCCATCAATGTCGAAGAAGATATTGCCATTTTTCAATATACGGGCGGGACAACCGGTATCCCCAAGGGAGCAATGCTGACCCATGCCAACCTGACCGCCAATGTCGAACAATGCGTGAGATGGTTTTATGATTTGCATCCGGGACAAGAACGGATGCTCGCGGTCATCCCGTTTTTTCATGTCTTTGCCATGACCACTATTCTAAATCTGAGTGTCAGGTTAGGGTTCGAAATTATTGCGTCACCCCGCTTTAATCTGGATGAAACCCTCACCCTTATTCATCAGACCCGTCCGCATTTCTTTCCGGCAGTCCCCGCCATCTATAATGCGATCAATGCCCATCCGGATATCAAGAAATATGATCTTACCTCGCTGCGCTATTGTATTTCGGGTGGAGCCCCGTTGCCTGTTGAAGTCAAACGCGCCTTTGAATCTGAAACCGGATGTGTATTGGTTGAAGGATATGGCTTAACCGAAACATCTCCTGTGGCTTGCGCCAACCCGATTGAAGGTGCAAATAAGTTGGGATCCATCGGCCTGCCTTTTCCAGGAACCATTATCGAGTTGCATGATTCAGAAACGGGGAAATTGGTGGCATCTCCACATACTCGTGGCGAAATCTGGGTCAAAGGGCCACAGGTCATGAAGGGGTACTGGAATCGTCCGGATGAAACTGCCAATGTCATGCAAGATGGATTCTTAAAAACTGGAGACGTCGCCGAATATGATGAAGATGGTTACTTATATATCGTTGACAGAATCAAGGACTTAATTCTGGTCAATGGATATAATGTGTACCCGCGCGTTATTGAAGAAGCCATCTACAAGCACCCTTCCGTCGAAGAATGTGTTGCGGCAGGGGTTCCGGACGAACATCGGGGAGAAGCCCCAAAGGTCTGGATCAAGCTGAAAAGCGGGCGTCACCTCACAGAGGAAGATTTGCGTCATTTCCTGTCCGATAAAATCTCGAAAATCGAAATGCCAAGGCATGTCGAATTCAGAGATGAACCGTTACCCAAGACCATGATCGGCAAACTATCCAAAAAGGATTTGATTGCTCAGGAATTACAAAAACAAAAAAACCAGCCCTAGGGCTGGTTTTGATATTCTAATCACGGCTCCGGCTGGGTGCAGGTCTTCCACCATATCCATTCGGAATGGATGGAATGGATGGGATAGACGGAGTCTGTATTTGCGGAACAAACGATCCAACATCTGGCATACGGCCCCGAATTGCGCTTGGGATAATGAAATTCGTAAGATCAGCGGTTCCTTCAATATCGTGAACCAGTTTTTCTCCACGTGCTTTACCTGGAAACTTAACTTCCATATTTTTGATGACAGCAGCCGTAAAGCTCTCAACAGCTTTAAGCTCTTTATCACAAGCCAGTTTTTCTTTCTGTTGTTCAATTTGTGTTCTCTTATCAAGAAAACCGACGACAGCGCCTAGAGCGCTGGAAGCTGCGTTCCGTCCCTGACAGGCATTCAACCAAATATGTCCATATACGGAGGATACTTCTCTGTTTTGGTCAATTTTTCCAGTTGCTTTATCTTTATGACCGACGTGAATACCAATACATGTATCATCGAGATTAGTTACCGTATTGGCAACTGTAGAGAGGATTTTTCCTGCGTCAGAGCGATATTTCAAAGTCTCTTCACAATATTTATCAAGATAAAGACCTGATTGGGCTGGACGCGTCATTGGTTCGATTTTTGGAGCTTGCGGAGTCGTCGGAGTTTGTGACCCCTCGGAATCGGGGCGAACCAAGCCGCCCATTGTCTGATTACATCCAGCAAGAGCTACACCAGCAGCAAGAACTGCCGCATTAAAAAGACCTTTTTTCATTAACACACCTTCTTTTTGATTGTTATGGGGGTCATTATACATCAAATATTATGGATATGTCAAAGTTCCGGTAAAAAATTAACCTCGCAGCGTTGCTCCCGTTTTCTGCTCGACTACGGCTATGATTTTTTGAGAGATGCCATCAATTTCAGCATCGGTGAGCGTATGGTCGCGAGGTTGCAACGTCACGGCAATCGCCACCGACTTCTTGCCCTGCTCGATCCCCTTTCCGGTATAGATATCGAAAGTCTCAACCTTGACGACCAGATTACGATCCACCGATGTAATGGCGCGGACAAAGCTGTCTGCATCAACACCTGCATCAACCAGAAACGCAAAGTCTCTTGATACTGGCTGAAAGGCTGGCAAATCAACCAACGGCAGAGCCGTTCCCTTTTTCTTCTGTTCCGGCAAGTTCTCAATAAAAAGCTCAAATCCAACAACCGGATCACTGACCTTCATATGGTCAAGAAGAGAGGGGTGAATCTCACCAAAATGGGCGATCACATTCGCTCCAAGTCTTAAGGATCCCGAACGTCCTGGGTGGAAATAAGAGGGCGCATCACGCGTGACCTGCAGGTTTCCTGCAGGGCCACCGCAGGCCTCGATTGTACGAAGCACATCTGCTTTGGCGTCATAGACATCCACGGCACGGGACGCCTCTGCGCTGCTCCAATGTTTTGTGCTCATTGTTCCTGCCCGCACGCCACATGCGACAACCGGCTGTTCGGCCATATCGGCACCAAAGAAAACAGGCCCGACTTCAAACAGCGCGGCATTTGGATGACCACGATCAGCATTCCGGCTCGCAGCTTCGATCAAGTTTGGCAAAATGCTGGGGCGCATTTGTGCCAATTCCGAGCTAATCGGGTTCAGTAATTTCAAACGTGCCGCTTGTTGCTTGTCATTGGCGCCGAATTTATACGCCAGATCTTCCTCCATAAATGACCAGGTTACACATTCCTGCAATCCGGACGACGCCAGAGAAATTCTGGCTTTGCGCATTTTTGCGCCCCGTGGCGTTTCGGCAGATTTCGCGACCGCTTGATCTTTTGTAACTGAAACCGGTGCAATAGCCTGATAACCACGAATTCGGGCAATCTCTTCGATCAAATCCTCGACCCCGAAAATATCAGGCCTCCAGCTTGGTGTTGTCACAACCCAATCATTGGAAACAGAGAATCCCACTGATTCCAGAATAGATTTCTGTTCCGATTCTGGAACTGCATCGCCAACCAACTTGGCATAGCGTGATGGGTCATAGTGATATGTTTTTGTGCATGGAGGAACATCACCAGCTTTGACAACGGTTCCTGCTTCACCACCGCATAAATCCAGAATCATTTGTGTCGCGAGATCAACAGCCTCGACCGTAAAGACCGGATCAATACCACGTTCAAAGCGGTAACGCGCATCCGAGACAATTTGCAGGTCACGTCCGGTGCGGGCAATTTTCATCGGATCAAAATAGGCACATTCCAGATAAACATTGGTGGTGGTCTCTTCGCATCCTGTTGCCACACCGCCGACGATACCACCCAGTCCCAGAACGCCACTGGCATCACAGACTGCAATCATACCATCATCCAGAATGTATGATTTGTCATTCAAGGCGTCGAGCGTTTCACCTTTTTTGCTCATGCGGACATGAATATCCCCGACGATTTTATCTGCATCAAAAACATGCAAGGGACGCGCCATGCCAATACAGAAATAATTGGTAATATCGACCAAAGTCGAGATCGGGCGAAGACCAATAGATTTTAAGCGGTTCTGCAACCATTCGGGAGACGGGCCATTTTTAACATTCTTAATCAGACGACCCATGAAAAGCGGACAGGCATCTTTGTTCTCGTCATCAAATTGCAAAGTGGCTTTTGGTGTTGATTCAAATTTGCTGTTGATTTCTGGTGTCGGTAGCGCTTTGAGTGTCCCTAAACCTGCGGCCGCCAGATCACGGGCAATTCCTCTGATCCCCGCACAATCTGGACGGTTCGGGGTCACATTGATTTCAATGACCGGATCATTTAGTCCATAAATTTCAGCAAGAGGCGTTCCGATTTCAGTCTCGACTGGTAAATCAATAATGCCATTATGATCTTCACCCAGACACACTTCGCGTTCAGACACCATCATTCCGTTGGAGTCCTGACCACGGATTTTGGTTTTTTTCAGTGTTACATCAAGACCTGGAATATAGGTTCCGGCAGGGGCAAAAACAGCCTTCATCCCTTTGCGGGCATTCGGCGCACCACAAACCACTTGCAACACACCTTCGGCTGTTTTGACCTGACAGACTTTCAAGCGGTCAGCATCGGGATGCGGTTCTGCTTCCAGAACTTCGGCAACCTTGAACGGGGCATAAATTTCTGCGCGATCTTCTACTTCTTCGACTTCCAGACCAACATCTGTCAGTTTCTCAACAATCTCGTTTAAGGACGCAGAGGTCTCCAGATGTTCTTTCAACCAGTCAATTGTGAATTTCATGTTTATTCTCTTTAATAAAATTATTTGGTGGCGCGGTTCGGACGGTTAAGCGGATCAAATCCGTAATGGCTTAGCCATCTTGTATCCGATTCAAAGAATGTCCGGAGATCGGGGATGCCGTATTTCAACATGGCAATCCGCTCGATTCCCATTCCGAATGCGAAGCCCTGATATTCTTCCGGATCAAGACCGCAATTGCGGATGACGTTCGGGTGAACCATGCCGCATCCTAGAATTTCCAACCATGAATCTCCTGCACCAATTTTAAGGCCGCCATCTTTGCGGGAACATCCAATATCCATCTCGGCGCTCGGTTCCGTAAATGGAAAAAAGCTTGGACGGAAACGTACCGGCAAATCATCAATTTCAAAATAGTTGCGGACAAAATCCATCAGACACCCTTTGAGGTGGCCCATATGGGTTGATTTATCAATGACCAGACCTTCCATCTGGTGGAAGACCGGTGTGTGGGTCATATCATAGTCAGACCGGTAAACGCGCCCCATACAAATGATTTTGATCGGGGGCTTGTTTTCAAGCATGTAACGAATTTGCACAGTCGATGTATGTGTGCGCAGTAATTTCTTTTGCGCTTCTCCTTCTTTGCGCTCATCATCGGGCAAATAAAAAGTATCGTGCATTTCCCGCGCAGGATGCCCCAACGGAAAATTGAGCGCCGTAAAATTGTGGAAGTCATCTTCCAGATCAGGCCCTTCGGCCACTTCAAATCCCATATCGGCAAAAATCGTGACCAGCTCATCCATGGTCTGGGAAATGGGGTGGATGGTGCCTTTACGTTCGGGACGAGGGGATAAGGTAACGTCGAGCGTTTCTTCGGCTAAGCGCGCATCCATTTCCTGAACTTTAAGCTGGCCCGCTTGCTTCTCAATCAAAGAGGCGATTTCATCTTTGAGCAAATTTAGTTCTGCCCCAGCGGTTTTCCGCTCTTCAGGGGACATAGTGCCCAATGTTTTCATCAGATCTGTGATGCGCCCTTTTTTTCCGAGTGCCGTCACACGGACATTTTCAAGAGTTGCCATATCATTGGCGGCCTCGACCAGCTCGACCAACTCGTTTTTTAATGCAGATGTATCCATTCTTTCCCTCTTTTGAGAGAGCTATTCTTGCAAGATTTTTGTATAAATCGCAAGCCCGAAACTCAAGAGATCGCTTATATCAGGCTGATTTCGAACTATAAATTATATAGGGCAATTGACATTGATCGGCATAAGTTCGGGGCGCCCCGTTCCCAAGAGCATCAGGCTAGTTCTTTCGGGCACATCGATAACCTGATCCAGAAACTCTTTCCAATAGCCCATATTTCTTTTGTTTTGACCAAAAACATAGCTTGGGAGTCTGACCAGAGGAGCCTTCACAACCCGCTGGATTAGCCCAGACTGGAACATGGTTCTTCCATTCAGGTACATTTCCTTGCCATTGCATAACTTGACCAAGTGGGTGCAACCATCACATTCAATGTGGAAGCTTTTGTCCTTATAAACTGCCGAGAGATCAAGCGGGTGATTTAATCCTGCAATTTCCATTTGTTCATAGACACGGGCATCCAGACGCTCCAAAAGTTGGGCAACTGCCGCTTCCAGTTGTGAAGTTCTTCCTGGCTCCACGCTGTAGGACAGATCGGATTGAAGTGATATGCGGGCATGCCGTTCTGATCTTTGAGCAAATTCTCTGGTAAGCGAGCAATTCACTTCCAAACGTCCCTGTATCTTTATTTTTCCTATTATCTGGACACTATATGGTTTATTATGGCTAATTTCAAGAAAGAAGATCAGTCTAAGTCCTTAAAATATCGATCATATCTTCCAAATGATCAATGATATGACTTGTCGTTGTTCCTTCAAGCCTTCGGCGGGAGAAACAGCCCCACGTTACTGAAACGGCGGTCATGCCCATGGCTCTGGCTATTTCCGGCTCTTCAAGCGAGTCCCCGATAATAAAAGACTCTTCCGCCTTATAGCCATGCTCATCCATTATGGATTTTAGGCGTTCCAGCTTATTCATCTTGGTCATCTCTTTTTTATCAAAGACTGTATTCCCTGAAATGTGTCTGAATTTGTGGTGGATATGGCGGGCCGCCAACTGCTCCTCAAGATGCTCTTGCAAATGATTACTCAAAATCATCAAGGTGACGTTCTCTTCCAGAAAATAGTCGAGGATCTCTATTGCTCCGGTTCGTAAAGGCATGTGTTCCGAAGCCTTGCGATACTCACTAAAAAAAGCCTCTCCGAAAGCGTCGATATTTCTAAGATAGGTATCCGTATCAACCCCGTTGCGGTTATAAAAATGGATCAGCGGAAAATCCATTGTATCCCGATATTGTTCCATCGTGAGTTCCGGAACGCCCGCCACCCGAAAGGTGGCATTGGCACCAGCCAGATTGGCTGGAGAATCATCAATCAGCGTTCCGTTCCAGTCAAAAACCGCCAGCTTATACTTCATTTACAAGATATCTTTCAAAACGGCATTGTATTTGATTGGGTCAAATTCGATCAGCTTATAGTCCGCGATCCCTTCGGTATAGAACGGATCCTTATGTAGCAGTTCCCAAAGCACCTCTTTGTCCATGCCTTTGGCTAGTAATACGCCACCCGTACGCGGAATTTGCGGGCCGGAGGCCAGAAGAACTCCATCTTTATATAATTGATCGAGATAAGCCCGATGAGGGACAACAATCCGCTCAACTTCCTCGATCGGCTTCAAATAATGCAATAGAATCACAAACATCGTTTAGTCCTTTTTTATTGATCTCTCCTGAAGTTATATGTCAGCCATTCAAGACACAATAGAAAAGCAGCTCTTGACGTAGAGCTGCTTTTGAAAAATCTAGAATTTGCTTCTTGCGCCAGTTAGGCGGCAATCGCTTTTTTGACTTGATCTACGATGGCTTTGAAAGCTGCGGTATCATTGACAGCCAGTTCAGCCATAACTTTACGGTCAACTGATATTCCTGCGATATGAACACCGTTCATGAAGCGGGAATAGGTCAGACCATGTTCGCGGGCTGCTGCATTGATACGTTGAATCCACAAAGCGCGGAAATCACGTTTCTTGTTGCGGCGGTCGCGGTAAGCATAACGCAGGGCTTTCTCAACGCGCTCCAGAGCAATCCGGTAGCAATTGTGAGAACGACCACGGTAGCCTTTGGCCAGTTTCAAAACTTTGACGTGACGTGCGTGTGCACGTGGGGAACCTTTTTTAACGCGGGACATCTTTTCTCTCTCCTTCGCTATTCAACCGCGACCGGGGCCGGGCTGTGGTTGGTTTTCTTCTTGCCGCGTGTATATGGCAGGAAGTTTTCAAGAATGATGCGCCCGTCCACCTCGGCCAGAATCGAAGTTCCGCGAGCTTTACGTTTCATGGATTTAGGCTTGTTCATTTGCATGTGACGCATTTTTGCAGGTTTGAATTTAACCTGACCTGATCCCGTCACCTTGAAGCGCTTTTTAGCGGCGCTTTTGGTCTTCATCTTCGGCATTTTCTTCTCCTTATTGAATAATTCAAGTTTTCCGGTTTATGCGAGTTCTGAAAGGCAGCCGATTTTAGCCAGACAAAAACCCATACCGGGCTCCCATATTGGGAACCGGAGGGTTATACACAGCTTTCCCTTTATAAATCAAGAGATTCTTTTGGCTTCGACCAGATTAATCCGGCTCTGGTTCTACACATCATGGTTTTTGGCTTTGAACGGGCGGAAGGTGCGCTCAAGAAGCTTGTTCTTGGTAAATCTCTTATGGATAGGAGCCATACTGGATTCCTCCACAATTGGTATTTCCATATTACTAAGACCAGCAATCTTGCGCAACCGATAGAACAAGCGAGGGTGGGTGGCAAAAAATCCACCGGGTGGATTGTCAATACACAACAACATCACATCCGATGGAATATGGGGGATGCGGGCTCTTTTATGAATACGTTGCAGTGCTCTCATCAAAGCTTCGGGATTTTTGGTGATCTCGACAGCCATAAGATCAGCGTGAAACTCCCGCTGGAACATCAGGAATAATCGCAACAAGGACACAACAGCATATCCCAGCCAGACCGGTATAAAGATCAGGTTCAGCAGAAAAATATTGAGCCCTTCACCAACTTTTCCCTCATCAAGGTTACCAAATTTATTATGTTTTGTTGCGGCGGCGGGTAATGCACCGAAAATATTGGTAAAGATAATAGATAGTCCCAGCCAGCGCGTATCTTCACTTAAAATATGACCATATTCATGGGCTAGAACTGCCTCGACCTCATCTTTGGCCAAGGCTTCGAGCAAACCTGTGGTTACATAGATCCGGTCTGTTCCATCAGACAAGGTACTGGCAAATGCATTGCGGGCAAAAGTTTTAATCAGATAAATTTCGGGAAGAGGTTGTCCCAACTGGATCGCCAGCGTTTCCACCATATTATAAAGGTCAGGGTTATCGCGTCGGTCAATTAGATTGGCCCGAAACAGATGTTGGATAATATCGTCTTGTCGTCTCAAACAGTAGAGAAACCATGCAACAAGCGCTCCAAGAATAAAGGGTAGGCAAATTGCAAAGACCTCATCAACGCGGTCTCCGAAGTTTGGGTGTGCAGTATAGGCCATTTCCTGACGGTGCAGTAATACGTACACAAAATAAATCTGCCAGTATGAGGCTATGCTGACAACCACAGGAAATAGAGCCATGAGAGCAATAGATTTATTGCGTATATTCCAACGGCTCGTTGCCAGCCCAATATCGGTTAATGCCATTAACGATCCTTTTGGGCCATGTTAACAACAGGGGGGATTTTTGCTTGTTCTTTCTTGTCGCCATCAATTTCAAAGAATGGTTCTTCAAAGAAGCCAAGAAGTCTGGCCATCAGATTGCCCGGAAATTGTTGAATAGAGGTATTATATTCTGCAGTGGCAGAGTTAAAGAATCGGCGGGCGGCAGAGATTTTGTTTTCAAGTTCGGAAAGTTCGTTTTGCAGATACAAGAAATTCTGGTCAGCCTTTAATTCAGGATAATTTTCAACCAAGGCTAATAAATGCCGGATGGCTTTGGTCATTTGAGCCTCAGCCTTGAAACGTGAAGGGCCGATTCCATAGGAATCATTGATGGCCGCCCGCGCTTCAATCACTTCCTTGAACACCTTATGTTCGTGTCCGGCATATCCTTTTACTGTTTCGACCATGTTGGGAATGGTATCAAGCCGCTGTTGAAGCTGCACATCTATATCGGCAAAGGCATTGCGGCGGCGCTGGGACAGGGCAGCAATCCGGTTATAAACCACAATCAGAATGGCCACTCCGCCGATCACAAATAAGAATAAACCGTTCATTTTTCACCTCTGTAGCTTATATATCATCTTGATATATATCGTATATTGTACATCTTACGGGAGATATCTTAAGAAAAATATTTGTATCTTCATTTTTTATTTGACAAAACACCTGTCTTTTTTATAGAAAATGGGGGCAATAAGACCACAACCCCAGTTAAGGATTATTGCCATGCCAACCCCCCTCTCTGTAACCTACGATCTTAACTCCCTGACCACTGAATTTGCCGCCGCTGCCAAGGCAGCCGCCCATGAACTATCTTTAGCAACTTTGAAAAATCAAGCTATGGGAATGTCTTTGCATGGCGCTGCCGTCAACAACCACTCAAAAATTGTTGGAATTTTGTCAGAAGCAGCGGAGAAAGGATTTACAAAAGTTATATCCAAAATGCCCTTGTCAGATATGGCCGGAAGTATTTGCGGACGGGTCGAAGATCAATTCTCAAACCAGTATCGGGCTGGAAAGATTTCTTTCGAATAGTCTGAATATCCCAGAGAGAATAAGTGATAAGGGCCTGATAAGCCCTTATTTGTTTCATTCCATTTCGTAATTAGGCCAGATGTTGCCCGATTTTTTCCATGATATGGGGTGGAAAATCCTGATCTTCCCAAGGGAGGTAAATCCAGGTGTCTTGAGTGGTTTCTGTGGCATAAAAATCGGCAAATGGTTTGCCCTCGGGCTTCACATGCAGGCAAGCCAGCGTCGCATCAGGAAAAAGCTCGCGAATGGCTTTGAAGGTGTTTCCTGTATCGGACAGGTCATCAATAATCAGACACCCCTTGCCAGTGCCCAGATTTTCTGGCGCATACAGAACCTCTGCCGCACTTTGAGACTGATGGTCGTAGCTTTTGACGCTGATGGTCTCAATCACCCGGATATCCAGATCACGCGCTACGAGACAGGCCGGAACCATGCCTCCACGAGTGACAGCAATCACACGAGACCAGCTTTCGCCACTCTCACGGAGAGTTGAGGAAAGTTTTTTTGCAAGAACATGTATCTCTTGCCATGTTACGGGTAAATCAATGGGCATGCAGATTTTTAGTGGGATTTTCCTTTTTGTTCAAGAATAAAATGAAACATTCTCTGCCTCTTGAATTGGTCTCACATTAGACTTTTAAGTTAGGCTGGCAGAGTAACCTTTATCCTGATATGGTTTTTGCATGAAACAGCGCATCCTATTTTCTTTGTGGGCTTTGGGTATTCTGATGATTTCCCTCAACCCTTCGCCTTGTTTTTCAGCCGAAGCTCCCGGAGCCTCAGTCATGTACGTAAAACCGGATGGTATGGCTGCCGGAACCCATTTTTTCGGGTATAGCTGGCCCTTCGAGGGGCGTGACCTTAATCAGGAATTTAGCGAGGGGCCAATTGTCCTCGAGCTCTTTTCCGATCCGGGATGTATGTTTTGTCCTCCTGCTGACCAGTTTTTCAATGATCTGATCCGCAAGACTGATGTGATCGCACTGGCCTGCCATGTTAATATCCTAACTCTCGTCCCGGATGATCCGTTGACAACACAGCAATGTAAAGAACGCCAAGTCTATTATTCTGCGTTACTACGCGTGCCACGCATCACTCCACAGATATTCCTGAACAGCCAAACCGCCTTGAAGGGCTTTTTATTCAAGGAAGTTGTACAAGCCATTATTGATGGAAAAGGGCATCGGCCATTGGGCCTTGATATTGTTTCCGACGGGGGATCAAACTATCATGTCAACCTTCCAGATATGGAGTTCGGGCCATTGCAAGACTTCAATGATCGCGCCTACGTCCAATTGGTTGAATACAGGAAACCGGTTACAACAACTATCGCCATGGGACCAAACGAAGGGGTAACTCAAAATTACCTTCATGTGGTGTCACGATTTATCCCTCTCTCCGATTGGAAAGGTGCTGCGGGCGCGTATCATTTTGAATGGGCCCCTTCAAAAGAAGCTCAAGGTGCGGTTCTTTTGTTTGAGAGAAGAGATACTGGTATTCTGGCGGTCGGTGAGATCAAACTCCAGAGCAAATAGACAAACCTATTTATCTGCCCTCGGCTGATGCCCCCTGATTAAGCTCCTCACTTCTGCGGCGCAATTTCATTTCCAGCAACTCAGAGAGCAGCATTTCCTTACGCTTCAGGGACCCCAGAAAGTCGCGCTCCTGCATTAAATCAACAGCCGTAATGGCCACTTTTTGACGATCAACGTTGGCGGGCGTGTCATATAGGTTCGCATAAAAAGCAGGGTCCTGATACAGCTTCTTAGTTAGAATTTCCATTTGAGCTTCATAGCTCGGATTATCACCAATCAATTTTGTAGCATCTGCCGCACCCAGACCCAGTTTGGTTAGAACATTCTTCATATAGGTTGCAGAGCTACCATTTCCTTTGGCCTTCATCGCGACTTGATTGGCAAATGTGTTTCCAACCAGTTGGCGTGCAGCAAGGACTTGATGCAAATCCTGAAAATCGTCAGTCTTGTCTTGCTTCTGGGCAGTTTTCCCATTGTCCAGACCATAGACCGGATCCCTTAATGACAAGTTCTGAAACAGAGAGATCAATTGTTGCTCCTGTTCTGTCAGAGTTGCATCGCTATAATCGACATCCAGAGTCAGGGGCAAATCAAAGACCCTCGTATAATCGACGTCACGATTAAAGAACTTGTCCGGTACAGACTGGGTTGAATTACAGTATCCGGATAATCCGTTGTTTGCATCAACCCCTTCACAATATTTTGCCTTGAAGTCATTCAAATTTTCGACCATGCCTCTGGTCGACTCACCATACATGGTGTGAAGAACCTGACTATCACGATCAAGAAGAATCTTGTTGAATGCCAATTTGTTGACATCAACCTTCGTATCACTTCCGGCAATTGACCTTGTCAGTGTTCCAAATTTACAAATTGTATCGCTGACCTGGTAATCTTTCATAGCCTGCGCATTCAATTTCCGAACAGATCCCAAGGCCGCATTGGTCGCACGACCATCAATAAATGCCCCGATCATCAGGGTTCGGGTGACAATAGCATTGCGAACCATATCTGTTAGCTTCTTCATTCCCCCTACCCATGTAGAATCATAAGATGAACTCGGGAAGCTGATCGCTTGTGTTTGGTCAGAAATATCCAATTCAAATCTGTCTTGTACGGTTCCCAAAACCATATAGGGTGCAGGGGATTTCTTTGGCTTTTCTTTAGCCGGATCCTTTTCGAGAGCGGGGCTTTCTTTTTGATTCTGTTTTTGTGCTGGTGGCATATAAGAAGGCGCGTTCTGAACAGGGGGTTTCTTCAGAACAGGATTCGTCGGTGAACTGTGACGGACACCAATACTCGAAATTAATAATTGTACCGGAGCAACAGGCACCAAGGTACTCGGGCAGCAGGCTTCACCAACATTAATGATGCTAGCCATGATACTCGAGGTTCCATCTGCCAAACCCAAGGGTGTTCTGGCATTAATAGAGAATTCTCCACTTTGTCCGGCAATCTGGGAATTGGCCTCTACTCCATCGATATTAATTGCAATACTCCCGGCTGGCGATATTTTTCCCGATACAGAAACCATTGAACCATAAGGATCAAGAGCAATATCCAGAACAGAACGGGGAACCACTACCGCCTCACTACTTTGATCCGGCAAGGATATTCTCAAATTGAGAGGGACAAAGGAAAAATACTGCAATCCCGTGAATACAAAATTTCCATTTTTATCAGCCTGGGCCTGAATGGCCTGACCTTTTCCTGCGCTTAACGCAACTTTGGACAGTGGAGAGACTCCCGTCCCGTGGATTTCGATGATTGCTTTCTGATTATCAGGAGTGACTGACGCCAAGGCTGATGATGGAAGATTAACCCCGACGGCGACCAGCAGCACGGACGTCATTACAACGGCACGGCATGCAGTCAGCGTATTTTTGCATGCCGCTATTTTTCCGAATATTTTAGGTCGATATGCCATCACACAAAGTCTTCCCGATTATCTCTTGTTCTGCTGGTTCTGTATGTCATCCTGATAAGCTGATAGCTCCATTTCAAGAATGGTTGACAGCAACATTTCAGAGCGCAAAATAGTTTCAAAAATATCTCTGCGTTGCATCAGTCCAAATGCCTGAAGGGCAGCATATTGCCGTTCAACGTTCGCTGGAGTATCCATCAAATTCGCATAAAAAGCCGGGTCCTGATACAACTTCTTAGTCAAGACTTCCATCTGGGCATCGTAACTCGGATTATCTCCCAGATACTTCAAGGCATCTGCAGATGACAATCCCAATTTGGTCAGGACATTCTGCATGTATGTTTTGGATGCAATCGTTCCCGACGCTTTGGTCCCAACAATTGCGTTGAACGAATTCTCGGCGACTGATCGTTTTGCAACGATTGCTCGTTGATCCTGATATGTCGTCCGGTTATCAACATCATCAGTGGCTTGTAGCCCCCCAGGATCCATACGCTCCAGAACTTCGTGAGCATATAGATTATTTGCCAGAGCAATGACGGATTCTTCGTCTGACGTCGGGTTAGCCTTAGCTGTTGCAGATGTAAAATCCACATTCAGTGTTCTACGCGCATCAACCAGACGGGTATAATTGATATCCAGATTGCGGGTTTTATCCGATGGTGCCGTTGGACAAAGTTCCTTCATGGCACTGCCATAATCATCCGGATCACAAAATGTTTTAACGAATTGTTTGTAGCGCGCAATTCTGTCTCTTGTTCCACCTTCTGCGGAGGCCATATTTTCATGCCCCAGCTGGCGGTTTTGCGATCTCTCCGACAACACGATCTGGTTGGCTTTGGCTTTACCTTCGGAGGCCGCCAGAGAACGAGAGAGTGTTCCGAATTTACAAATCGCATCACTGACCTGATAATCTTTCATCGTCACCGCATTCAATTCCTGCACGGTACGCAGGCTGTTCAATTCACTTTCTCCATCCAGAAAAGCCCCGATCATCAAAGCATCGGTAATAAACGCGTTTCTGGTATCATCTGTATATTTTTGCATGGCGGGCTTCAAATATTGCTCCCACCATTCGGTAATCATCCAGTTTTCATGCAGGTTCATTTCCTGTGTTACATAAGACTGCCATGTTCCGCAGTCAGTACAAGCACCACAAGCCTGAGCTTGGCGAACTGTCCCGCCAAACACAAGAATAGCCACAACAGACAGAAGCGAGAGAGTTTTTATTTTATTTGCCATGCTCGTCCGTACCTTATTTCCCATCACTTTTTCAGGGCTGTGTTGTTGTTCATTCTTCATGTTATACTCCACCATTCCCCTTTATTATTCACTATCGCTTACCAAATTCTTTGCAACATTATCATCGCGCTTACGGGCTTCAAGTTCCAACAAGACCGCCATCAACATCTCAGAACGTGTGGTCGATTTGTAGATATCTCGTGTCTGCGCCAAATCCAATGCATCCAATGAGGCCGAGATTCTTTTGACGTTGGCCTTCGTGTCCATCAAGTTCGCATAGAAGGCCGGATCCTGATACAAACGCTTGGTAAGGATATCCATCTGCGCATAGTAACTGGGTTCCTTCGCGTCGTCGTATCCGGCTTTTGGTGATGACCCCAGATATTTACCGGTCAAATATTTTGAAATCTCGGAGGATGACATTCCAAGGTTCGAGAGAACGCTCTGCATATAAGTTTTTGAGGCCCCACTTCCTCCCGATTTCATTGCAACCATCGCATTAAAGCTGTTCTGGGCCGCGGCCCGTCTTGCGACAATCGAACGAACCAACGCATAACGCTCTATCGATCCATGAGCCTCATTGATAATAGACGGGGATATCCTCTTGGTATCCAGACGATGCCCGTACAGAAAACTTCCCAAGGAAATTACGGCAGTCTCATCCCTGGTCAAAGTATTATCTGTCAGATTGATGTTGAGTGTCTTCTTGTCATCAAGAGTGCGAGTAAAATCCACGTCCCTATTATACTCGACATCTCGTGTGGCCAACGGATCTGTCAGAGCCTTACAAATTGAGCTTAAACCCCTGTTGTTATCCCGTGTGTCACAATAACGTTCTACAAAAGAATATAATCGGCTGTTGTTATCGCGACCGCGCCCTGTTGCTGCAGAACTAAATTGTGTTCCCAGATTTCGAGCCAGTCCAATTTCGCTCATAACCAGCTGTTGGGTATTCGCTTTTGCCTCTGTTGCGGCTAGAGAACGAGAGAGTGTTCCAAACTTACAAATTGAATCGCTGACCTGATAGTCGCGCATTGTGTTGGCATTAAGAGACTGCACATTCGCCAACGCGGCGTTTGTCGAGGTTCCGTCCAGAAAAGCCCCGATCATCATGGCAGACGTGATGATTTGATTGCGCAATGAATCTGCCATTGGCATCAACCCTTGCTTTTCGAACTGGTTTTTGTAGTAGGAATTCATAATAAAGTTCGAGCGATACTGGCTGAACGCATTCTGGATATAAGAATATGTTGTCCCCATATTACAACAGATGTAAGGACACACGCACATACAGCAGGTACAGAATGCATAGGCTGGCGAAGTTGCTCCCAACACAAGAAGTGCGGAAAGCAGTCCGAGAAAATTTTGTTTTATCTTCATGGTCCAGCTCATTTAATGCTTCATTCCTTTGGCAAAATAGCTATCTTGTTGCTTGAGAACATAGACCTCCATCAACGTGGAGAGCAGCATTTCCGATCTTTGCAGGCTCTCATATATATCACGGTCCTGCATCAAGGAGATTCCCTTAATGGCCGCTTGTTGGCGTCCGACATTATTCGGCGAATCATACAAATTGGCATAAAATTGTGGGGTCTGATAGAGCCTCTTGGCTAAAAAATCCATCTGTGTGTAATAGCTTGGATTATCTCCAATCAGGGCTTTCATATCCGTGGCAGAACTTAATCCCAACTCTTTGGCAACATTTTCCAGATATGTTTTGGAGGACGCCCCGCCAGCTGCTTTCATTCCAGCGTAAGCCGCAAAGGAGTTAGCTGCGACCGACCGCTTGGCAACCAATGACCTGAAATCCACAAGTTTTCTGATCTGCTCATCACTTCCATTTTGCTTAATTCTCAAGAGATCGGATCTCCCAAGATTGAGGGAGAGATCATGCGCATAGATATTTTCTCCCAATGCCATGATGTTCTCTTCATCTTTGGTCAGGGTGGGAGATGCCTCGTCAAAATTTATCTCCAGAGACTTCGGAGCATCCAGAGTCCTAGTCAGATCAATATCTCTGTTCAACTGGGTGTCACTGGTTGTTTCACATTTTTCTGCAGCCGTGGAAGATCCAAGAGACCTGTTGCTATCTCTGGGGTCACAGAATTTCTGTTTGTATTGCTTCCATCTTCCCTTTTTATCCGCAGAGCGCCCAAGCGTTGTTCCATCTTCCCCTGCATCCCCAGAATTCATATTATCTTTCATTAACTGGCGATTGAGGATTTGAGACATCAAGCCCATCTGGACTGTGCGACTTTTATCATCACTTAAAGCCAAGGAACGGCTCAATGTGCCAAAACGACAAATCTGGTCACTGACCTGATAGTCCTTGATCGTCTGTGCGTTCAATTTCTGGACACTTGCCAGGGCATTCAGCTCGGCCTGCCCATCAATGAAGGCTCCAATCATCAAGGCATTGGTCAGAATGATGGCACGGAACGAGTCCGTCATCTGCTTCATGGCGGGTTCAAAACGATCCTGAAACATATCACGGATATAAAATTCATTCTGGAAATCATCTGGGGTTGTCCAGAGTCCGGTTCCCCAGAAAATTTCATGCATGACCTCCCCGACCAGAATACAACAATTACAAATAGGGTTGTAGTAGGGGGTCACGTTATAATTGGGGGTTGCCTTAGCAGATAAAACAGGGGTCAAGACAACCGGAAGACAGGCTCCAAGCAGCACAAATGTCCGCAAAGCCTTCCTCAGCTTCGTCATTCTTGACGCTATTCCCATAGAAGGGATTCCCGATGGAGAAAAGTTCATACCCCGACCACCTGCCAAAACACCATTTTTAGACACCTCCTAACAGGATAACACACGGAAAACAAAACAGAAAGTTTTTATCAGGCTTTTTTGGACAAACGCCTGATGTCTCTAGCCGGAACCACACCGTAAATATCCCGGCAATATCCCGGCAATATCAATGTGCCTGCGCCCAATTCTCGGCCCATCCAGCCTCGGCAAGTAATGGTATGGAAAATGATGCTACCTGTTCCATCTCCTGCCGGATGATCTTTGCCATTTCCTCGACCTTGTCAGCTTCGACTTCTAGAATCAGCTCGTCATGAACTTGTAAAAGCAGACGCATAGGAAGTTTTTCCTGTTCTATGCGCCGATCTATACGAACCATTGCCAGCTTGATAAGGTCGGCAGCCGTTCCCTGCAAGGGCGCGTTAATAGCCTGACGCTCGGCAAAATTCCGGCGAGCAGGGTTTTTATCACTAATTCCGGCGATCACACATTTCCGCCCCAACAGGGTTTTAACATAGCCGTTGGCGCGGGCTTCCTCTTTAAGCCTTGCCATAAAACCAGCCAATTCAGGAAATCTTTCCATGTATGTGCGGATGTACGCGGCGGCCTCTCCAACACTACAATCCAACTGTTTGGCCAATCCAAACCCGCTAATTCCATAAATTATGCCAAAATTAATGGCTTTGGCCTTGCGTCTTATCTCGGGAGTTACCTCTTCGAGCTTTAACCCGAAAACTTCCGAGGCCGTACGGGCGTGGACATCTTCACCAGAAGTAAAGGCGGAACGCAGCGACTCAATGCCAGCCATTTCTGCCACAAGGCGCAATTCAATCTGGCTGTAATCCGCCGATAAAAGAAGATGGCCTTTTTCTGCCACAAAGGCAGTGCGGATCAAGCGCCCTTCTTCGGTACGAATCGGGATATTTTGTAAATTCGGATCAGAGGAAGACAGGCGCCCCGTATTGGTCAATGCCATCGAAAATGAGGTGTGAACCCGTCCATTTTTCGGGTCAATCGTCTCCTGCAGGCTTTCGGTATAGGTTGAGCGCAATTTGGATAAATGCCGCCAATCGAGAATTTTTTCGACAAAATCATGGCCTTCCGCAGCCAGCTTTTCC
Source organism: Alphaproteobacteria bacterium CG1_02_46_17 (assembly GCA_001871905.1). Taxonomy (GTDB): domain Bacteria; phylum Pseudomonadota; class Alphaproteobacteria; order Micavibrionales; family Micavibrionaceae; genus UBA1573. The sequence continues at coordinate 13,373 of MNUG01000031.1, read as the reverse complement.
AAAACATCAGCGGCCGTCGACCAATCTCCCGTTTTGGTCTTGCTACCACCCGGCAAACCCATTTCATCGAAGAGAACCGTACCGAGTTGTTTGGGGGAACCGACATTGAACGGATGCCCTGCCAGCTCATGAATTTCTTTTTCCAGTTTTGCGATTCGTTCAGCAAAGTTTTGTGACAAATACCGCAAAACATCTCGATCAACTTTGATCCCGCTCATTTCCATACGGGCAATAACCGGAATCAGAGGTCGTTCAACCTCCTCATACATATAAGCCATTTTCTCGAGTGCCACACGCGGCTTAAAAATTTCGTGAAGCCTCAAGGTAAAGTCCGCATCTTCTGCAGCATATTCACAGGCCTTTTCAATAGGAACTTCTGCAAAAGAGATTCTGCCCTTTCCTGTCCCAGTCACCTCGTCGTAAGAAATCATTTTGTGATTACAAAAAGTCAGGGCCAATTCATCCAGACCATGCCCATGCGATGTCCCGTCCACAACATAGGAAATCAGCATCGTATCATCCAGCGGAGTAATCTCACCAAATCCGGCGCCATAGAGCATTTGCAGATCATATTTAGCATTATGTCCGATTTTAAGAATCGCAGGGTCTTTCAAATACGGATCAAGGACACAGATCATCTCTTTTAAGTCTGCTTGGGGCGGTGCATTTTTTACATCTCCAAATAAATCCGCCTTGGCTCCGTGCCCAAGAGGAATATAGCAGGCACGCCCTGCACGGGTTGCCAAAGAAATTCCGACCAATGATGCCAGCGATGGTGTTAATCCGGTGGTTTCGGTATCAAAAGCCAGTACACCTGTTTGATTCGCGTCATCCAACCATTCGGCAAGCTCGGATGCCGAAATGATTAAGCTATATTTTTTTTCCGAGGGCATTATCGGTGCTGTTGGTCTAATTTCTTGAATCCTGTTTCCAAACGGAATGCGTGACACCAATGTTTTAAATCCCTGATATTCAAGAAAATCTCTCAACTTTTCAGAAAATGGTTCGGTTGGAACCAGATCCTCAACTGGAACTGTTACAGGCACATCATTTTTGAGTGTTACCAATTGTTTGGAAATGCGCGCCAGCTCCGCATTATTTTCCAGCGCTTCACGGCGCTTAGGCTGTTTTATTTCTCCCGCTTTTTCCAACAGGTTTTCCAATGACCCATAGTCTATGATTAATTGTGCGGCAGTCTTAATGCCAATCCCCGGGACGCCCGGAACATTATCAACGGAGTCTCCACATAAGGATTGCACATCCACAACTTGTTCTGGTGGTACACCAAATTTTTCTATCACCTGTTCGCGGCCAATCTTGATTTGCTTCATCGGATCAATCATCGCGACACCATCACGCACCAATTGCATCAGATCTTTATCAGACGATACAATTGTAACATCCACTCCATTATCATGTGCGAGACGGGCATAGGTTGCGATCAGATCGTCTGCCTCATACCCCTCCATCTCCAATGTAGGTAAACCAAATGCTTCGGACGCCTCACGAATCAATGGAAATTGAGGGATCAGATCTTCTGGCGCGGGTGGGCGGTGGGCTTTATAAGCTGCATATATATCATTGCGAAAATTTATTCTTGCTGCATCAAAGATGATCGCGATATGGGCATCTGCATGGGTCGTTAAAAGCTTATGTATCATATTGCAAAACCCCATGACTGCTCCGACTGGCGTTCCATCCGGACGTGTCAGGGGAGGCAAGGCATGATAGGCACGAAATATAAATCCCGATCCATCAACCAGAAGCAATTCTTTTTTTGTTTTTTCATTCATATAAAAAATTCCGTTATGATTTTTATTCTTCTGCTTTTGAAGGTGATAGATAATCTTGTGAAATATTGATGGTTGATTTCTGACCTACCGCGTCAAAATTTTCCTTCAGCCATTTTCTGGCGACCGTTCTTCCCTGATCGCGCAAATTTTTCAAGAATGTCCAAGACGTATCATATTTGCTGGATAGTTCCAGTTTTCTCATGACATCTTCTGCGCGGATGGCGTGAATCAGGACGTCTCTATATTTGCCTTTGAACTCGTCTTTTATCATATCGCGGGAAAGAAGTTTTTGAACAAAATGAATTGCCCGCAATTCTTTTAACATCGCAGCATTAAAGGTGATTTCATTGATCCGGTTCTCGATAGAAGGTGCATCTTTAGGCAGGTCGTTCCGAATAATGGGATTAACATGCACAATCAGCACATCATCTGATGTGACTTCATAAAAAAGTGGCCATAGGGATGGATTGCCAACAAAGCCCCCATCCCAGAAATATTCTCCATCCACCTCGACGGCCTGAAAGATATTAGGCAAGGCAGCAGACGCGACCACCATTTCCGAGGTGAGTTCGGGTGTTTTGAAAATCCGTGCATCACCAGTTTTAACATTGGTCGCCGTAATAAAAAGTTGAACTTCTTTGGTTGCTCTGATTTTTTCAAAATCCACCAACTCTTCGAGAATGGTTTTAAGCGGGTTAATATTAAACGGATTAAATTGGTAAGGTGATATGTTTTGTGACATCAAGTTCATAAAGTGGGTCGCATTATTATACCCTTCCGTCCATTCCTTTTTCAGGAGTGGGAAGAAACCTGACATGGTGTCAAGATGTGATTGAAAGGTCTCGGACATCGAAGAGGATACGGATGAGAAAACCGATCCGGTTTCAGAAACTCTGCGCCAGAATTTTTCCAATGTTTCTCGCGCCTGCTCGTGTCCCCCTTCAATCAACCCTTGGGTCATCACCACAGCATTCATGGATCCGGCAGATGTTGCACTTATTCCTTCAAAGTCCAGACATTGATCTTTAAGCAATTCATCCAGAACACCCCATGTAAATGCGCCATGCGCGCCACCACCTTGCAGTGCAAGATTGATCTTTTTACATTTCCTGTTTTTTATAGATGATGAAGACATGGAGTTACTGTAGGCAGTGCAGCACAAAAAAACCAGTGCTCACTTGCTCTTTGTGCAGAAAAAAACCATGATGCAGGAACAGGAAGGAATAAATCATGACCCCTCAAGATATTATTGACCGCGAAAACAAATTTCTGGCTCATAACTACCACCCGCTGCCAGTTGTCCTGACAAGGGGCGAGGGGGTCTGGGTCTGGGATATAGAAGGTAAGAAATATCTTGATTTCTTGAGTGCCTATAGCGCAGTCAGTGCCGGACACCATAATCCTCGAATTCTCAAGGCCATGATGGATCAGGTCAATAAGCTCGGTGTTCCCTCACGCGCCTTTTACACGGATATTCTGGGGGAGTTTGCCGAAAAACTTTGTGCGATTACGGGTATGGATCGTGTCCTTCCTATGAATACAGGCACCGAGGCTATTGAAACAGCCATCAAGGCTGCAAGACGTTGGGGATACCGCGTTAAAGGCATTGCCAAAGATCAAGCGCGCATTATCGTATGTGGTGGAAATTTTCATGGTCGCACCACAACGATTGTCAGCTTTTCTTCAGACGCCGACTATAAGGATGGATTCGGGCCTTTCTCTGATGGATTTGACGAAGTTCCGCTTGGTGATCTGGACGCGCTGGAAGCTGCGATCACGCCAAACACCTGTGCGTTTTTACTGGAACCTATTCAGGGTGAAGGCGGGATCATCATTCCTCCCGAGGGGTATTTACGCAAAGCGCAAGAACTCTGCCGCAAACATAATGTCTTGCTGATTCTGGATGAAATCCAGACGGGTATGGCCAGAACGGGCAAAAATTTTTGCTACCAGCATGAGATTGATAGGCCTGACGGACTAGCACTTGGGAAGGCTCTGGGCGGCGGGGTTTATCCGGTGTCCGCTTTTCTCGCGCGCAAGGATGTTATGGATGTCTTTAATCCGGGTTCTCACGGCTCGACCTTTGGCGGCAATCCAATTGCGGCTGCAATTGGTATCGAGGCGATCAATCTTATGATTGAAGATAAGTATGCCGAACGTTCGGCAGAGCTTGGAGAGTATCTGCGTTCGCGTCTCGAAGCCTTACAAAGCCCTCTGATTCGTGAGGTTCGCGGCAAAGGATTATTAATCGGAATGGAAGTCTATACCGATCAGGTGTCTGCCCGTTCCATCTGTGAAGCCCTGAAAGACCGTGGCTTACTGTGTAAGGAAACCCATGAAACCACGATCCGCTTTGCTCCTCCTCTGATTATCACCCGTGAGGAAATTGACTGGGCAATCGATGAAGTCGAAGCTGTCTTAAAACAGGTCGCTTAATATAAAAGCCCACCATTTGGCGGGCTTTTTTGTATATTCTATTTTTTGTTTCCTAGTTCACTTCCTAGTTCACAGGTGCATCAACTTTAACCGGCAGATCAGCAGCAATCGGCTCATCTGAGAGCATTTCGATCATACCGGAAGGTTGCACAGCAAAGTTCGCAATAAAGAGTGCGTTGGAGTAAAACACCACAGCATCACACAGGAAATATCCCTGTTCGTTGCGGCCATCATAGCTTGCTGGACGAACGGTTCCCTCGATTACGGTACGGGTCTTATCATCCGTAATTTGTGGAATATACGAATCTTCCATGCTTTCAGCGATCAGGAACGGGCCTTCTTCACCACGAACGAAAAAGCAGAAAAAGCGCAGATAATCGAGAACATTTTCTTCCGTCACAACAATCGGTGCCTTGGCATTGACTTCGTGGATGGGGGGAGATGTCCCGTTCAGGCGATATAGGGTTCCCTGATCGGCTAGAAAATAGACCGCCAGACGAGGTTTTCCCCAACTGCGATCTTTCAGACGTATCATGACGACGTTCTCGTAGAATGGCAAAGCACGCCACGCCACTTCGGTTGTCGCTGCATTGGCCTGATATTTGCCATCAATCGGGTTGACTTGCGAGATGAAGCCTTCCAGCTCTTCCCCGAGAACAGGGTTCCAGTTATTGTCTTCGTACATTGAAAATCCTTAAGAGGTTTTGGATAAATCCAGCCGATAAAATAAGCGAAGCACTATGAAAAGAAAAGAGTTTTTTGGGTTTTTAGGACAGGAAATGCATTTATGGCTGTTTTGTGGATAAGTTCGTTGACTCTTTGTGCCATATTCTCTATAGACTTCCCTTCGAATTCAAAATTGAGATTTTAAGTAACGCAGAAAGTTTCTGGAGAATATTATGACAAAACGTACTTACCAACCTAGCAGACTGGTTCGCAAGCGTCGCCACGGGTTCCGCTCCCGTATGGCTACCGCTGATGGAGCACAAGTGTTGTCCCGCCGCCGCGCAAAAGGACGTAAAGTTCTGAGCGCCTAATTGGCGTCCCCTTGCGGCTTAGGCTGCGGGGTTAGCTTTCTAAATGGATTTTGGAAATGCACGCCACCAAAGACGACATAAAAGCCACCAGCCGCCTGACTCAACAGGCGGCTTTTGATTCCTTGCGTAAGACCAAAATCCGCTGGGTCTCCAAAGGCTTTGCCTTGCAGGCAATGCAGGCCACCACTCCTTCCGAACAACTCGGCTTTTGCATCATTGCCAGCAAGAAGACAGCCAAATCAGCGGTTCTTCGCAACCGGATGCGGCGCAGATTGCGGGCTGTTGCGCTTGAAATTCTACCCCACCACGCCAAATCAGGCATGGATTATATGGTTGTAGCGCGTAAAGATGCGCCGACACTGGGTATCGAAGAGCTGCGGCGTGATATGGTCTGGTGTTTGAAACGACTGGATTTGCTCAAAGATGTTTCGTAACCCTCTGACCTATCTGGCTTTAGGTTTTATCCGGCTCTATCGCTTGATTCTATCACCATGGATGGGAAACCAATGCCGGTTTCATCCCACCTGTTCCCATTATGCCGAAGAGGCTTTTCTGACCCATGGATTTTTCAAAGGGCTGGTTCTCACTCTGTGGCGAATTGTCCGGTGTGCGCCATGGGGACGTGGGCCGTGGAATGATCCTGTTCCCCCAAAGAAGCCAGAACCAGATACCGCAAATACAGGATTTGCGTGGTTGCGTCCTTTCCGTTATAACGAGGCCAATCCTAATCAAAAACGTCAAGAAGACATAACCACCAGTACGGAGCAAAAAGAGAGATGACATCTCCCCTGACCCCCCCACAGCCACCCGGATCTCCCAAACAAGGGATGCATCCAAAAGACAAACGTAATCTTTTGATCTTTGTCGTGGCTTCGCTGGCCATATGGTTTGCCTTTGACCATTTTGTTCTGGCCCCCAGAGTGGACGCTATCAGAGAAGCCCAACTGGCCAAACAAGCTCCAGAAGCGAATCTGGTTGCCGTGGCCACAGTGAAAAATGCCGACGCAATTTTGCCGCGTGCGGAGCGTTTAACAGAAAGCAAACGGCTGGCTATTGATACTCCGGAGATCAAAGGATCGTTGTCCCTAAAAGGTGGACGTCTTGATGATATTGTCCTCAAAAATTTCTATACTGACCTTGAGAATACTGATCACGTTATTCTGATGTCGCCATCCGGATCGGAAGGCGCCCATTACACAGAGAGCGGATGGTTGGCCAAAGATTCTTCTGTTCCAACACCAAGCGCGGAGACTATCTGGTCTGTCAAGGGCAATGATTCTCCTCTGTCCCCTGCCAATCCTGTCACCCTGACATGGTCAAATGGCGCAGGCCTGACGTTCGAGCGTACCTATACTGTTGACGACCATTTCATGTTCGGGTTGACCCAACGTGTGATCAACACAACAGATAAGGACGTCAGCCTGTATCCATACCTGTCGGTTGCACGTCGAGGCATCCCCAAAGATTTCACCCAAAGTGTCGGCTATGAAGGGCCTCTCGGCTATGTGGGCGATGATATGCATGAAATTTCCTATAATGATTTATCTGATGAACCTGTCCAGACCTTCAGTGCTTTGAATGGCTGGATCGGGTTTGGTGAGAAATACTGGCTATCGGCTGTTATCCCGCAACAGATGTCCATGCATACCTATCGTTTCCAAATGGTTCCCAATAAAAAAGATCCTGATCTTTCCTTATACCAAATGGATGTGCGGGGTGACGAGATTGTGGTTCCAGCAAAAGACTCTGTTGAAGACGCCAGTCACATCTTTATTGGAGCTAAAAAACTTTCCTTGATCAATGATTATCAGGACACTCTGCAGATCAAACATTTTGATCTCGCTGTTGATTTTGGTGTCCTCTATTTCCTGACCAAACCTCTTTATATTGCTTTGATTTTCTTCAACAGTCTGGTGGGAAATTTTGGTGTTGCCATTATCCTTCTGACTTTCGCGGTTCGCGCTTTGGTCTATCCACTGGCCAGCAAATCATACCGTTCTTTTGCTGCCTTGCGTAAGGTCTCTCCCAAAATGGCAGAAATCAAGGCACGCTATGGGTCAGATAAGGCGCGTATGCAACAAGAACTGGTCAAGCTGTATGAAACAGAAAAGGTCAATCCAATGGCCGGATGTTTCCCGCTGTTGTTGCAGATTCCAATTTTCTTTGCTGTCTATAAAGTGATTACCATTGCGGTTGAAATGCGTCATGCACCATTCTTTGGATGGATTCACGATCTTTCAGCCATAGACCCTGTGTCTGTTTTCAACCTGTTCGGATTACTGCCCTATGATGTCCCTAGCATTCTTTATATCGGGCCATGGTCGCTGGTGATGCTGGTCATGCTTTTGATCCAGAAACATTTCAACCCACCACCCCAAGACCAGATCCAGCGCGATATCGCCAATTACATGCCATGGATCATGACCTATATGCTCTCGCATTTTGCATCCGGTCTGGTTATTTACTGGGCATTCTCGAATATGCTTTCTGTTCTTCAACAGGCGTTGATTATGCGCTCGATGGGTGTACCGATTTATCTGTTCTCTCCTGACGCTTCACGTGCTCACCACGACTCTCATAAACAAGAGACCGAAAAGGCGCTTGAAGCAGTTAAAAAAGATTTAGAGAACGACCAAAAACCTGCCGAAGAAAAGGTCTGATTTTGACAAGCTCTGACCCCATTATCCGTAAGGTTTTCGGTGGCCCCTGCGACTTTCGTCTGGGGATTGCCGATCTGTACCAGTTGCCCCCGAGCCAAATTCCGGAGATTGCCTTTGCGGGTAGATCCAATGTTGGAAAGTCATCGTTAATCAATGCGCTGATGGGGCGAAAAATTGCCCATGTGTCCCACACGCCGGGGCGCACCCAACAGCTCAATTTTTTTGAAGTCGGTGAGCATTTCTGGCTGGTGGATATGCCGGGTTACGGATATGCCAAAGTCTCCAAAAAGCTCAAAAATAACTGGAATCAGGTGCTCCGCGATTATCTGAAAGGTCGTCCGAATTTGCGGGTGGTTTTTTTGCTGATCGACAGCCGTCACGGTCTTAAAGACAATGACATCGAGATGATGGATATGCTCGATCAGGCTGCTGTTTCGTACCGTATTATTCTAACCAAATCGGATGAACCAAAAAAATCAGATCTGGACAGCACCAAAGCTCAAGTCGAAGAAAAGTTGATCAAGCACCCTGCGGCTTTTCCTGAAAGCTTTCCTGTCAGCTCATGGAAAAAGCAAGGGATCGAAGACCTGCAACATATGATCCTTGGCCTGGTCTGAAATATTATTCAGCTTCCAAAATAGAATAGAAGATGTATTTGTCGTCAATACCATGAGATACGCTGATACAAAGAGCTGGTTTTTCTTCGCAGACAGCACAATTTGAAATATTGAAATCTGCATTGGTTCCGCTATGTAACTGGTCATCAATGAATAAATTTTCTGATGTTTCCCCCGTCACTGCCGGAATTGTCGAATCTCCTACCAGCTTGGTATTTAAGCTTTCACAAACAGTCTTTGTCAGCTCATAAGCAACAAACAAAATATCGGGCGTGACAGAAGGCGTCCATTCTACAGAATTAAAGCGGCCTATGTAATAGCCCGGATCGGGTGCAGACCCATCATCCTCAATAGCCTGCTTGGGCAGGGTCTTATAATTCAGCCCGCCGCCCGCCGGGTGAAAAACCTTGTACATATTCGGGCGAAGCGCCGTGTCATTATTAAAATCCGTATCACTGGGCAACATAAAATCCAGCTTGTCATTGGTGATAGAAGACGCTTGCATCTGGGTAATGGAATTGGATGAAGAGGTCGCATAGGCCAGTATTTCATTAGCCGCGATACTGACTCTTCCTGTGTCCAGTTCGTCGATCGAATCATCCTGATTCCCTGATTTTGACAAGGTGAACGTCAAAACCCCGAATAAAATAACGGCGATCAGAATATAGAGAAAGGCATTTCCATTTTGCGTGTTCATAGAGATAGTTTAACATGGCTTGAAAGTTTGTGGAATGGTAAGGTTTGGCTATGGCAATCGGATTTACACTTGATCTTTTATCGTTGGTATTGGGATTTGTCGGCGGAATGCTGATCCTGTTTGCTGCTCTGTGGCCAAAAATCGCCCGCGCCCGTCTGGCGGAAGAGCAAATGACCCGCGTTTTTGACGAGATGGCCCAAGATTCTTTACGAAAATCACAAGACCAGTTTTTACAATTGGCGCAAGAAAAATTGAAACAAGCGCAAATGGAAGGATCTTTTGATCTGGAACGGCGCCAAAAATCAATATCCGATCTGGTTGATCCGATTGGCAAAAGCCTCAAGGATATGGAATTAAAAATCGAAACTCTGGGCAAAGCCGGTGCGGGGCTTGAGGCACAGCTCAAAAATTTCTCCGAAGATCAACGCTATTTACGCGAACAAACCCAAAGTCTGGTTCAAGTTCTGCGCAACCCGACTGCACGCGGTCGTTGGGGTGAAATGCAGTTACAGCGGACTTTTGAACTGATCGGATTTGTCGAAGGCATTCATTACACCACCCAAAAAGCCGTGATTGCGGATGGGGTCACTCAAAAACCGGACTTCATTGTAACGCTGCCTAATGGTGTCCAGATTGTCATTGATGTAAAAACACCACTTGATCCGTATTGGCAAATGATGGACGAGAATGGAACGGCAGAACAGGAAAGTTCCCTGATCCATTTCCGGCAAAAAGTGCGGGATCATTTGAAAGCGCTGTCCCAAAAAGATTACTGGCGCCAATTTGACTCTCCCGAATTTGTTGTGATGTTCTTACCTTCTGAAAGCCTTTATTCTCTGGCGGTATCCCAAGATCAATCTTTGCTGGAGGAAGCCTCACGCGCCAATATTATTCTGGCCTCTCCCACGACCATCATGGGCTTGTTGCGTGTTGTGATGTATGGCTGGCAACAGCAAAAAATTGCCGAAGAAGCCAAAACAGTGGCAACACTTGGATCTGAACTTTATCGCCGTGTGGCTGTCTTTGGTGACCATATGAGCAAACTGGGGCGAAGCCTGACCAGTTCGGTCGAGAATTATAACAAGGCTGTGGGGTCTCTCGATTCTTCTGTTCTGCCGACCTTGCGCAAATTCAAGGATTTGCAAGTTCCAACCGGCGGGAAAGATTTGCCCGATGCCGGACAAATTGAATCCAGTACACGGATGATCTCTTCTCCGGAGTTACAAAATACGTTCGTCGATCCGGATAATGTCACCGACCTGATTGAGCTAAAATCGCGCTTGGAATAGCTATCCTACTTATTAAAGCCTTTGCGATCCGGATCATGGTAGGAGAACAGAGCTGCAGAATTTTTGAATTTGATGCCTGTTTTGATATTAAACAGTTCTGTTTCGGTGATATTCCCCAGCGAATCTATGATCCGCCATTTTTTCAGTTCGAAATTGCCATTGGCATCTTCGCTAAAACCAAGGACCAAAGTCCCTGATTCCGATGACTCCTTTTGGGTTAGATATATCTGGATCAAGTCGGCAGAGCGCATGATTTTTGTCACTTTAAGATCACCGCTCAATTTCAAATCCTTACGCAGCAGAAAATCTGCCAATGTCTGAGAGATTGGCGCGTTGGTTTGTTGTTTCATCTGGGCATCATAAAAATAGATGAACAGCCCGTCTGCCACGACAAAATCGTCATTGGGCGAGTCATATTGGAACCGCAGTTTCCCCGGACGCGAGAGGTAGAATGAGCCACGCATCTGACGTCCATCTGCCGAGGTCTGGACAAATCTGGCCTGCGCTGTTTTCAGCCCCGCGAAATAGGCTTCTGCTTTCTGGACTTCGACGGGTTGGGCTGCTTGTGCCATAGACGGCAAAGCCAGCAGCATCAGGAGCATCAGGGCAATTTTACGGATTTGAACCATTTTTTCCTCGTGGTTGATGTGTACTTACTTAGCCTAAAACGTATCAAAGGGAAAGTCTCCCCCCACTTTTCTTACGGCTTTTCCTTCTCATATGATTGCAATTCACCTGAAAATGCCTATTCTCTCCTTCATGATGAGCGCACCAGAAGCCCCCTTTCCGACCTCCGATTTGCCACCCTATTTCCAAGGGCTAAACGATGCCCAGATGCAAGCCGTTGAGGCGCTGGATGGGCCGGTTCTGGTTCTGGCTGGGGCAGGCACAGGCAAGACCCGTGTTCTGACCACGCGCCTTGCCCATCTGATCCAGACGGGACGTGCGTTTCCTTCACAAATTCTGGCGGTAACCTTTACCAATAAGGCCGCAACAGAGATGAAAGAACGTGTTTCCCATCTGCTTGGCGGAATGCCGGTTGAAGGGTGGGCTCTCGGGACTTTTCACGCACTGGCGGCGCGGATGTTGCGTCGTCATGCTGATCTGGTTGGTCTGACGTCTTCCTTTACCATTCTTGATCCGGATGACACGTTACGGCTTATCAAACAGATCATGGAAACGCGCAATATTGATCCCAAGAAAAACCCGCCTAAAATGGTTATGGCGATGATTGATCGTTGGAAAGATCGCGCTTTATCTCCTGATGATGTTTCTGCGCAGGATGCTGGCGATGTCGCACACGGGCAGATGAAGGGTATTTATACGGACTACCAATCCCGCTTAAAAGATGTCAATGCGTGCGATTTCGGTGATCTGCTATTGCATATCATCCGGATTTTGCGCAATCCGCAGCACGCCCAAATTCTGGCCGATTATCATCGCCGCTTCAAATATATCATGGTGGATGAATATCAAGATACCAACGTCGCGCAATATATGTGGCTGCGCCTACTGGCTCAGGGGTCAAATAATATTTGCTGCGTTGGGGATGATGACCAATCTATTTACGGATGGCGTGGTGCCGAGGTTGGAAATATCCTGCGGTTTGAAAAAGATTTTCCGGGTGCAAAAATTATTCGTCTGGAACAAAATTACCGCTCGACAGGGCATATATTGGCGGCAGCCGGAGGCGTGATTTCCAACAATCAGGGGCGTCTGGGAAAGACTCTATGGTGTGATGGAGAACAGGGTGACAAGCTTCATGTTCAGGGTCTTTGGGACGGTGAGGCCGAGGCCCGTTTTATTGCCGAGGATATTGAATCCCAACAGCTGAAGAAAGTCCCTCTGCGGAAAATGGCGGTTCTGGTTCGTGCCGGATTCCAGATGCGCGAATTTGAAGAACGCTTTATCCAGATGGGAATCCCCTACCGCGTGTTTGGGGGCCCACGTTTTTATGAACGGCAGGAAATCAGGGACGCGCTCGCTTATTTTCGTGTGGTGGTACAACCCGCAGATGATCTGGCGCTCGAGCGGATTATCAATGTTCCCAAGCGCGGAATCGGAACGACCAGTATCAAAAGTATCCATGAATATGGGCGCGCCAATGGATTGAGCATGACTGAATCGGGTCAACGCATGATCGACGCTGGACAGTTCAAAGGAAAGACCGCAACCTCTCTGGGATTGGTTTTAAGCGATTTTGACCGCTGGAGATCTCTGCTTTCGACAACGGCACATACTGAACTGGCCGGACAGATCTTGGATGAATCAGGGTATCTGACCATGTGGCAATCGGATAAATCTCCGGAAGCACAAGGACGCGTTGAAAACCTCAAAGAATTGATTGCGGGGATGGAAGAATTTGAATCACTTCCTACTTTTCTTGAACATGTGGCGCTCGTCATGGAAACCCAGAATTCTGGAACAGGGCTGGATGACTATGTGTCCTTGATGACTCTGCACGGGGCCAAAGGTCTGGAATTCGAACAAGTCTATTTGCCCGGATGGGAAGACGGATTATTTCCGTCGCAAAAATCCATGGATGAAAATGGCCTGAAGGGATTAGAAGAAGAACGCCGTCTGGCATATGTCGGAATCACCCGTGCTAGAAAACGGGCCACCATTTCTTTTGCAGCCAACCGGCGTATGTATGGCAACTGGGTCAATGCTCTGCCCTCCCGTTTCATCGATGAACTGCCTGAAGATCATGTCGAAGCGGCTTCTGAATCCGGTCTTTATAAACCGGGAAGATCTCAACATTGGGATTCGTCAGGTTTTGATCCATCCCCGCGACGGGAGAGTTTTTCACCTCCGCCTATTCCGGTAGCTTCTGCTTTTTCAAAA
>MNUG01000025.1 GCA_001871905.1 Alphaproteobacteria bacterium CG1_02_46_17 | reverse complement strand
TTCTTCGCCCAGACGGGCAAAATCAGCCGATAGAATCGAGGGGGAAATACGTATAGACATAATATGGTGCTTTTCCGGACAAAGGGGGGCAAATCACTGATATTCCCACTATAAAGGAGAGCGAATCACCCACGCAAGTGCTTTATCAAAAAACTTGACAAGTCTATAAAGTTATAGGAATATAATCACATAAACGCCGAAACTCTGTCTGGAGTTATTTTTGCGCCATGTTTCAAATTGATCCAACAATGGAACTTCCATATGATCCAAATGGTAAAGGATTTTTTCCAAAGTATAAGGACATATGAGATGCAAAAACTCACGATGATCTTCACGTTTCTACTCGCAGTAAGTCTATGTTCCTCCCCATCAATTGCAGAAACATATTTTCTGAAAATCAGCCAAGCAAACAAAGAAGATGTAGAATCCCAAAAAACTTACCTGCAAACCTGCGCCACTGAAACGTCACCATGTACATTTATGATCCCCGTTAAACTCGAGAGTGGAGAGGCAAAAAACATTGCAGTGGTTATGCGAATAAAAGAATCGCCCTACATCTATTTGCAGTTTTATTGGGATCAATCGCAGCTCGCAACAAATAATAGCGGAGAAGCTCATTATACGCTGCCAGCCGGGACAAAAGCTACACAAACAGAGCCACGCACAATCCAGTTATATAAACCCGTTCACCCGGAGCAAGCCCCGCCAAAAAATAATCTCGTTTTGAGATTTTCCAATACACCGATTGCAAATCTAACTGCCACAGCGACAATGACGGAGAAATAGATACCCTCTACTTCTTCAACGCATCCGGATGGATTCCGGTTTCTTTTCCGATCATATAATAGACCGAGGAAAGATCAAGTTCTCCCCCTATCCCACGCAGCTTAACATGGTGCGCCATCGCGGCATCCATCATAATGATTGATTTATCCGGTTGGTTTCTTTTACGCATATGCACATCGGTACAATTCACGATAATATCAATCGCCTCGTCCGATACCGTAATCTTATGGTGTTTCTCGTACCCTTTTTTAAGATTATGCATGATCTGGATCGTTTGCTCGACATTCGGCACGGCCAGAAATACTTTTTGGAAACGACGATCCATCGCCGGATCAATCGCCACATAAATCCGGAATTCGTCCAAAGTCGTCGCACCGATAACGTGCAAATCCCCCACTGTCAGATAGGGTTTCATAACTTCTGAAAGACCTTTATAGGCACTTCCCTCGCAAGACGGCATAATCTGGTGCATCTCGTCGATAAACAAAACAACTTTCGGATAAGACGGATCATGATATCGTTCGGCAATTCCTTTACAAATCGGCAGGAACCGCCCTTGAAATTCTGCGGGGCCCATTGTACCAGCCGACATCGCCGCCAGATCAAGTTCGAGAATACGCGCATCTTTCAGATATTCAGGCACTTCATTCGCAACAATTTTTTGTGCCAAACCAGCACATAGCGCCGTTTTACCAACACCGGCAGGTGCCAGAAGCGCAGCGTTCTTACGACCCTTTTGAAGTAGGATCAGAATAACCTGATCAATCTCTTCATCCCGTCCGGTGATCGGGTCAAAACGACCCAACCGCGCCCATTCGGTAAAATCTCGACAATATTTGTGGATCAGCTCTTCGAGCTCATCATCAGGAATTTTGAATTTTGTATGTGCTTCACTCATGGGTCAGAGTTTATCGTCAAAACGGTTAATTTTTCATGTAAATCAAGAGGCATCAGACAAGAAGGGGAGCAAATCGGCTTCACCATACCCTTGCATATAAAGAAGAGATATTAAATCACTATAAATTATGGAATTAGAAACTTTTTCCAATACCAGAGGTTTGGGATGATACCCGACACCGAGCCCCGCCGCCTCCAACATCGGAAGATCATTGGCTCCGTCACCGACCGCTGCGGTCTCTGACAAATCGAGCCCCAGACGCGATGCATATTTAAGAAGGTAAGACAGCTTTGCCCCCTTATCCAGAATAGGTGGAATGACTTCCCCCGTCAGAACTCCGTCAAACACATCAAGCTCATTCCCATGATGCAATGAAAACCCGCACCGCTCGGCAATACGCGAGGTAAAGAAGGTAAACCCGCCAGACACCAGAACACATTCAGCACCCGCTTGGCGCATAACCCTGACCATGACCTCAGCCCCAGCACTCAGCTCCATCCGTGAAAAAGCCTCGAACAATAAGCTCTCCGGCACACCTTTAAGCATTGAAACCCGCGCCCGCAAAGCCTCTTCAAAATCAAGCTCACCACGCATGGCCTGCGCGGTAATATCAGAAATCTCTTCTCCCAAACCTGCCAGTTCAGCAAGATCATCCAGAGTTTCCCCGCACACAATTGTGGCATCCATATCGGCCAGCAAAAGTTTTTTACGCCGATCCGGTTCGGGAATGACGAACACATCAATCCGGTTTTCAAAACAAATATGCCGGACTTCCCGTAAAACATCCTCATCAATTCCGTCGGACGGCCCGAATTCATAGGCGATTCCATCATGCAGCCAACGCCCCATGGCATTGCCCGCCGCCGCCAAAACAGGCAGCAATACAGGAATAACTCCTTTCAGAGCCCTGTCTTGCCTATTCCCAACCAAAACAATAAAACTTTCCATCTTGCACCGACTCTAACACTCATATAAATTTTTTCCATGAAAATCAGGATGCAATCCACTCAATCCAATCCACAATCAGGAAATGTTTTATTCCTTATCCTTATAGCCGTCGCTTTATTCGCGGCACTTTCCTTTGCCATCGGTCAATCCATGCGAAGTAGTGGTGGAACGGGAGCCGCCGAAGAAACCTCACGAGTCAACGGGGCCTATCTTCACCAATTCCCGACATCTATCCGTCAGGCCATTCTGCGAATGGAAGTGTCCAAGAGCCTGACTGTGGAAGATATCAGCTTCGCCCACCCCGGAACAACCGATTACGGCACCTTCGGCACCACACCGGAACAAGAAGTTTTTCACCCACTAGGGGGCGCCACACCATATCAACTCCCTCCAGCGAATTTGAATGACGGATCCGAATGGATTTTCAACGGTGATCTGGAAGTCAAAGACTTGGGAAGAACCAACGGAGACAGCAGCTCAACCGAATTGATGGCCTTGCTGCCCGGCGTTAAGCTGGAGGTTTGTAAATATCTGAATTATGGTGTCTCGAACAGTTTGCAAACACCGCCTTCCCTCACTCTGACTGGGGAAACCAATAAATTTACCGGAACATTCGGATACGCATCAACCATCACTGATGCAGTGCTGGATGGCAAGGATGCCTATTGCTACTACTCCACAGCTTTGGGGAAATACGTTTATTACCAGGTCTTGGAACAGAGATAATCCGCAAGCCTTACTTCGACCTATCCGGTTCTGGTCAATCGCGCGATAAAGAACCCGTCAATCCCGCCATGCTCACCCATATAATTCGGCAAAATCCGGATATCCCCGCGCGGAGTTAGAAAATCCCGCATATCGCCGATCTCGGACGCTTGTACTGGCACACGTTCAACGTCGGCACGTTGCGCCAGAATACGCTCGATCTGATGTTCCCCTTCATCTTTTTGCAAAGAGCATGTGCAATAAACCAATATGCCGCCCACTTCCAACTGGTTGAGCGCATTATCAAGCAGCCGTGCTTGCAGATCAATCAGGCTGGACAGATCAGTTTCGCTCTTCATCCACAACACATCCGGATTACGCCGAATGGTTCCCGTGGCAGAACAAGGCGCATCAAGCAAAATATAGGGCAAAGGCTCACGGGAACGCCACACCGCAGCGTCAGCAACTTCGGTTCGAACATTCGCCCCCAGACGCATACGCTTCATATTTTCCTGTAACCGTTGAATCCGCTTGGCAGACCGATCAACCGCGATGACATTGGCGCCAATACTTGCCAATTGAGCAGTCTTTCCACCCGGTGCCGCACATAAATCCAGAACAGTCTGACCTTGAATGCTTGAGCCAAACAAACGCGCCGGAATCGATGCCGCCGCATCCTGAACCCACCACATCCCGTCTTCAAAGCCGGGGAGATCCTGCACCATTCTGGCATTTTGCAAACGGATACTACCCGTGGGCAACACCTGCCCCCCTAGAGTAGAGGCCCAATGGTCGGCTTCCCCTTCATGTTTAAGGGTTATATCAAGCGGGGCCTCATTCAAATTTGCCATGGCAATATCAAGCGCGGGCCGCAAGCCGTAATCTGCAATCCAAATTTTCAACATCCATTCGGGTGTGCTAAGGCGCGGAATATCCTGACGTGCAGTCCAATTCTGCCCTTCGGCAGCAATGCGCCGCAAAATCGCATTCACAAACCCTTTTAACCGGACATGTCCTTCCGCTTCGGCCAACAAAACAGACGTATTAACCGCAGCATGGTCGGGAATATTCATAAAGACCAGCTGAGCCACACCCAAGCGCAAGATATATTCCAGCAAGGGCGGATTAAGCGGTTGGTCGGGTTTGGACAAGGAGCGGCGGATCAGATCATCAATCTGCCCCAGACGGCGAATAACCGTTGTTACCAGCATCCGGACGAAAGCCCGATCCCGCTGGGACAGTGCCGAAAATTCACGGCTGTCATCGAAAACCTGATCGAGTGTGTGATGTTTAACAAAAAGTTGTTGCAAGAGCTTGAGAGCCACACGGCGTGCGGTCAGCATTTCAGACGGCGAGGCCGGATCAAACAGGTCGGGGGATGAGGAATGTTCTTGGGTCATGTGCTTGAGAAACGGGTTAATACAAGCGGACACTCTATCTCATTCAGCGCGACTGCACCACCCGAAATCTTCATCAAATACTCAAGACCAGGGATTTCTGGAAATAGCAGCCATTGCTTGCCCGCCCATGGCCCGCTCGATCTCCAACAAGCGCCTGATCCGGCTTTCCGTCGAGGGGTGGGTTGAAAACAGCCCGTCTATCGCATGGACATGAAGCGGATTGATAATAAACAAGTGGGCAGAGGCCGGATTGGTTTCGGCCTGCCTGTTGACAATCTGCCCCGCCATATCAGATATTTTTTCCAAAGCGGTTGCCAAAGACCGTGGCTTACCAGAAATCTCGGCCCCCAGACGATCTGCTTCATATTCACGCGAACGCGAGATCGCCATCTGGACAATCGACGCCGCAAGGGGTGCAAGAACCATAACCAGAATTGTTACAATCGGCGACACTTGGCGATCTCGCGATCCACCAAAAAAGAAAGCAAAATTGGCCAGCATCGACAACGCACCTGCTAGAGTCGCCGTCACCGTCATAATCAATGTATCACGATGTTTGATATGCGCAAGTTCATGCGCCATGACGCCAGCAATTTCATCGGTATCAAGACGTTGCATCAATCCGGTGGTAATCGCCACCGCCGCGTGATCGGGGTTGCGTCCTGTTGCAAAGGCATTGGGTTGCGGATTATCAATCACAAAAACTTTTGGGTGAGGAAGTTCCGCATGATCTGCGAGCTGATGGATCAATGACACCAGTTTCGGAGAATCTTCGAGACTGACCTCGCGCGCGCCATAATGGGACAACACTGCCCTATCACTGTTATACCACGCCCAGATATTCATGCCGCCTGCCGCCACCAGCGCAAACATCAATCCGTTTTGTCCGGCAACCAAATACCCAAGACCGCCGACCAAAGACGTCAGCCCCGCCATTAAAATCGTCGTCTTTAAGTAACCGATCATTTTCGACCTGAGGATTCCTTCAATATTTCTTCTTCCAGATCACAGGAAATCACCACCATCAGGGCGTAAATCTCGCGAATACGATCCGCATCATCTTGGCCTTGTTCATCCGGAAGGGCGGCTTCGACCCGATCTCCGGCACGATCAATCACCTGTGCAATCCGCTCTTCGATGACCGCCGGAATTTTGTTCTCGTGCTTCACGACCGATACTTCACGGATAAGCTTGAAACGCTCGATCATCAGATCCACGATCTGGTCATCCAGAGCGTCGATGCGATCCCGATAGGGTTTCATTATTTCCTGAGTCCTAGACATATATAAACCTTCCCTCTTCAAAAAAAAGCGGCTAAATTAGTTTTATGAAGACGCAATCGGAAAGTCCAGCGAAACCGGAAAACCCACCCCAAAACGACGAGGATAAGCCTGTCCTTGGTCATGTCCCCCTGCCCCATATGAAGCGCGAATATGGCGGACGCAAAGGGCTAGAAGCCACAAGGTACGGTGACTGGGAAAATAACGGCAAATGCGTGGATTTTTAATCCCGCACCGCAGCAGTCTTAACACCGCTGCGGTCAGCTTAGTTTAGAAAATTCTTGGGCATTCTTAGCTTAGGCGGATGGAAGACGTTGTTCCGAACAAAGGCCGGCAAACCGTACCAGATGTTTGAGTGCCGTCTTGTTGCTTGGCCACAAACCCTGTGTTGACCCACTCGTGTTTCAGACAGCCAAGGGGCTCGTAACCTGTAAAGTTAATTTCGGCATTCTTAAAACGTGGATCACTTTGAAGAGTTTGCTTGGCATTGACTTCATCAGTCAGAAGGACATTTCCAATTTCTTTTTGATAGACGACACTACCCATAACGGCAGCAGCAAACAGCCCTGCAACACTATATTTCGCGAAAGAATTCATTCTAAATTTCCCTGTTTTTATGTTGATTATTACTTTTATTACTACTAGCCCGCAACATAACAAGCATTACGGCTGGGGTGCAATAAAAATATTGCCCCATCTCCCCCCAAAAAGCTTAATGCACCAGATCGAGTGCCTGAATATCGTATAAACGCCGATAAATAGAGTCCGGATTGGCAAGCAATTCAGTGTGGGTTCCCTGTTCGACAATCGCGCCGCGATCAAACACCAGAATACGGTCTGCTTTCTGGATCGTCGCCAGACGGTGGGCAATCGTAATCGTCGTTCGCCCCTCCATCAAACGCTCTAACGCTTTCTGGATATAATATTCGGACACCGAGTCAAGGGACGAGGTTGCTTCATCCAAAATGAGGATCGGGCAATCAGCCAGCAGAGCCCGCGCAATCGCCACCCGTTGACGTTCCCCGCCAGAAAGTTTGACCCCGCGTTCTCCAACCAGAGTCTGATATCCCAACGACAACCCTTCGATGAACTCAGCCGCATAAGCTTCCCGAGCAGCGCCTCTTACCTGATCAATCGTGGTATCAGGCTTCCCATAGGCAATATTTTCAGCCAGTGATCGGTGAAACAGGACAGGATCTTGAGGCACCAGAGCAATCGCCTGACGCAATGACTCTTGTGTAACTGTGGCGATATTCAATCCGTCAATGCGAATCTCTCCTGATTGAATATCGTAAAGCCGCTGGATCAACTTAACAAAAGTCGATTTACCCGAACCAGACGCCCCGACCAAAGCCACTTTTTCACCCGCCTTGATATCGACCGATAAGGACTGATAAATGGGACGATCTCCTTGCTTATACCGGAAACCAACCTGATCGAATGTAATGGCAGCACCTTTTTGACCCATCGCAATTTTCAAGGGTACCGCATCCGGAGCATCCAGAATATCATCTTCGCGCATCCAGAACCCGACCACATCGGAAATCTCGCTTGCAGCTTTCATCAACTCGGTTGTCTGGCGTCCGATATCACGCAAGTATCCGCCAATAATAAAAAAGGCCGTGATCGAGAGTGTGACATCCCCCGGAGTGGCTTCGCCTTTATACCACAGCCAGATCACCAGCAAGAGCATACCGGTCATCAGGGCAATCCGGATATGGGTTCGCAGAAAATCAATCACAACCATAGTCAGCCATGCGTCTTCTGCCCGTTTGCGCCACTCCCCCGCGACACCGCCAAAATGTGCATCTTCACGACGTTCTCCGGCAAAACTTTTCACCGTCGAAATTGCCGTCATGATATCAGCCAGAGTCGCCCCGACCAAGGTATCCTGTTCAGCAGATTTCTGGAATTTCGGGCGCGCAATTTTGACAGCCAGAAAAATACTGACCGCAACAAAGGTCACCACCACCGGAAGCGCAAACCACCCGACGATTGGCACTTGAATAATCAACATCACCACCATGCCTATTCCGATAATCGCGGACGGGAAAAATCCCATGAAAATTGTGTCCTCGAACATATCGAACGACCACATGCCCCGTGTGATTTTCCGCACCGTCGCACCGGCAAAACTATTCACATGCCAATCGGTCGAAAACCGTTGCGCCTTATACATGGCATCCGTCAAAATCCGGTACAACACACGCACCGCAAATTTGTTCCAATACCAGAAGGCCGCCGCCCAGCACCAGCTATGCGTGACCTGGATGGCCATTAGGGCAGAAAACGCCATTAAGACAGCATGCACACTGCCATCGGCCTGTGGGTCAAGTTTACTGATTCGATCCACCAACCGGCCGGAAAATATAGGATAAAAATATCGACACCCACCGAAATCCCGAGCAGGGCAAAAGCCACCACGCCCCGCCACATGCCGTCGCCAGACCAGTAATGAAAAGCAAAGCGCTTAATATCGCCGCGGGTTGCTTTAGGGATATAGGTTGTATCAATCACAATTATAACTCCTGCTCAACAGCGCCGGAAACCCACAGAGTCCAAAAGACACATTCCATTCGGTGAAGTTAATACGAGGAGAGGAAAGGGTCTAATAAATTCTCTGGAGTCCGGCACACTTCAAATCCAGCCGGATCAGAGTCTTAGAAAAAAAGACCCACAGATCCGGAAACGACGACATATAGATCTGCAAAATTTTGCATGTTCGTTTCCTCTGAAAAAATTACTACGATAAACTTTGCCACACTCGTTGAGTGCAAAGCAATATAATTATAAGGGGATATAGCGCAAAACGTTTTGAATACTGATGCGCAGAGCCTTGCGTACAAAATATGCCTGCTCTGCAGAAAGCTCTTTTTGTGCCTCCAATGTCTGCACTTCATCATGCAATGCCGTGCAATGAGATACAATCACTTCTAAATCTTTATTCAATAATGGACTGGATAACGGATTGGATCCAGTCCCCCAAGCCTGATTTCGGAAGAGCGAACACAATCCCAAAGTTTCATTCAAATGACCAGTCAAACTATCCGGAAAACGACGCCCATCAATAATCATAAAAGAGCTCCCTAACGCAGCAAACTAATTTTACGCGGATGTGATACTCCATAATCCAATAATAATCAAAGATTATTGGAAAGCATAATGTCACAAGTCCGGTACAAAAAAAGCTGCCCTTAAGGGGGCAGCAATCGAGATATTTATGAGCCTCGGGCTAAAACTAAATCTTGGGCGCAATATCAGGGCCAACAGCAACATCAACAGCCGCTACGTCCTGTTTTGTTTCAGCTTCCTTCTCGACCGCATTGGCAAATTTATTATCAAGTTTTGTCATTTTACGCTCCTCTTCTGTTAAAATTGACGCCTAAAGGTACATAAAATTACCCAAAAAGTCAAAAAAGCGGGCCAATTTTATTCCCGTACCAAGGAAAGCCAGACAAAATGAGGAGTTTATTTTTCATACTATTGATAAGTATTCCTCAAAAGATACCAAAATATAAGCAAAAACCTACTTTTTTATAGCTTTTCCAACTATTTTCCGATAGGAAGGCGGCGATCAAAAGATTTATTAGAAAGACCAAGGAAAGATTAAGCCCGTGACTGTACAAAATTTGAGAAATATCGCCATTATCGCCCACGTTGACCACGGAAAAACCACCCTGATCGACTCCATTCTGCGCCAATCTGGCACCTTCCGTGACAACCAGTCCGTTGACGAACGCGTCATGGACAGCAACGACTTGGAAAAAGAGCGCGGAATTACCATTCTGGCAAAATGTACCTCTATCTTGTGGGAAGACACAAAGATCAACATCATCGACACCCCCGGCCACGCCGATTTCGGTGGTGAAGTTGAACGTATCCTGAACATGGCTGACGGTGTTATTCTTTTGATTGATGCGGCTGAAGGCCCACTGCCACAAACAAAATTCGTGCTTGGTAAAGCCTTGGCGCAAGGTATCCGCCCGATCGTTGTGGTCAACAAAATTGACCGGTCTGACGCCCGCCCAACCGAAGTTTTGAACGAAGTGTTTGACCTGTTTGCCTCTTTGGATGCGACCGAAGAACAACTCGATTTCCCTGTTTTGTACGCATCCGGTCGTGACGGCTGGTGCTGTCCTGATCTGGATGGCCCACGCGAAAACCTGCACCCGATGCTTGATCTTATTCTCGAACATGTTCCAGCACCAAAAGTCGAAATTGGCGGAAAATTCAAAATGCTGGCAACCATTCTGAACGCCGACCCCTATTTGGGACGCATTCTGGTTGGTCGCGTTGTATCCGGAACGGCAAAAATCAATATGCCTGTCAAAGCGATGAGCCTTGACGGAAAAACTGTTGAACAATTCCGTCTGTCAAAACTGTTGACCTTTGCTGGCATCAACAAGATCCCAGCCGAAACCGTTCAATGTGGTGACATTATCTGTATCGCGGGTATGGCCGAAGCATCCGTGGCAGACACAATTTGTGACGTGTCTGTGACCGAGCCTGTTCCGGCAACACCAATTGACCCACCAACCATGGCGGTTACTATTACCGTCAATGACTCTCCTTTGGCTGGTAAAGAAGGTAAAAAACTGACCTCCAATATGATCCGCGATCGCTTGATGACTGAAGGCGAAACCAACGTCGCGATCCGCGTAACTGAATCTGAAGACCGTGACTCATTCGAACTCGCAGGTCGTGGGGAACTCCAGATCGGCGTTCTGCTCGAGACCATGCGTCGTGAGGGCTTCGAACTCTCTGTCTCTCGTCCACGCGTTCTCTTAAAACAGGATGAAAATGGTCAGGTCATCGAGCCATACGAAGAAATCATTGTCGATATTGATGATGAATATACCGGTGCTGTTGTTGAAAAACTGACCGAACGCAAAGCCGACCTTGTTGATATGCGTCCGGCAGGCCATGGCAAAACCCGTATCATTTTCTCGTGTCCATCACGCGGCATGATCGGCTATCAAAGCCAGTTCCTGACCGACACACGCGGGACAGGTGTTCTGAACCGTTTGTTCAAAGAATACGGCCCCTATAAAGGCGACATCACAGGCCGCCGTAACGGTGCTCTGATTTCAACTGAAACAGGAAAAGCCGTTGCTTACGCGATTTGGAAACTGCAAGACCGCGGAACAATGTTCATCACCCATAATGATGACGTGTACCAAGGCATGATTGTGGGCGAAAATTCCCGCGATACCGACCTTGATATCAACGTCACCCGCACCAAACAGTTAACCAACGTTCGCTCCTCCGGTACGGACGAAGCGTGTACTCTGGTGACACCGCGTAAATTAACTCTTGAATCCATGATGTCTTATATTAATGACGACGAGTTGGTAGAAATCACACCAAAAACCATCCGTTTGCGCAAACGCTATTTGACACCAAACGAACGCGAAAAAGCGAAAAAATCTGCTGGTAAAATCGCCAGCTAGTCAGTTGGTCATAGAATGCAAAAAGCCCCCGATTTCGGGGGCTTTGTTCATTGGGCCTTTCTTTTTCTGATGAAAAAATAAGTAAGCATTTGCATAAGATAATATTTATATGCTAAGGAGGTAAAATAGAGAATATAACTATAAGAACGGGAGCTGACATGAACAAAAAATCACATTGGGGGCCCTTGTTGGGCGCAGGAGCTTTAGCTCTGACTTTAGGCGGGCAGGCGCACGCCACGACAGAACCTGACTACCAGACACCAGAACAGCCCAATGCGGCTTTGGACAAGTACTGTTCTCCGGAAAATCTGAAAACTTTTGCCGGAAACAGGCAATGCGTTCAGGAAGTTTCCGGTCAAAGCTGGAAACTGGCAGAGAGTTTTCATGCCAGCTTATTTCCAGCCGTCGGCCTTGCTGCAGAAGCAGGATATTACCCCGATATGGTCAAAAGATGGGCTCTTAAAATATCCCCAAAAACACCGGATCAATATAGAGATATTCTAACCGTTAAAGATTACCACAACCCCTGTTATAATGTCTTAAGTTCAAACATCCATGATCCTAGCTCGGCTTTGAGATTTTCCCACACCACAGCTTATGGCCCCGCAAAATATTGCGTCGAAACAGCGGTAAAATTCTCGAGACACTATAATTTGCCTCTCGATTTCAGCGAAGCCGCGCGACTAAGTCAACGCATAGAAAAACTCTATGACTATTATAAAACACACGCTATGCCACAGGCTCCGGCAGAAAAAGAAGCAGAAAAAGAATCTACGCCTCTTTTGCCTCGCTCTCCGGTACAAATACCGCG
This sequence comes from Alphaproteobacteria bacterium CG1_02_46_17, assembly GCA_001871905.1. Classification (GTDB taxonomy): domain Bacteria; phylum Pseudomonadota; class Alphaproteobacteria; order Micavibrionales; family Micavibrionaceae; genus UBA1573. Next base: position 2,471 of record MNUG01000025.1, on the reverse strand, counting down.
CAAGCCCGAGAGAACTTATAGCATCTAGATGTTTAGTCCCACGGTGTGGCTATTTAAACCAGATGGACTATCTCTTTTCAGGGACTATTTCTCAGCGATAATATGAATCAGCGCGACGTTAGCTGGCGGGTCGAATAGGCAATATGTCCTTTCCCCCCAAAACGAACCTATTCCGCTACCTGCCCATGAGGTAGATGCTCCGCTTGCAGATGGAAAAGAAACGCTGGCAAGTTGATTAATGATCTCGCAAACTGGCCTTGCCGAGACAACCTCAGATGCAGCGCTACCATCAGCCCAGAATCCTATATATAAATCATTTATGGCTGTAAGATTTTGGGAAGCCATGGGAACCACTTCGAGCGCTGAGAATAAATAGTTGCCCCAGATTTTCAACTGGTCTTCAGAAGTTTGGGTAATGGTCATCATTACGTTACCACCATTTGTCCCGAATATATCGCATGATCCATCTGCACGGCGATTATAGCCCCATTGTAATGTTGGAGCCGTACCATAAGAAGCAAGATTAGCGGTTGAGCCATCACCAAATATACTAACGTCACTTATGATGTTTCCGGTCTTTGATATGACAGCGGGAGCCAATCCCATTTCATCATCAGCACACCCGCTGCTGATTTGTAGGCGCGTAACTGCACTATCAATTTGAGAAAAGAGAGACATAAAATTTGAGGCAATCAGACGTGCATTTTCGCGTGAGACATCGCCGCCGCTCGATCTGCTGGATTGAGTCACGGCGTAAGAAAGTGCAGCAAAAAGTTCTACAGCAATCAAGATTAGGAATAATACATTTCCTTTTTCGTGATTATAGATTTCCTCTTTTACTATCATTATTTTTTGGCATCCGCTGCTATATTTGTTTGCTGGATGTATCCCGCGGGTCAAATTTAGCTGCTTTTGAACAATCCCGCAACGGTCTAGGCTCTTTTGACATTCAGCGCAACCAGATGATGGAAGTGGCGAGGCAAATGAGGGCGGACACTGGCAACCAAGCATTCGAGACGATTGAGTTCGCTACGCTTCCCGCGTCTACGCCACCTCGTGGCTTGTCGTCGAACGTATCGTTCTTATCGCCGTTCTCGCCATTGAAAATGGCGCGCCCCTAGAGCGAAGCGATAATAAAAAACCGAGAGAAGCCACTGAAAATGGCGCGCCCGAGACGATTCGAACGTCCGGCCTTTGCCTTCGGAGGGCAACGCTCTATCCAGCTGAGCTACGGGCGCATTGAGGCTTTTTCTAACAGAACTCAAACCAGAAGGCAAAAGGATAATTCAGACAAAATAGGTCGCCGCCTTAAGCAACTTGACTAGGAATGAGCCAACGATGAATAGACAACTTCATGACGAAGCCCGGGCGGGAACGCGAGAAGTTCCAGCTGATCGACGTCCTCCTTATGCGCCTTGATTAGATCCACCAAAGCAACACGATGCGCTTGTGTATCCGGCATACGAAATTCAAGTCCCACAACATCTCTGTCCTGATTGAAATAGAGCAATGGGCCGTCAGGGTTTGCGGCTTTGAAAAATTCAAGTTGCAAAACAGCACCATGAACCCTTGAAAAGGATTCCATTTTCTGACGATTCATGAAATAGGGAGATTGTGGATCCATACAGGGTAACACAGCAAGAACAAATGTACGCGCCAAAGACTGTTTCATTTTCATTCCTCAAAGGTGGCACATTATAGCACTAAAAAACAAAAAGCCCACCGTAAGGTGGGCTTTGAAACTTTGTGATAATTGAATAACATTTATCTTCACACTCTGTGCTTGGAAGACCTGGCAACGACCTACTCTCCCATGCCTTAAGACATAGTACAATCGGCCCGAAGGTTTTTCACAATCCAGTTCGAGATGGGATGGCGTGTTTCACACTTGGTATAGCCACCAGGTCATCTAAACACAGAACAGGAAGATATTTCTTTTTTGTCAAAATTTAAAAACTGCTAAAACACGAACACAACGAATTTACCGCTGCGCGTGATTTTTTCACACTTCTGGCCAAAAGGCCATGGCGTGGAAATCAAGCCGATCGAGCAATTAGTACCGGTTAGCTTCAAGTGTTACCACTCTTCCACATCCGGCCTATCAACGTGGTGGTCTTCCACGGCTCTGATAGGGATACCTAGTTTTGAGGGAGGCTTCACGCTTAGATGCTTTCAGCGTTTATCCCGTCCACACATAGCTACCCAGCACTGCTCCTGGCGGAACAACTGGTACACCAGAGGTGTGTCCATCCCGGTCCTCTCGTACTAAGGACAGCTCCTCTCAAGTATCCTACACCCACGGCAGATAGGGACCAAACTGTCTCACGACGTTTTGAACCCAGCTCACGTACCTCTTTAAATGGCGAACAGCCATACCCTTGGGACCTGCTCCAGCCCCAGGATGAGATGAGCCGACATCGAGGTGCCAAACAGCGCCGTCGCTGGGGACGCTTGGGCGCTATCAGCCTGTT
>MNUG01000040.1 GCA_001871905.1 Alphaproteobacteria bacterium CG1_02_46_17 | reverse complement strand
ATTCAGTGACAATCTGAATGTGAACAACAACACTATCTATAGCGTAACCCGTTCGGGCGTATCGGTTGAAAACTCTGCGAATGCAGTGATTGATGCAAATACGTTGACCAATCTGGGAATGGTTGGAGTCTGGAGCGAGAAGAACGCGACCGCCACCATCACCAACAACTATATAGATGATGCAGGCAGCTATTTCGGGATCTTCCACAATTACGGAGATAACGCAACGATCACCGGCAACACAGTCACCGCTTCGGATATTTACGGGTTCTATATCCGCAATTCTTCTAATCTGGATATTTCAAACAACACGATTCAGAATACCGGATCAGATGCAGCCCTGCTTGATAACGTAAAAGGCACGGTGTCCTTTACGAATAACAGCATGTCAGACTTTGGTCTGAATGGATTGCGCGTTGTTAACGTGGGAACACCATCTGTTTACAACATCACCTCGAACACCATTGGCAACACGGGCGTGACAGGTAATGCGGGGGTCTATCTTGATGTTGGTTCAGGAACACTGGTTAATCTCGTAAATAACACAATCGCCAATAACCTGAGATACGGAATCGAAGCCTATTCGGGACAACTGGATTTATCGTCCGGCATAAATACCATCCAGAATACAGATATCGGTCTTGGGTTATATTCCACGAAGGGATCATCTGGCCCGACTTTGGTTGGTAGCACAATTGGCGCAACGCATTTTATTGACCAATCCTCTTTGTTTGTGGACTTGGGATTTGATGTGATGTTTGCCCCGGGCTTCCCGACGCAGATTGATGGTATGAATGCAAAATATACGCTGGGTGGATCAACAATCGAACCATCTGTTCTGAGCTATGTCACGCCAGCTCAATACGCAACGCTTCAAACCATGATCTATGATTATAACGACAGTGCAGATCGTGGCTTGTTCTTCTTCCCTGTGTCCTCACTTGACCCGAGCACGTTCTTTAGAACCTTCTCGACGGACGCCGCAACAGATGGAAGTGGATCACTGAGAATTACCGGTCTGTCATTGTTAGCGCTTAACGCGCCAACAGCTTTGCCAGAAGCTCCGCTGACGGCGGCAAACCTGAATGATCTTACACCAGCAGCTGGAGGCGATGAGACGGGAACTTTCTCGGACGAAAATATCACACAAATCGAGCCTGCAGCAGGGGGAGATGAGGGAACAGCGTCTGGGTCGCCTTGTTGGGCAGACGCCAATCAGGCTCTGGGTCAAGGACAGCAAGTCACCTTCAATTTTGGTGGCGATGCCAATGATCTCATGAATAGCGCCGAAGCTTGTGGCAATACTCTGTAATTGATTGACTTAAAGAAATTGAGAATAAGGAAAGGGCGGGTTATTAACTCGCCCCTTTTCTTGTCAGCAGAACCAGTGGGGTTTTAATCAGGATGATAATATCCCCCCATAGTGACCAGTTGCGGACATACCAGCTATCCCAGTAAACGCGGCGTTTGAAACTGGTCTTATTCCGTCCGCTCACCTGCCATAGCCCTGTTAATCCGGGCCTAATCGAAAGGTAATCTTTCAAGGTCTGGTCATTAAAATATCCGGTTTCATCTTCGAGAATGGGTCGAGGGCCGACCAGACTCATATCCCCGACAAAGATGTTCCATAGCTGTGGCAATTCATCAAGGCTGAGTTTGCGGATCAAACGCGCGGTTCTGGTGGTGACGCGTGGATCACGCGGCAATTTGCGGAAAGTTTCCCAATCCTGTTTAAGTTCAGGATTTTGTTCCAGATATTCAGTCAAAAGATGATTGGAGTCCGGTTCCATCGACCGCAACTTCCAGCAATTGAACAATTCACCATTCTTGCCGATACGTTTTCCACCATAAAAAATCGATCCGCCTTGTCCTTCAAGTTTCAAACAGGCTCCCAGTGCCAAAATAACAGGCCCTGCGACCATCAAAGCTAATCCCGAGGCTGCAATATCCATTCCGCGTTTAATCCCTCTTGAGATCGAGAATTTCAGAATATAAGGGGAGGTGCTGCGGACATGCAACATCACGACATCATGACCAAAGAAATATTGAGGTTCCATCTGGTAAAGATTGGCACGGCTTAAAGAAGGAACAATCGCATACATGGCCTGCTCTTCGTTCAGAACCTTGATAATATCTTCACGGGCAGCATCACGGAACGCATCCAAAGATATGATATAGAATTTTTGTGGGTGATTTCTGATAAATTGTTCGATAGGAATGGAGCGTTCGTCAATGATCTGAAAATCTTTGGTTGAAAGAGCTGTTCCAGAGATGTCGAGCTCCTTATTGTCGTCACCTGAACTGCGAATAAAGAGCTCCTTGACCTTATATCCGGTACTTAAATCGGCTCCAAAAGCAAAAATAAGATCTTCCGCAGTATGAGGATCACTGACAATAACAGCAGGAATGTCCCAGTCTTTGGAGTGTCTGGCCAGTTTGAAAATTGCCACGCGAACGCCCAGCATCAACCCATAAACCATGGCCCAGTACAGCAGAATGAATAGTCTTGATTCAAAGACTTTGAGGCTAAAGCTCAAGAATCCATGAACGATAAAAGCAAACAAAACAACCTTGGTTAAGAGGCGAACCTGTGACCACCACGGTGTCCGGTTGGTATAAATCCCCTGATTCCAGATCACCAGAGAGACAATCAATCCCAAGACCAGATGTAAGCTGGGGTGAGGGCTGTAGCTATTTATATCGAGTTCGGCACTGGGGATGATATATGTCCGGATAAAGAAATATAAATCAGCAGCAATATATTTGGTCACAATAAAGGACAAAAGATCAAACAGGATAATGCCGGCTGTGACCCATGCCGGAAGCGTCAACATGCTTTTTGCCGAAAACCTGTTTTTGGATGACAATTGGGATAGCAATTCGGTGCTGGACATTTTTTCTAACCTGATCTGTGAAGTGGAGACCTTGCTCCTAGAGCCTGTAATAATATGTTTTGGTGCAATGCCGCAATACAAATTTTTCAAAAATATGAAAAATATCTCTATTTGAGCCGCACGAGCTTGAGCCGTTCGATAGTTATGGCCAGTACAGACCCAGCGATCAGGCCAATAAGGGCAAAAGCCAGAAGGGCAATCGGCAGAACAGAATCCATCATATTTGTTTCTGCTTGGGCGGGATAAATTTGCACGAAATCAGGAGATGAGGAGCGTTGGTCTTTCGGATTGGTGGAGAAATGATAGGTTTTTCCGAGCTTTTGCTCATAAGCATGGATCAGTTCGCCAGATAAAAACAAGGCGTATCCTGGGCGCGGAGCGTGAACCGTCAGCAAGAGCTGATCGTTCCTGTCCGGATCGGGAAGAAGCTCGAAATATAAGGACAAGACAGTGGCGGGGTCATAGCGGTTTGTATAATCGACAGAACGACCGCTATAACGGTTATATAACTTTCCGGTAATGCTGGTATCCATAAAGAACAGAAACTTGAAATGCTCCTGTGTGTCTTTGGGAAAGCCATAAAAAATCTGTGTGGCAATATCTTTCTTGGAAATGGCAGAAATATCCGCGTAAAAATTTGATCCGGAGGACGGGTACAAAAATACCGATTTGGCAGAATATGGATTTTTAACCAGAATGGCGAGCGTATAGCCGAACAGGCAGGATAAAATAATAATGCCGAGGATCAGGGATTTTCGATACCACACTGTTTGAAGAACGAAAACCATACCCCTAGAAAATACGTTCGCGAATGATAATCGTATCACCCGGAAGGAGTGGGGTTATATCCCCGCCGTTCATGCGGACAATTTGCCCACCTTCTTGAAGGCGGTCAATCAGGAAATCTCCCTCAGAGGCGCGCGGTGTGTAGCCTCCGGCAAGGGCGACAGCCTTAAGAGTGGTCAGGGATGGCTCAAACGGATAGCCTCCTGCCGACTTGACTTCACCCAGAACATAGATCGCCCGCAGAGCTGACACATCAACCGAGATCAAGGGCCGCGATAGGTAGCCGCCCTTCATGAAACTCTCCCGCATCAAATCTTTTAATTGCGCTTGTGTCAGACCACGAGCCGGAAGTTCCCCGATCATCGGCAGGGTGAGGATTCCCCGTTGGTCGAGCATATATTCTCCGCTGATATCTTCTTCCCCATAGATCGTCAGCTTGATTTTATCTCCGGAAGCGAGCAAGGCAGACTGGTTCGGATCGATATGCTCTGGCGCATCAATATCGGCCGCCATGGGTAAGGCGCAAGCACATAAAGAACAGCTCAGCAGAACAAGAGCCGAACCGAGAAATTTTCGGAAATACTGGTGTGGGAGTACGCCCATGCGGGGAAATCCTTAACGAATTGAAAAAAGTCATAAATTTGTCCGCATGATAGTGTATAAAGCATCCTTGAATCAAGAGGAGATCGCCTGCCATATATTGTCATAACAGTATTTTGGTAAGAAAATGATCTTTTGACCTTCGAATACAATGTCAACTTGACTCAAGCCCGCGCACTTCAATAAGGTGCGCCAGATTTTGTAAATTTTGTGAATTGTGAATATAGAGAACCCGCAGGAGGCCGCTATCAAAATTCTTCATGTGGTTAGGCAATATGAACCGTCAATCGGCGGCTTGGAATCTTACGTTAAAAGTATGGCAACCCGTCAGGCAGCCAAAGGCCATGACGTCGAAATTCTGACGCTTGACCGTGTTTTTCATTCGGAACATGGCGCGCTCAGAGGTGAGGAAATTATGGGGCCATTGGTTGTCCACCGCGCCCCGTTCATCGGAAAACGCCGTTTCTTTATTCCTCTTGTCCATCCAGATATCCTGAAAAAATTCGACATTATTCATGTCCACAACACCGACACTCTTTTTGAGTATTGCGCGATATTCGGAACAATTTTCAAAAAGAAAATGGTAGCAACCACCCACGGCGGATTTTTCCACACTCAAAACTTTTCCCTGATTAAGAAAATATATTTCAATCTGATTACAAAATTTTCTTGCAAAGCCTACCGCGCCTTATTCGCAATCAGCGAAAATGATTTCAAGACCTTTGAAGGAATGAATAAAAATCTTGTCTTTATGCCCAATGCCATTGAACCGCTGGGGGATTATCTCACCACCGGACAAGATTATATGTATTTCGGGCGTTTGGCTGCTCACAAAGGCATAGAAAACCTGATTAAAACCTATGCGGCGCTGGTCAAAAAAACCGGAACGCCAGCCAGACTTCATATCATCGGCCCGGAATGGGACGTCAAAATTTCCGATTTGAAAAATCTGGCGCAGTTCTTGGGGACAAAGGATCGCGTCATCCTTCACGGAGCCTTATCCGATGCCGGACTCCAACAAGTTGCCAGACAATGCGGCTTTTATACGTCCGGTTCGACCTTTGAAGGGTTTGGCATGTCGATGTTGGAAACCATGGCTGTTGGAATGATTCCACTGGTTTATCCGAACGAGTCCTTTAAGGAACTGATCGGGAAAGCCGAGGTGGGGGCATGTATCGATTATCAAGATGCCGATCTCGCCGCAGACCAGATCATCGCAGCACAAGAAAAAGTCACTCCCCATGACCGGATCAAGGCACAACAATTTGCAGCCCTGTATTCATGGGACAAACTGACAGAGGCAACACTGGAAACCTACAAAGAAATTCTTTGATGGAGCAACACACAGACCCTAGAGAAAAATTCATTGCCCCGTCCTTGTTTCTGGGACTGGCCGTGGTTTATAACGCGATTCTGGCCATTTTAAATGCCCATGTGATGCATGTTTCGCAAGGAACAGTGGTCATGGCCGAAGGAATAATCGTGTTGGGGGCGTGCGCCTATATGGCCACAAAACTGAAATTCCTGAAAAATTGCCAGCCAATTTTCCTGTTCCAACTGGTCATGCTGGTGATTTTTCTGGGCGTCACCTTGCTCAGCGAATACCTCAACGTCAAAGCCTTCCGCGACATTTTTCTGATAACCGTTTTTACGCTTTTAGGAACGTTGACCAGTGAAAAGAAAATTATAAAACTATTCACAATACTGGCCGCCATCACATTATTTTTTCTGTTGATCGAAGCCTATGCAACCGAATTGTATGCCGGACTCTTTAATCCTGCATCCTATTACGGCGCGACACGCGGGCTGGAAAACCCCGATTTCAATGACACAGGATTATTTGTAAACGCATTGAGCTTTGAAGGGCGCTTCTCGCTGGGGATTTTCGATGTAACCCATCGCCTGTCGTCGATTTTTATCGAACAGGTTTCGTTGGGAGGCTTTGCCATGATTTTGACCATGTTTACCAGCCTGTTCTGGGATGATCTGGGCAAGAAATCGCGCAGTCTTATGCTGGTTACAATCTTTATGATTGTGGCCACGAACAACAGCCGGACAGCTTTGACCCTGTGTTTGATGTTTGCCGCCGGCCATTTTATCTTCCCGAAATTACCTCGATACATGCATCTGTTATATGTGCCGATAGTTTTGCTTCTATTGGCAGGTTTGTTCAGTATTGATTCTTGTCAGAACGGATTACCTCTCCTGTCATCGGATGATATGCACGGTCGTTTGAATATGGCATATTGTACTTTGGCTTATATGGACACATCATCAATTTTCGGGGCTGCATCCGAAAATGCACGACCCTTCTGGGATAGTGGTTATGTTTATTTTATAAATGGCCAATCATTGCTGGGCTTTGTTGTCTTCTGGTTGTTTGCGTCGCTGTTGATTAAACCTGACACCCCTCGCGCCATCCGGTTAAATCACTATCTGAACCTTATTATTTTCCTCAATATCCTGACCAGTATGGCCTTCTTTTCGATCAAGGTTTCTGCACCTGTCTGGTTTATTGCGGGATGTTTTTATCAATTACAAAAAAAAATAGCCAAGGAATGATCCTGAATGAATCTGTTTATCGCTGAATCCCAAAACGGAAGATTCTCCAAAGAACTTCATGCGTTGCGTGGCATAGCTGCCCTAGTTGTTTTCTTTGTCCATTTACAGGACAGAGCTCTGGATGCCTTTCCTGACCTTTGGTTTCCCTCGATATTTAATGGTTCGGCAGCAGTGGTGTTCTTTTTTGTCCTTTCCGTTCTGGTCGTGGGGATGTCGCTGGCCAAAACATGGGGCAGGGATCATTTTCTCATAGAATATGGCATTCGCCGCCTGTTCCGCATTATGCCCTTGATGGTTGTGATGACAACCATTGGTGGCTTATATTTGCTCTTTGTAAATCCGCATATGCCGTTTCCTTTGTACGAAGACTCGTATGGGGATTTTTCAATATCAAAATGGATTGCGGGTTATATTGGCTATTCAATGAAAGCCAACCCACCATCATGGTCGATATTCGTTGAATTGGTTGGGTCTTTACTGATCCCCTTGATGATTTTATCCGGTCGTTCGGCGCGCTCAGTGCTTGTAACTCTTATCGGCCTAACTCTCCTTATATTTGTTGATTTTGACAGCCAACATAGATGGCATTTTTATATGATTTCATTCTATGCTGGGCTATCTGTTCTCTATTGGGGGCGTCCGTTAGCAACCTATGTCACACAGATGAAACAACAGTTTTTCTGGGGATTGATCTTGTTGCTTGCTGTCGGATTTTATCTGATGCGTTTTCTGATGGACGGGGACATGTATGGGAATCCATGGATGCCGTTGTGGGAAACCGTGATGGTAACGCCCCTTGTTGCGATTATTTATTATGTACCTGACCGCTTTTCTCTTCTTGGCAAACATATATTCCAGTTCTTTGGAGATATATCGTTCAGCCTATACTTAATCCACTATCTATGGATAGCAGCGCTCTATAATGTAATGTTTTTATTGATGGAAACAGATAAAATATTTTTGCTTCTTTACATCGTGCTGGCAGTCCCAACCGCGATGACCTTGGCGCATATCAGTTATAAATATCTGGAACTACCATTTATATCGATGGGAAAAGAAACCTTTAACCGATTTGTTAAAAGGAAGGCCAGATAATGATAACCCCCTCCTTACAAAGAAAGAGATTTGAAGTTCTGGATTCATGGCGGGGAATCTGCGCTCTGATTGTTGTATTGGGTCATTATATAACATTCTTTCGCAATGGGTTTAACCTTGGGAGTGTGGTGAATAATAACTATGTCTTTGTAGATTTTTTCTTTGTTTTGTCGGGTTTTGTGATTGCGCGGAATTATTGGGAAAAATTGAAAACGAAAACAGAGCTGCGCCGGTTTATGATTGTCAGATGGGGGCGGGTCTATCCTCTCCATGCCTTTATGCTAATTCTTTTTATCGGTCTGGAATATGCAAGATCATCTGTCGAAGGTGACGCCATGTTTTCGAGCCAAGTAAAGTCATTTGAATCCCTGATAGAAAATATTTTTCTGGTGCATTCCATGGGAGTTTATCCATCTCTGTCATGGAATTTTCCCTCATGGAGTATCAGTGTCGAATTCTTTTCCTATCTGACCTTTGCAGTATTGTTGCTGGTCGTCGGGCCAAAGAGATTGCCCGCTATATCCATCATCATTGCACTGGCCGCACCGATCATATTATGGGTGTTCGTGAGAGAGTATGAAGCAGCATACACCTATGATTACGGGTTTATCCGCTGTCTTGGCGGTTTTTTTGCCGGTGTTCTGGTTTGTAAATTATATGAGAAATCACAAGTCAAACTCGACCAAATCGGCACGGGGCACGCGACCTTTCTGGAAATATTGATGCTGGTCTCGGTTGTTCTGTTTACCATGAATGTTGATAATACCTACCTGTCTTATGCTGCGCCTTACCTGTTTGCCGTGTGTGTGCTGGTTTTTGCCATCGAAGGCGGATATGTCAGCACCGCCCTCAAAACAAAACCATTCCTGTTTTTAGGGGCGTTGTCATATAGCCTTTATATGACCCATGCGTTTGTCCAACGTGTTATGGTCAACGGCATTGATATTATAGAAAAATATGTCGGGTTGGACTGGGTCAGGCAAGGCGTTAATAAGGAAGACCCAACCGATATTGCCCGTTATTTTGATGTTGGAATACCGATGGCGGTTCTTTTGACAGGGATTATGCTTGTCGCTGTTGTGCTTTTCTCGACCATTACCTATAACTTGATTGAAAAACCGCTATATAGCTGGATCAAAAGCAGGGTACGTTAGTGTACCCCTACAGGAAAGATAAAGAATAGATGTCGGTATCAGTTGTTATTCCTGCTTATAACGCAGAAAGATTTATAAGACAGACTCTGGATTCTGTATTGAATCAGAGCTATCGGGATATGGAGATCATCATCGTGGATGATGGATCAAAAGATGCGACGCTATCAATCATTCAAGACTATGCCACCCGCGATGACAGGATAAAAGTCTATTCCCAGACCAACAAGGGAGGATCAGCAGCCCGAAATCTAGGAGTTGAAAAATCAACCGGCGAGTTTGTCGCGTTTCTCGATGCTGATGACCTTTGGCATCCACATAAAATACAAAAACAGGTCGATGTCTTTCTGAATTCTTCGGAAAAGGTTGGCTTGGTCTATACATTCTCTAGGATGATAGATACTCAAGGTTATATAGAAGGACAAACAGGAGCCTGTGTCGCGAAGTCCGGAGACGTTTTTTATGATCTCTTGAAATATAACTTTATTGGAAACGGCAGTGTAGCCATGGTCAGAAGGAACCTCATCCCGAAACCGCATGCCTTTGATCCGGAACAGATTGGAAATGACGATATCTATTTCTATTTGAAAATGGCGGCATTGTCCGAAGTCGGCGTCGTTCCAGAATTCCTTGTAGGATATAGATGGAACACAGGGCAAAACAATTCAGCCAACATTGATCGCCAGATAAATTCGTACAAAATGATGATTCAACGGCTGCTGAAATTATATCCCGACATTCCAAAATCTGTATTAAAACACGCAGATGCCGGATTTTATATGAGCTATGCCCAGACCTTGTTCAAACGTAAACAATATGGGCATGCCATAAGGCTTTTAGGCAAATTCGTCTTGACCCATCCACCATACCTGGTCTCGCAGGACTTCTTTCGCTTTATCAAATTGGTTTTGCGGTGGGGGCATAGAAAGATATTCCGGACTCAACTTCGCAAGGATCTGTTTTTGGGCTCGAAAACCTTATAGAAACGCCCCCTAAGAAAGATACAGTAATGAAAATTCTTGTTATATCCTCAGCTTTTCCACCCCACATCTACGGAGGGGGAGAAGTCGCAGCCTATAATTGGACAAAATTATTGGTTGAGCTCGGGCATGATGTCAGCGTTGTGACTTCCTTGGAAAACGGCGAAACTCCAAAGTGGGGAGAACAAACGCCCGAGGGATATAAAGTTTATACGCTCGACTTACCTAGAAAATTCACCTATTTCGGTCGCGACTCCCAGCATTCTGCAGCGGATAAATTGCTGTGGCATGCACAAGACTATTTTGATCCCAGAAGCATAAGCCGGTTCAAAAAGGTTCTGGAAGAAATATCTCCGGATCATATTGATGTTCATAATGTGATTGGCTTTGGTTTTAATATTTTCGGAAGTATTGCAAAGCGAAATATTCCGGTAATCTACTATCTCCACGATCTTAATCTGGCTTGCTTCAAAGGGTCTATGTTCTCAAGAGGAAAAAATTGCGAAAGTCTATGCCCCGCCTGTAAGGTCACGGGGTATCTCAGGCAGAAAAATTTATCAAAAGCGCCTCGCGTAGGATATATTTCCCCCTCTCGTGCGAACCTTGATAAAATCAGGTCATATGCTCCTCTGGTTGCCAGTTCTTCTCATTGTGCTGTAATTCCGAACGTTCCCGATGATCTTCCCGAAGAGCTTCCTGTCAGAGTGAAAGACGGTACAATTCGTCTCTTGTATGTAGGAAGAATTGAGAAAATTAAAGGAATAGATTTTTTACTTCAGGTGCTCGATCAACTGGCAGGACATAAATTCCATTTGGATGTTTTGGGCGCTGGGGCACAGGAATCAGAACTTAGGGCTAAATATAAGGACAGGTCTTGGGTAACTTTCCATGGATTTGTTGACAAGGATACTGTCATGGAATATTCGGCGAAAGCTGATTTGTTCTGCATGCCATCCTTATGGGCGGAAACTTATGGGATGGTCACTGCTAGGGCCTTGCAACTTGGAACCCCAGTTATTGGAAGTGCAATCGGCGGGACAAAAGAATTGGTTAGGCATGAGAAAACAGGTGTGTTGCTGGAGCCTGGGAACTTGGAAGACTGGAAAGCAGAGTTTTTGCGCATATTTAATAATCCAGATATAATTAGTCGCTGGCAAGATGGTGCAAAAGATCATGCCGACGATTACAGTAAGTCCAGTATCGGAGAAAAATATCAGGATTTACTTACAGCATTGCATCAAGTGTGATGCGAGATATGGAGTCCACAAAAAACATGTCAGGACTTTCATTCTTTATTCACCTGATACATCCATTGTACCGTAAAATGAGAGCGCAGGTCTTTCAATCCCTGATTCCGTGCAGTAAGGCCGCATTCATTCTTGATAAAGATCATGTCATCGAAGTGATTGGTTTGTTTGAAAGTTTTTCAGGCATCGGGGAATCGGCACGCCTTTGCGCGACGGCATTAAAGGCCGCAGGATATAACGTGAAATGTACCAGTGTCGAACGGGCTTTCCACAAATCTTCCAACGCACCCTGGAAATTTGACAATGCGCCCGCCACCATGCCAATCGGGGCGCGGATTTTCCACCTCAACCCACCCATGATGCCACCGGTTATTTTTTCAATGGGCATACGGGATTTCCAATCAACCTATAATATCGGTTACTGGGCATGGGAACTTGAAGAAATTCCAAAGGAATGGGTTAAGGCCACCAGATATATGAACGCGATCCTGACGCCGTCCGACTTTACATCGAACGCCATTCGCAAATATACGGATAAAGTCGTGACAACTGTTTTGCATCCGGTGGTCATCGACAAATTATCTGTATCCATGAATATGCGCGAAAAATTGGGTGTAGGGAAAGACACGTTGATGCTTTCGACGATTTTCAGTTTCGGATCGGCCATGGAACGAAAAAATCCGCAAGCCGTGATCGAGGCCTTCAAAAAGGCATTCACCCCTCAAGATAATGTCGTTCTGATCTTGAAATCAAATTCAGGAACGCCGGAACAAAAATATGAAATAACATCCTTGATTGGTGAATATACTAATATCCGCTTGTGTGACGGATACTGGCCCCGTGATGAAACCCAAGGACTGATCGCGACCTCTGATCTTTATATTTCACTCCACCGTTCCGAAGGGTTCGGCCTGACAATTGCCGAAGCCATGTTGTTGGACACCCCCGTAATGGTGACCAACTGGTCAGGCAATACCGATTTTTGTACTGTGGACAATGCGTTTTTGATTGATTATAAACCAGTGCCCGTTGTATCAAGCCATCCGGAATTCAAGGGATTAAATAACCCGACTTGGGCCGATGCCGATACCGACCAAGCCGCACAGATCCTGAAAAAAATAAAAGCTGACCACAGAAAATTGGATCACATGAAAAATAATGTCCGCAGTTCACTGAAAGAAATTCTGGAACAGAAAGATTATAATATCGCACTAGAAAAAATTGAGAAGTGAAAATGAATATTTTAATCGTCAGTGCGAGGTAATCGCAAACTAGTAAAATAATAGATGTCTTTGCTCTATTTTTTATTGAGGAGCGTGAAGAAACTAACCAGTTGGTTGGCAATCACGGGCCAGTCGTACCGCTCCAACGAAATTGGTTGGTCTCTGCTGCGCTTTGTACAATAGGAAATCATGTCTTCCAATTTTTCAGGGCTTAATTCTCCATCGTAAAGATGAACCGCATCAGTTCCGACATCTTCTTGAAGTTCAGGCATGCTCCCAATAGACGGAACAAGAACAGGGCAATCGAACCCGAGTGATAAAATGGCTGATCCTGAATTCAGGATGTGTTTATAAGGAAGAACAGCCACATCGGCAGCTCCGAAGAATAAAGGAATATCTTCGTCCGGAATAAACTTCTCATGCAGGAGAATTGACGGAGAATCTTGCACTAGATTATGAATTTTTTCTTTGTAGGTAGGATTTTCAGCGCTACCCGCAATCAAAAGCAAAACGTCATTGGGACACTTGAGTTCCTGAAAAGAGTTAATCAAAGCTTCAACATTTTTATAGCTTCGTATCTTTCCAAAAAAAAGTAGAATGGTTTTATGTGCATATTCACCCAATCCTAATTGAGACAACGCAGACTCTTTTGTAAGTCTGGAAGGATACATATCCCGATAATGTCCGTGCGGAATAATAGCGATTTTGGAATGGTTGAGCGTACCATAAACGGCTTCACATTCTTTGAGACTGGAATTGGATAAAAAAATCAAACCGTCACAAGCTCGCGCAAATAGCTTAAGGAAAGACAAAATAAATTTGGAATTCGGATTGTCGTGTGGCATCAGATTATGAACCGTCCAGACAGATCGCGCCCCTTTCAACCGTGTGATAATAAGAATTGCAATCAGAATCATCATGCGTCGAATAGTCTTAGGCAAGGAGCCACCAGCCACAAAGGAGTCCGGCCAATGATAATGGAGAATATCGAAGGACTCACGCAACAGGGTTTTATATGAGAATTCAATAACCTTGCATCCTGAAGACTCAAGCGCTGAGCACAAAAGAAAATTATACGGGTTGTGCATCTTGTTAGAATAGGCAGGCCAAGCAAGGATATGCAAGGGCTTGACGGGTGGTGGTGTCGTCATGATTAAAACAACTCGCTTTCAAATATTTGGGAACTGACATGTTTCCAATCCTGTATATCCGTAACAGGTATAGAATGACAGCCATAATGCAGGGCATTGGAAAATGCGTGGATGAGATTGTCACGGTCTTCGATCTCATAGCCAAAGGCATGATCCCTGTCATGCGCCGAAAAATGAGGTGTGACAATCGGTAATTTGCAATAGCTATATTGGATCATACGCAGGCTGGAATGGCTGAGATAATCAGCGTCAGGAGCATTCTTATAAAGCGCCAAACCTATGTCCGCATGGCAAATATAGGGGATAATATCTTCAAATCTGGTTTCGCCATGTTCGATAACATTGGGGAGTTTATGATCCAGTCTGGCACGCTCTCCGAACAAATGAAATGTCCATTCGGGGAAGTGATGGGCCAAAATTGAAATTGACTGGGGGTCGAACAGGGAATCTCCGATAGAGATAGCATTCTTATCCGACAGATACGGACTGGGATATTGTTTGTCGAATAGTGCACGTTCAATGCCATGAGGAATATAGCATACCTTAGCATGATCCGGATAATCAGAAATCATGAGGGGGGAAGGAACCCTGATAAGGTCAAAAAGCGGCAGGGCCTTTTGTTCAAAAGAATAAATAATATCAGGCACATTCAACCGGCTCAACCGATCACTAACGCTGTAAATAAAACGAGCTTCGGGATAAAGATTTTTCAGGCGAGGAACAAGCGCCAAGCCCGCACCGCTCTCGATCACAATCACATCAAACGGCCCGTTTTTCTGTAATTCATGCAAGGGAAAGAAATACGGGTAAAAAGAGAAGGCAAAGGAAGTGAGTGGTTTCAAAAATTCCCACCTCACTTTCATCGGATGAATGAGAGGATACCAGAACATCTTTTTTATTCGGCTTGCCGCGATCCATCTATTCGGGTTCTTGACAAGGGGTGATTTGCCCAGCACATGACCAATTAAACTAGACCCAAGCGTAATAAAAGACACTTTATGCCCAGAATCGCACAAATGCAGTGCCATAAAATGCAGATCGACTTTGCGTTCGGCATCAGGGTCATGTCCGGTAATAAAAAGAACATTATGTATCACGACGCATAGACCTCATCGTTTAGCGGGCTTGTACTTTTGATCGTATCGCGTGCCGGATAAATGTAAAGATATTCATAACAGAGGACTTATCCAAAAACCAGAGTGCAAGAAAATAGATAACGCCACCCGTTGGAATAAAAAGGATGAGCTGGAGGATCTTGTTCAAATGCGTTGCAAAAGGTAAGGAAACATAGAGCACTACCCCCATAACCAGTGCAGCCCCGATAGAGGGGAGGACACATTTGATATAATCCATAGTTGAAACATGAAGAATGCGGTTGGTTATATAGATCGAAATCGGCCCGAGGATCATGGTTTTTAGCGCGAAAGCCCAAGCCGCATAAATTAATCCAAACGGCGCCATAACAAACAACAACGCCAGATTAAGCAGGGCATTGAGAATAGCAAAATAGGAGGTGAGCTTTTGGTGTCCGGTTGTCAGGAGTACGTTCCCTGTGATATGTCCCAAAGACACAATATAAGAAGATAGGCATAGGATAGGCAGAACCGATGCTACTTCTGTCCAACTCTCGCCAAGTAAGGTGCGGACAAGAGGAAGCGCGAGGCAGGATAAGCCCATAAAGGCTGGAGCCGTAAAGACAGATGTAAAGCGGTTGAAATCGAGGTAGGACACTTTCAGCTTGTCGCGGTCTTGACTCAGGCTCGAGAGAATAGGCATCGAAACTTGCCCGATCGCACTGGTCATGACTAGATTGGCGGAAAGAATAAGCCGTTTGGCGGCGTTATAAATACCTGCTGCCGCAGGCCCCAGAAAATAGGCTGACAAAAAGACATCGCCTTGCACGCTAACCAGATTGGCGGAATTATTAAAGGAAATATAGCGGGTATATTTCAAAATACTGATAACATGCTCCTTGGTGGTATCAAGTCCGGGACGCCAACGGGTCACTGACCATAGGAAAGCTGTGCCTACCAGAGTCGTGATGACTTGCTGTGCAATCAGACTAAGTAAACCGTATCCGTGAACCGCCATATAGATTCCGACACTTCCACCAATTAAAATCGAGAAAATCGAACGCAGCGCCAACTGCTTGAATTGCATGTTTTTGGCCAGCCATGTTTCATGGATTTTTGAGGCGCCGAACGTCACGATAATCAAACATACCCAGTGTAGGGCATACTGGAGTTTCTGGTTGTCCAGAAGGTCGGCAAGTAAACCCGCGCAAAGAAAAATCACAACTGCACTGATAAGACTTGCGGCAACAATAATCAGAAAACCGGCATTGTAATCTTTCTTGTCGGGGGCGGCTTTGGCTATCAGAGTCATGCCAATGCTTTCAATGGAAAATTGCCGCATGACTTCAACCACCAGCATGGCAATCGCCATGGTTCCGAAATCTTCCTTGGAAATAAATCGAGCCGTTATCAGGAAAACAATCAGAACCATTATCTGTCCAGCAGATTGGTTCAGGACCGACCAGATTGCATTTCTGCCAATATGATGACCTTCGCTACTCATTTAGAAGTCTTCATTCGTTCCACGAGTTTTTTCAACGGATCAGAGGTAGCTCGGCGTGTGACCAGAACGGCATCCGGCGTGTCGATCACCACAATATCCTCAAGTCCGGCACAAGCAACTAGTCGCCCAGAGTTTGCTCTCACCAGACATCCGTGACTGTCTTCCAAAACGGCATGACCCTGTACGACGTTCTGATCTGCCGTTTTCTGAGAAATATCCCAGATACTTCCCCATGTGCCGACATCCGACCATGCCATATCACATGGCACAACGGTCACCTCTGCTGATTTTTCCATGATTGACTTATCAAAAGGAGATTTTGGCACCTGATTATAAAGCGCAGCGTCAGGAACTTTGTTTTCTCCAGCCCCTACAGCTTGTTTGACCTGATCGAAAATTTCGCCTGCAAGATTGGTAAAGGCATTCAAAACGGTAGAGGTCTGGAACAAGAACATACCACTGTTCCACAAATATTGGCCATCATTCAGGAAAGATATAGCAGTAGCAACATCAGGCTTTTCAACGAATTGTTCGACTGGTAGAGCCTCTCCCGCCACAGGCTGGTTACATTTGATATATCCATATCCTGTCTCAGGACGGGTTGGCGTAATGCCGAAGGTCACTAGTTTTCCCTGAAGGGCGGATTGCGCCGCAGCTTGTAAGGCGTCCTCCAGAACATATTCTTTGCCGATATAATGGTCAGACGGCAAAACCCATATTAAACACTCTTCGCCGAATTCCCGACTACAGTAAAGAGAGGCAAGTGCAACTGCCGCTGCCGTGTTTCTGGCCGAAGGTTCACGCAGGATATGCAGGCCAGCATCAGGATCAAGCTGACGGATATTTTGCAGAACGAGATCGGCAAGGTCATCAAGGCACACGCACACAACATCGCGGGTTGTCACATGTGCAACACGCGTGGCTCTGGAAATTGTGTTTTGTAACAAGGACTGATCATTGATTAGGTTTAGGAATTGCTTGGGCAGCGTCTCTTGGCTTTCCGGCCAGAGTCTGGTTCCTGATCCACCACATAAAATGACCGGGATAATTTTCATAAATAATTCCTTATTCCTTTTAAGACCATGAAATGAACTCGCCTGATAGCTACGGGAATAGGGATAAAAAAACAAGAAGTTTTGTTTTAAGCCAGTTCGGGAAATCAGGAATTTGGCCCATATTATCCATAACAATAAATTCACCCAGAATAAGATTGCGTATCTACTTGACTCAGGAGCAAAAATTCCCGCATAACCCTGTGATAAAATACACTTTTTATGAACCAGAGCCTCGAGGCATAGCCATGTCATCTCAATACATTCAGCCTGACCAGATCAACGAATTTGATATTCGAGAGATCGTGTTGACTCTTTGGCGTCATCGCTTGCTCATCATCATCATTACTTGCTCCACATTTTTGGTGGCACTTGCGTTTATTTTGACGCGCCCCGTATATTACAAAGCCACCGCGAGCATCATGGTGGAGAAGGGGGAACTGAACTTGCCTGACTTCGCGGAAGTGAAAGGCGGAGAGCAGTTTGGTAACTTTACCGTCCAAACGGAAGTCAAGGTTCTGACCTCCTCCGATCTGGCCCTTAGAACAATCGACGCTGCAAAATACGGAGAAAAACTTGGCAGGGCGGATATGGAACCACAAGCCCTTTTAGGAGCTTTTGCTGGTGCCTTGTCTGTTTCCGCCCAAGGATCTTCAAAAATTATTGATGTAACTTTCCAGTCGGCTAGCGCACAGGATGCCGCCCTGATCGCCAACACCCATGTTGAACAATATCAGAATCTCCAGATTGAAAATAAACAAAAGGAGGTAAATAATCTTTCAGAATGGTTCCACGGTAAAGTCAGTGACCTGAAAGATGATGTGGTTGAAAAATCTCAAGCGGTAGAGGCCTACCGCGCCAAGGAAAATCTGGCCATTGGCAAAGGTTCGGAAGAAATCTTCCTACAAGAAATTTCTGATTTATCAGCCCAGCTGACTCCTCTTCAGGTTAGAAGATTTGATGTTGAGTCGAAAATACAAGCTCTTGAAATTGCCATGAAAGAAGGAGTGGTTGATAATATTGTCACCCTGACTTCCTCGCCGAATATAGTATCTTTGAAGCAGCAAGAAGCCGAGGCAAAGTTGCAAGTACAAGAGCTTAGATCCCGATATGGATCAAAGAATCCGAAATTGATGGCGGCACAAAATGCCTTGGCGCAAGCGCGTCAATCCATCTCAACGGAAATTGAAAAGCAGCTGGAGACTTTGAGAGCTGAAAAAGCAGCATTTGATGCACAAGAAGAGCTTCTGGCCAAACGTCTGGAAGAAATCAAATATACCACTGCGGCGCAACGGGAAAAACTCATTCACCTAAAAACCCTGATGGTGGAGCGTGACGCCAGCCAGAAACAACTGGATAGTTTCCTTGCGAACTATGAAAGTCTTCAATCTCAGATCAATTTTGCACAGCCTGATGCGTCTGTTATCTCGAAAGCGATTGCGCCGGTTTGGCCATCCAACCCGTCAAAGGCACTCCTCGTTGTCGTAGCGGCTCTTTTATCAGGTGCATTGGCCTGTACAGTCGTATTTGCCATTGAAATGTTGCGCTCTGGTCTCCGGAACTATGAAGATATCCGGCGCATGGGCTTGAAGCCGATCGGCATTTTACCGGAATATTCCGACCCGACTTCGGATTCCCTGATGGCGAGATCGAACCATCGGGAAGCCATTAAAAAGATTTATGTTGCGGCGTTTGCCGGAACAACACGAAAATCAATATTGTTCAGCTCGGCGTTACCACAGGAAGGTCGCACAACACTGGTCTATAATCTGGCGCATTATCTGGTGTCCCTGAACAAGAAAGTTCTGGTTATTGATGCCGATTTTGTTAAACCGATGCTCACCCATCTTTGTAAGATAGAAGAAGGCCCGGGGTTAATGGAGGTTCTCAACGGCGTAACGAAAATTCAGGATGCTATTATTTCAACATCCATGGGCTTCTCGTTAATGCGCCGCGGAGATATGGTGAGGCTGTCTCCTGAAGGAATGGCATCCCATAATTTTGATGAAATGATCGACTTCCTGAAAGGGAGTTTCGATTACATCCTGATTGATTCCGGCCCTGTCCTGTCGCACTCGGAATCAGAAGTGCTCTCGAAAAAAGTGGATGGCGTGATCATTGTAACCCACTGGATGAAAACATCGAAAAGGAATGTGCTGAATATGCTTGCAGCGTTACACGATATTTCGGCACCGGTTCTAGGGATTGTTTTGAACAATGTTGATCTGGATAGGTACAAAAAAGTAACATCTGGATCGGATTTCCTGATGGCGAGGGCCGGCTGAGTTTGGAAAAGATATTTCATTGGGGCTTGATGGGACTTTGGATGGTTTGCCTGCTTTTTATGGCGGCGCTTTCCCTGATTCCTGACCTAATGAATACGGCGCATAACGAAGATAAAGCACTACATACTCTGGCGTATGCGGTGATGGTGGCAGGTGCCATTGCGGTGATGCCGTCTTATCGGATAATATTTTTCTGCATGATCCTGCTATTTTGCCTTGGGTGGGGAATCGAATATTTTCAATCCATCATCGGCGGAAGAACAGCCTCTTTGGATGATGGGCTGGCTAATTCCTTTGGAATGTTGATCGGGGTCATATCAGGCGTTCTGATAAGATCAGGTTCTAGAAGGCCTTCGATGATAAATCGAAATGGCCGGAACGCGGAAGAACAATCAGGATCGCATCATGGCTCCTATTAGAAAACATGAAACCTTTTTTGTGAATACGGGCATATTTCTTCTGACATTAATGTGCAGTTCAGCAATGGTCATACCCGTTTTGGCAATGGATTATAACGAAGAATATAAAAAAACCCTTCGAGAAGCGGGGGAGACGAATCAATCACAGGGGATAAGGGCGGGAGGATTTTTATTTTTTCCTGCACTGGGCTTGAAGACTGAGTTTCTCGATAATGTGGACAATGTACATCGCGATAAAACCAGTGATATTGTAACAACGGCCAATGGATCCTTGAGTGTCAAGTCGAACTGGAATCGTCATATGGTGATGATTGGAACCAACCAGACAAAAGAGAAATATAAAACGCGTCAGGATAGAGGGTACGTTGCAGGCAGCTATTTTGCCCAAGGGCGTTATGATATCACTGATCTGACAATGTTGAATGTATCCTTGTCCCATGGTAAACAGCACACGGCGCGAGGAACAGGGGAAGATGTTGATGTAACGAGCACGATTGATTATTGGGTAGATACATTGAACGTAGAAATGTCCCGTACGCTGAGTTATCTACAAGGGTCTTTTTCTGTCCAGAAGGGCGTCTCTCGAATTCTGGATAAAACCAATGCTTCTGGTTCTGATTTCGAGAAAAAAGATATCCAATCTGTTGGGGGAACAATTTCATATCTCAGCTCGCCAGGAAATGCTTTGTATCTGCGCACCAATTATACGGATAACGACTATAATTTGATTGATGGAACAAACAGAAAAACAGATCTTTGGAATACCACAACAGGTCTTAGTTTTAATACGGGAGGTCTGTATAGCGGAGACATTTTCGGAAGATGGCAACGCTACACGGATACGGCGCTGGGAAAAACCAATAGCAGTTTTTCTTTTGGTGGAGCTTTTCAGTGGAATATTACATATCTGACTAGCTTGCGTTATACATATGGGAAAACCTTTAGCGAAGGGGAATCCTCGGCCACAAATACGGCTCTTCTAACATCACAACAATTGGCTCTGACCGATAGCATTACAGAGCTGTGGAATGCCAAGCTGTCTTTGCAAAAGGATGATTATGATTATTCTGTTTCCGGTAATCCTGCCGAAAATACTCTGTATATCGGAAAATTGGAAAGCAGCTACAGCCTGACTGACTCAGTAGGGTTGAATTTCGGGGTATCCCATCAAAAGAAAGATACGGGTAATACTGATAATTCATACAATAGCAATACGGTCTATTTCTCACTAACCTATATTCCTTAACAGAATATTCATGGGGGAAACATGATGAGCGCTTGCAAAAACAAGCAATCGGCCTTATGTATGGGGATAAGAATTAAATCTTAAGTTCTAAATCTTAACATCTGTGATCTATATTGAGGTAGGCATGTTGATCTCCCACCATATTATATTGGAAAAATCGTGGCGCATGGTCACGGGATCTGCTCTGGTTCTCTCTTTGGTTCTAGGTGCAGGAACGGCCAAAGCGCAATCTATTCCGGGATCTGCAGACGCATCCCGTGTTCCAGAGCATATCGAACAGACCATGCCCCGCGCGACTGTCGAGGCTCCTGTAGAAATTGAAGGACAAGCACCATTTACGGCCCCTGAAGGTGCAGAAAAAATCACCTTCACCCTGACCAATCTGGTTCTGGAAGGGCAGACAGTTTATGCTGCGTCCGACATCGAAAAAATCTATGCGGGGAAGATTGGAACTAAAGTCTCTTTGGCAGAGATTTATTCAATTGCTGCACAACTGACCGCCAAATACCGTAATGATGGATATATCCTGACACAGGTTGTTGTTCCGCCACAAACTATTGCAGACGGAATGGTCAAGCTCAGAATCGTCGAAGGAAAAATCAACAACATCCGTATCGAAGATAGAACCGGTGCTGCCTATGACGTCATAGGGATGTATGCAGAGCGTCTTAAAACCAAGAGTGTTCTGAACAATCAGGATCTGGAACGTGTCATGCTGTTGATCAACGATCTCCCTGGGGTCACAGCAAGGGGAATTTTGTCCCCCGCACAGGATGTGGTCGGGGCTTCGAACCTGACCGTGATTGTTGATCGCGATCCATTTGATGCACAAATCGGACTTGATAATTATGGAAGCCGCTATCTGGGACGTTGGGAAGCAACTGGAAATATATCCACCAATTCTCTGCTGGGGCTAAATGAATTGCTCTCGCTTAATCTCGCCTATGCTCCTTCAAATAAAGGGTTGGAGCCTGAATTGACATTCGGAGAAGCTCTGGCCCAATTCCCCGTTGGCCCTTATGGAACAAAGTTGATGGTCAAAGCAGGGGTCACTCAAACCTCTCCTGGGGCAAGTCTGGATCAATTCGATGTTAAAGGTCATGCGAAATATATCGGGGTAAACATTTTTCAACCCATTATCAGAACGCGCGACTTGAATCTCTCCTCATCTTTGGCATTTGATTCACGAGATACCAGAACAAAAAGTAATATCGATACCACGCGCAAGGATAGTTTAAGAATTGTTCGCCTTGGGTCCCATCTGGATTGGGTGGATACAGTGTTCAATGCGGCTGTTACAAACGTCAATGTCGAGCTTTCCCATGGCGTGTCATGGTTGGGGGCCAATGAAAAGGACGATCTGGATATGTCGCGTCCCGACGGTGACCCACAGTTTTATAAAGTAACATCCTCCCTCGTTCGTCTGGAACGGATTGTGAATAATATCGCGTTACAAACGTCATTGTCAGGCCAGATGTCAAATGGCCCTCTTTTATCAGCTGAAGAATATGGTGTTGGCGGAGTGTCCTTTGGGCGAGGCTATGATCCATCCGAATTGGTTGGTGATGACGGGTTCGGGGCCTCTGTGGAACTGCAATGGAACCGTCCATACACTGTTTCATGGATGACCGATTATACGCTTTATGGATTCTATGATTTCGGCAGGGTCTGGAATGATGATGCCACAACATCGGATGGCAGTGCCGATAGTTTGGCGTCTATTGGTCTGGGAATTAGAACGACGATTGCCCTTGGAACCGACGCAGGCTTTATGATAGCCAAGCCGTTGACCCATATGATTTCATCGGAAAATGATGATGACATTCGTCCGTTTTTTAATATCAACCATAAATTCTAATGCCTAAAATAGAATGCAAAAAATATTCAATATAGACTGGAATTCCCATTATGATTTTGACAGCTTGGAAAATCAGGTGGAAATCAAAAAAATAGAATCCTATGATCCTGCCAAAGACCCTGATGCCTACGCAACAGGTGGTGGGGATGTTATCCCCTCTCCGTGGGGAGAAAACCAGTCTCTGGATGCAGGAATCTATGATGACGGTTTTGAATATAAAATTGATCCATCAGATGTGATTAACCCCGAAGAACTCAAAAAGATCAGCCCGCATCCAAAAGAGTTCTGTGAGAAAAGACTGGTGGTCAATCCGGGGAATATGCTTTCGCTCCAACGGCACAAGGCACGTCAGGAATATTGGGCTGTTCGTTCTGGAATTCTGACCGTCATTCTTGATGGGCAGGAATATGAAGTAAAACCCGGACAAGCGATCTTTATTCCTCAAGGCGGCGTGCATTGCATGAATAATATCGGGGATGAACCAGTCGAAGTGATCGAACTTCAAACCGGCATCACACGAGAGAAAGACAATGTCCGACTGATAGATTTTTCAAACCGCCCGACCTATCCGCTGACAAGTGAAAATGAATTTGCCTCGGCCAAGCTCTATGCAAATTTACAAAACCGGATTGCCCATAAATTTGGCACGCAAAATTTTGCGCATTCGTCCTTTTTGCCTGAATAGCAAATATTTTCATAATTATAATATCAAAAAATAGTTTGACGGCTGGTTAGTCGAGGCGTAGCATTTCCAGAATATGCTTGTAACGACCATAGAATCATAAAAAAACAAGCAAAAGAACAGGGAATGAAATGAAATCAATACGGAAAGCGTTTTTCGCTGCCGCGCTGTCATCTTTGGCAGTCGCACAATCTTTCGCCCATGGCTTTTACGATGATCGTGTCGATGCTCCTGCCGATCAGGCGCCCTATAGCGGCATTAAACCTTTATTGCTTGAAGAAGGAAATTGTACTTTGCAATTCGGGGCATCTCGTCAAGTCGCAACAACCGCAGGTCATTGTGTTGAAATGATTATGCTGGGGGTAGAGTCGAGAGCAATCGTCAAAGATAATAAGGGCCAAACATACAGGGTAACGAAAATATATATCCCTAAACAATTTGATCCACGGGATACATCCAGCAAAATGTATTTTGACAAAGCCATACTGGTGCTGGATCGGCCTATGGACGGAGCTGTCAATCAGTTCAGAATGCAGGCCACAAAGCCCGAAGATTTCGTCGATAAAAACAATCACCAACGATCAATAGACGTTGAGCAGGCAGGGTATCCATATACGATGAATGGCACGCTCTCCTCCAATCCTGATTGTAAATTATTTGATCCTCGCTTTAATAAGGAAAAAACAGCCTTTGTCTTAAGTCATGACTGCAAGATCATACCCGGGGATAGTGGCTCGGCTGCTTGGGGGATTGGAACAAATGTCCAAAGGGCGATCGTCACATCATTGAATTTTGCAGTCCCTTTGACCCAAAGCTTTATCGATGCATATAATAATATTGCTGCGAATATTGAGCGGGAAGAACAGGAAAAAAATTTCATCCCATATAGTTCGGGCATGATCAAAGTGGGGATGAAATCGGGAGATATGCCGAGAACAGGATCAACGCAACAGAATATCGAAATCTATCGCGTTGATATGTAGCTCGGTATGTCTTTAGCTAACTCGTCCGCGCATGGTTTTTGCGGCTTCGACCATATGTTTAAGGGCAGGTTCGACTTCGGCCCAGCCACGGGTTTTAAGGCCACAATCAGGATTGACCCAGATTTGCGATGGATCAAGAACAGTTGCAGCCTTTTCCAGCAAGACAATCATTTCTTCCTGCGAGGGGATACGCGGGGAATGGATGTCATATACTCCCGGCCCGATTTCATTCGGATAATCGAAATTCACGAAAGCCTCGAGCAGTTCCATTTGTGATCGGCTGGTCTCTATTGAAATTGCATCGGCATCCAGATCGGCAATCGAGTCAATAATATCATTAAACTCCGAATAACACATATGGGTGTGGATTTGTGTTTCATCCGCGACCCCTGATGAGGAGAGGCGGAACGAGTCAACTGCCCATGCGAGATAGTCTTCCCAATCTGAACGGCGTAACGGCAGACCTTCACGGATAGCCGGCTCATCAATTTGAATGACTTTAATTCCGGCCTTCTCAAGATCGACAACTTCATCACGAATAGCCAAAGCAATTTGTTTGCATGTCACGGAACGGGGTTGGTCGTCACGGACAAAAGACCAGAACAGCATAGTAATCGGCCCGGTCAGCATACCCTTAACCGGACGGTCAGTCAGAGATTGTGCATAAGAAGACCATTCAACGGTCATTGGATGAGGGCGGGACACATCACCAAAAATAATCGGAGGCTTCACATAGCGGGAACCATAAGACTGAACCCATCCATTTTGGGAAAAAGTATATCCTTGTAACTGTTCACCAAAATATTCAACCATGTCATTCCGTTCAGGTTCTCCATGAACCAGAACATCCATATCCAGATTCTCCTGAAAACGGATAACCCGCAAAATTTCATCTTTCATCGCGTGTTCATAATCGGAAAGAGACAAGGTTCCTTTTTTGAGAGCCGCTCGCGCTTCGCGAATTTCTTTGGTTTGAGGAAATGATCCGATTGATGTGGTCGGAAAGGTAGGCAAATCAAGCGCGGCATGCTGTACCAGACGCCGTTTATCAAAATCACAATGGCGTGCAAACATGGAAGGTTCCAGAGTTTTAATCCGATGTTCGACATCTTTATTATGAATGCGCGAAGAAGTGGCACGGTCTTTGACAACCGCATCACTTGCTTCAAGCTGTGAAGAAATGGCGGACTCCCCGTTATTTAGGCCAGTGGTCAGATCGCGGATTTCGGAAAGTTTTTGTTTTGAAAAAGCCAGCCAGCTTTTAAGTTGATCGTCCATTCTGGTTTCAAGATCAAGATCATTCGGGGAATGGATCATCGAGCAGCTTGGTGCAATCCAGATGTGATCGCTGCCCAAAACATCTTGCGCGTGATGCGCCATCTTGAAAGCTTTGTGCAAATCAGCTTTCCAGATATTACGTCCGTCAATCAGGCCGAGCGAGAGAATTTTATCCTTCGGGAAATGTTTGATAATCGAGCCCAGTTGGTCGGGCGCACGTTTCAAATCAATGTGAAGGGCATCAAAGGGAAGGGAAAGTGCAAGGGATTCATTATCACGTAAATCGCAGAAATAAGTTGCAAGACAAATCTTGACACCGCATCCGGAAAGCGCGGCACAAGATGTTTTAAGGGAGTCTTTCTGGATATCGGTTAAATCCATGGCCAGTATCGGTTCATCAATTTGAACCCACTCAACACCCATGGATTTCAGGCGGCCTAAAATCTCGGCATAAACAGGGAGAAGTTTTGGCAATAAATCAAACGGATTACTTTCGTCCTTGGCTTTACCCAAAGAAAGATAAGTGACAGGGCCAATCAGAACAGGGCGTGCCTTAATTCCCAATGATTGTGCTTCGGCGGTTTCATCAAAAATTTTAGAGGACAGGATTTTGAAGCTGGTGTCCTTATCAAATTCAGGGACAATGTAGTGATAATTGGTGTCGAACCATTTGGTCATTTCCATTGCTGTAACCGTGTCATGTCCGCGCGCCATCGCAAAATAGGTATCAAGATCGACCAGATCCCCGTTAAACCCGTACCGTTTCGGTATTACGCCCAACAAGGCCGTCATATCCAGAACATGATCGTAAAATGAAAAATCACCAACCGGAATCATATCAAGTCCGGCATCTTTCTGGGTCTGCCAGTTGGATTTTCTGATCGTGGAGCCAGCCGCAATTAAATCATTGGCTGAAATATCACCCTTCCAATAACTCTCGATCGCCTTTTTAAGTTCGCGACGTGCGCCAATGCGGGGATATCCGAGGTTGGTTGCGAGAGCCATGATCATTTTCTCCTGATCTTGTTCGGTGTTTAATATAATATAGTTTAGAGTCTGATTCTCGCCTGACGACAGGCTCCGATCACCATGTCGGAATGATTGAGTGTATAAAAATGAAAATGTGAAACACCCATTTCTTTCAGTGCCAGTATTTGCCGCGATAACAGATCAATTCCAGTGGCGACAGGATCGCTGGAATTGGTGAAAATTTCCTTAAATTCCTGCGGGATATGTGCCTGACATTTTTCTGCAAAACCACAGATTTTGTTAAAGTCGCGGATGGGTAATAATCCGGGTGTAATCGGGGTTAAAATTCCTTTATTTCGGGCTTGGGAAACAAAGTTCTGGTAAATTGCCGGATCAAAGAAAAACTGGGTAATGGCGCGCGCCGCTCCCGCCGAACATTTTTTCTCTAAAGCAATCAGATCAGCGTCGAGAGACGGCGCATCGGGATGTTTTTCCGGATAGGCCCCGACCGAGATATCAAAAGGATGGCGCTTTAATAAAGCTTCGACAAACTCGCTGGTATATTCGAAATAATCCGGTTCTTTGAAATTGGCGGGCGATTGACCCTGCGGAATATCGCCGCGTAACGCCACCAGATGGCGGATACCTGCATCCCATAATTGATCCGCATAGGCAAACAACTCTGCCTTTGGTGTACCGAAATAACTTAAATGCGCTCCGACGTTCAGTCCGCAGTCTTGTTGTAACAGTTTGGCTGCTTCGAATGTTCCTGATTTGGTGCTGCCACCTGCACCGAAGGTCACAGTCACAAAAGCGGGATCAAGGACAGCAAGCTCATGCGCCGCCGCTAATAAGGCTTTCCGGCCCTCGTCATTCTTGGGTGGAAAAAATTCAAAAGAAAGGGCGATTGGCGAGGAACTGAGCATGACCCCGCGAGTGTATCACGAAATACGGTCACATACCAAGGGGGTTGCGTATTGCCGGACGGTGTCCCACGGAAAACGTACCCATGTCGATTGGGGGGCTTCGCGTCCAAACCAGTCAACCAGTTCGGCACCGGACGGTTTGACAAAAAGCGTTGCAAACTTGGCGTTGGTCAGCTTTGTTTTGAGCAAGCGCAAGGTTGTACCCGTATCTGAGAGGTCATCAATAACCAAGGCGCCATCCATAAAATCAGGGTGACAATCTTTGAGGATTTTCGGTTCATGGCGATTTTGTTCGTCATAAGACGCAATCGAGACCGTATCAATTAAACGAATATTGAGTTCACGGGCGATAATTCCTGCGGGAAACATGCCGCCTCTGGTGATCGCCAGAATTTTGTTAAATCCTTGGGGATGTTCGACATGAATACGGCGTGCCAATTCCCGACAGATATTCTGGACATCATCCCAGGACAGGTAGATATCGGATGTATAATCGGACATATGTTTCTCCACTCCGCAGTTTCGTGATCCAGAAATTACGCGGCATCAATCCCGTTGTAAAGAATGGAATCGCCTATTTGTTCCAATCGGTTTTTCCAGCCATGCTGGGCGAGATTGGCAAAATTACCCAGTTTCATCATATAAACAGCGGAATTCGGATGAGAATAATCAGGTGTGCCGACTATTTTGAACAAAGTCTGGTTGGTGATGCCGCGCGCCTCTGTGGAAGAACTGTGGCCAGTATTTTTTATCTGGATAATGGCGGAAATATTGGTCCATTGGCATTCCGTATAAGTCAGAGGCCCGATGTCTGATTGTGTCGTGTAAAGGACCGCCCCCCGCAAATTCCACGGCTGGCTTGCCCCTTGGTCTTTTTGTGTGCAACAGGCACTCTGGATGGTCAGATAACTGGCACTGGCAAAGGGGGCATAGGACGAGAGGTTATCATGACCGCAAGACAGGATATGCCCGTTCTGGACGATGACACAAAAATCCTGATCTGCCCGATCTGCCAGATCCGATTGTGTCAGCGCTTGCCGGATATCGACAGGACTATCCGCAACGTCGAGATGGCGTACCTTGATTAAACCGTCTCCGATATCTTTTTGAATATCTTCGAAATAGGGAGCGTCGTGGAAACCGGCGACTTCTGCTGTATCCTGATAGGTTGCGCCATAGACCACAATAAAATGACCTTCATCTAACAATCCACACGATATCAGGTCGCGGGCAACGATCTGTTCCTTGGAATGACAGGCAGGACAGCTTTCCGCACTCGAGACCATCACGATATAAAGCTGGTATTTTTGTGGCGCGAGTTGCGCCAGACGGTCTTTCAAAATTTCAATATGGCTGGAATTCAGGGTACGGTCTTCGGCATGGGCGCTGCCGCATCCGGTTGACAGAACGGCGTTTCCCATCATCTCGCCAATCATCTCATGGGCTTTGGTTGCCGAATTATAAAGATAAAGGGCTGCGCCGAAGGGCCCACCCACCCCGTTTTCAACGGAATGAAGGGCAAATAAGTCAATCTCGTTGATCCAGCCTTCGGCCACATTGCGGATTTCGTCCAGAACGGGCGTTTGGGCGCATAAATTGACGTTTTGCATCTTGATTACCCTGAAATTATTGCTTAACTGCTCGTAACAGATTTTATCCCGCATCATCCTATAGAGATGGTGTTAATATGTCAATATAAAGGGCCCAGACATGACCAGTTCCATGACCACTCCAACCACATCACATGACCATATCCTGATCCTTGATTTCGGATCCCAAGTCACCCAGTTGATCGCCCGCCGCGTTCGCGAAAGTGGCGTATATTGCGAAATCTGGCCGTTTAACACCGCAACGGCAGAAAAAATCAAAGACTATAACCCGCGCGGACTTATCCTTTCGGGTGGCCCATGCAGTGTGACTGCACCGGACAGCCCCCGCGCGCCCGAAGGCGTGTTCGAGATGGGCCTGCCGATTTTGGGAATTTGTTACGGCCAACAAACCATGTGCGAACAAATGGGTGGCAAGGTCGAAGGTTCCGACCATAAAGAATTTGGCCGCGCTTATGTCGAGATTACAAAACCCTGCGCTTTGTTTGATGGGGTCTGGGGCACGGGCAAAAAAGAAATGGTCTGGATGTCCCACGGCGACCGCGTGACCAAGCTCCCCGAAGGGTTCGAGATTGTCGGGATTTCCGAAGGTGCTCCGTGCGCGGCAGTCGCTAACGAGAATAAGAAAATGTACGGCGTCCAATTCCACCCCGAGGTCGTGCATACCCCACACGGTGCGGCCCTGATTAAAAACTTTACCCACAAAATTTGTGGCTGTTCAGGGGATTGGACAATGAATGCCTTCCGTCAGGAAGCGATTGAAAAAATCAAAAAACAAGTCGGTGACAAGCGCGTGATCTGTGGATTGTCAGGCGGCGTGGACTCGTCTGTTACCGCTGTCCTGATCCATGAAGCCATTGGCGATCAATTGACCTGCATCTATGTTGATACCGGCATGATGCGGGCAGGCGAAAGCGAACAAGTCGTCAGCCTGTTCAAAGATCACTATAATATCAAACTGATCCACGAAGATGCGTCCGATCTGTTCCTCGGAAAATTGGCGGGCGTGACCGACCCCGAACAAAAACGCAAAATCATCGGCGGCCTGTTTATCGAAGTGTTCGAAGACTGCGCCAAACGGATCGGCGGGGCAGAATTTCTCGCCCAAGGAACGTTATATCCTGATGTGATTGAATCGGTGTCCTTTATCGGCGGGCCATCGGTCACCATCAAATCCCACCATAATGTCGGCGGCTTGCCCGAACGCATGAATATGGGACTGGTTGAACCGATGCGCGAACTCTTCAAAGATGAAGTCCGCGCGTTGGGGCGTGAACTGGGCATGAACGAAGACTTTATCCGCCGTCACCCGTTCCCCGGCCCGGGGCTTGCCATTCGGATTCCGGGTGAAATTACGGCTGAAAAACTTGAAATTTTGCGCAACGCCGACAAGGTCTATATCGAGGAAATTAAAAACGCCGGACTTTATGATGTGATCTGGCAAGCCTTTGCAGTACTGCTGCCGGTTAAAACCGTGGGTGTGATGGGCGATGACCGAACCTATGATCATGTCTGCGCGCTGCGCGCTGTCACCTCCACCGATGGCATGACCGCGGACTATTATCACTACGACCATGAATTCTTGGGACGCGTTGCCAACCGCATCATCAACGAAGTCCGTGGCATCAACCGCGTGGTTTACGACATCACGTCCAAACCCCCGGGTACGATTGAATGGGAGTAAATTCTATTGTTGAGCCGCATAACATCAATTTTTGAATCGAGAATTGAAACCACAATAGTGAATATGGTGGCTATATTGTGTATGGTTCTCGGCATAATTGATTTGCGTCTTTTTCAGCACGTCGCCGAGATGGATAACCCATTTTCCATTATTGCTTTTATATACACTTGGCAAACATTGATATCAGGAGTGCTGGCACTCACTGCTGCAATGGGCACTATACATGTAATGAATCTTCAACGACGCGACGAATGGGTAAAACATAACGATAGGATTTACAGGAGTTCTTTATCTGCTAGAGCAAAAATGCCAGATGCAATAGATGATATAAGTTTATATTTCAAAGCCTGTTTTGAATTTATAAAAGAAGGTTTATCAGATTTTCCTAAGCAACCAGAAAAATCTATAAATGTACTAAAAGAGTCCATTCAATTTTTGGACAATAATTCTGCAGAGATGATATATGAACTAATTGTTTTTTACCAAATTTATAACGCAAGATTAAAAAGTCATTCTGAGTCTAGAGGCACGGTAGATAAAGACGATATTTATTTTGATACAATCAAAATAAATTCTATGAATTTGAATATCTTTGATTTTGCACGCAATCGAGAAAAAGTGATTTCCAAAAGGAAATTAAATAGAGACGACCTAAAGAGATCTATTATTGACCTTATAGGTTTTATGAATTGGAATCTTAATCCAGCAAACAAGGATTTTGAAAAACATTTAGAGTGTATTGTTGAAATTAGATGTCCTTCGTGACTTTGTGGTGAAAAACTGGATTCCGGCCTGCGCCGGAATGACGGTTAAATCAAAAAACTCTGTGCGCTCTGTGAAATCTCCGTGGCCTCTGCGTGAGGCGATTTAACAATCTTCTGGATTGCTTCGCTGTTTCTCGCAATGACGGAATTCTTCGTGGTGAAAAAAACACCACATATTTAGGCCCTGATTTTTGGGGCACGCCTTTCGAATACATCTTTCAGTGTAGGTTATAACCTACGGACTTTGTGGGTTAAAGTTAACATAATTTATTTATGGAAGAGCTGGTAAAAATCGGCAAAAACATCTCCCTCTTGCGTAAGAAACAAGGGATGACACAAGAAGATTTGTGCGGTCTGGCTGAGATTGACCGGAGTTATTTGTCAGAAATCGAAAATGGTAAAATGAATGTCACCATCAAATCATTGGTGGCGATTGCCCGTGCCTTGAATTGTGAACTGGTTGATTTAATCAAATAGAAAAAACTCTTCTCCATTGAAATGGGGGGGTCTTGACCTACCATTCGTTTATCAAGGGAATGAAACGGAGAAAAATCATGACAAAAGAAATTGCCCACTCACATCCCGATATAACAAAAACACTGACCCTGACTTTGTTGGCAGGGGTGGCTGTCTTTCTGGCCTCGGCATCTCTGGCGTATGCCGATTCCGATCACGGGAAAAGGAAAGACAAAGATAACGGTGTGGTTCGGTATTATTATGACACGCCTAAAACACGTCATGATCTGGATCAGGATCGTTATATGGCGATCCGCATCCGCAATGACGACCGTAAGGTTTTGCATGGCTATCTCGAAGACCATTATAAAAAATCATGCCCGCCGGGTCTTGCCAAGAAACATAACGGGTGTTTGCCACCCGGTCATGCCAAAAAGAGCTATGTTGTCGGACATTACCTTCCTGACTATGTGCATGTCGAGCCGGTGCCATCACATATCTTGAGAAAATTACACCCTGCCCCTGTGGGGACACAATATGTTCTGGTAGATCAGGATGTCTTGTTAATTGGTGAGGCCACCAAGAAAATCATTGATGCCGTGACCTTATTATCCGCCGTTAAAAACTAGAGTGCATGGTGCGCGGGGGGAGAGTTATTTCTCCCGCGCAATCATTTTCTTTTGGGTCACATCGTGAAATCCGAAATGGCCATTCTCTCTGGAAAGACCGGATCGTTTATAGCCGCCGAAAATATTCTCGGGCTTTCCAGTGTTGGCAAGATTATTTTTTATCATACCCGCTTGCAAATCGCGTGACGCCCGCCGTGCAAGATCTTTATCCTGAGTAAAGACCGATGCCGACAGCCCGTAAATCGTATTATTGGCAAGGGTAATGGCTTCATCATAGGTCTTGAAGGAAACCACGGGCAGCACAGGGCCAAACACTTCCTCGCTCCAGATCTTCATATCGGGGGTGATCTGGGTCAGGATAGTGGGTTCATAAAACGCACCCGACAACCCCGCAGGCTGCTTGCCGCCGCAAATAATCTTGGCGCCTTTTGTCAAGGCATCTTCCATCTGTGAGAGCAGCGTATCGAGTTGTTTTTGTGAAACCAACGGGCCAATATCTGTGCTCTCATCCATCGGATCACCGACTTCTTTGGAAAGGACAAGCATAGCCAGCTTCTCAGTCACTTCGTCAAACAGGCTTTCATGGACAATCAAGCGTTTCATGGACTGGCAGACCTGCCCGCAATTGGTGAACCGTCCGGCATAAAGAGCAGGCAAAATCTTATCAAGATCGGCATCTTCAAAGACAATTCCCGGATCAGACCCTCCCAATTCCAGAACCAGTGGAATAAATTTCTCTGCCGCTTGCTTGTAAAGGATTTCCCCGACACGGGTGCTGCCGGTAAAGCTGATAAAATTAATGTCATCCGCGATCATGGCCTGCGCCACGGCACCATCCCCGTAAATGACATTCAAAACCCCTTCGGGAAACTGCGCGGATTGTACCATATCCTCTATTTCGCGCGCGAAAAGCTGGGTTTCCTCGGAATTTTTGAACACGATTGTGTTTCCCGCGCATAAAGCCTGAAAAGTAGCCCAGACAAAATTGCTGGCCGGAAAATTCCATGGCGAAATACAAGCCGCCACGCCATGCGGTTCAAACGTCACCTCGTCAATTTCAAAATCGTCTTCGTAGGTGATAACGGGAGCGAGGCTTTTGGCGGCATTGTTCAAGGACCAGTTCATATAGCTAAGCGCCCGATCAACCGTAAACAGACTTTGGGATATTGGCATTCCCATCTCAAGCGTCATTAGTTCGGCCAGTTTTGGGCGTCGGGAAACAAATTCATCGCGCAAACGCCCCAAAATCTCCAGACGGCCTTCAAGGGCTAGAGCCGCCCAACGGGGGAACGCCGCGCGCGCCGCCGCCACTTTTTTGCGAACATCTTCGGGTGACGACATCGGAATCTCGCCAATCACGCTGAAATCCGCTGGATTAACCGATTGAAGGGTTTTTGTGGTCATAACGGCTCCTTGATTGGTTGTTCCCACTAACATAAGCAAAACTGCGACAAATTCAAATCCATCATAACGCATTATTTTCTTTACATTTTTACCAAAGCCTTTATAAATCCCTTGCAAATCCCACCCCGAAACCGAACAAACAACAAAGGATTTGCGTCATGCTGCTTCAGGAAAAAATCTCAGAAGGTTTAACATTTGACGATGTGCTGCTATTGCCCGCAGCCTCCGAAGTCCAGCCGACCGATGTTGATACATCAACGCAACTCACCAAGACCATTTCATTAAAAGTCCCGCTGCTTTCAGCCGCCATGGATACTGTCACCGAAGCACCAATGGCAATTGCCATGGCCCAGCAAGGGGCGCTGGGGATTATTCATCGCAATATGACGATTGCTGAACAGGCCGAAGAAGTCCGCCGCGTTAAGAGATATGAATCCGGCATGGTGGTCAACCCGATTACGATTTTGCCAAGTGCGACTTTGGCCGAAGCTTTGGAAACCATGCGCCATTATAATATTTCAGGCGTGCCTGTGACCGAAGAAAACGGCAAATTGGTTGGTATCCTGACCAACCGCGATGTCCGTTTTGCTGATGATATGAATCAACCAGTCAAAGAATTGATGACTTCGGAAAATCTGGTCAAGGTGGTTGGCGCAGTCGATAAGGATGAAGCCAAACGTCTGCTGCATAAATACCGTATTGAAAAACTTCTGGTGGTCGATAGGGCTGAAAAATGTATTGGCCTGATTACCGTCAAGGATATTGAAAAATCCCAGAATTATCCGTTGGCCAGTAAAGACACAGAAGGCCGCTTGCGTGCCGGAGCCGCCGTTGGAACCGGAGAAGTCAACGGCTATGAACGCGCACTTGCTCTGTGTGAGGCTGGCCTTGATGTGGTGGTGGTTGATACCGCACACGGACATTCCAAAGGCGTTCTCGATATGGTGGCGCGCATTAAACGCGATTGTGGCGACCGGATGCAGATTATTGCCGGAAACATTGCAACCGGATCGGCAGCCCAGGCATTGATTGATGCAGGTGCTGACGCAGTCAAAGTCGGAATTGGCCCGGGGTCAATCTGTACCACCCGCGTTGTGGCTGGCGTCGGCGTTCCCCAATTAACCGCAATTATGGGGGCCGCCGAAGTTGCCATGAAACATGGCATTCCAGTGATTGCCGATGGTGGAATCAAATATTCCGGTGATTTGGCCAAGGCGATTGCTGCCGGGGCAAGTGTTGCCATGATGGGGGGAGTTTTTGCCGGAACTGATGAAGCACCCGGCGAGGTTATTCTCTATCAGGGACGTTCTTATAAATCCTATCGCGGTATGGGCTCAGTCGGGGCAATGGTTGAAGGTTCCGCCGACCGCTATTTCCAAGGAAAAGTTTCCGAAAGCAATAAGCTGGTTCCTGAAGGAATCGAAGGACGCGTCCCGTACAAGGGCTCAATCGTGCCAGTCATTCACCAGATGGTGGGCGGATTGCGGGCGTCAATGGGCTATACGGGTTGCCCGACTATTTCTGAAATGCAAAAACGTGCTGAGTTTATCCGCATGACAAGCGCAGGATTCCGTGAAAGCCACGTCCATGACGTCACAATCACACGTGAAGCGCCGAATTATCGCAGTGAATAAACGTTGAACCCCATATCAGGGGGAGGAATGCAGGAACAATTCTCCGGCGGCCCTGATGGGGCCGTTCGCGTTTTCACCTTCTTGAACAAGGATAACCAGTGACTGGGCTGTTTCGGAGATATTCGGCAGATGGAAGGATATGGTTTTTTCCGTGCCATTCCAGTGAGAGGTCAGATCACGAATATCTAGGACAGGCCGAGAGAGGGGGCCATATCGTCCCTGTTGGTCAGCCCCTATCACCACGCCAGTCAGATGAATATTATTCTTTTCAAGAGATAGAGCCTCGGGAAAAATAACATCAAAGACGTCCGGTGATGACGACGCGATCATAATCTCCGGCAATCCGTTTTTTGAGAGTTCCAAGGCCTGAGTGATCCGATAGGGTTTTGATCCCACCAGACTGATCTCGCCATTCACCATCATATGCGGTGTAAAAACACCTGTGCCATTCAGATAGCTGTCATAGGCATGTTGACGGTCTGTACAAAGAGGGGTCGAAAAGGGATCTTTTCGCGCCGGATCACGATCCCAATAAGTCACATGACATCCCAAGGCAATAACATGGGGCCGCGTCGCCAGCTGATCCAGAAAACGATCTGCAACAGGACAATACGGGCAATTCTGGCTGGTAAATAATTCAACCACAACCGGCCCGTTTAAGGGAACATCGTCCAGAGTTGGGGAAGGAATAAAACTGGCCGGCGAAGTCAAGAACTGAACCAGACCAACGGCCACCAGACATCCGGAAAACAACAGGATATGCTTCTTGAATTTCATAGCAAGACTATATGTTGAATGTTTTGGTCTATCAAGCAACAGAAAAGGGCAGGGCTAATTTCTATCACCATTCTAAATTTTCATGACTTATGTCAACATATAAAAAATTAACAGAGTTTTGTTAATCTTTATAGGCAATAATCACGCCGGAGAGCGGGGTCTCGTTCGAAGACACTGCAAACCAGTTTTTGACCTATACCATTCCAAAAGGAGCCATTCCATGTCTGCACCATATAAAATCAACGGGTCTATTGTCGATATGACTGGGGATGGCGTCTGGCCACACATGTCTGCCGAAATACGGGATCAGTTGATTGCACCGTTTTTTGAAATTGACTGGAAAATACATGATATCTCTGTTTTTGCGCGGGACAAGACCAATGATGACGCTTTGAATGCAGCCATCACCGATTTGAAAACACATAAAGCCGCTATCAAAGGCCCGACCATTACCCCGACAATCGAAGAAGCCAAAACTCTGGGGCTTTCGAAAAAATGGGACTCGCCCAACGGGATTATCCGCCGCGCCATCAATGGAGCGGCAATTCTGCGTAATACAATCGAAATTGACGGCATCGGAAAATATGCGCCGCTCATGCATGATGTGACCATCGCGCGTCAAGCAGTAGGCGGTATTTATGGTGCGCCGAATGTTTCAATTCCCGGCAATGGAACTTTGAAGATTGTTTATGAAGGCGAGGATGGATCAACCGAAATGCTGGTAGAAAACCGCAAAGTTTCAACTGGTGTTCTGATGCTGACAACAGAAACTGATTCGTCGATCCGTGATTATGCCCATGCTGTCTTTGCTCAAGCTTTATCCATGCACAAGTCGGTAATTTTTGCGGCCAAAGACACAATTAATCCTGTCTATGATGGACGCTTCATTGATATCTTCAATCAAATTTTCAAAGAGACTTATGAGAACAAATTCAGAGAAGCCGGATTAACATTTTCGCATAAGGTTCAATTGATTGATTCTGTGGTTTCTAAAATTCCACAAGGCAAGATGAACGGGATGATTATCGCGCTTAAAAACTATGACGGGGATGTGGTATCGGATCAGGTCGCTGGTGAACATAAATCGCTGGGGTTAATGGATTCAACTCTTGTGTCTGCGGATGGAACCTTGCTGGCTGATCCGCCACATGGAACGGCCCCTGATTTAGAGCATGCATGGCACGAAAAGAAAACCCTGCTGGCGAATCCGGCAGCACATATTTTTGCTTATGCCGAAGCCATACGTCACAAAGCCGAGCTGAATGGTCAGGCCGATGGTGTAGGGTTGGCCAAAAAACTCAAACAGGCAGTTATCGTCACAATTGAAGCGGGTTTGAAATCAGGCACTCTGACAGGAGATTTGGCGGTAGATAGAAGCAAATCCATTACGGGTCAGCAATTTATTGCCAATGTCCGCGATACATTCAGGGATATGATTATATAAGAGAAACAAAACACATGATGCTAATGTTTGTTCCCATTTGATAAAATTAGATCAAATCCCCGATTAAATTTGTCGGGGGTTTAATGTATTCGTAGTAATCTAGAAAAAATGCAACCGTCCAGAGACAAGACCATTAAGCATGACCGAACATGAAATGCCACTTATCACGACGCTATCCTTTGGCCTAGTCATGGCGTTCATGTTCGGGTTGGTGGCTGTGCGTCTCAGATTGCCACCAATTGTAGGATATTTGCTGGCTGGCGTCTTTCTCGGCCCATACACACCGGGTTTTGTTGCTGATGCAGAGATTGC
The DNA here is from genome assembly GCA_001871905.1 of Alphaproteobacteria bacterium CG1_02_46_17. GTDB lineage: Bacteria > Pseudomonadota > Alphaproteobacteria > Micavibrionales > Micavibrionaceae > UBA1573. The sequence goes on along the minus strand of MNUG01000040.1, from coordinate 87,963 downwards.
CAAACAGCTCTCCGAAGTGGGGATTGTTCTCCTGATGTTTGGTGTGGGACTTCATTTTTCACTCAAGGATCTGTGGGAAGTGAAAAAAATTGCCATCACCGGAGCCTTTGCCCAGATTGTGGTTTCAGTGGTCATCGGATTGGGGCTGGCTCATCTATGGGGCTGGAAACCGGAGGCCGGATTTGTCTTTGGTCTGGCCTGCTCGGTTGCTAGTACGGTTGTGATGATGCGCGCCTTGGAAGACAACCATCTTTTACACAGTACCATCGGAAAAATTGCTGTGGGTTGGCTGATTGTTCAGGATCTGGTCATGGTTCTGGCTTTGGTGCTTGTTCCGTCTCTCGCAAGGAGTGGCGGCGATGAACCAATTCATCTGGAAATGATTCTCGGTGGTGCAGTGGCTATGGCCAAAATGGCCCTGTTTGTGTTGGTGACATTATTGCTTGGCTATCGGGCGTTGCCCGGCATTCTGCATCAAGTGGTTGCCACGCGTTCGCGCGAACTCTTTACTCTGGCGGTTTTGGCTGTCGCGGTGGGGGTGGCCTTTGCTGCCGGAATGATTTTCGGGGTGTCTCTGGCGCTTGGAGCATTTATTGCTGGAATGATGCTCAAAGAATCGAGCCTGAGTAAAGATATTGCCGAGCGCGCTTTGCCTTTACAAGACGCCTTCGCGGTTTTGTTTTTTGTCGCGGTGGGGATGTTATTTAATCCGACAGTGATTTGGGAAGACCCTGTCTCTGTCATTTTGTGCGTTTTAACCATTATGGTCGGAAAATCGATTGCATCCTTTGTCGTGGTCACAGCATTCAGATATCCGCTTAGGACAGGATTATTGGTCACCGCCGGATTGGGGCAAATCGGAGAGTTCTCGTTTGTTATTGCAACTCTTGCTCTCTCCTTCGGGATTTTAAGCAGCCATGCTCATGATATTTTATTGGCGGGCGCATTGATTTCAATCTCGCTTAACCCGCTAACCTTTGTCGGATCTCGTCTGATTTATGAATGTGTCGGGGCAACTCCCCGTTTTGCACAATTCTTCTCGCTGCCCGAAGATGATGATGAACTGGCACATTTACAACCCGAAGAAAAAAAAGAGCTTGCGCGCTCTTTGGTGGTATTGATCGGAGCAGGTCAAATCGGAGGGTATATTTATTCGCATATTGATGAAACGCGCCATGAACTGGTCATCATCGAAACCAATCGGGAAAAAGTGGAAATTCTACGTGAAAGAGGGTATCACGCGATTGCGGGCGATGCCGGAAGTTTCGAAACGCTGACCGATGCCATGATTGATCGGGCCGTCGCGGTCGTAATTGCCATTCCCGAAGCATTTGAGGTTGGTCGTATTATCGAGGCAATCCGCGAGATCGGCCCTCAGGCAAAGATTGTCATTCAGGATCGTTATAATTTCGGGGCGGTTGATGTCGAGGAAATGCAGGTCGATCTGAAAGTCACCGGCGCAGAAGAAATCGCCAAACGAATGCTCTCTTATCTCTCTACTTTGAGATAAAAAGAAACCCCGCACAAAGCGGGGTTTCTTGACACAGAACTTTGTAAACCTATTGGCAAGCCAGACATTCTTCATATTTTGGTTGACTGTCTCCCAGCTCGAGCTGTTTGGGTTGGGCATCATTGGCTTGTTTGCTGCGCGTCCAGCTCGCCGCGCTTTCGGCACGTTGGATGGATTTGGAACGGCAGTAATACAACGATTTAACACCTTTTGCCCAGGCCTCCCAGTGAATGGCGTGCAAATCCTTTTTGTGGATATTGGCAGGCAGGAAGACGTTGAGTGACTGGGCCTGACAAACAAACGGAGTTCTATCTCCGGCATGTTCGATTAACCAACGCTGGTCAATTTCGAAAGCCGTTTTGAAGACATCCTTTTCTTCATCTGTAAGGAAATCCAAATGCTGGATTGATCCTTCATTGGTAAAGATGGATGACCATATATCCTCATTATTCAAGCCTCGTTCTTCCAGCAAAGCTTCCAGATACGGATTGCGAACCGGGAAGGAACCGGACAGGGTTTTATGGGTATAGGCATTGGCGGCAATTGGCTCGATCCCCGGAGATGAGCCACCGCAAATGATCGAGATCGACGCGGTCGGTGCAATAGCCATCTTGTTCGAGAAACGCTCCATGATGCCGTAATCGGCGGCATCGGGGCATGCTCCACGTTCGTGCGCCAGCTTAACCGAAGCATCATCAGCCTGACGTTTGATATGCTGGAACATTTTACGGTTCCAGACTTTGGCCATGACGCCCTCCATCGGGATCATTTTGGATTGGAGGAACGAGTGGAAACCCATGACACCCAAGCCGACAGAACGCTCACGCATTGCTGCATATTTTGCGCGTTTCATGGAATCAGGAGCTTTCTCGATAAAGTCGGTCAGGACATTATCTAGGAAGCGCATCACATCTTCGATAAAGGTTGGATGATCTTGCCATTCTTCGAACGTATCAAGGTTAAGAGAAGACAGGCAACATACCGCCGTCCGGTCATTTCCCAGATGGTCACGACCCGTTGGCAGGGTAATCTCGGAACATAGATTGGACATCTTGACGTTCAGCCCAGCCATTTTGTGATGCTCGGGAATCTTGTCATTCACATGATCGATATAAACGATGTAAGGTTCGCCTTGTTCGATCCGCGCAGTCAACAGACGGACCCACAAATCGCGCGCTTTAACGCGGGAAATGACAGCCTTGTCTTTCGGAGAGCGCAGAGCCCATTCTTCATCATTGGCAACGGCATGCATAAACGCATCGGGAATCAGAATACCGTGGTGCAGATTGAGGGCTTTCCGGTTTGGATCACCACCAGTCGGGCGACGGATCTCGATAAATTCTTCGATCTCAGGATGGTCGATCGGCAGATAGATCGCAGCCGACCCACGGCGCAAAGACCCTTGGGAAATTGCCAGAGTTAGAGAATCCATAACGCGAATGAACGGCACGATTCCGGATGTTTTTCCATTCCGTCCGACTTTTTCCCCGATCGAGCGGACATTCCCCCAATAGGAGCCAATGCCACCGCCCAAAGAGGCCAACCAGACGTTCTCGTTCCACAAGGACACAATATCTTCCAGAGAATCATTGGTTTCATTGAGGAAACAGGAAATGGGTAATCCACGGCTGGTGCCACCATTCGAGAGAATTGGGGTCGAAGGCATAAACCACAAATTCGAAATATAATCATATAAACGCTGGGCATGGGCTGAATCATCCCCATAATACATGGCAACGCGCGCAAATAAGTCCTGTGGGCCTTCTTCTGGCAGTAAATACCGGTCAACCAAAGTGGCAACCCCAAAGGATGTTAATTTTGAATCACGTGATTTATCAATCGTGATCCGGTTGCCTCGTTCCATCTGTGCGACGTCAAACATAAACCGTTCTCCCTAAACTTCATCGGTCAAACCCCGTTTTTCGGGGTAAAGATTAAAATAATTTGGTTTTTCCAGTGAGGACAGAAAGTGAAGAAAACACAATCTGTTGTGATCTGTACACCTAATAACCTACTACATCTCGTGTCTGGGACACAAACAATTCTTGACGCAAAAAAAATAAATTTGCAAGTACGCTAACCCCAAGACCCTCCGTAAAAACCTAGCTGAATCAAGTTGTTATTTTTTTTGTGGGAATCGTGGACAGTTTCAAAAAGCACAAAAGTTTCAGGATTACATCTATTCCTGTTACCAGAATCTCTTAATTCATTTTCCAAAATACCAGATATGCATAAGAATCATGTCCTCGAAGAGGAACAGGCCTGCCGAATCGCCTTGGCCGATTCGTTTCTTTATGCTTCCAACAGAAAGATTTAGAATAACAGGAGTAGTGCATAAAAAACTTCCCCCCGCTATTATTCGGGGGGATGATATTTAGGTATGAATTAGAGACGTTTAGAACTTGATCGAACTGCTGACAGAACTCGTCGCGGAGCTAACTGCAGAGTTTAGCTGCGCAGAGAACATCTTTGAAAGCATGTCATTAAGGTTTCCAAGGCTTGATTCAGAGATCTTACCACAGGTTGAGGCACCAAGCTCTGCAATATAAACATTTTCAAAATTGCCACAAGAAGCAGCCCCCGGGAACAACCCCTTGAGTGAAGCGGTGGCAGTCGTCAACGCCGTATTGGCGGCGCTTTGAACCTGACCTGTTGCTGTATTGACCACATTATTGACAGCTGTTTGAGCTGCACCAGTCAATTTCCCTTGAGCTTCGCTGATCTTGCTTTGAAGCGCCGATTTGGCAGCTTCTTGTGATGTTACAAGCTTTGCAAGATCGGCCGTTGTGGGGCATGAAGGGGTCGGGCCGACAACGACAGTTCCGGCTGGCGCACATTTTCCGGCAGCAAGATCGGCTGCTGAGTTTGCTACTTTAGTCTTCAACGCCTGATATTCTGCATTTTGATTAGAGGTTAGGTTAGACAGCTGGGACTGCAAACCGGACGCTCATTCTGCACTGCGGCTGAGCTCACTGTGCTTGTGTTTGTCGAAGTGGAGGTAGTGGGCCATGATGATGTTACTGGTACTGATGGGCCAACTACAACAATTCCTGAGTCAACGGGTGGTGGATCTGCGGCGACAACAGCCGCTCTGACTTTGGGATCTAAAAGGGCGATATTGCTGATATAGTATAAATCACTCTTGAGCAAAGGAATGCCGGCATTAATTTTTGCCATCGCTTCCAGAGAATTGGTTGCCGGAGCTGTGCTGGCTGTAACGGTTGCATTTGATGTTGTGGAGCCGCTGCAAACAGGCGTAGGGCCAACGACAACGGTACCTGCTGGAGCACAATCTGCCGCTTGGGAAATTCCTGCGCTCGAGAGTATTGCTATTACTGATAAAGCTACCAAATATGTATGACATGACGCAAAATGTTGACGATACGAACCCATGATAATCCCCTTTTAAATTTAGCTCTCTGAAACGTTTCCCGAACACACTCGCGAAAGCACACACATTAATACACACATTAACCAGACTCAGAATATCACGAGATGTGTTAACATAATCTGAATTAGATAAAATTTTATCTAATTCAGAAATTTGGGGCAGGTTGGGGGCGTTTCGTTGTATATATCAATATAATGTGTAAAATAAATTATAAAAACACAACATATAGTAGTTAGGTGCATTTTTTTTGATAGGCACTTGTGAAAAAGGCTTGCTTGAAAAAGAGAATCGGTCTTGATTAGGTGGGTCTATAGAAAAGATTTCACAACAAAAAATGAATATACCTAATTTTACGAAGGAGCCTGCCATGCCTAACGATATCGTGACCAGAGAAGAGTTGACAGACGATGTCACCAAATCGGCGTCACCTCTTTTGGTCGAACGCCATGTTTACAAACCATTTCTTTATCCGTGGTGTTATGAGGCATGGTTGACCCAACAACGTATCCACTGGATTCCGGAAGAAGTGCCTTTGGCCGAAGATGTTCGCGACTGGAAGCAAAAACTTACCCCAGCTGAAAAAAATCTGATGACCCAGATTTTCCGTTTCTTCACGCAGGCTGATGTCGAGGTGAACAATTGCTATATGAAGCACTATTCTCGCGTATTCGGGCCTGTTGAAGTCCAGATGATGCTAGGTGCTTTCGCAAATATGGAGACAATTCACATTGCCGCTTATTCCCACTTGCTGGACACGCTGGGGATTCCGGAAGTCGAATATCAGGCCTTTATGAAATACAAGGAAATGAAGGACAAGTATGACTTCTTGCAAACAGCAAGCATGAAATCGCGTCACGATATCGCCAAAACCATGGCAATGTTTGGCGCCTTTACAGAAGGTGTTCAGCTCTTCGCGTCGTTCGCAATTTTGATGAACTTCCCGCGCTTCAATAAAATGAAGGGCATGGGGCAAATCGTGACTTGGTCTGTGCGCGATGAAACCTTGCACTGTCTGTCTATGATCAAACTTTTCAAAACCTTCATCGCTGAAAATCAGGATATCTGGACAGAGCGACTGCGTACCGAGCTGATGGATACCGCCAGAAAGACGGTCGAGATCGAAGATGCCTTTATTGACCTTGCTTTTGAACAAGGTGGGGTCGAAGGGCTGGAAGCTGAGGAAGTTAAACAATATATCCGCTATATTATTGACCGCCGTCTGCAACAGATTGATCTCGAAGCAATCTATGGGATCGAAAAAAACCCGTTACCATGGATGGACCAGATGTTGAATGGTGCAGAGCACACAAACTTTTTTGAAAACCGTGCTACGGAATATTCAAGAGCTTCCACTGAAGGATCATGGGAAGACGCTTTTGCCGAAGGCGCATTCAGCGGTGAATATAATAAAAAATCTGCATAGCTATTGCTTGCTGTTGGAACTGGAAAACCCCGTATTGAAACGGGGTTTTTTATTGCGAGGTGGCCGAAATTGCCATATAAAGTGAATAATTAAACATAAAAAAACAGGGAAGTATATCATGACAAACAAGCCAGCCGTCAAAAGACGCGCGGACTACAAAGCTCCGGATTTTTTCATTCACAACGTTGATCTGACGTTCGATATTCGTGACGGGGAAACATTCGTGACATCGGTGATGCAGGTCAAGCGGAACGGACGGCATAAACGACCCTTGGTTCTGGATGGAAATGATCTGGAAACCCTGACAGTTGCCATGAATAAAAAATATATGTCCGAAGGTGACGGCTATAAAGTTGGTAAGAATACGCTGACTGTTCCAACGACAGAAAACCAGTTTGAACTGAAAACCGAAGTTCGTATTGTTCCGGAAAAAAATACTCAATTATCGGGTCTGTATAAATCGGGAGATATGTGGTGCACCCAATGTGAATCCCAAGGGTTCAGAAATATCACATGGTTTGTTGATCGTCCGGATAACATGGCGTCGTACAAGGTTAAGGTCATTTCCGATTATGCATCACCTGTGCTGCTCTCCAACGGAAATATGGTTGGAAAAGGGGATACTGCCGATGGACGCCATTATACAGTCTGGGATGACCCTGCCCCGAAACCATCCTACTTGTTCGCATTGGTTGCAGCCGACCTTGATTATATCGAAAACAGCTTTACCACGATGAGCGGAAGAGACGTCACACTGCGGATTTACAGTGATAAGAAAGACACGGATAAGCTGGAATTTGCAATGACCTCCCTTAAAAATGCCATGCGTTGGGACGAGGTCAAATATGGTCGCGAATATGAACTTAATTCGTTCAATATTGTGGCCGTTGATTATTTTAACTTTGGCGCCATGGAAAACAGGTCTTTGAATATTTTCAACACTTCTTGTGTTTTAGCTCACCCGAGAACCCAATCGGACGCAACATTTGCCCGCGTGGAAGGCGTTGTGGGGCATGAATATTTCCACCATTGGACCGGAAATAATGTGACGTTAAGGGACTGGCCGGAACTCACCTTGAAAGAAGGTCTGACCGTGTTCAGGGATCAGAGTTTTTCCGCAGATATGGGATCGGCTCCGATCGTCCGGATTGAAAATGTGATGGAATTGCGCGCCGCCCAGTTCAAGGAAGATGCAAGCCCTCTGGCTCACCCTATTCGCCCTGATACATATGAAAGTATTGATAATTTTTATACATCGACCGTCTATAGAAAAGGTGCGCGGGTCGTTGATATGTTCCATACGCTTCTTGAGCCACAGGGCTATAGAAAAGCAACAGATTTGTATTTTGATCGTTACACGGGGAAGGCGGTAACTTGTGATGATTTTGTAAAATGTATGGAAGATGCCTCCGGTTATGATTTGACTCAGTTCAAATTATGGTATTCTCAGGCCGGAACACCGACGGTTAATGCGTCTTGGGTACATGATCCGACCACAAATAAATTCACCCTGAAGCTCAAACAAACAGTTCCGCCAACGCCAGGTCAGGATAAAAAATCCCCGATGGTTATCCCGGTCAAATTTGGCGTGGTCGGCCCACAAGGTGGTGATGTGGCGTTAAATGCAGATGGGGATACGGAAGCTGTTCTGGTTTTGGATCAGGAAAGCCAGAGTTTTGAATTCGATAATATTCCACAAGGATCAGTCCCTTCGATCTTGAGAAATTTTTCGGCGCCGGTTATTCTCAATGCGCCCTATACAGATGAACAACGGCGTCACCTGATGGTACATGACAGTGACGGGTTTAACCAATGGGAAGCGGGTCGCCAGATTATCCTGAAAGAAATGCTGGCGCAGGTCGATCGGGCCGAGGCCGGAGAAGATATAATCGTCAATCCGGTTGTGATTGAAAGCCTCCGTGATATGATTGGTCGTCCCGATATGGATAAGCAATTGCTGGCGCTGATGTTAAATACTCCCGGATATGGGGATATGGCGCAAAAACGTGCCGTTATAAGCCCCGAGGCGCTGGGGAGGGTTGACAAGGCCTTTACTACAGCAATCCGGACAGCTCTGAAGGACGAGCTTTTGAAACTGTACCATGATAATAATACAGGCGAGACTTATAGATATGACAGAGAGTCTGTCGGACGTCGTTCTCTTAAAAATATAGCACTTTATTACCTGTGCGCAGATGATCAAGTGAATGATCCGGCGATGACCTCTCTGGCAGATGCCCAGTACCAGACTGCGGATAATATGACAGACCGGTCGGCAGGAATCAGGGCTTTGTTGCGGATGAACCCCGATTCTCCGGAAGCTCGGAACGCGCTTTCCGATTTCTACCAGACCTTCCGCAATGACAGTACGCCGCTTGATTCATGGTTTGCCATGAGTGTTGCAGGAGACAAAGATCAGGTAATAGCCAAAGTGAAAGCGATGAAGCAACACCCCGATTTCCGCAATGCAAGCCCGAATAGATTAAGAGCTTTGATATCCGGCGTGACCGGGTCAAGTGAGACCTACCATAACAAGGACGGAAGCGGATATCATTTTGTAGCGGACGAAGTGATCTCTCAGGATAAGCTCAATCCACACCTAGCAGCAGGGATTGTCGGTCTTTTTGCAGATTTCCGAAAACTGGCACCGCCATGGCAAGAGGGGATGAAGGAAGCACTGTTACGCATTGCCACTCAACCTGAGCTGTCTAGCAATGTGAATGACAAGTTGAAGAAAATTCTTGGGAACGATTATCCTCAAAGAATGGTGTCGGTGGCTGCGGCACCACAAAATCCTGCACCTTAACGAAGCGACCATAGAATCCGATACGCCCCGTAATGGGGTGTATTTTTATTCTTCTGTGACTTGTTTTCTAAATCCTGTTGCTAAGAGATACCGCTCCGAACTATCTGATCGGGAAGCTGGCGGCTTTAGGTGACGAACCGTCTTGAAATCAATCTTGATCCGCGCCAACAGCTCGGATTCGGCTCCACCCTGAAAGGTTTTGGCTAAAAACGCACCGTCTTGTTTCAGAATCTCACAGGCAAAATCATACCCTGCTTCGACCAGCCCCATAATCTTCAGGTGATCGGTATTGCGATGTCCTGTTGTGTTATGGGCCATATCACTCAACACCACGTCGGCTTTCCCGCCCAAGGCATCTTTTAATTTTTGTGGAGCCTCACCATCCATAAAATCCTGCTGCATAAAAGTCATGCCGGGCAGATCATCCACTGGGAGGAGGTCGATCGCGACCACATGTTTGCACCCTTTTTGAAGAGCAACCTGACACCATCCTCCGGGAGCGGCCCCCAGATCAACAATAGACATGCCGGGTTTCAGAAAATGGTGTTTTTCGTCCATTTCAATAAGCTTATAAGCAGCACGGGAACGATATCCGTCCTTTTGTGCCTTTATGACATAAGGGTCGCTGAGTTGGCGTTCAATCCAACGGGTCGAGGAGGCTTTACGGCCTTTGGCGGTTTTGATCTTTTGCATGTTAGATGATGAGTACTATAGATGACACGGTAAAGGCCATAAAAAAGATGGATAGCGAGGCTGCCAGATAGATGGCTCCGCGTGTATAGGGCGAAAAATAGGATAAAAGCAGGTAAAGCGCACAGAAAAATCCGTAAACTCCGAAACCACGGTACATCAAGGGCCAGTCCAGCAAGCCGGTAAATCCGGTTGAATATCCGGTGGACTGGACAATTTCGACCTGAAGCCTGAGGACAAGCATGCACAACACCATAAAGGCCAGAGCCTTCCATAATTGTTTTTTATGAACAATCAGAGGGGTGAGGAGCAGCCAGAGCACATCCAGCCATTCAGTGACAAATAAATGTCCATAATAATGAATTGTTTCAAACACTTGAGAAATTGCTACTTGGCAAGAGGGGTTAAAAGAGCCACATTAACGTTAGAAACAGATATACAGGTTTTTAGATGAAATTTCAATTGCTCCCCCTTGTTACACGCACTCTGCTGCTCACAGCAGCGCTGGCTACTCCTTTTTCTATGGCCTCTGCCGCCGATGGCGGACAGATCATTATCCGCGATGCCGAGATCGAGGAAGATCTTCATGAATGGACGGCGGATGTTATCCGCGCTGCGGGAATGAATCCCGAACAGGTCAGGATTATTTTGATCCAAAGCCCTGAGGTGAATGCGTTCGTGGCGGGCGGGGCGAATATCTTTATCTATACCGGACTGATCCAGAAAACCGAAAATCCGGCTGAGGTGGTGGGCGTTATCGCGCACGAATTGGGACATATCGCCGGAGGTCACCTGACCAGAACCGGCGAAGTGGCAAAAAATGCATCCTTTGAAGCAATACTGGGGGCTTTGATCGGAATTGGTGCGGCGGTCGCGACAGGTGACGGAAGTGCCGCAGCGGCAGGGATCAGTATTGGTCAGGGGCAGGCGATGAATCGTTATCTGGCCTATAGCCGTGTTCAAGAATCAAGTGCAGATCAGGCAGGATATCGTTTTATGACGGGGGCTGGCCTTAATCCCGAAGGGTTGCCCAGTTTTCTGGAAAAACTGGCCTCTCAGGAATTATTGACAACTTCCCAACAATCCAAATATGTCCGCTCACACCCGCTCTCCGGTGCGCGGGTTGAGGCGTTGAGACACAAAGTTGAAAGTTCGCCACTGCGAAATGCCGCTCTACCGGAGAAATGGAACGACGACTATGCGCGAATGAAAGCCAAGCTGCTGGGTTTCATTTCTCCACAACAAGTGACTTATATATATAAGGGGGATGACCATTCCATTTCTGCGGATTATGCGCGGGCTGTGGCGGCCTACAAATTCAATCAGGTCGATCAGTCTTTGCGTCTGGTTGATGGGTTGATCGCGCGTGAACCTCAAAACCCCTATTTCTACGAACTCAAAGGGCAGGTGTTGTTTGAGTTCGGCAAAATCGCCCAATCTGTTCCGGCCTATGAAAAAGCCGTGAAACTGGCGCCTGAGTCCGGTTTGATCCGGATGGCGTATGCCCAGTCTTTGATTGAAAGTGCCGGAAGCGGTAAATCGATAAATGTGTCGGCTCTCAATGAAGCTATCAATCAACTTAAAAGGGCCGAGCGGGATGAACCCCGTGTCTCGAGAATGAAACGTTTGCTGGCAACAGCCTTTGGCAAGCAAGGCAAAGAGGCCGAGGCGCGTGTGTATCTGGCCGAGGAAGCTTTGATGCAGGGAAATAAAGCCGAAGCAGTGCGCTTGGCAAAAGTAACCAAAAACCAACTCCCTCCGAATTCACCCGAGGCCCTTCGTGCTGCCGATATTATAAATACGGTTGGAGATGATGGGGAAACGCGTTAAACTGCAGCGAATTTTACGAAGATCTTAAGGAGAAGACACGTGGCATTAATCAGACAAACTGGTAAAAAACTAATGGGTTCCGCGGCTATATTGGCTGTAATGGTTGGATTTTGTGGCGTGGGATCAATGGCGCACGCCCAATCGCAAACCCCTGCATCATCCTCTGATTTGCCCTTTACCGAATCCCAGCGCGGCGCTATGGAAGATTTCGTCCGCAACTTTATCCTTGATAATCCGGAAGTGCTGATTGAATCGGTCAACCGCATGCATGAAAAAGAACAACAGCAAAAAGAAAAAGAAGCCAAAGGTGCTTTGGACGAACATCGTCAGTATTTATATGAAGACAAGGCAGTCCCTGAAATTGGGAATCCAAAAGGGGACATTACCATCATTGAATTTTTTGATTATAATTGCGGGTACTGTAAGCGGGCCTATGATGTCGTAAATAAGACCGCAGAAAATGACAAGAATATCAAAATCCGTCTCATCGAATTTCCGATCCTCTCTCCTCAATCCGAGACAGCTTCAAAATGGGCTTTGTCTGCAAGCAAGCAAGGTAAATATTGGGAGTTCCACCAAGAGCTGATGTCAAGCCCTGCCCCAAAAACCGAAGAGAATTTGGCTGAAATGGGCAAAAAACTCGGACTGGATGTAGAAAAACTCAAAAAAGACGCAGAGGGTGAAGATATCGCCAAAGAACTAGAAAAAAATAAGGAAGTTGCGCGAGCCATGGGCTTATCCGGAACGCCGGCTTTTATTGTGGGCGACGAAATTCTGCGGGGTTTTGTTGAATATGAAGGATTCAAGGCCATCATTGCCGATCAACGCAAGAAGGCTAAATAATTCATAGAAATAAAAAAGAAGCATTATAAGGATCAATGATATGGGGAAACCTGCCAAAATTTTTCTCAGAGTTCTGCTGGTAACGCTGGGGATCTTGCTTCTCGGATTTGGAGGGTTGGCCGGTTTTGCGACCTATACCTCCAATTCGGCTATATCGAGCGCCGAAGCCCCGGTGGACGGGATGGTGATGGGAAATCCTGAAGGATCTCTGACGATTGTTGAATTCGTGGACTATCGTTGCCATTACTGCCCGATCATGAATGCAACCCTGACCGAGGCTCTGGATCAAGAACCGAATGTCAAAGTTATCATTCGTCCGGTGGGCTGGGTTGATGAAAATCTGTCAAAACCGATCGCGTCGTTTGTTCTGGCTGCGGCCAAACAAGGCAAAGCGGTTGAATTACACAAACGCCTGATGTCTCTGGCCTCGCTTCCTGATCTGGATATAACCAGATCAATCGCCCAATCAATTGGAGTGGATGTGGATCGTGCTGAACAAGATGCAAAAGGGGACGATATTGCGGCCCTGTTGCAGGATAATCAGGACTATGTGCTGAATGCAGGCTTTCAGGGGATTCCAGCTCTGGTGATCGGGGGCTGGCGTTATCAGCCCGACGAAGAAGGAATGAGAAGTGTCAATGGATTGCGTATAAAAATTGCCGATGGGCAGGAACGTCTAAATAAAGGAAAAGGAAACTAATCATGAAACTCAAATTTTCAACTTTGCTGACAACAGCCGCATGTGCTTTGGTCCTCTCTTCTGGAATGGCTCATGCAGAAATTCAAGTATCAGAACCTTATACATTTGAAACGGCTCCTGCCATGAAGGTAGGTGGCGCGTTTATGGGGATTGAAAACACAGGTGACAAAGCTGAACATATCACCGGTGCAACATCTTCTGTGTGTGATCATGTGGAAATTCACTCTATGGAACAGGGTGATGATGGAGTCATGAAAATGCGCCAACTCAAAGAAGGTTTGGAAGTTCCGGCGGGACAGAAAGTCGAATTGGTACCACAGGGATTGCACATCATGTTGATCGGCCTGAAGCAACCGTTGGAAGCGGGCAAGACCATTGATTTGACACTTGATCGTGCCGAAGGTGATCCGGTCAAGGTGGAGGTCACTGTTAAATCCAGAATGGCTAAATCTATGGAACCCCCCAAAGAAATGATGGGTGATGGCAATATGGAACATATGGATATGAGCCCTATGGAACATGCAAAATGATAAAATCCATTGTGTTTGATATTGGTGGAGTTCTGGTGGACTGGAACCCCCGCTATTTCTATCGGACGATGATGGACAACGAACAGGACATAGAATATTTTCTAACACAGGTCTGTTCGCCGGACTGGAACCACACTCTTGATCTGGGGCGTCCATGGGAAGAGGCACGCCTAGAACTGGTGGGCAGACATCCGGAACATGAAAAGCTGATTGACCTGTACTGGGATCGTTGGCTGGAGATGTTTAATGGCCCGATCCACGAGACAGTCGATATTCTGATGGATGTTAAACGCCGTGGTTATCCGGTTTATGGACTGACCAACTGGAATGATGTCAAATTCGAAGTGGCGTTGCGCGAGTTTCCATTCCTGAATCTGTTTGATGGGCGTATTGTTTCAGGGGAAGAGAAATTGGCCAAGCCTGATCCGGCGATATACAAATTGCTTTTGGAAAAATTCAACCTCAATCCCAAAGAAACCCTCTTTGTTGATGATCGTCTCGAGAATATTGAGGCGGCCAGAAATTTGGGAATCGAGGCGGTTCAGTTCATCTCGCCGAAGGATCTTGAAGATAAAATGGCTGGATATGGAATTTTCCCCGATTTGGAAGATCAGGAAGATATGGCATCTCAAGGATGCGGAGGGGGATGTTCATGTCACTCCCGGTAATTTTGGTACTCAATGGGCCAAATTTGAATAAATTGGGCTTGAGAGAGCCGGATATATACGGACACACCACCTTGAATAATATTGAGGATATGTGCCGTGAGGCCGGTGGGCGTCTAGGGGTCGATATCGAATTTCGCCAAACCAACCACGAAGGCGAGATGGTCGATTGGATCCAAGAAGCTATGGGAAAGGTGGAAGGAGTAGTAATTAATGCCGCAGCCTATACGCATACCTCTGTCGCCATTCATGACGCCTTGAAACTATTGGGCAGTGTCCCGATCGCAGAAGTTCATATCTCGAATCCCAAGGAACGCGAAGAATTCCGCCATTTTTCCTATATTGAACCGTTGGCATTTGCCCATTTTGTAGGTCATGGTGCAAAGGGATACGTTATGGCGGTAGAGGCCGTGGCAGAACGTCTGGGGAAAAGCTAGGGGGGGTAGAGAGCTCTCCCTTTGACTTTTGCCGTGGATTTGAGTATTCAGGTGCACGTATATAATGGCTTGATTTGCCATAATTTATAATAAAAGAAATAAAGAAAGATAGTGCGTAATGAAAATTGATGCAGATGCAATTCGTCAACTGGCCGAACTTCTTGAGGAAACCGGCCTGACAGAAATCGAAGTCGCTGAAGGCGAGCAGATGCTCCGCGTAAATAAAGGCGGCATGATGAGTCAGGGATCAGGTGCGCCTGTCCACCATGTGCCGAACGCGCATGCTATGATGCCGTCCGACCCGACCATTCCACAAGCGGCGACCATGGCTCCTCCATCTGTTGTGGCTGCCAACCACCCTGGTGCGGTGACGTCTCCGATGGTGGGAACGGCTTATATGTCGTCAGAACCTAACGGGGCGGCCTTTGTATCCAAAGGTTCAACAGTCAAGGAAGGCGATACTTTGCTCATTATCGAGGCCATGAAAGTCATGAACCCGATTAAGGCCCCGAAATCCGGAACCGTCATCCAGATTCTGGTTGAGAACGGACAGCCAGTTGAATTCGGCGAAGTCTTGTTGGTTGTAGAATAGGCCGAGAGTTAAGAGAGTAAGAAAGACATTTCATGTTCAAAAAAGTCCTGATTGCCAACCGTGGTGAAATTGCCCTCCGCATTCACCGTGCCTGTAAGGAAATGGGGATCGAAACGGTCGTTGTTCACTCAACCGCCGATGCCAATGCGATGGCGGTTCGTCTTGCTGATGAATCGGTTTGTATTGGTCCGCCTCAATCTAAAGATTCCTACCTGAATGTTCATGCAATCCTCAGCGCTGCCGCGCTGACTGGTGCAGATGCCATTCACCCAGGTTATGGATTCTTGTCGGAGAATGCACAATTTGCCCGCATGGTCGAAGAACATGGATTCACCTTTATCGGGCCCAAAGCCGAACATATCGACTTGATGGGTGATAAGGTCTCAGCCAAACAAACCGCCCAGAAATTGGGATTGCCCGTCATTCCGGGGTCTCCGGGTGCCGTTAGCAACGTCGATGAAGGATTGGAGATGGCCAAGGAAATGGGCTTTCCTATTCTGATCAAGGCAGCTTCGGGCGGCGGTGGACGGGGAATGAAAGTTGTCCGCAAAGCAGAAGAATTTGTCGAACAATATAAAACCGCCCGAACCGAAGCCAAAGCCAACTTTGGCGATGACACGGTTTATATGGAGAAATATCTCGAAAAACCGCGCCATATTGAAATCCAGATTTTCGGAGACAAGCATGGCAACGCTATTCATCTGGGTGAACGTGATTGCTCGACCCAACGTCGCCACCAGAAGGTCATTGAAGAAGCTCCTTCTCCGGTTTTAAGCGAAGAAGCTCGTGCCGAAATTGGTAATCGCGCAGCCAACATGATCCGTGAAATGGGCTATGTCGGAGCAGGGACCATTGAATTCCTCTGGGAAGATGGCGAGTTTTTCTTCATGGAAATGAATACACGAATTCAGGTTGAACACCCTGTCACCGAAATGCTGACCGGTATTGACCTGATCGCCGAACAAATCCGCGTTGCTGCCGGAGAGCCGCTCTCGATCAATAAGGATGTCATCAGATTCCGTGGTCATGCGATGGAAGTTAGGATCAATGCCGAAGATCCCGAGACCTTTATCCCGTCTCCAGGGGAAATTCGCACTTTCCACGCAGCAGGAGGCTTGGGTGTCCGCTTTGATAGCGCTGTATATAATGGATATCGCATCCCTCCCTATTACGATTCAATGATCGGTAAACTGATTGTCCATGGCCGCAACCGTGAGGAATGCATGGCTCGTATGCGCCGCGCTATTCAAGAAACAGTTGTTGATGGTGTAAAAACGACTCTGCCGCTTCACATCTGGATTCTTGATCAGCCTGAATTTATCAGCGGTGAATATAATATCCACTGGCTCGAGAAAAAACTGGAAGCCAAAAGGGATGCTCAGTCGGAAGTAAAGAAAGCCGGATAATGGGCCAGTCTCCGGAAATCATAACCCCGGAAGACCTGCTCCAGATTTATGCGTTGGGATGTTTCCCTATGGCCGAGTCGATGGAGGATGACACATTCTCTATCGTCGAACCAAAAATAAGGGCTTGCCTGCCAATCCATGATCTTCACATCCCGAAACGATTGAGACGGAAAGTCCGCCAAAGGCCATTTAATATTCGTATTGATACGGATTTTCCATCCGTGATCCGGCAATGCGCACTGGCGCGTCCCGAGACTTGGATCAATCGTGATATCGAACAACTCTTTATCGAATTGCATAGTCGCGGCATCGCCCATTCTATCGAATGCTGGCATGGCGAAAAACTGGTCGGTGGATTATATGGTCTGGGATTGGGTGGCGTGTTTTGTGGAGAGAGCATGTTCTCATTAGAGACCGATGCTAGCAAAGTTGCACTGGTTCATCTATGCGCCCGCCTAGATGCAGCGGGTTTTGCGCTTCTGGATGCCCAATTTCATAACCCCCATCTGGAGCAATTTGGTCTCTATCAAATACCACAGGCAGAATATTGTGACTTGCTGGCCATCCATAAAGATGACCCTACAGATTTTCTGTGCACAGGAAAAAGCGAAGCACAGCTTATAATGGAATTTCTAGGCCATAAAGAGGACTAAATATATTGGCCTTGGCGCAGAACTGGTGTAGATAAAAACTATGAAAGTGATTCATCTCGGCGGACAAACCGCAGACAGTAATGTAGAAATTCCAACCGGTGCAGTTGTGGCAGTCGGGAATTTTGATGCCGTCCACCAAGGACATGTCGATCTGATCTGGAAGGCCCGCGCCCTAGCGCGTGAGAGAAAAACCCCGCTGGCTGTCCTGACGTTCGAGCCGCATCCGCGTCGGATCTTTCGTCCCGATGACCCCCCGTTTCGCGTTACTCCACTTGATCTTAAGGTCGAGCGTCTGGAAAAGGAAGGCGTCGAAATCGTGTATGTTTTGGCGTTTGACTGGAATGTTGCCGGATTGAGCGCTGAAGAATTTATCAAAAACGTTATTGATAAAATTAAGCCTGTTGTTTTAACGACAGGCGAAGATTTCAAATTCGGTCACAACCGAACCGGAAATCTTGAAACCTTGCAGGCCGCCGGATATGAAGCCTTGGTTGTGCCATTAAAAACTGACCCACAACACGGCGTCATTTCTGCCACTCGTATTCGTGGACTGATTCAATCTGGTCATATCAGTGAAGCCAACAATCTTCTGGGTTGGGCATGGGTTATTCGTGGCAAGGTTCAAAAAGGCGATCAGCGTGGCCGCGAGTTGGGATTTCCAACTGCCAACGTGCTATTAAATGAAACGATTCATCCTTCCTACGGGGTCTATGCCACCTTGGTGCGGATCAATGATGATGCTCAATGGCGTATGGCCGCAACCAATATTGGCATTCGCCCGATGTTCGAGGTAAAAACAGCATTGGTCGAAGCCCATATCCTTGATTTCTCGGGAGACATATACGGCAAGACCTTGGAAATTATGCCAATCCGGAAAATCCGTGACGAAGAAAAATATGAGTCGCTTGATGCTCTGATTGCCCAGATCGAAAGGGATTGTCTGGAAGCCAGAAGAATATTGGCAAAAGATTTAGAACCAGTTGCGTAAATTCTGGACGCGGTATCCGTTCATGGCTCGTGACAGGCCTTTATAAATGCGCCACACCGCATAGACTTGGGCAGGAGCCAGCCACATCAAAGTGGTTTTCAAAATCAGATTGAAATTGGTATCGAAATAGGCCCTCCCCGCAGCATCCATTTCGGCTTCATCGGGGATAGATCCAGAAGTCGCCATGTCCATGATGTTCTGGAGAGCACTCATATCTGCTTGGGTGCCGACGATATATCCGGCACCAATCATGCCGAGAGATAAAAACAAAGACCAAATCCAGATGGTGCGGATCATAAAAGTCGAGTGATGCCAGACCAGATCATCTTCATCGGCCCGCGCCCGAAATATGTAGGCAAGGATCAGACTGACCAGCCCAAACAACATCGAATAGCCTTGTACCGTCATATTGGGAATGTAGGCTGTAACAACGCCCCCGAAGAAAATTAAATATAGTAGAAGGATTTTCTGTTTGTCGGTCATTCCTATTTTCTCCCGAATAATTTTTCAATGTCATCCAAGGATAAGGCGACAAAAGTCGGACGTCCATGATTACATTGTCCCGATAGCGGAGTTGTCTCCATATCTCTTAACAGAGCATTCATTTCCTCAACCGTCAAGCGGCGACCAGATCGTACTGACCCGTGGCACGCCATGGTCGAGAGCACAGCATTGAGCCGCTCTTCAAGTCCGGTTGCCTTATCAAAATCACGTAAGTCATCCGCCAGATTTTGCAAGAGTTGGGGCAGGGAAATCCTTCCCGTCAGCATCATGGGTATGGCTCTCACTGCGATGGCTCCGGCGCCAAACGGCTCGATCTCCAATCCTGATCTGGAAAACAGGTCTGCCTGTTCCAGAAGACGCGCGCAATCCGTATCTTCCATCGTTACAATTTCCGGAGTCAGATACATCTGGGACTCAATGCCACTTTCGGCAATCTGTTTCTTGAACCGTTCATAAACCAGCCGTTCATGAGCCGCATGTTGATCGACAATCACAAGTCCATTGATCGTCTGGGTGATGATATAATTCTCATGGATTTGCGCCCGCGCCGAGCCCAAAGGATAGGAGGTGGTTTCGGGAATGGTGTTTGTGTATGGCGCGTCAAATCGAGCGGACGGCGCATAATCGGCAGAGTGTTGTGCCGGTTGGTAGGCGTTGCGGACATGTTCTCCCAAGGCACCGCTATAAGAGGAAGATGGCGCGGAATAGGGCGTCAGATAAGCGCGTGGGTTATAAGAAGAAGTGGAAGAAGGTGAAAAATCAGAGTGCGATTGTTCCATTCGCCCCATAAGATGATCGGTCAAAGACGTCACAGGTTTGATGCCTTGATCGTGAAGGGTATGCCGAAGGCCACTGACAAGCAGACCACGAATAAGCGCTGAATCTTGAAACCGGACTTCGGCCTTGGCCGGATGCACATTGACGTCCACATGATCGGACGGGACATCAAGAAACAGACACACAACCGGATAACGGTCTTTGGCCATCACGTCCATATATCCGGCCCGAACAGCGCCAAGCAATTGTTTATCCCGGACGGCACGACCATTCACAAATAAAAATTGTTTCTGGGCTGTCCCGACATTATGCGTGGGCCGCGCAATGCGTCCCGTTAAGCGAACGCCAGCGCGCTCGGCCTCGAGGATCAGTGAATTGGAAATAAAGTCATCACCCATAATGTCACGAAGTCGCTGGGCACTTTGTTCCCCCATATTATCGTTTAAGACCGGATAATGAAAAATGGTTGATCCGTTGTGAACAAGGCGAAACGCCACTTGCGGATAAACCATTGCCAGACGTTGCAGCATATCTTTGACGGCGGCATATTCGGTTGCCGAGGTTTTAAGAAATTTCAAACGGGCAGGGGTCAGATAAAACAGATCCCGAACCTCGACCACCGTTCCTTCATGATGGGACGATGGGCGAACCGCAGATTTCTTTCCATCAATCACGTCAATTTCAAACGCTTCACCGCCGATCTCGCGCGTGGCAATCCGCATTTTTGAAACAGAAGCAATGGAAGGAAGCGCCTCGCCACGAAATCCAAGAAAATTGATATTAAGTAAGTCATCATCGGGGAGTTTAGAAGTTGCATGACGATCAAGGGCAGCTTCAAGATCATCCGCCCCCATACCGTGGCCATTATCGCGCACGATAATCAGGGACTTTCCTCCGTCACCCAGTTCAACCTCGATCCTTGAGGCCTTGGCGTCAACGGCATTTTCAACCAGTTCCTTGACCGCAGCCGCAGGCCTCTCGACCACTTCTCCGGCGGCGATCTGGTTAATCAAGGTATCGGGAAGATGACGAATGCGCATCCTATAAACTTACCATCTCTCTTGTATGGTGGGCGATAACATCAAGGCCTTGTGGTGTCATCTCCACAATCTTTGATCCTGTGATGATGCCATCTGCTCCGGCTTTAATCATTTTGCGGGCTTGTTCCGGCGTTGAAATTCCAAAACCAGCAATCACAGGCAGATCAATATGGGACTTAATAGCGGCAAACAATTCTGTAAGCTTATCTGAATAACTTTCAACCGATCCGGTAATGCCCATACGGGTGACAACATAGATAAATCCACCCGCATATTGTGCGATCAGATCCAGCCGATCTGTCGTTGATGTCGGCGCAGCAATAAAGATCAGCTCAATTCCATTTTCTTTTGCAGCTTCAACAACAGTATCGGCTCGTTCGGGCGGCATATCGGGAATGAGAACACCGTCAAGACCGGACGATTTGCAATCGGCAAAAAATTTGTCCACACCGCGCGCCAACACCATATTGTAATAGAGCATCAAAGTCAGAGGGATTTCCAAAGACAGCGAGCGGATTTTAGAAATTACTTCAAATCCGTTATCAACGGTAAAGCCGTTATCAAGCGCGGTATTAGAAGCCTTTTCAATCACTGGCCCATCAGCTACCGGATCACGAAACGGAAAGCCGAGCTCAAGCCCGTGTGCGCCATTATCAATTAGTGTTCTGGCGACTGAAAAAGAGGTGTCGATATCCGGATAGCCGAGAAGAACATACGGCATATAGACATGCCCGCCTGTTTTTATTTTTTGTGTAATAAAGGAGTAGCGTGTCATGTCAATTACCTTTCCTGTCATCCCCGACAAATGAGGTATAAAGCCGAATGCAGATCGGGGATCCGGTTGTGAAGTGAAGCGGAGCTTCACAAGATTCTGGATCCCGTTCGTGCAAGCATCCTTCGGATGCGCCAACGGGATGACGGTATGATATTTTTTCTGATATATTTGAGAAAATGAAATTCATTTTTATTTTTTCTCCGCCAGATATTCCGCAACATGGGCAAGGTCTTTATCCCCGCGCCCCGAGAGATTAACCAGAATGGTTTTACCCTGAGCATCTTGTGCAAGTTTCAAGGCATAGGCAATTGCATGAGAGGATTCGAGCGCCGGAATAATTCCTTCACTGCGGGTAAATATCTGGAAGGCATCTACGGCTTCATCATCGGTCACAGCGACATAAGATGCTCGCTTTGCATCGCGCAGGTAAGCGTGTTCCGGCCCGATTAATGGATAATCAAGTCCGGCGGAAATCGAATGGGTTTCAAAAATCTGCCCATCCTTGTCCTGAAGTCCCAAGGTACGCATACCGTGGAGAACCGCAACCGTTCCCTTGCACAGCACAGCACCATGTTTATCAGTATCTATGCCATGGCCTCCCGGTTCAATACCGATCAGATGGACCGCCTTGTCCTCAACAAACCCGCTAAATAAGCCAATCGCATTTGATCCACCTCCGACACAGGCCAGCGCATAATCGGGAAGACGCCCGATCTGATCCAGACATTGCGCACGGGCTTCGCGTCCAATGATGGATTGGAATAATTTGACCATGGTTGGAAATGGGTGTGGCCCCGCCGCTGTCCCGATCACATAATGGGTGGTGTCACACGAGGCAATCCAGTCTCTGAGCGCTTCGTTAATCGCATCTTTCAAGGTCTTGCCACCAGATTGAACGGCAACAACTTCGGCACCGAGTAATTTCATCCGATCGACATTCGGGGCTTGTCGCGCAACATCAACCGCGCCCATATAAACCACACAGGGCATCCCGAGTTTGGCACACGCCATAGCCGTTGCCACGCCATGTTGACCAGCACCAGTTTCGGCAATGATCCGCGTTTTGCCCATGCGCTTGGCAAGCAAAACTTGACCAATGGCGTTATTGGTTTTATGTGCCCCGCCATGCATCAAATCTTCGCGTTTGAAATAAAACCCTGCGCCATACTCGCGGGATAGATTTCCCGCATAATATAGAGGTGTTGGACGTCCGCCCCAATCGCGCAAAATGACGTGGAATTCTTCCATAAAGACAGGGTCGGCCTCTGCCGCCCGAAAGGCGATCCGCAATTCCTCGAGAATCGGCATCAAGGCTTCGGGAGAGTAGGTGCCTCCGTACTCTCCGAAAAATCCGCGATCATCATTTTTAAGGTTTTGGCTCATCATGTCTCCTATGGAAGACCTTTTATAGCGGGAAAAGACCAGTCATGGGCAAAAAAATGAGCTTTTGCTACAGAAAAATCTCCGGATTTTTGTGGGGAGCTTAATAGTCTGTTTGTAGCTTTTTGTTTTCTGAGGATTTTAATTTGGCACTCAATAGAACGGCGGTATCGACGTTGCATATATAGATATGAGCGTATATCGCGCCACGGCTTTGACCGCATCCCGTTGTTTTTGTTTCTGTTCCTCTGTCCAGACACGCATCGGGCTATAATAGGAATAAATTCATATAAATACAAGCTAAAACAAAAAAGCCCCACATCTCTGCGGGGCTTTTGAATTATTTGATCTTGAGAAGATTAGGCAGCGTCAGAGAGGCTAGCCAGATCAATCTTGACACCAGGCCCCATGGTTGAAGACAAAGCTACTTTCTTGATGTAAGCGCCTTTGGCTCCAGCTGGTTTCGCACGGGTGATCGCGCCAACAAACGCACGGATATTTTCAGCGAGTTTAGCGGCTTCAAAGTTGGCTTTCCCAACGCGGGCGTGAACGATACCGGACTTTTCAGCACGGAATTCAACAGCACCACCTTTGGAAGACTCAACAGCCTTGGCAACATCCATCGTGACAGTACCGAGTTTCGGGTTTGGCATCAAACCGCGTGGACCCAGAACCTTACCGAGTTTTGCCATCAAAGGCATCATGTCAGGAGTTGCGATACAGCGGTCAAAGTTGATGACGCCTTTTGCAACTTCTTCGGCGAGCTCTTCCGCACCAACAATGTCAGCACCGGCTTTTTTAGCTTCTTCAGCTTTAGGGCCTTTGGCAAACACAGCAACGCGAACAACAGCACCAGATCCGTGAGGAAGTTCAGTAACACCGCGAACAACTTGGTCGTTTTGTTTCGGGTCAACGCCCAGATTCATCGCGATCTCGATCGTTTCGGAGAACTTACGTTCTTTGGCTGCTTCGAGAAGGATCGCAACAGCGTCTTCTATTGAATACAGTTTTGTACGGTCAACCA
Organism: Alphaproteobacteria bacterium CG1_02_46_17; assembly: GCA_001871905.1. Taxonomy (GTDB): domain Bacteria; phylum Pseudomonadota; class Alphaproteobacteria; order Micavibrionales; family Micavibrionaceae; genus UBA1573. Next base: position 63,999 of record MNUG01000040.1, on the reverse strand, counting down.
AAGCGTTTACTTTTTTTGTTTTCTTGGATAAAGCCATCTTAACCCTCCACCACTTCGATACCCATGGAACGAGCAGATCCTTCAACCATCAACATGGCTCCGGCTACATCGTTTGCATTGAGATCCTGCATTTTCTGGTTAGCGATTTCTTCAACCTGTTTCTTGGTGATCTTCGCAACATAATCACCTTTACCCGGTGCGGTAGAAGCTTTTTGGATCTTCGCAGCCTTCTTGATGAAGTAGGTAACAGGTGGAGTTTTCATGATGAAAGTAAAAGAACGGTCTTCAAATACGGTGATGACCACAGGGATTGGCATCCCTTTTTCCATGCTTTCGGTTTTAGCATTGAATCCTTTACAGAATTCCATGATGTTGACACCATGTTGACCCAAAGCTGGACCAATTGGTGGAGATGGGTTCGCTGAACCAGCAGCAACCTGTAGCTTGATATAGCCTTTAACTTTTTTGGCCATGATACAAACCTTCCTTGTTTAGAGTTGAAAGGGGCGTGGTGCGGCTCGATCTGGCTTCCTAAAGAATGGAAATTTGACCGACAACCTCCCACAAACTGTGGTGTTTATAGGGATTCCTGCCCTATAAGGCAAGGAAATAATATTTCCCATAATATAATAGAAGCAAAAGAAAAAGGCGGGAAAAAAATATCTCCCGCCTTTTGGATTTTATGAGTTCAAATACTAGAACTTGATGTCGGTTCCGATCATCACGGCGGTTGCATTCACATCCAAAGCGCCTTGGGCGATGTCATAGTAACCGACAGAGCTGTTAAAGGTCATGCCTGGGCCATATGTGTAAGTTGCCCCAACCGAATAACGGTCAAAGTCAACAGTGTTCACATTGTCATCCTTGTTGTAGTAGGACGCACCGTAAACAACAGAACCCATGGTATAATCAACGCCAACAACAGTGTACTCAGCGTCATCGTTGGCATCTCCCAGATCATCAACCTGATAGGTTGCTCCAACACCGAAATCGCCGATGTTGAAATCCAGACCAACGTTCCAAGCCTGACGGTCGTCATTTGCTCCAGTTTCTGTCTGTGCGACCGTGTAGCCTGCACCGAAACGGTAATCAACGGTATCGCTGATTTCGTTTTCATAACGAGCTGCAAAATCCCAGATATCGCTGGAGGCTGTTGTGTCGTCATTGTCAGCTGCGTTACCAGTCAGAGAACGAGAATTGTCAGAATCAGGTGTATAAGAAACACCAGCCTGAAAACCGGAATAAACTGGCGAAATATAGGACAGCTTATCGGATTTTGCAGACACGTCATGGTCATAGTCGGTTTCACCAACACCGGTTAGGCCAGCAACGGTGAAGTTGATCGGGTTGAACAACTGCAAACGACCGTCAACATTGGTATCGGCTGAAGGAGCAACAACCTGAAGAATGTAAGGTGTGCCATAAGTTCCACCAAAATTCACGCGTCCCCAGTCGCCCGAGAAAAACATATAGGTTTCGTCAACGGTGAAATCATCACCAACATCAACGCGACCTTCAATGTGGGCCCCAACGGTCAGACCGTTATCAAGCGTGGTTTTACCATCGAAATGGACTTCGGTCTGGCGCAGGATGTCTACATTGTGGATTTCTTGACCAGCGACTTCGTCTTGATCTGCATAGTTGATGTAGCCTTTGAAATAGCCCCCCAGTTTCAGATGGACGCCATTGACGTCTTGAGCCTGAGCTGGCGAGGAAAGCGCAGCGACAAAACCGATTGCACCGAGTGCAACGCCGCTCAGCAGGAATTTCTTCATTTTTTCATCTCCTTGAAAATATAAAAAAGTCATTATGATTATTATGGAAGGAATTTGGTACGCATTCAGAAATCAGATTCTCGACTTTTGCAGGGGCCTGCGTCAAGCGCAGTGCCATGCAGCAAGCATCATTTATTTGTATGTGTGGTTTATTTCACACAATTTGAATATTTTTAATATACCTTGGATGTAAGGAGTATGAGGAGAGGAGGCATCCTATCCTTTTATCTTTCTCATAAAATTGGATATTTCCGAACTCAGATTTCTTGATTGTTGCTCCAGCTCGACGGACGCTTTGAGAACTTCGTGGGAGACACTGTTGATGTGCATTGACGAGGATTCAACTTCTTCGATCCTAAGGGTCACATCGTTGGTATTGCCGTTTGCCAGTGAAATGTTATGAGAAATTTCGGCTGTTGCCGAGCCTTGCTCGTTAATGGCAGAGGCAATCATGGTCGAATAATCACTGACGGAGACAATCTGTTTGGAAATCTGGCGAATATCAAATGCGGCCTTATCCGAGGCATTACGAACATCTTGAATCAGGTTGGTAATGGTCTGGGTTGTGACCGCCGTTTCATGCGCCAGATTTTTAACCTCTCCAGCAACAATAGCAAAGCCGCGCCCATCCTCACCAGCTCGTGCTGCTTCAATCGTAGCGTTGAGTGCAAGTAAATTGGTCTGATCGGCAATTTGCCCGATCATTTTTACGGCTTCCTGAATTTGTTCAACGGAGTGCAGGAGTGTTGCAACGCGGTTTTCCGCCTGTTGGGTCATATCCTGAACAACTCGTGATACGTTTGCCGCCTCAGTCGAGTTACGATTAATCTCCTCGATAGAATTAGAGAGTTCCTCCGTTGCATTGGCTACCTGAGAAACATAAAGATTGGCCTTGCGGGAATTTTGCAAGACAGAGGCAACCAAATCACGATTATTATCAGCGACACTTGATGATTTATGGGCAGACTCTTTGATGAGCTTTGCTGTAGATTGCAGCTTTTCTGCAACCTCGGACAATCCACCTTCCAACATCAGTGTGATTGGCCGCACCACCTGTTGACGCAAGGTCAGGAAGATTGCGACATGGGAGAGAACCATCACCAGAAGAACGAAACCTGCCTGAGTAAAAATATTTTTTAGAATAAGTTGATTGATATGATCTTTGTCCCAAACCAAAGCCATATAACCCGCTGCCGGTGAGTCGGGTATGTCCGGATTGATCACTGGATTCAAAAAAGCAATCCAGTCTGCGGTTTCAATCTGTGTTGCTTGTGTTCTTTGATCGGGGTTTTGTAGCACCTCAAGCAAAGCGCCCTCTGTAAATCCCGAAACTGGATGATAAGTTTTGACCAGTAGGGGCTGATCTTTTGAATCCAGAACGAGTGCTGCCGCTAAATCACCTTCTGAAAGGACGCTGATCTTTTCGAAATTGGAATTAAGAATTTCTGGTTTTTTCCACTTTACGGCACCGAACATTTGCGTGGTGATAATTGATGTTTGTATACCCGTATTGTTCCTGAAAATATCTTCAAGATTCTGGCGCAATATTGTGAGTTGGAGGGCCGCAGAGCCCCCCATCACGCAAATAATTGTCAGGGCAAGCGTCAATAGAATATTGGTTGTGATAGTGCCTTTGCCAAAAATTCTCACTTTTTACCTCTACTTGCCCTGTTGTTTTATTTGCTGAATATCTTTTATTCTGGCAAGAAATCGGCGTTAATTGAAACGGTAACTGCACCGATTGGTGTTTCTCCGTCCATTACAGGAAAGCTCAACTGACGCGTATAGCTTTGTGAGGATTCATCGAATTTTACATCTCCGATATCAACACTTCCGGCGCCGACTTGAAAAGTTTTCTGCCATTTGGCTTCGTCACCTTGCCAGTAATCCGATGTTTTTGCGCTGGTGCCGACGTTAAGTCCTTTTGCATCCATGACAAAAATTTCTGCAAAATATGAATTGCTGGTATCGACTACGGATTTCAATTCTTTGGACAAATCATTATTGATGACCGGATCAATGATTGTTGCATCATCGGATTGCCATTTTTTATCCAGTTCGTCGATTTTTGCCTGATCGTAATCTGCGGTTTGTTCATTTTGTGCCTTGATGGCACTTATAACGGTTGGAGCCGTGGCCCAGGAGGCGATCCGGTCGTCATATACTTTCTTGGCATCATTTTCATCAAAAGCGAAAGCGGGCGAAACAAAGGTTGCAGAAACCAGAAGTGAGGTCAGAAGGATTTTTTTCATAGGAGATGTCCATTTCCTTAAATATTAAAAAGACGTTTTAACAGGAACGCAGTCATAAACGGGCAGTTTATACTCAAATCATTAAGCAGAGGTAGATAAGACTGTTCTAATTTATTAGCTGCGCCACGGAGATGAGATATGACAATCGCCCAATAATAACAACAACAGGCATTCTAACGAAAAAATGCCTGTCTGGAAATTTTTTTATTAATGTGTAGAAAGATTACACTTTTTCGACTTGCGCGTATTCCAGATCGACCGGAGTTGCGCGGCCAAAAATCGAAACTGAAACTTTGAGGCGACCTTTATCTTCGTCCACTTCTTCAACCATGCCTTCAAAGCTGGCAAATGGGCCTTCCATAACTTTGACTTTCTCGCCGATATCAAAGATGATCGCAGAACGTGGTTTATCGATGCCTTCTTTAAGCTGGGTCATTAGACGTGCAGCTTCTTTCTCGCTGATCGGAGACGGGCGGTTGCCCGCACCCAGGAAGCCGGTCACTTTCGGAGTGTTTTTAACCATGTGCCAGACTTCATCGGACAAATCCATTTTTGCCAGAACATAACCCGGGAAAATTTTCTGTTCGGAGTTAATCCGTTGGCCGCGCTTGATCTCAACTATTTCCTCGGTCGGAATTAGGATTTCCTCGATGCGCTCTTCAATTCCCTGTTTGAGGGCTTTGTCGCGGATGGCTTCGGCAACCTTGCCCTCAAAGCCGGAGTAAACGTGCAATACATACCAACGTGCAGCCATAGTGAATTTCCTTTTTCTAATACACTTTGTAAAATATTCGATTAACCAGCCAGCCCCAGAATGTGGCTGATGAGAAACCCTAAAAGTTGATCTGCCGCAAACAAAAACAACGACGCAATCAACACCATGATAAACACGGCGATGGTACTGGAAATCGTCTCTTGACGGGTTGGCCAGGAAACCTTTTTGGCTTCGATCTTGACCTGTTTAAAAAATTCGAGAGGCGCTACTTTTGCCATAATCACAATCCTTCTAAAGTAACCCTTTTTGCCAGAAGCTCGTAACCGCTTGGGGCGATTTGGACGAGATCTGAAAATATAAGGGGAGATGACAAAATATGTACATCTCCCCTAAATAAATTGCAAGTGGAAAAACTCTTAATTGCAGAGATTAAGGTTAAAGTTGCGATCGCCTATATTAAGGCAGACGCGAGGTTCGTTATAACGGTAGCCATAACCATAATCACGGTAAACCGGAGCCGGTACAATAACCGGAGGGACAACATATCCGTAGGAATACGGTTCCCGATAAACTGGACGCGGAGGGATAACGATGACACGGCCACGGTTATCATAGCGGTTATCATAGCGGTTATCAGGGCGGTAGTCGGGGCGATTATCATGTCTGTACCCATCGAAATTGCGCTGCGCTTGTGACCAGTCGCGACGGACAGGCGGTGGCGCAAAATGACGATCATCTCTGCGATCATCTCTTCGGTCGTATCGTTGAGAATAGTCACGGTTGCGGTCATTCCCGCGATCATCACGATCAGCCCAAGCAGCACTGGAAAAAGCAACCCCCAGAACCAAAGCTGGAACCATCAGGGTATTTGTTATTTTAGAATGTTGAGACATCATGTCCTCCATTGGGTAATTCCGAAAGTAATCTAGACCTGGCGCGCTAAAAAAGCAAATTATCCTCTTGATAAGCTTTCCTTCAAAGGAAAACAGACTATGATTTGGGGGAGGCTACTTATAAGATATTGAACATGAACGGAAAAATTATATTACTGGTGGTTGGGTTATGTGGTGTGGCGCTGGGGGGATATGCTGTTTCCCACTATGTTCTGCCGCCATCTGTAACTGCAGTTTCTCCCCGTCAGGGCGAGGCTGTCGAGGCTGTCTATGCCACTGGCACGGTTGAGCCCACCGTTATGATCCCAATCGCCCCCAAAACTACATCCCGATTAACCTCCATCGAATTTGACGAAGGGCAAAGCGTTAAAAAAGGGGATATTCTGGCGCGGTTTGAAGATGATGATCTGGCCGCAGTCATTGACCAGTTGCGCGCCCAGGAAGATCAGACCAGAAAAGAACTAGAGCGCAAAAACAAGTTGTTCGAGAAAAAATTCATCAGTGAAGATGCTTACGATCAGGTCAAAGCCAATCTTGATGTGATTACAGCCAGTATCAGGGAGGCGCAGGCCAAGCAGGACTACTTACAGCTCCGCTCACCGGAAGAGGCCACCATTATCAAACGTGATGGCGAAATCGGGCAGGTGATCGCCGCGGGAACCCCTGTTTTTTATCTCTCATGTTGCGCTCCGCTGCGGATCTCTGCGGAAGTGGATGAAGAAGACATTGTGCATGTTAAAGCAGGACAAAAGGTTCTGATTCAATCCGATGCTTTCCCCGACCAGACATTTGAAGGGGAGGTTATCTCAATCACTCCAAAAGGTGATCCGGTTTCCCGTTCCTATCGTGTGCGGATTTCCATGAAAGAGGGCACGCCGCTTTTGATCGGTATGACGACAGAGACCAATATTATCTATCATCAGGTTGAAAACGCCACATTAATTCCGGTTGAAGCCATAGCAGCAGACGGAAAAACCGTTCATAAAATAGACGCTCAGAACAAGATCGAACAGATCACGGTCAAGGTCGGTATTCGTGACGTTAAAACTGCCGAAATTCTCGATGGCCTGTCGCTGGAGCATAAAATCATATCCCCTTTTGATGCTGATTTGAAAAATGGACATCAAGTCAGAGTAAAAGAACAATAGAAAAAGGAGGATCGAGACGATGCGTTTGCTGGCTTTTATAGCACTCAAACATCTTCTGGCCAGAAAACGCCAGAGCATCGTATCCTTGATGGGGATTGTTCTGGGCGTTGCTTTCTTTCTGGCGATCTCATCAATCATGCAAGGTTCCGAAGAAGATTTTATCAAACGCCTCGTTGATAACTCACCCCACATTACCATTTCAGACGAATTCCGTAACCCGCGCGTTCAACCCGTTGATCGTCTTTATGGCGACAAGGGAATCGTGAGTATTTCAGGAGTAAAACCTTTGACCGAAACGCGCGGGATCAGAGGATACGAGAAAATCCTTGCCTATCTCGAAAATCAGCCGGATATCAAAGTTTCCCCCGTCTTAACCGGAAGCAGTATCATCAGTTTTGCCGGACAGGAAAAGGGCGTGACCATCAACGGCATGATCCCGCAAGAAATTGACCGCGTATCCACCATTCGCGATTATATGGTTGAAGGCAGTCTGGATCGCCTTTACGCCAATCCGGACGGAGTATTGATCGGGGTAACGCTGGCGAAAAATCTGTCATTGGCACTCAACGATACCATCACAATTTCGGCACAAAACGGAAATGTCAGGACTCTCAAGATTGTCGGTATTTTTAAAACCGGAAGATCGGGCTATGACCGCTCACAGGTTTTTATGAACTTGAAACGGGCGCAGGCGCTGCTGGGGCGGATCAACCGGATTAATGCCATTCTGGTTAAGCTCGACCAACCCAATCAGGCCTTGCTGCGCGCGCACGAGATCGAAGCAGTCATCAAATACAAGTCCGAAAGCTGGCAGGAACAATCCGAGGATTTGATGAGCACTTTGGCAATCCGTAACAAGATCATGTACACAGTGGTCAGTGCGGTTCTGGTTGTGGCGGCGTTTGGAATCTATAACGTGATCTCGACCGTGGTCATGGAAAAACATCGTGATATTGCCATCTTGAAATCCATGGGGTTTCCGGCGGCAGACATCCGAATGATTTTCCTCATTCAAGGGATCTTGCTCGGAGTTGCCGGAAATCTGGCAGGTGTTCCATTGGGCGTTATCTTTATGCGCGCAATGGAGGAAATAGAATTCCGTCCACCGGGCAGTACCGAGGCTATCTCGATGCCTGTCTCCTGGGGGATGGAACAATTTGCCATTGCTGCGACATTTGCCTTATCTGCGGCGGTTCTGGCCTCCTTCCTTCCGGCACGCAAAGCGTCCCATGTTCAGCCTGTCGATATTCTTAGGGGAGGGTTGTAATGGCAACACTCCTGAAAACCGAAAACCTCACTCGTCGTCTGGAGGAGGAGGCCATCCCCGTGACACTGGTCAGGCAAGCCAATGTCGAGATCAGGGAAGGGGAATATGTCGCGATCAAAGGCCCATCGGGGTCTGGAAAATCGTCATTGCTTTATTTGTTGGGATTGCTTGACCGACCGACCTCGGGGAAAATTTATTTCAGGGATCAGGATATTTCCAATTTTTCGCAAAATAAACTGGCCCAGCTTCGTCTGGAACAAATGGGCTTTGTCTTTCAGTTCCACTTTCTGTTGCCTGAATTTACATCACTTGAAAATGTGATGATTCCGATGCGAAAATTAGGCAACCTCTCGGATAAAGAGATCAAAATAGCCGCAACGGAGAGACTGGCAGAATTGGGTCTGGCTGACCATATCAACAAACTCCCCAGCCAGCTTTCAGGGGGGCAGCGCCAACGGGTCGCGATTGCTCGTGCATTGGCCAATAACCCGAAACTCATTCTGGCCGACGAGCCAACCGGAAACCTTGACACTGTTTCAAGCGAAAATGTGCAGGAGATTTTACAAAATCTGGTAAAAACTCATGGCTGTTCGGTGGTGGTGGTCACGCACGACCCCGAATTTGCGCAGCGTTGTGACCGAACGATTACCATTGTTGACGGGGCGATTGTTGAAGAAGAGTAGGGCATAACGAACGCCTTGAATTTCCCTAGACTTTTTAAGGGTGTTCCGCTATGTCTGACGATCTTGGATAAATGAAACAGCGGACGCGCGAAAATGGAAAAAATCAAATCATTTCAAGGCCTTATTTTGGCATTGCAGGATTATTGGGCGAAACAAGGCTGCCTGATCCTGCAACCTTATGACATGGAAATGGGGGCAGGAACCTTCAACCCTGCCACAACTTTGCGGACGCTGGGCCCTGACGACTGGAAAGTGGCCTATGTCCAGCCATCCCGCCGCCCGACCGATGGGCGCTATGGCGAAAACCCCAACCGGCTGCAAATGCACCACCAGTTTCAGGTGATTGTGAAGCCTTCCCCTGAAAACTCCCAAGACCTCTATTTGAATTCACTTCTAGCCATCGGTATTGATCCGAACAAACATGATCTGCGCTTTGTTGAAGACGACTGGGAAAGTCCAACTCTGGGCGCGTGGGGATTGGGCTGGGAGATCTGGTGCGACGGCATGGAAATTTCGCAATATACTTATTTCCAGCAAGTCGGCGGTCTGGATTGTTCCCCTGTATCTCTGGAGCTGACCTATGGTCTGGAGCGTCTGGCCATGTATGTGCTTGATGTCGATAATGTGTATGATATGCCGTATAACGATGACGGATACACATATGGTCAGGTGTTCTTGCGCAACGAACAACAAATGTCCGCATATAATTTTGAATTCGCAGACACTGACCAGTTGTTCCAGCAATTTGTTTTCGCCGAAAAATCATGCAGGTTCCTGCTCGACCAAAAACTCTCTTTGCCGGCCTATGAGCAATGCATGAAAGCATCCCATACGTTTAACCTGCTCGATAGCCGCGGTGTAATCAGCGTGTTGGAGCGTCAAGGATATATCCAGCGTGTCCGTACTCTGGCCAAAGGGTGCTGTGAAGTCTGGGCAGAAAATATATCCGGGAATATATCTGAAAATATTGCGGCATAATTTTAAGAAGAATGTGAAGAATAAAATGTCTGATTTATTGATTGAACTGTTTCAGGAAGAAGTCCCTGCCCGCATGCAAGTCGCGGCCGAAGAGAGTTTTGAGCGTCTGGTGATAGAACGTCTGAAAGCGGATGGTATCGCATATGAAACATGTGATGCCTATTCAACCCCGCGCCGGATTGCCTTGCATATTACGGGGCTTCCTGCTGCGCGTGAGGATGTTACAGAAGAGCTGAAAGGGCCGTCCATATCTGCTCCTGAACAAGCGCTCGCCGGTTTCTTGAAAAAAGCAGGCCTTGCCAGTGCTGACCAATTAACCAGACGTGATATCAAAGGGACTGAGTATTATTTTTATGAGTCTGTTAAAAAAGGCGGCCCGACCATCGAAATTCTGGGGTCATTGATTGCGGATGCGATCACCAACATGCCATGGCCAAAATCCATGCGCTGGGGGCATGGTACTGTCCGCTGGGTTCGCCCCTTTCATAGTGTTGTCGCGTTGTTTGATGGAAAGATTGTCGAAGGCGAATTCGCTATTTCTCCTGATAAGTCGATCAAATTTGGTAACATCACACGTGGTCACAGATTTATGGGATCGAAAGCCGATTTTGAGGTGAATAGTTTTGCTGATTACCGCAAAAAACTGGAAGAGAATTTTGTCCTATTGGATCGTGCGACCAGAAAGAAAATAATCTGGGACGGTGTTTGCCAGCAAGCCGCGCAGGCAGGCCACGGATACAAGGCACTTGAGGATGAAAAGTTATTGGAAGAAGTTGTCGGATTGGTCGAATGGCCAGTGCCATTTCTGGGAAGTTTCGATCGGGAGTTTTTACGCATTCCACAAGAAGTGATTACAACCTCGATGCGGGAAAACCAACGGTACTTCTCGGTTCTGGATAACAATAGAGAGCTGTCCAATCATTTTATTTGTGTCGCCAATGTCATCCCTGATGATGATGGAAAAACCATCATTCATGGCAATCAAAAGGTCTTGCGGGCGAGACTTTCCGATGCACGGTTTTTCTGGGAACAGGATTTGAAACATAATCTTGAAACTTACCTGCCGCGTCTGGAACAAATTCGTTTTCATGAAAAACTGGGAATGATGTCTGAAAAAGTTGCACGGTTGGAAAAGCTTGCTGCGATGATTGCGGAAATGACTGATGCTGACCTCGCTAAATCTGTGCGCGCAGCCCATCTGTGTAAGGCCGATCTGGTCACAGGCATGGTGCGTGAATTTCCTGAACTTCAGGGAGTGATGGGGGCTTACTACGCTCGTGGTGGAGCGCATAGAACCCCGCGTGATGCTTACGATGAAGGACTGGATGTTTCTACCGCTATTCATACCCATTATTCTCCTGCTGGGCCAAATGATTCTTGTCCGACCGCGCCGGTTTCGGTTGTAGTCGCTTTGGCCGATAAAATTGATACACTGGTCGGATTTTTCTCGATTGGTGAAAAACCAACCGGAAGCAAAGACCCGTTTGCCTTGCGGCGTGCAGCCCTCGGAATTATCCGTTTGATAATTGAGAATCGTCTGACTCTTGATCTGACGCCTGTTTTGAAGATGGCGGCCTCACTTTATAATGTGCCTCTGCCAGAAGATATCGAGCCTTTTATTCTCGATCGGTTCAAAGTTTTGATGAAAGGCAAGGACTTTTCTCATAACATTATTGAAGCCGTCACAGGGGATAGTCTACTCGACATGAAAAACCGTATCGAGCAAATCTCGGAATTTCTTGATACCGACAAGGGAATGGATTTTGTCTCGGCAACCAAACGTGCGATCAATATTCTTGAGAATGAAGAAAAGAAATCTGATCAAAAAATCTCTCAGGATATTTCCGAAGGATCTTTGATTGAACCTGAAGAAAAAGAATTATACCGCGTCTTGATTTCTATTGTACCAAAGGTTCAAGAGCAGATTTCACTGGGGCATTATGACGAAGCCATGTCTTGTTTCGCCGGTATTAAAGATCAGGTTGACCTGTTTTTTGATAAGGTAGTGGTGAATGACAATGATCCTGATATCAGAGCCAATCGTTTGGCGATGCTCTCCCAGATTCGTAAATTCACAGGGATGATTGCCGACTTTTCAAGACTTTAACCATAGATCGCAATGATAGGTCATTTGTACGAATATGCTGTATATGCGACAATTATATTATTGTATAAGAGGCCCTTTTACTGATAGAATATAACTAATAAATAATATATTCTTGTTACAATAAACAAAAAGCCTACAGGTTTTCTCATGGGCGCTGTGGCTTTTGTATTGAGCGACAAGATATTAAAAAACGGGGATATGGGGGAGTCTATTATGGGGGAAGTTTCCATGATGACGCGCGTTGAGCGCGTTGATGCCCGTTTTCAGCAAAATCCCTCTGAACATACCCATTTGCAAACTCACGACGAAGACAACTTTGAGAGAAGAATGTCAAAGATTGGTCATGTCTTTCCAGTGGCAAAAGGGGTTGATGTGTCTTGGGGAAGTAATGAAATGGAATTTTTCTCCAAATTAGGACGTGTTTTGTCTTTGGTTGAAGAAAATGCCGGAACAATTGATGTTGATGAAATTACAAAAATTGAACGCGCGTCCCTTCTTCCTGCTTTGAGAGGCGTGTGTGTTGCGTGTCAGGCTGTCGATGAAATTGTATCGGGGAAATCACGTCAGGTTGTTTGTGCAACCAGAACTGATCCAGAACAAGAAGGAGAGCAGGAAACTGTCGCATACCGGATTTTTGGTAATGCGGCGATTGCCGCGCATTATGCCTTGTCGAAGAAATCTCTGAAACGTATTGTTCTTGTCGATTTCAATTTGGATCACGGCCAAGAGGTTAAAAATCTGATCGTACAAAATCCGGATATTATGCTGATGAGTGTCAAGGTTGGTGGGAAAATCGGTATGGTCAAAGATCCTACGGCTCCAGATCGCATTTTTGAAGTAGGTCTGCCAAAGCTATGTCATCAGAATGACCTTGATAAAATATTTGAAACCCTGATCGGCCATGAGATTGAAAATTTTTCTCCCGACTTGATTTTTTTATCATTACGCCCCGAAAAAGACGGGCGAGATACCCATGATATTTTGAAGGGTGAGTTCATGAATGATAAAATATTCTCACTGGCCGAACGCTATGCAAAAGGGAGATATGTTTGCATTCTTGAGGGAATAACAGACGATCTGTTCATTAATAAATTCAAGCGCTAATAACCCCGACTGGGTGTTTATGAGTCGTCCCTAAGGTCCGAATCAGTTTGTGCTCATATATCTGATTCCAAAGAGACTGTTTTTCATAGGTAAATAGGGGATTCACTTTTTCCACAATTTTTTGCATACTAGACGGTGCGCAATCGCGCTGTCCGTTAACGTCCTATTTCTGATCAAAAAGAATTATAGCAAATAAATTATGGGTTTATTCCTCTCCATACCTATCAAAGCCTTGCTGGGCTTGGGATTCCTGTCTTTGTTGACGGGATGCACAGGTGATGTTGTTGACCTCGATAGCCCTGCCCATCAGCAATTATTGGAAAATGACAGGCAGGAGCAGACCCAGTATGAAGGGCAGATGATTCGCCTTGATTTGACAAAAGCACTTGATCGGGCGGTCGAAATGAATCTGGATGCTCGTGTTGCAGCGCTGGATATGGTCGTAAAAGACGGTAATCTGACCATGAAAGAGCTGGAGGTTTTGCCTCAGGTCAAGTCCTCTCGCACTACAATGATCAGGTCTGATCTGGGGGCGTCATCCAGCCGTTCCATACAAAGCGGATTACAGTCTTTGGAACCTTCCCAATCTTCAGATCGTCGGCGTATGGTTGGCGAAATGCAGGCCAGTTGGAATCTACTTGATGCTGGTCTGGCGCTGGCCGAGACCTACCGCTTGCAGGATGAAAGTGCCATTACGCGCGAACGCTATGTAAAGGTTGTGCAGAACATTGAACGGGATGTTTATGCGGCCTATTGGCGTGCTTGGGAATATCAGCAGACAAAAACCCAGACTGCGAACATTATTGCATCAAGCAATAGGCAAATTGGCAATTTATCCAAAGCCATTGATAAAAATCTTCTCTCGAGTGATGAGGGGAGCCAGAAAATATCGGAACTGAGTGATCGGCAAAAAACATTGAGAGAGATGGATCAGATTCTCTCAAGCGCCGATATCGAACTAAAGGCCCTGCTGTCTTACCCCCAATCCGTCACTCTGGAACTGGAAGCGCCCCCGTCTGTGCGTTCCGATATTCAGGCTTTGCTGGCAGGGAAAATACCCAATCAGGAATGGAGCGCCTTGAAATCACGTCCAGAACTTCGTGAGGAAGTTCTGAATAAAAATATTGCGATCAAATCAGTGCGCGAAGAGATTTTTAAAACCTTCCCCGGGGCACAGTTGCTCTTTTCTTATAATAATGACAGCAATTCCTTTCTGCAGGAAAAACAATGGTCGAATTTTTCTTTTGGCCTGACGCAGAACATCCTAAATGTCCTGACCTTGCCAATGCGCTTTCAAGCGGCCAAGGATAAGGAGAGACAGGCCGATGCCCATCGTCAGGCGTTGGAAGCGGCATTACTTGCGCAAGTGCATCTGGGTCGTCAAAGTCTAGCGCAAAGCTTGATATTATGTCGTGATGCCGAGCGATCTGCCGTGAATGTTGCAAACAGGGCTTATGCCAAAACACAAAAATCCAAAACAGGATTTGCCGCAGGTGGCGAAGCAGTACTGGCAAAGCTGGATAGCCAGATCGGAGCCATGGCCCGTGCCACAGCTTGCACAAATATGCAGGATTCTTATGCCGCCCTGATTAATTCTCTGGGGCGTCATATTGATCACCAGACATTGATGGTTGCAGAAATGAATGCATCGCCTGTTCAGCCCCCCCAGTTAGGAGGGCAACATGGCCAATAGAAATATAGTTGAAAGTTGGGGTTTCCATGTTGCCGTACGCTTGATCGCTCTGTTGGTGATGGTAGGGTCGGTTATCGTAATAATTTCACATGGGAGTGAACCATCTCAGGAAGATTCGTTCAATACCTCAAGTCTAGACCATCGTCAGATACAAATAGACCAAAATCAGGAAGAAGATCTTGCACAAGATTTCTCGGATAATCCACCTGCGCGTTTAACTTTAAGTGAGATGCAGGCCAGGCAAAAAGAAATTTCTCAAAAGGAAGCCAACGGGCTTGAGCCAGCCAATGGCAAGGAAGACAAAGATCCCCCAGCCGATGAGTGGCCGATTGAAGAAAAGACATTGGATGTGGATGGAGTTCTCGTTCCTGCCAAAGAAACAGTGATTTCGAGCAGTCATGACGGAAAAATTTCTGATATTCCATTGCAGAACGGCGACTTGTTCAAAAAGAATGATATTCTGGTGCGCTATGCCTGCGATGATCTGGCAGCCGAAGCAGAGATGGCAGGCGTTGAAAAGAATCTAACAGACACCAAAGTTAAAACCGGAGATCAGCTGTTCAAGCTTGATATTATTTCCGATGTAGATCGTTTGAATATTGAAAGTGAAGACAAGGCCGCAGACGCCAAGATAAAGCTTTATGAAGCCCGTCTTGAAGATTGTACTATTCGGGCCGGTTTTGATGGACGCGTGACCAAACGTCTGGCCAATGAAGGGGAATATACCCGTACCGATCGTGTGCTGTTGGAAGTCGCATCCAATGACCCCTTGCACATTGAGTTCCTGATGCCATCCAAATGGTTGCGCTGGGTCAATGTTGGTGCTCCGATAACAATTTCTCTAAATGAAACAGGACGTACGTATTCAGCAAAGGTTACCCGCATATACGGGGAAGTCGATCCGGTTAGCCGGTCCATTCAAGTGCGCGCCGTATTGGATTCCTATCATGACCCTTTGCTATCCGGCATGAGCGGCAAAGTCGAGCTGGATGCAGGGGCTATCAAGGATGCCGGGGTTATTGGATATCTTTCTCAACAAGCTCCATATAAAGAATCGCGCTAATTTTTTTTGCATCTTGTATAACTGGAAGATCACATATGAACCCATTATTGACATTATTGGCATTACAGCGGCAAGCGCAGGATGCAAAAACACGGCAGGAGTTTTTACATGTCGTAGTCAATCAAAGCAAAAAACTGATCGAATATCGGCAGGCTATTTTCTGGAACAAAACCTTTCTTGGTGTTGGACTTGAGAAAATATCCGGCCACGCCATTCTCGATCCGAAAAGTCCGTATGCTTTGGGTATGCTCGAACATCTGAAGTGTTATAAGGGAAATCAGGTCACCCCCGAGATCAGGATCATCGAAGAGTCTTCTCCGAACACCGTTTTGACCATCATACCATTCTCGACTCAACAGGATGGCATCATCGGTGGATTAATTCTTGAAAGTGATCGGAAATTCAGGGGCGAGGAACAAAGCCTGTTGCAAGAACTGGCATTGTCTTATGCACCACTTCTCGCATTGCATGATTTACGTGGCCTTTCTGGTATTGGCAGCCGGATCAAACATTTATGGGGCGGAAATGCAAAAAGGAATAAAGTTCTTTTGATCTCCCTATTGGTCATCCTGTTTTTTCCAGTGAGAGTAAGCGTCACTGCGCCAGTCGAGATTGTTGCCAAAGATGCCGATTATTTGACAGCGCCATTTGACGGATTGGTATCGGATGTTTTTGTGCATCCCGGAGATGAAGTCGAACAAGGTCAAAAATTGGTATTGCTGGATAATACAGTACTCAAAGCTGACGCGGATCTTGCCGGCCAGACATTGGAAGTTGCGCATTCCTCACTATCCAGATTACGTCGTGAATCTTTGGCACAGCCCGAGAAAAAGACGGAATTGAGCGCAGTGGAATCCGATATAGAAGAGAAAAAGATCAGGGCGGACTATGCGCAAGTGATGCTGGAGCGAAGCGCTATCAAATCAACTCGCAACGGAATTGCTATTTTTTCAGCAAAGGAATCTCTGGAAGGACATCCGGTTCGTGCCGGAGATGTCCTGATAAAAATTGCCGACCCAAAGCAATATGAAGCCTTGATCCGTGTTCCGGTCGAGGCGATGATCGCGATAGATGATAAGGCTGAGGTCGATTTCTTTTTGAATGTCTATCCATCAAAAAGCTTCGATGCGCAAATAATTTCGATTGGTTATGAATCAAGCGTGGATGAGGATGGGATTTATACATATAAAATTAGCGCGGATATAACGGATAACGATGAAACACTTAAAATAGGCTGGAAAGGGACAGCAAAAATCCGCGCCGGATGGAGTGTTTTGTCCTATGAAATTTTGCGGCGTCCGATCCTGATGGTTCGGAAATTGACTGGAATATAGGAGGGGGCATGACGCATTCCTCGAATATTCCAAATAATCAAATGTCACTGCCCCGTCTTCGTTACGGTATAAAAATATTCTCTGGTGCAGCTGATCCGGCAAGTGGTGAGCCAACTGGCATGTTGCATGATCCTGTTAGCCATTCCTATTACAAACTGAGTTGGGCTGAGTGTGAATGCCTGTCGAGATTCCCGCTCCACGAAGATGTAGACGAATTGATCAAGGACATTACATCCAACACGTCTTTGGACATAGATCAAAGTGATATATTAAATTTGCTGGAGTTTCTGAAAAAAAACCATTTATTGGAAGAAACAGCGCATGAATTAATTTCCCAGCCAAAGGAGCAGGGAGCCCTCAACAGATTGTTGCATCACTATCTGTACTTTACAGTGCCGTTGTTCAAGCCACAAAAATTTCTAGATATATCCTATCCTTACGTGTCGCCGCTGTTTTCGAAAGGGATGACCTGGGTCGTTCTGGTTTCACTTTTTATATTAGTGATCATGACCATTGAACGCGCCGATGAATTTTTCTCCCAGTTTGCAGAAATTCCATCACTGTCAGGAATTGTGATGGTCGGGATAGTCTTCGCCTTTATTAAGATTATCCATGAATGGGCTCATGCTTTCACGGCTACGAAATTCAAGGTGCCCGTGCCCCATATGGGGATTGCTGTCATAGCAATGTATCCGGTTCTTTATACCGAAACAACAGGGGTCTGGCGGCTGCAGAACAGATTTGACCGGATGGCCATCGGTTTTGCCGGAATACGGGCCGAACTGGCGTTAGCCACCATATTCCTGTTGTTCTGGCATCTGTCTCCATCTGGAACTTTGATGCAGATCGTTTCATTTTATGTGGTGGCAGTATCTCTGGTGTCATCTTTGCTGATTAATCTCAATCCATTAATGCGCTTTGACGGATATTATTTACTCTCTGATTTTACTGGTATTGAAAACTTGCAAATGCGTGCGTGCAATTTTGCCCGTTATGCATTACGCCGATTTCTGTTCGCATGGAACGATCCGCCACCGGAATATTTACCCGTAGCAACACAGAAATTTCTAATTCTGTTTGGTGCATTGCTATTGGTGTATCGGTTCTTTTTGTTTAGCGGGATAGCTCTTTTGGTTTATGCGCTATTTTTCCAACCACTGGGAACAATCTTGTTTCTGGTCGAGGTCTGGGTTTTCCTGTTGCGTCCGATTCTCTCGGAACTCAAGGTCTGGAAAGATAGATCAAGAGAGTTATTTATATCAAGGCGCTCCAGAATTATGTGGGGAACCTTTGGTGTCATTTTATTGTTTTTGGTATTACCATTGGATGGAACCGTCAGCGCCCCAGCTGTCGAATATCATAAAAACTACTGGGAAGCACACGCACCAGATGTCGCACAGGTTAAAAAAATATTGGTTGCAAATGGAGGTCACGTCAAAAAAGGTGATGTGTTGATGATTTTGGGATCGGCTAAATTGCAGCAGGATCGAGATCTGATGCAAGCAAAACTGGGTTATCTCGAATCATTGAAACGTGGCGAGTCTGTCTCGACAGCTAGCCCTCGGGATGAAAATAAAGCATCCTCTTCGTTGCGGCAGGGACATGCTTCTCTAGAGGAACAAATTATTCTGACCCTACAATCCTTGGAAGCAATGGACGAACGCTTGCAAAAACTGGTGATGACAGCTCCATTTGATGGCGAGATACGGGATATGTTGACCGGAGTTCAGGACGGTCGAACTGTCAAGACTAATGATATTTTGTTTCGTCTTATTGACCCGGAAAGCCTGATTTATGTGACCTACGTTCCTGAAACAGATCGTGATCGTATCTCAATTAATGGAAGCGCAAAATTTATCAAGGATGGTCAACCATTCTCATCGAGTCAGGTGGAAGTCCGTCAGGTCGAGGAGATCTCCAGCCCGTCCATTTTATCTCCTGAATTATTTCATGATCTGAATGTGAATGCGCCGTCAAATAATGGACAGCCTGATATGACGAATGTCAGCCCCAGACAAAGTGTGTTTAAGATCGTTTGTGAAGAAAGATTGTCGGATAATAAAAATCGTCAGTCCCAAGCAGATCATTTGATGAAAAAACGAGGGATTTTACTGATCGACGCCACGCAAACATCACCCTTGATATCTTTTCTGCACCAAATAACCGGATTGGTGCGGCGCGAACTAAATTTGAATTAAAACAACAGGTAAAGAAGCTCAAGAACACTATAAAACTTAACAGAAATTAACTTATTTGCTGTAAAATATTGAGATGGGAGACAGCTTGATACGTCCGCGTAAAAAGAAATTGGGAGGATTGGCGCTTGAACGGCGCTTGATGCTCGATGCGTCGTTGCCTGTTCTTGCAGGTCAGGTCTTGTGGCTGGATGCCAGCGATGCCTCTACAATTATCGATGCGGATGGCGATAATGCGGCGACCGGAACCGGCGGAAACAATGATGGGTTCTCTGGTACAGTTGCTGTCTGGGCCGATCATAGTATCAGCAATTTTGATGTCACATCCAGTGGTACCCAACAACCAACCTATGGTGCCACAACATTGAATGGATTAAACACGATTTCATTTGATGGTATAAATGACCGCTTGGTCAATACAACCGCTTCCATGCCCGGTTCCAATTATACGACTTTTATTGTCTTTTCCCGAGATTCCTCTGGTGGGAGGGAGACTGTCTATGATTTCGGGCAAAACCCATCCCGCAACGGGATGTTTATCAATGAAGGGGGAGGGAATGAATATAGTTACTATGTAAATGGGATTTTCTACAATTCGACAGGGTCCTATACGCCAGGAGATTATGATCTGATGGCGATCAGGCATGCCGGAACATTCGCCGGTATTGCCGTTGACGGGGTGAGCCAGATTTTTACAACAACCATCAGCCGAACAACCACAACCGGAATTTATATCGGGGATGATTCAACCAGTGGAGACTGGCTCGACGGACAAATTGCCGAGATGATTGTCTATAACCAGACCCTCAATGTTGACCAGACCCACGATGTCGAGAACTATCTGGCCACCAAATGGGGACTAACTATCCCGAATGTTAACCCAGTCATTGCAACCAACGGCGGATTGACTTTAGATGAGTTGACATCTGCATCAATTGTAAATCTGGCATCAACCGATGCAGACAACAGTAATGTCAATTTGACCTATACAATTACCGATGTAACCGATCAGGGGCATTTATATAACAGCAATACCAGTACAACGCTGGCCTTATCCGATACCTTTACCCAAGGGGATATCAATAACGGATATATTGTCTATTACAGTGATGTGGCCAGCGTAACATCCGATGCCTTTTCTTTTACTATGAGTGATGGATATGCAACCCCCGTAGCAGGGACATATTCAATTACAATTAATCCATCGAACAACGCACCAGTTATAGATGGATGGACACAAGTTTCCATCGAGGATTTTGAAGGGGGAGCCACAGGATGGAGTGATAATACCACAACCAATGGCGGGGCGATCCTGACCAATTATCTGGGGCGTCACTCGATGGAAGCAGCAGCGCAGAATACTTATAAAACCTATGCTCTATCAGGAACACAGGATTATACGACCATCTCTTTTGATTTTTACCGAATCGATAGCTGGGACAGCGAAAGCTTTATTATCTATGTTGATGATGTTGCTGTTTTCAGCAATGCATTTACAACCGGTTATACGTCCCCATCAGATGGTGCTAGTGGAGCCGTGTCGTGGACAATACAGGAAACCACACCTTTTTCTTATGATTTTGCGCATAGTAAGTGGAATGACCAGACATTCCATGTGGTTCTAACGGTTCAATCAACTGCCGCTTCATTAAAGTTGGGATTTAGTTCAACCCTCAATCAGGCTTTTGCAGATGAGGCATGGGGCATTGATAATATCATTCTTAGCGAGGTTGCCTCTGGTGGCACACCAGGAAATTTTCAGGTTTCTGAAAAGTCAACGAATGGAGAGGTCATTGGGACGATCACAGCAACCGATCCAGATGTTGCAGATACACTGAGTTATAGCATCACTGGCGGAACTGGTGCAGGAATTTTCTCTATTAATTCGACAACCGGTAAAATCACTGTAGCTAACGCTTCGGTACTTGATTACGAAACAACTCCGTCCTACACACTTGATATTCTGGTCAGTGATAATGGAACACCTGTCAAGACGGCCAGCACAACTGTGACGATTGATGTTTTGGATATCCCCGAGAATACGGCACCAACTGTAACCGGATTTGGCCCCGTATCCGTAGATGAAAATTCGAGCATTGGAACAGTTTTGGGAGCTGTAACTTCAACTGATCCGCAGTCTGATACGGTGACCTATTCGATTACTGCAGGAAATACCGGAGGCATGTTCTCAATAAACTCGACAACCGGAGTGATTACGTTAGCTGGAAGTCCAGACTTTGAGTCAATCTCCAGCTATACATTAACGGTGAGAGGGACGGATAACGGATTTGGTAATCTGACCAATTCAAAGAACATTATAATCAATATTAATGATTTGAACGAAACCCCTGTGATAGATGGATGGACTCAAGTTTCCATTGAAGATTTCGAGGGTGGGGCAACAGGTTGGACTGACAACACCACAACCAATGGCGGGTCTATTTTGACCAATTATTTGGGGCAGCACTCAATGGACGCGGGACTGGAGAACACTTATAAAACCTATGCTTTGTTCGGCACGCAAGATTACACCACAATTTCATTTGATTTTTACCGGATTGACAGTTGGGATGCAGAGGATTTTATAGTTTATGTCAATGGAACTCCTGTAACGCTAGGAACTTTTGCGCCTTCTACTTATGCATCGCCTTCAGATGGCACAAGTGGCGCGGTTTCATGGACAATTCAGGAAACAACGCCATTTATGACCAATTTTGTACATAATGGTAGTTATGCAGACCAGACATTCCATGTCGTGTTGACCATACAAAGCGCGGCGGCTTCCGTTAAACTGGGATTCAGTTCAACCCTTAATCAGGCCGTTGCAGATGAAGCGTGGGGTGTTGATAATATTATAATCAGTGAAGTAAAGGCGGGAGGTACACCAGGGAATTTTCAAGTCTCTGAGAAATCTTCTAATGGTGATGTTGTAGGAACTATCACTGCAACTGATCCGGATGCTGCAACCGTACTGACATATAGTATTACAGGCGGTACAGGGGTGGGTGTTTTTACCATTGATCCGACGACAGGAATAATAACCGTTTCTAATGCTTCTGCTCTGGATTATGAAACAATATCATCCTATACGCTGGATGTTCAGGTGAATGATAATGGAACCCCGTCATTAAGCGACAGCACAACCATTACCATTGATGTGTTGGACATTCCTGAAAACACCGCGCCCAATGTGGCAGGGTTTGGAACGGTCTCGGTTGATGAGAATTCAAGCATTGGAACAGTCGTTGGAACAGTGACCTCAACCGATCTGGAGTCAAACACTGTGACATATTCAATTACAGGCGGGAATACCAACAATATGTTCTCGATCAATAGTTCGACAGGTGTTGTCACACTGGCAAAAATTCCGGATTACGAGATTTTGAACAGCTATACATTATCAATCCGCGGGATAGATAACGGGTTCGGAGCTTTGACCAATACTATAAATGTGACCATTAATATTAACGACGTCAATGAAGCGCCGACATTGGACCAGGTGAATATTGTTCTAATGTCCGATCCGTCTTTGCGCTATGATCCATCCACCGGAAATTTTTACAAGCTCTCCACATCAAACACGAACTATGCCGGAGCAAAAGCTGCGGCAAATGCAGCAACTCTGTTCGGAACAACTGGTCATTTGGCAAATATATCCTCCGCAGCAGAGAATGCATTCCTGACATCCATGATTTCTGCAAGTACTTATATCGGGGCATCTGACACAGCCGTAGAAGGGGAATGGCGGTGGGATGGCGGGCCGGAAAATGGAGATCTATTCTGGTTGGGAACTAGTACTGGAAGTGCCCAAAATGGTCTATACACCAATTGGAATGGGTTAGAGCCAAACAACTCTGGGAATGAAGATGCTATCCAGCTTTACACAAATGGAAGATGGAATGATATTCCTGCCAGCACCAATATGCCTTATTTGATTGAATGGGAAGGCGTAGATGTTTTCGCAAACGTCCCAAATGGAAATTTTGCAATAAATGAGAACTCACCTTTGAATCAATCTGTTGGATTTGTGATTGGTTCGGATGTGGATGCCGGAGATGTGCTGACATATAGCATTACAGGTGGGACAGGAGCCGCAGTTTTTGCCCTGAATTCTTCAACTGGTGAGATCACCCTGACAAATGTTGCGGCCAATAATTTCGAATTTAATTCTAGTTTTACACTGGATGTCGAAGTAATTGATAGCGGGGGATTGACTGATACCAAAACCATCACCATCAATGTCAATGATATGAATGATGTGCCGACCCATATCGACATAACAAATAACCATATTGAAGAAAATGCGCCGCTGAACACAATTGTCGGGAGTTTTTCGACCATTGATGAAGACCCCGCAAATACACATACTTATTCGATTGTCACAAATCCAGACAATAAATTCTCGATTATCGGAACTGATCTGGTTCTCACAGACGCGATTGATTATGAGGCCATTCAGAAAATTGATCTAGTGGTCCGGACTGATGATGGAAATGGCGGAATTTATGACCAGACAGTCCGGATTTATATCGGTGACGTGATGGATACGTTTGTCGGCAATGCTTCTGATCCACATTTTGATGCTTCACCAAGCCATAATGGAAATGAATCCGCTGTGGTTAGAGAGGTAACGCGGTCTATTATCAGGGATACTGTTGAAAGAGGCGAGATTGGTCAACAAGGTGCATTCTATGGGTTGGAGAAAGCCTTCCAAATTATCCGCGAGCAAATGACCTTCCGTATCAGAGAACAAAATCTGGATCATTATCAGGAGAGCTCACAAGCGGAAGATATAAAGAACGTAACAGGGCAAAATGAATTGGTCAGGCAGCAGCAAGAATCAGATTTTGATCATGTGGGCTTTAATAGTCACTATACAAATATTCGTACGATGCTTGAGAAATTGCAGAATTTTTCCAATACGGCGGATGGAGATCATCAGCAGGATGCGGTTTCTCGGGAAAATGGACTGGAAATGCAGCAGGAAGAAAATTCGTTATCGCACATACTGGATAGCAGTTTTGTGGACGTCATGACCTATCATGAGCAAAAGCAAGAGCGCCTTCGCAAGGCGCTCCTGAATGCTGGTTGATATACTATTCCTTTATATCATTCCTTCTCGAGGAGTGATTTTGCTTTCTCTAAAATGGCTGGATAGTCGGTCTTTCCTGTTCCTAGAACGGGAATAGAATCGACAGAAAAGACTTGTGCAGGAACAGCTAGAGCAGGAATGTTATTTTCATTGGCATAAGCTGATAACGCGCTGCGATTGGCTTCTGGCGCTGTGGTTAACAAGACCAATTGTTCACCTTTCCGATCGTCTGGAAGAGCAACAACTGCACTGGGGTGATCTGGCCAGAGGGCGGCAGCCATATTTTCAACAACTCCCAGTGACACCATTTCACCGGCGATCTTGGCAAATCGTTTGGCGCGTCCCAGAATGCGGATGTATCCTTCAGCATCAATATCCACAATATCGCCAGTGTCATGCCAGCCATCTTCGGGAGGTTGTATAATTCCCGGATGATCATCCTTATAATAACCCAGCATAATATTAGGGCCATTGACAAACAACCTCCCGCCTTGTGTGACGCCTTCAACAGGATCAAGACGAACATTCATCCCTGATAGAATGCGGCCAACTGTTCCGTCCTTACTGTGCATGGGGGAATTAACGGCAATCACTGGCGACGTTTCAGTCGCACCATATCCTTCGAGAATACGAACGCCGAATTTATTCATATAGGTTTTGCGGGTTTGTTCCTTGACCTTTTCGGCTCCGGCAAAAATATACCGCACCCCATAAAAATCATAAGAATTGGCAACCCGCGCATAGCCAGAAAGGAAGGTATCGGTTCCAAACAGAATAGTCGCATTGGTCGCATAAACCAGTTCAGGAACAATACGAATATGAAGCGGGTTCGGGTACATAAATGTTTTAACACCCGAAATCAGGGGCAGTAATGTCCCGCCTGTGAGTCCAAAAGAATGGAACATGGGCAAACAGTTAAACACAATATCCTGACGGTTAAAGGAAACCCGACTGGCCAATTGGGCTATGTTGCTCAGCAAATTGGCATGGGAGAGGACAACGCCCTTGGGTGATCCTTCGGAACCCGAAGTAAATAAAACCACCGCCGGATCAAAGGGAGAGATAACAGGAAGTGTTCTCGGAAAAAAAGCCGCCAGCTTATGTTTGAACTTCAATTCGGGGACAATATCCTCGAGATAGAGAATTCGGGTGGTTTGTCCAAGAGTTTCAACCAAGGCATCAAGACGTCCCAGATCAACAAAACGACGTGATGTAAGAACAGTACGGATTTGTCCCGTGGTACACGCCGAAGATAAAGCCTGAGCCCCCATTGTGAAATTGAGCATGGCAGGAATGCGCCCCACCGATTGCAAAGCGAAAAATGAAACAATTGCACCAATCGAGTTGGGAAGCAGAATTCCTACATTTTCTTTTAGCTCGGTCATCTCGTATAGATATGATCCAAGAATTTGAGCGCGACGGGTCAAGGATTTATAAGTCAGAGGAGAAAACTCGACATCTTCGGCGCAGATAAAATCACCGCCTTGAATCATTTTGGCTTTATGCAGGGCTTCCCACAATGTTTGTTCGCGCTCGGTTGTCTTGAGCATCATATCTTCCATGACATCATAGAGTTGACGCGCAGCAGAGGCACGACGTGAGCGGCCTTTCAAACCTTCATCAATCTTGAAAGACAAAGGAGGAAGAAAGGTGATGGTAATCTTGGGAAAACGTTTGAACGGCAGTTTTCCGCGCAACCGTGAAAATCCTGTATATTGAGCGCCGTCAATCCGAACTGGCAAAATCATGGCACCAGCCTTATCTGCGATCAATCCGGGCCCGTCGTATATTTTCATTAAGCTACCCGTCGAGGTCAAGCGCCCTTCGGGAAATATCACAATATGCCGATCTTCTTCGACCTTCCGAATTAGGGACTTGAGAGTATATGGGTTGGTCGGGTCAATCGGAAAGGCATCAACCAGACGTAAAAAAGGCTTTACCCACCACCATTGGGCAACTTGCGTATTCACGGCAAACATTGGTCGTCCGGGCATGAAGGCGGCCAGCAAGGGTGGATCAAGCAACGAGACGTGATTGCCGACAATTACCGCACGTTTTCCGGCTTTTTCAATATTCTCGAAGCCACGAATTTCGACACGGTACAAAAGTTTGAACAAAAATTGTAAAATGGTTTTTAATAAATAGTCCGGCAACAGGCGGCAGATAAAAATTGCTACCACCAGATTGGCAAGCGAAAAAGCAAAGAAAAGCTGTTTGACTTCCCATCCGGACGAGATTAGCAACGCCGCAATAACTGCACATCCCACCATAAAAATGGAATCGGTGATCGAGCTTCCTGCCATAATCTGGGCGCGAGTTTCTTCTTTGGTACGATCTTGCAGGATTGTTGCCAGAGGCACAACAAATAACCCACCGAACGCAGCGACCAGAAAAACATCAAGAATAATCCTCCAATGGGTCAGATGGGATAGAAATTGTCCCAGAGTTAAAAGTGTGTCATCCGTATTATGAACGATATAGGCTGTTGCTGCAGAAAGATCGAGTGATCCTGCCGTGATGCCCAGAGCCGCCAGTGGGACAAAGGCCGCACTGACATTTCCGCGCAATAACCGGTTATTCAGCAATCCACCAGCTCCAATTCCGATTGAAAATAGAACAGTAAAAAAAGTCAGAACTGTCTCTTGCGCCTGCAAGGTTCCTTTCACATAGTTGGGGAACTGCGAAAGGAAAAGGCTCCCTATACAAAAGAACCACCCTTTTCCTAAAAGGGAAAGCGTAATCTCCCATCCTTGGGAAAAACTATATTTAAGAACATCGTAGGTCTTAACCGCAAGATTGGGATTGATGCGGGTCTGAGGAGCGGCGGCATGACAGGTGGGAATATACCTGCTTGAGCCGTATCCAGTGACAGCCACTAGAATCATGAGGATTGCAACCGGAATTACGCCGTTCTCATAGCCCATAACAGTTGTCCCCACAATAGTTCCGACGAGGATAGCTAGAAATGTTCCAGTATTAAGCAATGCATTGCCACCGATCAATTCATCTCGATGCAGATGTTCCGGCAAAATGGAATATTTGCAAGGCCCGAAAAAAGCAGATTGGGCACCCAAAGCAAAAATATTGATAAAGGAAAGAACAATCGAGCCGGAAAGCAAAGAGGCAGCACCAAGAAACGCAATCAGTATCTCAGCCAGTTTGATATATTTGATAACAATATGTTTAGGGTATTTGTCGGCCAATTGTCCACCAAGGGCAGAAAAAATAAAAAACGGCAGAACCAGAGTTCCCGCAGCGGCTGTGGTTAACAGACTTTGGGTTTTTGCATCCATGCCGGTCTGGGTGGCAATCTGGTACAAGATCATCACAATCAAAGCATTTTTGAACAGATTGTCATGAAAAGCCCCCAAAAACTGCGTCACAAATAGGGGCAGAAAGCGGCGATCTTTCATCAGAAGAAACTGGTTATGCATCATGCTGGAACTCTCCGTGTTTCAAAAACTGGATGACTTGTTTGGCAATTTTTGCTCGATAAATCATAATAGTATGGGATGAGCGCAAAATAATGTGATCTTTCATGCCGAATAATTTCGTACTTTCAACCGAGACACGCCCATCGTGGTCACCTCTGATAAATATACAAGATAAAGGGTACAGCCATTTGGCCGATCCCGCAATGATCCCAACCTCATAATAAATATCATCGGTCATGGCTTGACGATGATGAGTGGTCAATTCTTTTCCGGCGGGGCCAAACACCCAGCGATAGGGAGGGAAATGTTCTAGAAAATCCGCCAGCTCGCTTCCTGAATTGGGTGGACCGATCATCACCAAACGGCCAATTTTGTTTTGAGGAAAAATCCCCCGGAATTTGGTAAGTGTATGGCGTGCTACCAGCCCACCCATTGAATGGGTTACAAAATTGATTTTATCATACTGTGCCCATAAGTCCGATGTCAGATGTTCATTAACCAGC
This sequence comes from Alphaproteobacteria bacterium CG1_02_46_17, assembly GCA_001871905.1. Classification (GTDB taxonomy): domain Bacteria; phylum Pseudomonadota; class Alphaproteobacteria; order Micavibrionales; family Micavibrionaceae; genus UBA1573. The sequence continues at coordinate 35,763 of MNUG01000040.1, read as the reverse complement.
CAGTCGGCAATCCCGTCAATCGTCAGGCGTGTCGAGGGATAGGTAAGGGCAAGCGTGGTATAGCCCTGTTTTTTTAACTGCCTTGTCAGAAGCCACATGGTCGATTTGTTAAGGGCTATTCCATGGAGTAGAATAACCAGTTCTTTGCTGTTCGTGTTATTTATCGTCATAAGAGACCTCATCGGTTTGCTTCCCGAATATTGAAATGTAGCGTGTATAGAACATGCTGAGACCGATCAGGCTTACCCCCAGCCCAAGGAAGGAGAAAATCCTGTAGAGTCCATCAAGGTTTGAGACATCGACTATAAAGACCTTGATAATCGTCAAGGATATAAAAACCATCGCACCAATTCTTAACGCCCGATCCTGCCGTTTCATCCCGAGTGTGAGTAACCCCAGACCCGTAACAAGCCATGCCGCAGAATAGCTATACATTTCGAGAGGAATAATTTTTCCGTGCGAGAGAATATCCGGATGAAAAATCTGGCGGATATTAAGTGTAATCATGCCCAGAAGGAATAGAATAGTCACCAATTTATAAATGGAAGAAAGCGCAGGAAAGTGATGAATCGCGATCTTGATCTTCATAGCGTAATATGCCAGAGCCAGACCTGATCCATAGGCCAGAGTTACTCCATTGAATAGGATATGTGGCCCAACATGCTGAGATGAATTGAATAAGGGGTTGAACATCAGGCCATCGAAATAGATGATCCGGAATAAAGATCCAAGGATCAGAAACGATGACCAGAAGCGGAAGGAATTTATATAACCATCAGGACAGATTCCTGCTTTTGTTATCCGGTGCAAAATTACACCCAGTCCGGCAATAATTAGGGTCAGGGTTTCACGGTCGAAAAATCCGATAAGGCGTTCCGAATATACACTCCGTGACGGGGTGGAATTAAACCCTGTGTGCCGCAGGCTGATATAGGTAGCAGCCAATCCCAGAAGAATAGAGGCCCCTAGTAAAATATAGGCATGGAGCGCGTGTTCTTTTCTTTGGCTTTCTTCACTCTTATCGAGTGAGTATCGTTGATGCAAAATATAGGCAATCGCAAAAAAAATTGCGGGTAAAATATAACGGGACAATAGCTGGATACGGTCAATATATAAAATATTGGGCATCTGGTAATTGCGATCGAACAGACTTGTCCCCATAAGATTGAGAAAATCAAAAATAGTTGCCGCGTAGAAAACAGTAACCAGACCAATCATTACAGAAGCCATTTGGGACAGAACAGAAAGATGAAGAGAACGCCGAATGCCGTAAAGGGCTGTAATTTCAGCAATAAAGGCTAGGGGCAGATATGTGTGGTCAAGCTCGATCGCAAGTCCAAGAGATAAAAAAGAAGTGGCCCCAATCGCATAAAAACCTGCGATCTCTTCAAGATGTCGGCCACGCAACCAGATATAGGTCTGGAACGATGAAAAAATAGCACCGATAAGCGCCATCAGCCCCCAGAATCCGTATTTATCGAGATCGGATTCAATAGCAGGGGCATAAGGGACACCAAATTTTGCCAAGACAAAGAGCAAGAGAGCAGAAGAAATCTGGATAATAGCCCATGATTTTGTATGGAGCGTGGTTTTCAGGATAAAATGTGGCAAGACTGTATAAATCGCAAACATTCCGCCCAGAACCAGTAACGCATCGGCGGCAGGAGCTTGATCGGCATAGAATATAAAAAGGATAGCATCGACTACAAATTTAATACCAACAGTTTTCAGGTAGAGAGAGGGGCGGATTGCAGCCAAGCCAACCAGTGCAAGAGAAACAAGGCCCATAGTCCCCCAATCAAATAGGCTAAGCCCCGAAACAGAGTGCAGGAGCAGAATTAAAATGGACGCACCCGCTATCGCCGCAAGAGGGAGATAGTCGGAAGAAAATCTTTGTGGTAGAGGGGATGGTGCGGGCCCAATGAGAGTTTGACGGCTACCATATAGAGCGGAGGCACAAATCGAACAGAGGAAAATGGACAGAACGGGGCCGTAATTTTCAAGGTTTCCGAATAGAATAGTAAATCCCGCCCAGATCAGCGAGCCTGCCAAGGCAGCATAGGAAAGAATATGCCAGTCTCTTTTTGCTGCAATGACTTGCAGACCCGCAAAAAGAATAAACAGATAGGCAAACAACACGATCGGATTAGGATTATTTGTTGCAAAGAGAGCAGGAGTCAGGAAGCCTCCAATCATGCCGAAGATCGCAATTGGAGCTCCCATATATAAGGACAAAACCATAGTGCCGGCCGTAAGGGCAGACATCCCGATAAAGCCAGCCAATGGTGAAAAGAAGCCGTGTAAATGTACCGAGGCATAAAGACAAAATGTCAGGGTTACAAGACCTGCTCCTACGAGGCCTTGGGCAATAAGGATATGATTTGCAATCTTGGGACGCGAAAAAATATAATACCCGGTTGCGATCAACCCAGAGCCAAAGAGAAAACCCAATATGGTGCGAGGTAAAGGCCCGAGCAAACCAGCACTGATAGATAATTTGATTAGAAAGAACGCAGCACAAGCTAGAGAAACAGAGCCAATCCAGACAGGAAGTTTTGTGCCGAAGTTAAATTCAAATCCGTGAGCAGAAGATTTATTGACGATTTTCTCAGAAGAAGATGGGAGGGCATTTTCTTTTTTACCTTCGCTCGGTAGTTCGTTCAAGTCATCAAAATAATCATATTCTATATTTCCTTCATCCCCGAGAAAGGGAGGCAATGATCTGGCGCCCTCATTGAGGGGAGGAGCAAAACTATCCGCCTCGGTGTGGCGGAACGTTGCTTGCTGCCGTTCTTGCTGTATGTCGGAAATATGCTGGCGCAGTCTTGTGATCTCGTCACTAATGGCTCTGATCTTGAATAAATTAACCCAAGGGATAACGAGAGACAAAAATACCATAAGTCCTAGAAGTGCAAAAATTAGTTCCATTTTCCCCTCGGATGTTAATAATATTGAACAATGTTCAAAATAATAATGGCATATTTTGGCCGATGACGCAATAAAATATTGAACAATATTCAATATTATTATATAATTAAAAAATGAAAGAATTTATCCACAGTGGCCAGACGTAACGATCATAGTAGGGAAGAGTTGAAAGAGCTGATCCTTGACGCCGCATGGGATATTGTAGCTGTCAATGGTGCGTCGTCTTTGACCGCGCGAGGTATTGGGGAAAAAATTGGCTACGCTGCAGGGACAATTTATAATATTTTTCCAGCCATGGAAGTTTTACACCTTCATTTGAATGCCCGCACGATGGATATGTTATTTGAAAAACTCGAAAAGACAGCGTGCAAAAAAGACGGAACATTTGAAGAAAAACTTTTTCAACTGGCGTGCAGCTACATCAGGTTTTCCGAACGATACCACCCGTTCTGGATGGCTTTGTTTACGACTGATATTCAAGGATGCAAAAAAAATCACTCTTGGTATGAAGAAAAAATAGAAAAAATATTCGAGCCGTTGGAAATGATATTAAAACAATATCTAAGAGGAAAAAATGCGCGGCAGATTGAGGCCGACAGCTATATTCTATGGTCGTCTGTTCATGGATTGGTTTATCTCTGGGGAACCGGAAAATCCTCATATCTGGAAGCCGGACAGAGCCAAAGAAAATCGGGAAAAAGGGCGTTGGAAAAGGCAATAAGCCTTTTGATTTCAACCTATGTTGCCGGAATCTCCGCCCGAAAAATTACAGTATAAAGTTTTTCTGCACACACAGCCTCATGTGTAGGACAAAGGCCTGCCTATACAAGGGGGAGTGTTAGGAATATTAGCTAAATCAATAAATTGATTGTTTGATTAGAACAAAAAACGCAATAAAATTTTCATTGACAAACAAAACCAATGGAACTAAGCCTGAATTATGTAAGCCTGCGGGAAGCATTTTTAGATATTAATTATGTTTTCTGCTGAGCAAACAAAATAAACAAAAAATAAAATAAAACAGGGAGTATATCGTTATGCAAGCAGCCGCAGTTCTGCCGGAGAGTCACGACTCTGCCGTGTCCACACCACCAGAAGCACCAAAAAACAAGCTTCTTCAGTCTTTAAAATCAAATCTGGATAAAAAAGCCATAACTTCCATGTCATTGGGAGAATTTCTGGAGCTTGCAAAGACCGATCCCGGTACCTATGCCACTCCTGCCCAACGCTTGAGAAAAGCCATTGGTGAGCCAGAGATTATCGATACATCTGCTCGCCGAGATGGAATGAACCTCATATTCGGCGGTGATACCGTTGCCCGTTATCCTGCCTTCAAGGATTTCTTCGGTATGGAAAAGGAAATCGATAAGGTTGTCTCCTTTATCGATTCTGCCGCAAAAGGAAATCAGCAGAAAAGACAAATTATGTATTTCCGCGGCCCTGTTGGGAGCGGTAAATCAACTGTTGTCGAGCGTTTGAAACAATTGATGGAGCAAGAGCCAATCTATGTTTTGAAATGTAAAAAAACAGGGCAACTGTCTCCATATCAGGATAGCCCATTATCAATTTTCCACGAAAACGAAGAGTTTATTCGGGAAGAATACCCTCAAATTCCTGCCCATGCATTAACGACCCGCCTGTCCCGTTGGGCAGTCAAGCGTTTGAAGCATAGTGACAATGACTTTGAAGAAGCTTTTGACGTTGTAAAAGTTTATCCGTCACGAGAAAACCAACTGGCAATTTTCAAACTAGAACCAGGCGACAAAACCACTCAGGATATTTCGGAAGTCAAAGGGAAATTCGATATTTCAAGGGTCGGACAGGATGATCCTCTTGATCCATCAGTAATGTTGAGTGAAACAGACCCTGATTGCTATATTCCAGGCGCTCTGGGTCATGCAAACCAAGGTATTTTCGAGTTTTCTGAGATGTTCGAAGCACCAAAAGATATTCACCTGGCTTTGTTGGATGCGACCACCATGGGCGAATGCACAGGGACTAAGAATATCGGTCTGCTGCCTGCGAACTGCTTGATTATCGCGCACTCGAACGATGCACAGTTTCAAGATTATTTAAGAGATCCCAAAAGTGGAACCCTGATGAACAGGATCACAAAGATTGATGTTCCATACACATTGAGAATATCGGAAGAGCAGAAAATCTATAAGAAGGAGCTGGCAAAAGGCGAGGATTCAAAAAATCCTATAGGCCCGGAGACTCTGAGGATTCTTGCGGAATTTACCGTAGTTAGTCGGATTGATGATGGTAAAGAGGACAAGTGGAAAAAATTTAATGACAAACACATTGTTGCAAGAGTTTTAGATGGTGAAGTTCCTGATGGAAATGGACAGAAAGTTCCAGGTATTCAGGAGCTGTATGCGGGGATGAGCGAGAAGCTTGGATTTCATGGAGCTTCTACACGCTTTGGAATGAAGACTCTGAGTAATACGTTTAACGCGCTACGCCATCAACGTATTTATGAAGCGGATCCTATTCTTTTGTTCAAAACATTGCGTGAAGATATTCCAGGAGAGAAAGATTTCTCTGCTGCGCAAAAAGAAAAGTTCTTGTTGATTGTTGAGCGTCTTGAAGAAAGCTATAAAAAATTCATTCGCGAGGAATTGGTTGAAGCCTATTCCGATGTCAGTGAAGAGCTGTGTCAGAATAAGTTCGAAACCTACATTAAGCAGGCGAATGCTTGGCTTGATGACTCTCACTACAAAACGTCCAGTGGCATGGCTATTGATCGCAATCGGTTGGATCAAGAGTTGAAAATAATGGAGAGTGCCGCAGGAATTTCCGATGGGAAATCATTCCGTGCTACGATTACTAGACTATATAAGGACAGAAAAATCGAAGCGCTTGAAAATGGTGGAAAAGGCGGAATGCGCTGGGATACCTATCCTGATATGGCCAAGGTTATTCGTACCAGCTTGTATAAATCTCTTGATGATGCATTGGCCATTATTCGTGAAGATTCCACGATGCAAGATGATCAGTCTGTCAAAAGCCGTAACTCTTTCCGGGGTAATATGGAGAGTAAAGGCTACACCAAGACGATGATTGACCGCAGTCTGGATCTGTTCCCTCGTCTTTCATAGTTCATTTTTCGTACTCTTGAGTAAGTATTATTGAACAAAATTGAAAGAGGTTAATTATGACCAAGGTTATAGACAGGCGTCAAGAGCGCCCGAGTGGACGTCATTTGGACAATGAGGATCGCGTAAAACGTCGTCAAAGTGACGTCATCCGCGATCATATTCGGAAACAGGTCAATAACAGCAGTATCAAAACTTTTGGTAAGGATGGTGTTGTTGTTCCAATTCCCAAAAGGAATATGCGTTTGCCTGTAATCCATCATGGGAACAAAGAAGGTGTTGATTCTGTCGTTCGTCCAGGAAACAAGAAATTCAATACCGGAGATATGTTCCCAAAACCGAAAGGTGGAGGCGGTGGCGGTGTAGGTCCCGGAGAGGCATCAAACGATGGTGAAGGAGAAGACCCCTACATTTACGTCAAGCTTTCGATCAAGGAAGTTTTAAGCATCTTATTTGAAGGTGCAGAGCTTCCGAATTTGAGCAAAGAAGGCGGATGGTCTCTGACTCAAACAGAGTCGGTGCCTGATGGGTTTGCGACCAGAGGCCCACAAAGCCGTATGGACCTCTCTCGTACCTTCGCCAACAAAAAAGGCGAAGAGCTGGTTCGTGGCAGAATAGCAGAAAAGAATATTCTGAGGGCCTTGATGGTGCAGTATGGCATTGTCAAGAGCTATGCGAATGAAGAGATTCCTAATCTGGACATATACAAGCCAGTTAATCAGATATCGATGATTGAGGGCTATCTGGAACGGGTGCGTCCGACGGTAGAAGACAAGATCAGTCCGGTAGATAAAGACCTGCTGGAAAGATATGATGTTAAATTAAAAGCATTGAATAAGCTTGGTTCGGTTAGTGACAAGTGGCGCGAAGAGCAAATGAATTTCCGCCGTGAAATAGAAAAACCGGTCCCAGTTAGACAGGCAGTAATGTTTTGCATAATGGACGTGTCCGGTTCTATGGATGAGCAGCGCAAAGAAATTGCCAAAAGCTTCTTTGGCCTTTTGAATGCCTTTTTGGAAACAAAATACGAAAAACTCGATGTGGTCTTTATTCGTCATACAACTGAGGCAGATGAAGTGGATGAAGATACTTTCTTTTATGATCGAAAATCAGGAGGAACGCTCGTCTCGACATCTATTCAAAAAATGAAAGAGATTATAGCTGAAAGATATGATCCGAGCATATGGAATATCTATGCTGCACAAGCTTCGGACGGAGATAACTGGGACAATGACAATAGTCGTTGCCTCCAGCTTCTTGATGAAGAACTTCCGTTGATACAGGGATATTTTTATGTCGAGGTTGCCGAAAATTCGGAAAGTAATTTATGGGGACCATACGAGCAGTGTATGAAAAGACATGCGGATAGGTTCTTTATGGCGCGGGCTTCCTCGCCAGCAGATATTATCCCGGTATTCTCTCATTTCTTCAAAAAAACCGGGGCGCCGGTTGCAAAAATGGAAATGCCAGCCTGGATGCCCAACTGAAAATAAAATAATAAAAAAATAATAAGATCGCTCCAGAACAGGGAGCACAAGGCAGGAGTAAAAATGTCGGAAGAAAAAAAAGACTATAAAGCGCAAATTTCTGAACTTCTATCCCATTATGAGGATGGAGCACAGATTTTTATCAATGCTTATAAGGCTAAAAACTGGAGATATCCGGTGAATCTGAAGGAAGAGTCGAAGGGTGATCCCTCTCTGCCCAGAACTTGGATAGAGCTGAGTGATAAGGTTATTAGCATTATTGCAACTGAAAAATATGGTCTGAACTGCCATGCCAATGAAATCCAGATAATTACAGCAGAGCAAATGAATGAAGCTTTGGCTAATGTTGGGTTGCCGGTATCGATTCCGCATTGGGAAAATGGAGTCAAAAGCCTTGCTCAGAAAAGAGAGTACGAAGAAAATCCCCATTTGCCATTCGAGATTGTAATTAATTCGAATCCGTCAATTGCGTATTGCATGGAGGATAATCTTCCTTTTATGCAGCAATTGGTGATCGCACATGCGTGTTACGGCCACAATGCGTTTTTCAAAAATAACTATATGTTCAAAGATCATACAGATGCAGACACAATTATAGATGATCTGATACGTTTCCGTGATTTTATTTATGAGTGCGAAACAAAATATGGCTGGCAAGAAGTTGAAACAGTCATGGATTTCTGTAGTGCCATGCGTTTTATGGATGTTTATCGGGATATACGTCCGAAACAGTACCAGACAATAGAGGAACAAAAATCCCTGAAACAGGAGCGTGTTCAGGATAAAATTTTCGAAAAACCCATAAAAAAATTTGGTACATCAACTGGTACATCAAAGAGTGAGTTGAATAGCGAGTTTAATGAGTCTGCACAGGGGCGACCTGAATATGCCCATCGGGACAATGAGAATGTCCTGATGTTTATAGCAGAAAAGGCTCCACATGTGCCGAATTGGGCAAGGGAAATTATGCGGATGCGCTCAAAAATATCGCAATATTTCTGGCCGCAGATGCATACTAAGGTTTTTAATGAAGGATTTGCTAGCTATACGCATTATCTGATTATGACTGATCTACATGAAATGAAGTTAATGGATGACGGAACATATTTGCAATTCACAACGTCACATGGAGGAGTTCTGCGCCAACCTGAGTTTGATGAAACAAGAAAATTCAGGGCTCCTGATGGCAGTATTAAGGAGAGGCAGATTTACAATGGCATTAATCCCTATGCGCTTGGATTTGCAATACTTGATGATATTAAACGAATTTCCATGGAGCCAACCGCAGAGGATAAGAAATGGTTTCCGGAGTTTGCCGGAAACGGGAAATGGTGGGAAAATATCAAGTATGCTGCCTTCCATCATAACGATCACGAGGGGATTACCCAATATCTATCGCCCGAAGTGATGAGAAATTTCAAGTTTTTCACGACTATTGATGATAAATCGGAGCAATTGTACGAAATAGGTGCCATACATGATCATGACGGATATGAAAATCTGAGAAGGGCGCTGGCAAAGGATAACAAAATCACTGATATGATCCCTGATATACGAGTTCACGACTGTCATGAACGAACTGACAGAGCACTGATCCTTAGACACTATGTCAGGAATGGCAAAGTTCTGGATGACGGGGTGACACCTGATGTCTTAATGTATATGCATCAATTATGGGGGCATCCGGTCGTTATTGAAAGCGTCGATGAAGATGGAGAAATCCTCAATGTGGTTACGTCCTCTCGCGATTATGATTATGATCGATCTTGTATGGAAGAAGACATGTCCCATTACTTCAGTGTTTTGAAAATGTAATAAAAGATTCATCAGGAGAGAGAAAAGGGGGATTATGATCCCTCTTTTTTTATAACGACTTGGCCCGTTTTGCGATAGCGTTCCTCCAGAATGTGTTATCAGCATATAGGGTTGGGTCATTGATCCCCGCCAGATCAAAGGCTTCACGGCGTTCGACGCATGTGCCGCACCGTCCACAATGAATATCTCCCCCTTTATAACAAGACCATGTTTTTATAAAAGGGACCCCCAGTTTTGCTCCTTCGGCAGTAATATGATCTTTCCCTGTTTGTAAAAAAGGCGTGTAAAGTTGGACGTTCCAAAATCCATCAAGGGCATGGTTTTGCATGTGGGCAAAGCTTTCAATGAATCCGGGTCGGCAATCCGGATAGATGAAATGGTCCCCACCGTGGACTGCCGTTGCGACAGCGTCAAGATTTTGAGCCGCCGCTAGACCATAGGCAATGCTCAACATAATTGCGTTACGGTTTGGTACGACAGTAATCTTCATGGTTTCTTCTGCGTAATGCCCGTCAGGCACATCAAGATCATCGGTCAATGAGGAGCCTGTTAACTTTGCGCCGATTGATGTGATGTCTATAAGAAAATGCGGAACACCGAGATCATCGGCGCATTCTTTGGCGAAACCCAGTTCCCTTTTGTGGCGCTGCCCGTAATCAAAGGATAATAGTCCAGATAGAGTATGTTCACGGGAAATCTTGTAGGCGAGCGTCACTGAGTCTAGCCCACCGGAACAAATAACAAGAGTTTTCATATAGTTATTTCCTTGTTTTGGTTCATGCCGGGTAGGAATCTGCGACCGGCCTTATAGTGGTTCTCTTTATTTTCTCTTGGAGGTTCAGCTTTCGACTTGATTTTCCTCACGGAATATATAAGCACATAAGTCATTCTATATCAAATTCTACGGAATAGGCTTATGACGATTTTTGTAACGGGTGGAGCCGGATTTATAGGGTCGAATTTTGTGCGCCATTGGCTCACCCAATCGCCTGACCAGAAAACCGACCCAATTGTCGTGATTGATAAATTGACCTATGCTGGAAACATTAGTTCCTTGGAAGATTCTTTGCAGACGGAAAATGTCGAGTTTATTTTGAGTGATATTGGAGATACACATCTGATTTCATCTTTGCTCGAAAAATATGATCCCCGCGCCATTATAAATTTTGCCGCCGAAAGTCATGTGGACCGATCAATTCACGCACCAGAAGACTTTATCCAGACCAATGTTGTTGCAACCAATCGCCTGTTGCAAGCGGCGCATCATTGGTGGTCAAGGCAAGCAGAACACGCAAAACAGAATTTCCGCTTTCTACATATTTCAACGGATGAAGTCTATGGCTCCTTATTGGAAACAATGCCGCCCGTTACCGAAGAAAGTAGCTACCGTCCAAACAACCCATATTCTGCATCAAAAGCAGCATCTGACCACCTGGTCAGGGCATATCATCATACTTATGGACTTCCTGTTTTAACAACCAATTGTTCCAATAATTATGGGCCGTATCAATTCCCCGAAAAACTGATCCCGCTGATCATCAGGAATGCTCTGGATGGCAAGTCGTTACCAGTTTATGGAGATGGACAAAATGTACGGGATTGGTTGTATGTGACCGACCATTGTCAGGCCATTTGTAAAGTTTTGGAAAAAGGGCGGATCGGCGAAGTATATAATATTGGCGGATCAAACGAGATGAAGAATATTGATGTCGTGCGGATGATCTGCTCTATTCTGGACAAAAACAGTCCTCGGACTGATGGGAAGCCCTATGAAAATTTAATAACACATGTTGAAGACCGTAAAGGACATGATCGCCGCTACGCTATTGATTCAACAAAAATTGAACGCGAATTGAACTGGCGTCCAAATCATGATTTCGAGTCTGGTTTGAGAAAAACTGTAATGTGGTATCTTGAGAATCGGGGTTGGATATCCGATGTGACGAAAAGACATGGTGAGGATAATTTCTTCCCGCACAAATAAGATTACCTTTTTGTCTCAGTCTTTTCCGCATATGGAATAAGGCCTCCCAGCCATTCCGTTGGGAGGCTATGGCCCTTAGCGATCCAACCTGAACCAATTTAAGGGGATTCTGTCAATGAAACTTGACACTCTTGCAACTATCAATATACTGCCGATCTTAGACCAGTTCTATGTTCAATTTCAAAACCCTAAAAGCGCCCCGACCTCCTAGATGATTATAGATGGCAGCACCAAATGAAAAATGTTGCTTATAGAAAGCTAAAAAAGCTCTACGAAAGCCTGCTCTTTTTTTATGAAGATAGCACTATTAACACGTCCTTATTAACCAGAGGATACGTCCTCGCACTCTCTCTTATCATAATATTGACGCTACTCAGCCACTACATTACGTCGCGCGTTGTTGAGCGGGGGATTGTGGCTGCGGAGATTTCGTTTGATATAGGGTATGAAGTATCTTTGGTCGGTCAGATAGAGAGATACGCAACTTCCTACTATACGAATAAGGAAGAGTTCGACCGGACGTTTATGGTCAATTCAATCGAAAAGTTGAAAGGCGTAAACGGAAGACTGTATTCTTATTATGCCGATGATAGCCGCTTGAAAAGCCCAGCAACAGATCAGTTAAAAGAGGCTATGCAATCAAGCGCAGCTCCGCTTGAAGAGATTTTGAAAGATTTTATCGCAGCCTCAGAGTTCTTCTTGACATATACCAGTGATAGTTCCAGTCCACAACGTCAAATGGCATTAAAGCAAATTGTTGATTTGTCGCAAAATAAAATAATAAACCGACTTCAAAATGCTCTTACTGATTTTCAACAAAGTCAGGTGGAAGATATTAATACGATCTCCTCTATGCAAAGAAACATGACAATCGCAATTATTTTGCTTATTCTTCTAGAGGCATTATTTATTTTCCGGCCTCTTGTCAAAAGAATTGAAGAGGCACATGCTAACCTCACTCGTCAGGCACTTGAGGACCCCTTAACCGGCTTAAAAAACAGAAGAGCATTCAGTAGTGATCTTATAGCTCACCATAGCTCGGCGGTGCGTGAGAAGAAAAAATTTGTATTGGCCGTCTGTGATCTGGATAAATTTAAGACGGTTAATGATACTTACGGGCACGATGTGGGAGATCTGGTTCTCAAGCATTTTTCAGAAATACTTAGGAAGGCACTTCGACCCTCTGATGTCATCGCCCGTATGGGGGGGGAAGAGTTTGTAATTCTTTTGACCAATACTGACGCAAAAAAGGCGCATGTTGTGCTTGATCGGCTTCGTTTAGTGGCGGAAAAAGAAGCCTGCCCATATAAAGAGGATGGTGAAGATAAGCAGCTAAGCTTTACAACCAGCATCGGCTATGCCGAGGGGCCGTTGAGTGATCAAGAGAATGTGGAACATTACATAAAGCTGGCTGACTCTGCTCTTTATAAAGCAAAAGAAGGCGGTCGTAACATTGTAGTGCGCGCCTATCAGGACAAATAGCCACCAGATAGAAAAACCCATAATATTGAGATTCTCGATCATCACCTATTGAATAAATTTTTATCCCATGAGGTGATCGGTATGTCATCAGGCAAGATTGGTATTGATTTTGGAACGTCAAACTCTGCGGCTGCGATTGCTCAAGGAGGGGAGGTCACCTTAATTGAACTGGAGGGGAATAACGTCACCATTCCAACCGCTGTTTTCTTCAATGTAGAGGAGAACAGGACTGTTTTTGGTCGCACTGCCATCAATGAATATCTTGAAGGATATTCAGGACGTCTGATGAGGTCTCTCAAATCAATTTTGGGAACTGACCTTATTAAAGAATCGACACAAGTTGGGTACGAGCGCGTTAATTTTAGTGATGTCATTGGCATGTTCTTGAGACATATAAAATCAACTTGTGAGAACAAAGTACAAGAAGAATTGAACGATGTTGTGCTCGGCCGCCCAGTATTTTTCGTGGACGATAACCATGAGGCTGATAAAAGAGCAGAGAATGAGTTAAAAAAGGCGGCCATGAAAGAAGGTTTCCGAAGCGTATTTTTTGAATATGAACCTATTGCTGCTGCGCGTGATTATGAGTCAACTCTTACAAAAGAAGAGCTTGTCCTTGTCGCAGATATTGGAGGGGGCACTTCGGATTTCTCGTTGATAAGATTATCTCCTGCAAATCGTTCAAAGGATGATAGGAAGGCAGATATCCTCGCTAATTCCGGGGTGCACATTGGAGGGACAGATATTGACAGGAAATTCAGCTTGAAGTCGATTATGCCTGATATGGGTTATAAGAGTAAACTAATAGGGGGCCTGGATATGCCAGTCAGTCCATATCATACGTTAGCAACTTGGCATCTCATAAATACATTATACACTCCAAGAAATAAGGCGTTCTTACGCGGCCTATATAGACAATCTGCCTCAAAATCTACTGTGGACAGGTTGATTGCCGTTGTTGGATCTCACAGAGGACACGAATTAGCTGGTGTTGTTGAGGCGGCTAAAATAAGTCTTTCCGAATCTGGAACGACATCTCTTGACCTGGATTTTGTTGAAAAGGGATGGTTATTAAATTTGACCTCTCTGGATTTAAAAGAAGCTGCCAGAGCAGAAATAGATAAAATCGTTGATGTCGCTAAAAAGACGGTTACTCATGCTGGCGGTATAGATACAAGTGATATCCACACAGTATTTATGACTGGAGGAAGTACAGGGCTCCCTGGTTTCTATGAAGCTATGCAAAGAGCGTTCCCCGAGGCAGTTTTAGTCAGAGGAGATAAATTTTCCAGTGTTGCAAAAGGGCTTGGGATTTCTGCAATGCATCGACACGGTGAGCCCTCCGCTTGAGCGGGGCCATGTTTTGCGCTAATTCCCCGTAATATATAACCGGAAAAGTCGTCATAAAGTATTTATATATAGGCAGTATATTGATATTATTAACACAGGAACCGAACCGATTTGATGGAAATAGCATGGACTGGTATCTGATTGTTAAAACACTTCATATTATAAGCTCGACCATTGTTTTTGGAACAGGAATAGGGACAGCATTCTTCATGCTCCGGTCATTTTTTACAGACGATATCCATGAAAAATACTACGCAGCCAGAAGTACGGTCATGGCTGATTATATTTTTACTTTTCCGGCTGTTATTTTCCAGCCCCTCTCAGGAATAGTATTAATCAATCTTGCCGGACATGACTGGAATTCTTCGTGGCTGATCTGGACATATGCGCTCTATGCCCTTGCTGGAGCCTGTTGGATTCCCGTTATATGGATACAAATAGAGCTGAAGAAAATGTTGAAACAGGCGGTGGAAACTGGCGCGCCATTGCCAGAGAGATATAACCGTCTTTTCAAGATATGGTTTATTCTTGGTTGGCCTGCTTTTCTGGGGCTGGTTGTTATATTCTATTTGATGGTGAGCCGTCCGGTATGATCGAAAAAGAACCAATCTTCAAATCCATATTCGGCAGGTCATGGGATGATCTTCCTCCTGTTGTTAGAAAGCATTACGCAAACCGCCCATATACCCATGATCATGTGACGGCCGAAGGGGTATTAGATACATTCTGCGCTGGGCCAATCAGATGGATGTCCCCTTTATTTTGGATGATGCGCGGAATTCCACCGCATACTGAAAAGGATGTCAAGGTTACGGTTTTTTTCGAGAGTGGCAAGGATACAAAATACTTTCATTTCAATCGTATATTTAGTTTCAAAGGCCGAAAATCTTATAATTTCACCTCCCGAATGGTTCAAATAAAATATAACGAGGTCGTCGAGATTATGCGCTATGGGGTTGGATGGCGCATGGGTTACTTTTGGGAAGACGGCAAGGTTAAATTAAAACATAAAGGGTATGTATTTCATCTATACGGAATTTTTATTCCGTTGCCGCTTTCCTTACTCATTGGAAAGGGATACGCCGAAGAAACACCAATAGACGACAATACGTTTGATATGTTTATGCAGATTGTTCATCCGTTATGGGGTAAGGTGTATGAGTATAAGGGACGGTTTGAGGTAAAGTATGAAACATAAAATGAGAATGAATCAGAAATGACATCCCGTGTTCTCATCATCGGTGGTTACGGTAATTTCGGAAGCCTGATATCCCGTCGATTGGTGCGGGAAGAAAATATCCATCTTATTATCGCAGGACGATCGGTAGAAAAGGCAAAAGAACTTGCAACAGAACTGGGGATGGAATGGGCTGTCCTTGATATCAACATGCCTATTGATAAAGAGTTGGCGAGATTAAATCCCGACATCGTTATCCATACCTCCGGGCCATTTCAGGGGCAGGGATATGAAGTTGCAAAAGCTTGTATCCGTCATAAATGCCACTACATAGACCTTGCCGATGGACGGGAATTTGTCAAAAACATCCAGAATCTTAATGACGCAGCAAAGGAAGCGGGGGTGCTGGTCGTTAGTGGTGCAAGCTCTGTCCCCTGCCTGACATCAGCTATTATCGATCACCACAAGGCCGATTTTCAAAAACTGGAAGAACTGGATTATGCCATCACAACGGCACAAAGAACAAATCCTGGAATTGCAACTACTGCAGCAATTCTTGGCTATGCCGGAAAGCCGTTTATGACTGTAATTGATGGGCGGAAACAAAATATTTTTGGTTGGCAGGATATGTCGGCTCACAAATATCCTGAATTGGGATGGCTACTTTTGGGAAATTGTGATGTACCCGATCTGGAACTGTTCCCCGAACGGTACCCTGATCTTAAAACCATAAGGTTTCGAGCCGGACTCGAGGTTCCCCTTCTTCATATAGGGTTATGGAGCTTATCATGGCTCACAAGATGGGGAGTGATCAGTAATTTGCGCCCTATGGCGGGGCTTTTCTCGAAAATTGCAAAGATATTCGATGTTTTTGGGTCAAACCGGAGCGGCTTTCATATGACGATGAAAGGTATCGGGGCAGATGGAAAAACCAAAATTGTAACCGTTTGCATTCTGACCAATTCAGGTCATGGGCCGAACATTCCCTGTATTCCTTCGGAGATTCTGGCTATGGAACTTTCCAGAGGGACGATGAACAAAACCGGAGCTATGGCATGCGTTGACCTGATACCTCTCTCTGCCTATCTGGATGCGATGCGCGCATATGATATTTCTTGGACTATAGAGTAGGATGCGAGAATGATTATCGAAGGTTGCATTGCTCTTGACAGCTCTATTCTGAAACGAATAGAGTTTTTTTGTATTTGAATTGATTGGGGTCTTGGGACAACGCGGGGCACTGTTTTGTTTGCTGGATGGGGATGATGCTTCCCACATTGTTTTTAACACGTTTCCTTATTCGGGCGGCGCAAGCTTGAATTTATAAATGCCTCTATTCGTCCTGAAGATATCCACGAACAGGACTTTTTAGAATTGAATGCAGGATTGCAATGCCTGCAATAAATATCACAGCAAACCCACCAGAAACAATCAGCGCGGCAGTTGCCGGATAAAATGTCCAGCCAAGATCCATCAATGGCCCCATAATTCCCCAGCTGATAGCCAGCCCCAGTCCCCCGGCCAGTCCGGCGGCAATAATTCCGAGCAATGCAAACTCCAGACAAAGCCCCTTGAGTAACAAGGATTGTGGAGCCCCCATAACCTTGAGAATAACAGCATCATAAGCGCGTTGGGAACGTGTTGCGGTCAATGCCCCAGCCAATACGAATATTCCGGTGACAAGGGCAAGAATAGCCATGATGCGCACAGCCATGACCATCTGCCCCAGAATATCCTGAATGGATTTGACAGCTTCTGACACACGCACCATTGAAATATTCGGAAATTCCTTGCTGATGGCACGTTGTAAATCAGCCTCGGAGTCAGGCGGTGCAATCACAGTCGCCAACCAGTTATGCGGTGCAGATTCCAATGTCCCCGGTGCGAATGTAATCGCAAAATTAATTGTAAAACTTGTCCAATTGACCTCCCGAACATTGGCAATCGTGGCTGTAATATCGCGCCCCAATATCGTTACTGTGATAGTGTCCCCCGGCTTTACACCAAACCCCCTTTCCACATCATCGACAACAGAAACCAGTGGCGGCCCCTTATAATCAACAGGCCACCATGTGCCGGATGTCACTTTGCTATGTGCCGGTTGGTTGGCCATAATTGCTAAGGATAAGTAGGTAAACCCACGGTCATTTTGTAACAACCAGCGTTCCCGATTATCCTTCAAAGCTTGTTCCGCCGGAATACCGTTGACAGATTTTATTCGTCCGCGAAGGTTCGGCGTCATGATCAGGTTACGGGCATCGGGCCATTCGTTTAATTGTTTTATAAAATTATCTTTCTGGTGGGGTTGGATATCCAGAAGGAAAAAAGATGGAGCATCGCTCGGCATATTTTCAGTTAATATGCCACGCATATTTCTGTCAACCAAGGTAACGGAAGCCAGAACAGTTAGTCCGATCCCGATTGATATAAGCGTCAGAACCGTTGCATTGCGTGGCCCCCCCAGATTTGTCAACGCAAGACGGATCATCAAAGATGCAGAACTCGCATGACGGGCAGCCAGAATACGGACAAGATGCCCGATTCCTGCATATATCAGAAAGCAAATAAACGCCCCCATGATAAAAGACAGAGCAAATAGTCGGTCTGTCGCCATCGTAAAAATAAAGACGGAGAGTGCGACCGCGACTCCTGCCAGTATTATCAGAATATCTGCAGAGGGGCGTTGCCCGACATCCACCGCTCCGTGCCGGAATAAAACAAGAGGGGAGGTCCGTTCGGCCTGCCCAAATGGCCATAATGAGAACAGGCACATGGTCAATATCCCGAAGATGGCAGGAACGCCAATTGCCTCTACGGTATAAATAATATCGACCGGAAATGGCAACATATCGCGCACAAGGTTGAAACCAACCCATGTCAATCCTGCGCCAATCACAAGTCCTATGCATGTTCCAATGCAAGTCAGGATGGCAATCTGCCATCCGTAAACACCTCGCAAGATGGGCTGTGGTGTTCCAATCATTTTATAAATAGCAATCGATGTCAGACGGGTTTCGAAATAGGCCTTTAACCCGTTTGCAATGCCTATCCCGCCAATTAATAAGGCTGATAACCCCACCAATGTCAGGAATTGGAGCGTGTTATTCACAAAACGCTGGATTTGTGGCGAGGCATTATCATGGGTCGTAAGCCGCCAACTGGACTGGGGAAAGGCTGCCTTGAACTCATCGGCGCGGGGTTCTCCGCCTTCCGGCCATTTAACACGCAAATCATAACTGATCAGGCTTTCGGGGGTCGAAAGCCCAGACCGCAGAAAATCTTTCCATGATATAATAACGCGTGGAGCCAGACCAAAACGTCCGGAACCTGCGCGATCCGGCTCATTGGCAATCCAGCCTGAAACATGGAGTTTCAGCGTTCCTAATTGGAGCATCCCTGTTTCATTGAGATTAAGCCGTCCCCGCAATGATGGTTCCAGAATAATGCCGTTTGCCGTACTGCCAGAAAAAGAGTTCCCGGAGGTCAGAGTGAATGATCCATACAAGGGATAAAGGTCATCTACGACTTTCAATTCCACCAGTGCGGAATCCCCTGTTACAGGGTTAATCAACATCGGGCGCATTTCTGCTGTCTCTGATATAACCGCACCTCTATCCTTCAGCCAATCGCGTTCTTTCTCTCCTACGGGGCTATATATCTGTCTGACAATCCAGTCAGCGCCAAGAATTGTCCTGCTGTTTTTCTGGATACTTCCGAGGACGCTACCCGCAGTAATATGAACAGTTGTGATAGCGGCAAGGCCGATGACAAGGCACACCAGAACCAGTGAGAAAGACGACCAAGCCCCCCGGATATCCCGCAGAGCCCATTTCAAAGCCAGAAGGGAATTGGCAAAGGTCATACTGTTTTTCCTGTCCCTGAAATATCTTTGATACCTCCATCAAGAATATGAACCTGCATATCGCACCGCGCAGCCAATACGGGATCATGCGTAATAAGCAGAAGTGTTGTTCCGTGATGCCGGACCTGATTTTCTAAAAGCTCCATAACATGGTGACCATTTTCCTGATCCAGATTTCCTGTCGGTTCATCTGCCAGCAGAAGCGGTGGAGTTCCTACAATTGCACGCCCTAAGGCCACACGTTGTTGTTCACCCCCAGATAAAGCTCCTGGAAGGTGATCCAGCCGGTGTCCCAACCCTAGATGATGCAGTGTCTCCCGCGCCTTATCAAAAGCATCCTTATCACCGCGCAATTCCAAAGATATCGCAACATTTTCAAGGGCAGTCTGCGATGGAAGAAGATGAAAATTCTGGAAGATGATCCCTGCATTTTTCTGGCGCCATGAGGTCATGGCCTGCTCATCCCCGAGCGGAAGTTTTGTACCATCAAAAGCTATATGTCCGGACGATACAGGGATCAATCCGGAGCACGCCATCAACAGGGTGGTTTTGCCTGAACCAGAAGGGCCTACAATCGCCACCATCTTCCCTTGCGGGATGCCAAGGCTAATTCGGTCAAGGATAGAAATTTTTTGCCCATTGTTTGTAAGGGAAACTGATATAGATTCTAATTGAAGGAGATTTTGCATGAAACAGCCTGTTTTTGTACCTGTCTATACTCGCGCGGCGCGTGCGCAAATATACATCCATGACATAGATCAAACTAGGTTTAAATCAACAGAAAGGATACTGTGGGGAACCATTTTTATGGCGGCCCTCCTTATATCCTTCTTCCTTATGGAGATTAACCCTGCCCATGCTGCCAGCAAACGGGTTGTTGTTCTGGGGGATAGCCTGACATCCGGATATGGGCTGGAAGGCGGCCAAGGCTTTCCGGAACAATTGCAAATCGCCTTACAAGAAGATGGACTGGATGTTCAGGTTGATAATGCCGGTGTTTCGGGTGACACAACCGCGGGCGGGTTATCCCGTCTGGAGTGGGCTTTGGAGGGAGACCAAACTCCTGACCTCGTCATTGTGGCCTTGGGGGCGAATGATATGTTACGCGGTCTTCCTGTTGACTCTACAAAAAAAAATCTGGCCAGTATTCTGGAACAGCTCCGCCAGAAGAATATCCCAACTCTTCTTGCAGGGATGCGAGCTCCAGCTCAATATTCCATACTTTTCCGTGGAAATTTCAATAAAATATATACAAATCTAGCCAAAGAATATGATGTGAGCCTCTACCCATTCTTTCTGGAAGGAGTCGCCCTGTCACCTGAAATGAATCAAACGGACGGGATGCATCCCAACCAGAAGGGGGTCGCCGTTATGGTTGAAAATATCGCGCCGCTTGTTAAAGAGTTGTTAGGCCCTGACCATAAAAAGTGAATGGACCAGATGTAAACTGACAAGGTAGAGTGGTGGTGTAAGTATAGAGATGTGAGATTAAATGCGCGGTGTGTGTGGTGATCAGCTATAGATAGGCGTGTTCAGCAGCGTGATTTCGGTGGAATATTCTCTATCTCTTCTTATTCTCTGTTTAACAGAGATTTTACAGGGATTAGTGAAGTAGTTCTTCGCAAGAAGTTGCGAAGAACTCAAACTTTATGCTGGTAATGCCCGTATGCGCCAATACCGTCCAAATTACGGGGCTAACAGGGATATTGTTCTCATGAAACGGAAAACTGATGATTAGATGGCTGGGGCGGCTGGATTCGAACCAACGAATGCCGGTACCAAAAACCGGTGCCTTACCACTTGGCGACGCCCCAATCCTCTAAAGCGAGCCAGAAACTACACAATTCAGAACTGGAACGCAAGATCAAAAATCGTAAATTATTGTTTTTCTGCAAGCCATTGGGATAAATGACCTCTGGACATGGCGTAGGTCTCGCCCAAATGTTCCACATCGCTTTTGGCGGCGGCCAGTTGATCGTCCTTGGCGGCTGCCTCAATCGTGGAACACATGGAGCTTACAGTGCGGAAACCGAAGTTTCCTGCCATTCCTTTAAGTTCATGGGCTCTGGCCTTAAGATCCTTGGCGTTGCCTTCCAGATAGGCCATGCCGATTGCGGCAACCAGCTCGTCAGCTTTTTCATAAAACCCGACAAGAATGTCCTGCATAACTTCAGGCGGGAGACCTGTTGTCAGGGATTTGAGCATTTCCTCATCCAGTCCATAGGCGGCCACGGAATTTGGATCAAGCTCGGTTTGATCCATAGATTTTTTCTGGCTTTCTTGCTCCTCAAATTTTCGAACCGCCATAGCAAAAGAATCTTCGTCCTCATCAAGATCCACATCGTCAAGGCCAAGAAAGCTGACATCTGTTTCGATCAGGGAGTGGTCTTCAGTAGAGGGCGCAGGCTCAATTTGTTCCACGGTTACGAACGGATCAATTTCATCTGCGGACATGGTCAGATTTTCAGGTGCATCGTAAGTATCTTCTAAAGATGAAGAAGAGGGAAGGTCATCACTTTGTTTTGGGAGTTGTATTTCTTCCGCTGGAGCTATGGTATCCGCAGAGATCAAATCCAGATTCCATTGAAACGGAAATTTGTGATCTGCTTTGTGCATCAATTCGGACAGTTTCTCGAGCGTAATAGGTTTTGGCGCAAAATCATTCATACCTGAAGCAATATAGGCCTTTATATCATCATCTCCGACATTTCCCGAAAGGGCTGAAATGGGGATGGAAGACTTGTTTTTCAGATTGAGCCCTCTGATTTTTTGTGTCACTTCCATACCATTCATATCCGGAAGCTCAATATCCATCAGAATTAAGTCGAAATGATTTTGAGAAAGGAGGGAAAGCGCTTCCTGCCCCGTGCTGGCAGTTTTGTATCCGCCCCCGAGTTTTGAAATAAATCCTGCCAGAACTTTCTGATTGATGCCGTTATCATCCACAATCAAGATATGCAGATGTTTGGAAAATCCTTGAGATAAAGACTCTGAAATTTCCTGTTGTGCGGCACCGGATTGGTCATCCGCATCTTCCTCGCCGCTTGGCAAATTCAAGGTAAAGAAGAAAGTGCTGCCTTCTCCTTCTTTGCTGCTAATGCTGATTCCACCACCCATTGTTTCGATCAGGCGTTTACAAATAGCCAGCCCTAGGCCTGTTCCACCATATTTGCGGGTAATGCTGGTATTGGCCTGAGAGAATGGCATAAAGAGCTTTCTTTGTGCTTCCGGACTAATTCCGATGCCTGAATCCTGAACAGCAAAGTAAAGCTGGTATATGCCTTGCGCGGACAGTTCATCACTGGTGAGATTTCGCAGGCGCAAATAGACAGCGCCCTTGCCCGTGAACTTAATGGCATTATTCAAAAGATTGAGAATGACCTGACGCAAACGGGTTGGGTCGCATTTGATCCATGTTGGAACAGCAGGATCCAGTTCTAGAACTAAATCAACATTTTTGGACGCAGCATGGCCACTCATCAACGTATGAATACTACGGGCAAGACGCCGTATATCACAGTTGAGAATCTCGAGCTCCATTTTGCCGCTTTCAATCTTCTCATAATCCAGAATGTCATTCAGCAAAGCCAGCATGGCATCACCGGAATCTTTAATGGTCGAAACATATTCCCTTTGTTCTTTTGTGATATGTGTATCTTGCAATAATCGGATCATACCCATAATACCAGTCATCGGGGTACGAATCTCATGGCTCACAATGGCCAGAAATGCCGATTTGGCCCGATTCGCTTCATCGGCAGCCTCTTTAGATTTGCGCATTTCTTCGGTTTGTCGCGCTGTTTGTAATTGCATCTCTGCCATATTCTGACGTTCTTTTTCGAGAACTTGAATTAGTCGCTTATGTTCAGAAAGTTCCTTGGCTTCTTTGAGAGGGGAAGATTCTATTGAGTTTCTATCATCTTCATAAGAGTCATTTTTGACGATCAAGTTTCTTAGAGTTGTTCCGGACTCTTTGCGCCCACTTGAGAAAAGGGCGGACGAAAGAATAGATAAGGATAGAAAAATTTCACCCATCATCAGGTTAAAAGAATTGTCAGCTATAAATCCCAGAGATATGACGGCAATCGATAACACCATTAGGCCTAGAAATAGGGATGATGTAGCAAGACAGAGTAATTCTGTGCGTCTCCCCGCGATGATAAAAGGCCATGTGGAAAAAGTGATCAATATGCAGGACAATCCAAGTGGCATATAGAGTAGAAAGGCGGAGAGACTTGGAGCTGGATGCATCAGGATCAGCCCAGTGATCGAGGAAATCATAAATAGACAGGCGGCACCAATAATTAGCGCAGGAGGCAAATCATCCCTTGCTCCTGGCGAGGTCCATAAAGCAGCTAACAACAAAAACGGAATAAATGTCCACGTCAACGGAATGAGCATATCGTTCTCTATAATATCAACATAGAGAAAGGTCGTAACCAGTTGGTGTTGGATAAAAATCAAAAGCCAGATGATGGCTAAAAAGACATAAGACGTATTGCGTGTAGCCTTGAAGATTGCCAGAAGCGAAATGAAACCGGCAAGTGATAGCGCAGTAACAATCCATTCTTTCCAAATCTGAAGAGGGGTTTCTGTGCGGGGATTGATAATTTCTGGAGATATTATAGTCAAGATTGCCGGGGGGCTTTTAATATAGGCAACTATATAAGTTGTGTTCTGGGATAACGCCTCGATCCTGAAGGTTTGCGGAACAATTTTGGATGGATGGTTGAGCGTGTCCGTCTGATACATATATTTATCAGTGGCCATATTAAAAATGGAGAAGGTTTTGAGAGTCGAATAACGGCCTTCGAACTGCGTCCCAAAGCTAAGCTTCCAGTTGGTGAAGTCACTGATACTTGAAATAGGAAAAACCAGCCATGCCGACGTCCCTTTGTATCCCATATTGTAATGGTCTGAAGTCCAGATATAT
The DNA here is from genome assembly GCA_001871905.1 of Alphaproteobacteria bacterium CG1_02_46_17. Lineage (GTDB taxonomy): Bacteria > Pseudomonadota > Alphaproteobacteria > Micavibrionales > Micavibrionaceae > UBA1573. Next base: position 11,647 of record MNUG01000040.1, on the reverse strand, counting down.
TCGGATAGCTTTCCTGTACGAATAATTGTTGCGACCTGCATTTTTGATATGGATTGCTTGGGATCTTCAATCACATAAAAACGGTTCTTCAGTTTGAGGCTCTCTGTAAAGTCACTCAGGATCGCGCCTGAATACTGCACAGAAGATGGAGCCGCCACAGTTTTTGTTGAAGAATATGAGCGGGGTGCATTGGGAGTTCCCATTTGAGCAAATTGAGAAGAATGGACATCCTCGTTTGACTGTGTCGTAGAGATAATTTGTGACAAGGCAGGGGAACAGTTCCCGATCAATACCCAGAAAACAAATAGCGAGCAAAGGCATGCAACGAGGGAACGCTGCTTGGAACGCAACGATTTGCAAATGGAACTGGATGTCAAAGCGTGATGATATATATGGTGATACATGCGTATAACGCGCCTGAATAATGGATGGATAAATAAAAAATTGTTTAGTCTAAGTCTGTTTTGCAAACGGACATTTCTAGGAAAACATCTCCCAAATATCCTCTGCCCCAAACTATACCTTGGGATAAAAACATTAATAATGCGTATATGAGGGAGAGGACTAGTGTGCGGAATATTTTTTGTTTTCCAGAATGTCAATCGCTAGTAAGCGGACAGCTTCCGGATAAGCGAGATGTTCTTGTCCCAGAACACGTTCTGCAAGGCTCTCTGGGGTATCATCGGGAAGAACAGGAACGCGGTGCTGCAAGATAACTTCGCCTTCATCTACCCCTTCCGTGACATAATGAATGGTACACCCCGCCTCGGTCTCACCAGCTTCAATAGCGCGTTCATGAGTGTGAAGACCCTTGAATTTTGGCAACAAAGAGGGATGGATATTGATAAGGCGACGCCCCCATGCCGATATGAAGACAGGAGTTAGAATGCGCATAAACCCAGCCTGACAAACCAGATCAATGTCATAATCTTTCATAGCATTTAGCATGGCGCGTTCAAAATCTTCCCGCGTTGCAAAATCTTTATGCGGAATAACGGAAACTGGTATTCCTGCTTGTCTGGCGCGTTCAATTCCATAGACATTTGGAATATTGCATAAGACAAGGCGGATTTCAGCAGGATAGTCCGGTGATTTTGAGGCATCAATCAAGGATTGAAGGTTACTGCCACGACCTGAAATTAAAACAGCCAGTCCGATCTTGTCCTTATTTGAGGAAAGGGGCTGAGACATATTAGTTCCAGTTTTCTTCCATATGATGGATATGAACCCGGGTTTCGCGGGGACTGGTAAGAATTTTCCCAATCGAAAAAACGGTTTCTCCGGCATCGGTCAGAAGCTTGATAACTTCAGTAACATCGGCGTCACGGACGATAGCCACCATACCAATTCCACAATTGAGAGTACGAGCCAGATCCTCATTTCCAATCTGTCCGGCTTGCTTTAACCAGCGGAAAACAGGAGGCAACTCCCAAGCGGACGCATCCAGATCAATGGCAAGGCCTTCGGGGATGACGCGGGGAATATTTTCGAGCAGGCCTCCTCCTGTGATATTGGCCAACCCTTTAATCAGGGAGGTGTTTTGAACCAAAGGCAATAGGGATTTAATATAAATGCGGGTTGGAATTAGAACCTCATCCGAAATTTTACGATCCGTATCGTAAGGCAGAGGAGACTGATAGGTAAGCGATTGATCGGCGATCAATTTTCTAACCAGAGAAAAACCATTGGAATGAAGCCCGCTGGCGGCAAGACCAAGGACAATATCTCCCTCCTGAATATGCTGGCCAGTCAGCATTTTATTGCGTTCTACCGCCCCAACAGTAAATCCGGCAAGGTCATAATCACCCTCGGCATACATGCCGGGCATTTCAGCGGTTTCTCCCCCAATCAACGCGCATCCAGCCTGACGACACCCTTCGGCAATGCCTGATACGACATCTGCGGCAACATCAACATTGAGTTTGGATGATGCAAAGTAATCAAGAAAGAACAGCGGTTCTGCCCCTTGAACGATCAGATCATTGACACACATCGCTACCAGATCAACCCCAACAGTATTATGGATATTACAGTCAATCGCCACGCGGATCTTGGTGCCGACACCGTCTGTGGAAGAGACAATCACTGGATCTTGGTATCCGGCGGCCTTCACATCAAATAATGCGCCAAAACCACCTAAACCGCCCATGATTCCAGCGCGATGCGTAGATTTTGCCATAGGTTTTATTCTCTCGACCAAGGCATCGCCCGCTTCGATATCAACGCCGGAGTCTTTATATGCGCTCTGTTTCATTGAAAACATGGCCTTTCTATTATAAACAGGTCAGGTATAAACAGGCCAGTTCCTAAAACATGACCTTTGATAACCACATTATTTAGACGTTTTGCCATGAGCCGTATAGCATTTTCTCTTCTTTTGACTGCAATTTTTCTTCTGTTCCCGATCAAAGGGGAGGTTCAGGCACAAACTTCGTATAACCCGTACGAAGTTCGTAACGTTGCCGTTGATGTGACGGATACCAGTTCGGTCAAGGCACGGGATAGGGCTTTTATAGAGGCGCAGAACAAAGCGTTCGCTCAATTGTCCTCTCGTATGGGGTATGGAGATCGCCCATCTCCATCACAAGATATGATTGCCAGCATGGTTCAGGATTTTGAAATCGAAAAAGAACAACTTTCGACCAAACGCTATCTGGGCAGTTTTACCATCAGGTTCCGCCCATCGGCTATTAACGGATATTTTGGTCAGAATGTTGCGAGATCACCCGAAGCAGCTTCGGAAAATGAGGGGGTAAAATCTTCGAAATTGTTGATCCTGCCCTTTACGGTAGATGCTTCCGGCCCGTTCTTGTGGAATAAGGAACGTAATTATCTATGGCAGGCTTTGATGAAAAATCCGACCTTGCCTGCAACGGGGATGATCCTGCCACAGGGTAATATCTCCGATCAAACTGATGTCTGGGAAAAGAACCCGAATTTGTTGTCCATGTCCTCTATTCGAAAGATCAGGGAACGGTACGGCATGGATGAAGTCGTGGTTGTAGATATCCGCTCTGGCGGCAAAGCGAATCCGGACACATCTTTTTTGGATATGTACCGCACAGATCTGGGAAGGGTCGAGCTGGTCAAAACTATTCCGGTTTCAAACGCCTTTGCTTCGACGGAGGGGACAATTTACACCAAGGGCGCACAAATGATCGTCGATGCTCTGGGTGGTCAATGGAAACCTGTTAACTACCAGAATAGGAATGTCCAACAACAAAATGATGCTGTTACTGTCGATAGACAGCAAGATACCAAGATAGAAGATCCGGTTGCCGCAACTGGAAACACGCCCCCTCCGTACCAGCAAACCTATCAGAACCCATCTGTACCTCATACTATCCCATCATTTTCCATGACCGGAGCAACGCGGATCAGGGCTGTTTATAACAGCATTCCGGAATGGAGCATGTTACAGAGTTTCCTGAAAAATTCATCATCGGTTGATCAGTATAAGATTGTCTCGGTCAAAGTGCATGAGGCCGAACTGGATGTCTTATATAAAGACTGGGCATTTTTCCAATCCGAATTGCTTGCCAAAGGATATAAAATCCAGCCTCTTGGTAATGGATCATACCGGATTTACCGCTAAAGGAGAACTCTCATGAAACCCGTCCATCAGTTGATTTTCTGGGCTACGGCTTTGGCCGGAATCCTGTTTCTAGTTTGGTTATTCAAATCTATGCTCTTGCCTTTTGTTCTGGGTGGCGCTATCGCATATCTGCTCAACCCACTTGTAAATAGGCTGGTTCGTTTCGGGGCAAAGCGCCGTGTGGTCGTGCTGGGGATTCTTGGGTGTTTCCTGACTGTGTTGGTAGCTCTTTTGGCGATTATCCTGCCAATTTTGGTGCGTGAGGCCGCAGGTTTTGTTGATGACGTCCCTCAATATGCCCATAAAATATGGTTGTTGATCGAACCCCGTATTGTCTGGATTCAAGAAAAAATGGGTCAGCAAATCACGGCGGATCAGATTCAAGATGCGATGAAAGAAAATATAGGAAAGGCACTGCAAGTCGGGAAGGGCGTTCTGGGAGGATTGACAACCGGAGGGTTGGCCATTGTTGATTTCTTTACAACTATTCTGATCACTCCGGTTGTTGCGTATTTCCTGATGAAGGAATGGCCACGGGTTACAAGCTATGTCAAAGAGATGCTTCCTAAAGAGCATGAAGAGGTCATTGTAAATCTGGCAGGACAAATTGATGGCAAGATTTCCGGATTTGTTCGGGGACAGATTATGGTCTGCCTTTGCCTTGGGTTGGTTTATGCAGTGGCTCTCAGCGTTGCCGGATTGAATTACGGATTTCTGATTGGCTTGGGAACTGGCGTGTTGTCCATTATTCCTTTTGTCGGTTCAGCGGTTGGGCTTGTCACCAGTCTGGTGGTGTCTTATTTGCAATCGGGAGGAGACATTACCTTTATCGGCATTATTGCCGCCATATTTTTTGTCGGACAATTTATCGAAGGCAATTTTATCACCCCGAAATTATTGGGTGACAGTGTCGGCCTTCATCCGCTTTGGATTATCTTCTCTCTGATGGCTGGCGGGTCGTTGTTGGGATTGCTCGGAATGTTCCTATCCATTCCAGTTGCGGCCAGTATTGGTGTTATCGCTGGATTTATGATCGAACAATATAAAGCCAGCGCATATTATCGGCCTCAGGAAGTCGGGGCGGAAAAATGACACTTCCTCTAAGGCAACTTCCTCTGGACTTGAAATTTGCACCTGCCATGGGGCGGGATGATTTTATGGTAGGAGCCTGCAATCAATATGCCGTTCACATGGTTGAACATTGGCCCGCGGAATGGTCACCATATCCTGCGCTCACCATTTACGGTCCGAAAGGGTCGGGTAAATCTCATTTGGCGGCCGTCTGGCAGAATTTTTCAAAAGCACGCAGCCTGACCTTGGAAGAATTTATTGCCTGCGATATAGAAAATCTGATTGAAAGCAAAGAAAATCTGGTTCTTGAAGGGGTAGAGTTTTTGATCGGAGATCGGGTACAGGAAGAAAAGCTATTCCATCTCTATAATGCATTCCAGCAAAACGGGATTTATTTTCTGGCGCTTTCGACAATTTCTCCGGAGAAACTAGTCTTTGAAATTCGTGATCTGGAATCGCGCTTGCGAGCGGCCCAAAGCGCCGAAATAAAACCACCGGATGATGATTTATTGACTAAAGTCATGGCAAAAAGATTTTTTGATCAGAATTTGAAAATAGATCAGGAGTCTTTGGATTATATCTTATGGCGGATGGAACGCTCTTGGAGTGGGCTGGATCATCTGGTCGAAAAGATTTGCCTGACTGCAACAGCGCTCCAAAAAGGGGAACTGACCAAGCCTTTACTTCGCGCGGCTATGATAGATATGGAATGATCCGTATCTACATATCCGGTTTCAGAAATTTATACCGCGAGACATTCTTTTCCTTTCCCGAAAAAATGTGAATCAGTTCACAATTCCGAGGCGACAGATCAGCCCACTTTCCACAAGAAACATTAAAGACGCACAATGTAGATGATGGAAAATCTTTATGTATGGCATCGACCATGTGCGGTTGTGATTTTTGTGATAAGTGCCATGCCAGATGATGCATCCCCGGATTATGCCCCATAACCAAAGGGCAGCTACTTTGCTCTGGCAGATAATCGGCGAGAACGTCAATCATAGTTTGGGCATTATAAGCTTTGTATAAATCCTCCCCGCATAGTTCAAGAGGGGGAGTATCTTCGTAAAAAATTTGTGAGATTAAGGCATCTAGACTTTTTTGAGTTCGCTGGCTGGATGAACACAACAGAAAGTCAGGCTTTATTCCCTCAAGAACCAGACTATTCCCATTCATACGGCATTGTGAAATACCGGTATGCGTTAAAGGGAGTTCCCAATCCGGTATCTGGGGATCATTGAGTTTTTCCCCATGCCGCCCAATAAGAAGAGTCTTTAGTGTCATGATCTTTTGTGTCGTTTATTCAGTGAATCCAAGAAAGGCAAAACCGTAGGACTCAAATGTCAATGTTGCTGTCTCTCCATCAATCACAGCTCCAAAACTAATGTTACTCAATATGGAGTAATCATTCGGTTCGGACAAAACCCACGTCGCGATGTCATGCGATATATTAAATACACATAGAATTTTATATCCGTCTTTTTCTCTGACCCACGCAACAATAGGATCAGGAACATCCAGCAATCGGAGGTCACCATCGCGAAGTGCCGGAATTTGGCGGCGGAACCCGATAAAGTTGCGATAGTGATTCAAAATTGAATCTGAATCCTCTTCCTGAACAGAAACAGCCAGTTCGGCATGCGGCTCCCAGAATTTGATCCATGTTTCGGGGGCAAAGCTAAACCCGCCATGGGGCTTTTCTTTGTGCCATGGCATTGGCGTGCGACCACCATCACGACCAGCGTGTTCAGGATAGAGTGCAATATCATACGGATCTCGCAAATCTTCGAAAGATAATTTGGCTTGAGGCAGGCCAAGCTCTTCCCCTTGATATATACAATAGCTGCCGCGCAGCGATAATCCCAAAGCCATAATCAGTAACGCCGCTTTCTTATAGAGATGTTCTGGTGCCTGCATTCGTGACACGGCACGAATCGTGTCATGGTTGCTTGTGGCCCAGCATAACCATCCATTGCCAAGCTTGTTCTCAACCCTCTTAATGGTATCAAGAACATCCTGACGTGTCATGTGAGATCCCAGCAAACCGAAAGAATAGGCCATATGCAGCTTGTCATCTCCTTGCACATAGCTGGCAGCAATCGCTTCACTATCATCTCCACCGGCTTCACCGAGCAGGCAACGATCATCCCACTGGTCAATATAGGCTCTCATCTTTTGTGAGAAAGTAATGACGTGGGGGGTGCACATACTATGGATGCGTTTTTGATAGGACATGGGATTGGATAAGGGCATATCAGAAGGAATAGGGTCGTTTGGCCCTCTGACGGGATTATCCCGTAGTTCGGGATCATGTTGGTAAGTATGAATGGCGTCAAGTCGGAAGCCGTCAACACCCATATCCAGCCAGAATTTGGCGACATCAAAAATCTCGGCCTGAACTTCGGAGTTCCATAGATTGAGAGTTGGCTGGGAATTCAGGAAATGGTGCAGAAAATATTGCTCCCGACGCGTGTCCCATGTCCACGCAGGGCCTCCGAAATAGGACAGCCAGTTATTCGGAGGCGTGCCATCTGGCTTGGCATCCGCCCAGACATACCAGTCACGTTTTGGATTATCACGACTCATCCGGCTTTCATGAAACCAGAGATGTTGGTCTGACGTATGGGACCATACTTTATCAATAATGACTTTGATGTTCCTTTCATGGGCGTGGCGCAACAGCCGTTCGAAATCATCGACATGTCCAAAGATAGGGTCAACTTCACGATAATCGGAAACATCATAGCCGAAATCTTTCATCGGAGACTTGAAAAACGGGGAAATCCAGATGGCATCAATTCCGAGGTTGGACAAATAGTCTAAACGGCGCTCAATACCGGGAAGGTCACCAATCCCGTCTCCGTTCATATCCAGAAAGCTGCGCGGGTAAATTTGATAGATTACCGCGCCGCGCCACCAGTTATTTTGTTTGCTCATGTTAGGGAAGGCTTTCTTGAAAAAAGGGAGGGACATCTTGCCTGTAAATTAGCAAAAACAAGATGTTCTTTCAAACATCAATTAGAAAATTAAAACGAGAGGAAGGGGAAAGAGGGCTGATTACGCCAATAAGGGTGGCAGCAACGCCACTTTACGGCGATGTTCTCTTAAATACTTGGCAGCATTTGCACCGTCTTCCGACCATTTGACCCTCTTGGATCATTACCCTTAGTCTAGGACGGCCCCTTTTTAAAAATTATTGACTTTTTATAATATTATGGATAACGTCAGGGGCATAAAACTTTACCATTAACAACCCACGAGGTGTAGTATGCGCTATGATAAAAATAATGTCCCTGAAATGTCAGACCGCCTAACCTATTTAGTAGAATGTTTCTCAGTAGCTAGCCAAAAGGGAGATAATTCTGCTTATGTGGGGCCAAAAGTTGATGATGCGAGACAAATTCGTGCTCAAGATTTTCTTCCTTTGGATATTGTTCCAACGACAGCTCTCGAGCCATTAGTACGCAATTTACTGAATGCTGCTGCAGCTCAAGGCAAAATGGCAGAAGTTACCCCAGTTGTTGTGGCTGCTGCAAAAGTTGTGAGTACGTTCCCACCTGAATATCAAGATATTCCTTCTATGAAGGGTTTAATTAACGGTTAGTTGAATATGTTTAAAGAGGGGCCTTGGGGGCCCTTCTTTTTTTATAGAAATAATGATGAGAAATTTTCCTCCGCAAAAGAAACTTTATTATGATCCCCGCAATATTATTGATATGGCGGAGTATGTTTCCCATCTCGCAGAGGTTTTTCAAACTGCTCAAGATAAGGGGTTCCCCTCTGTTTGTCGCAAGCGCAGCCTATCCGGATTGATGGCGACGACGAGAGATGATTATATAGAGATTGACACTGTGATTGACGAAATAGCAACGGTTGCCATGAAAGTAACAAGCAGTAAGACACAATCACCTATCGCAGATCACTATCTTTTTAATACGGCTGCGAGGTTGCGGGCTATGCCGCAAAAAGATGATTCCAGAATTGCTTTTCTTTTAAGCTTCGAGAGAAAATAAAGAAGGCAGGTTCGTGACCCGCCTTTTTTATTGATCTTCTTTCAGATGATTTTATTCCAAATCAAAATTCATGACACCTTTGAATGTTTCCCTCGGGGCCAGTACAATTGTCCCAGTCCCTTTCGTTCCTTTGGCTTTCAGATTAAAACCGTCTGTGGCATTGGTGACAGGCTCTGCGCAAAAGAAATCGCCTTTTGATGGTACAAAGAGAACGAAATGTCCGAATGATTCATCCGCCGTAATGCGGAGAGTCGTATTCTCGAACTCTGGCCATGTAATTCTTGCAACACGGTCCCATTCCGTAAAACAATGGTCGATATAGGCTGAACCATCGCCACCATGTTTAGCTTCAAGATTTTGTGGATCAAGAACTTTTCCATTCTTAAAGTCCCACATGTCGGGAACATCAACTAATTCTGTTGGAACCATATCCTTGCTGAACCAGACCTTTGGAAGGTTGGCTTGGATAGATGTTTTTGGGGTGCGTACAAAATATGGGTGATGGCCAGTTCCGAAGGGGAGGGCTTCCTCACCTGTGTTTTTAATCTCCATAGTAATTGAGAGGCCCGTTTCGGTTAATTGGAAAATTTGATGTGCTTCATAATCATATGGGCTATCGGCTGATTTAGGGACTCGGATGCTTAGTTTTGCGAAATCATCGCCCTTCTCATCCAATGTCCATTCCGATTGCCAACCAGATCCATGATTAGGGTGGGGCTCTCCGCCAAATGCCGGGCCTACGTTGTATATTTTGCCGTTAAAGTCCAATTTTCCAAATCCAATACGATTGGAAAAAGGGGTGAGGGGAAAACTTGAGAAATTAAGGGGGTCTAGTGCTAGGTTTGCATCATAAGGCCTAAAGAGTGGGATGGTTTTTCCATTAAGCGTTGCATCAAATCTGGTGATGCTACCTCCTACTTTGGGACAAAATTCTAGAGTAAGTCCATTTTTGCTAAGGGTATAAATGGAGTCGAGGTTGCTATTTGGCATATCAATTTCCCTAATATTCATTGCTGAGAGAACCCAATTTATATAGTTTTCAGATGGTTTGCAAGAAATGAGCAAGTGCACGATAGGAGAATGTTAACTTTGGGTAAAAATATCTTGTCATATACGATAATTTTAGCTACTATTCGCCATATTACATAATGTAAAAATAAGGGTGTTTCAAATGTCAAAAAACTTGGTAAGTCTCCTTTCTACTGGAATCATTATAGCTGACTGCGATGGAACGATCGCCCCTAAGGTAGAAGCTGCACATGGACTTTGTATGGCAACTGTTGTCAAGGATCTCTCCGAAAAAGCTGGTATTGAATACTCCCAATCATTCTTCGATAGCGTTTGGCAAGCCGAACTCGGCAAAGGGATTCTAAACTTTACAAAACAATATGTGGCAAGTCTTGATGAGGATTCCGCCGCCTTATTCGTATCCCAAATTGGTAGTCTCGAAAACGCAGAGCGCTTATACGAAGAAACTTATATTGCGTTTTCTTTACATGAAGAAAATGAAAGTTACTTTGATGTGAGAAAAGATCTTGATGTTCTTTTCCGCCAAGCCGCCAATAGTAATATTCCCGTTGCTGTTATTTCCAATGCAAATCAAAAAGTTCTGGAAGCTACACTCGCAGCTGTGTTTAAGCGCGCTGGAGCACCTGAAGCTGTGACCGAATGTTTAACGGTCATTTTGGGTAAGGATACAATCGAAGCTCTGGGATTTAAGGCAAAACCATCCCGTGGAGCTGTGCTATGTGCACAACAGGCGGTTGAAAATAAAATAGGAAGACCAGTTTCCCTTGATAATTCTATCGGTCTTGGTGATACGAAAAACGACGACTTGTCATTCAGATCTGGCTGCGTTGGTCGTATTATACATTGCAAAAACTTTAATGATGTCGCAGATGAAATGGTCGGTCCAGATAACTCCGGATACTTGATAATTGGCAAAAACTGCAGTGTTACCGCTGCTGTTGGTCGATTTGCAGCGAATAGAGACGCTCATCACCATGCTACTGCAGCTAAAATATAAGTAAGGATAAAATCATGATTACTGTTTTTGGCTCTAACGTCTTGGATCTGTTCTTTCAAGTGGCGGATCTTCCTCCACATGACCAAGCACTTCATCTTGATTCTCACATTGAGCAACCAGGGGGGAAAGGCGCAAACCAAGCCGTTGCCTGCGCCAAAGCTGGCGCAAAGGTCAACTTCTATGGCGCTGTCGGTGATGGCGGGCATGGTCGCCAGATGTACAAAAATCTTGCATCCTATGGAATTAATGTTTCTGGCCTGAAGGTTCTGCCAGATGAAACATCTGGCCTGGCTTGTATTTTTGTTGATGATGAGGATGGGACGCATCGCGTTGTTGTAAGCCAAGGCGCAAACAAAAAAATTAAGGCAGACTGGGTTCCTGATGCCGCTATTGAAACTGGCAATATATTGCTGATGCAAGGCGAAATTAAAATGGCAGAAACTGAGGCTCTTTGTTTGCGAGCCAAAAAAAATGGTGCCACAACCATCATTAACTTGGCACCAGTTGTCAAATTGAGCGACCTGTTTCTTCAGAATCTTGATTTTTTGATTGTGAACGAGCATGAGGCAGACGCATTGGGTGCAGATATTTCCGTAGAATCCGAAGATAAGACCTCTTTTGCTAAAGAAATGTTTGAACGCTATGCTGTCTCAACAATCGTAACTCTTGGCGGTGATGGTGCAATTTGTTGCCATGAGGGTAAAATAATGAAGGTATCCGCTCTTAAAGTTAAAGCCGTGGATACTATTGGTGCGGGGGATGCCTTTGTGGGATATTTCTGTGCAGCTCTTGATAAAGGCCAGACAATTGAATCAGCACTTTCTGCAGCATCAATCGCGGGTTCTTTGGCTTGCACAAAAATAGGAGCCCAATCAGCGTTACCAAGTATGGAAGACGTGGCTGGGTATGCTGCTTCTGTTGCTGTTGCTGAAGCCGCAT
>MNUG01000006.1 GCA_001871905.1 Alphaproteobacteria bacterium CG1_02_46_17 | reverse complement strand
TTGGTCAGATAACCCATCTCGACCAGAATGGATGGAATATCCATGGCCTTCAAAACAGCAAAACCGGCAGAACGATGGGCCGAGTCCAGAGTCTTAATTCCTGTATGGTTGAAGTTTCCGACCACCGTATTGGCCAGGAATTTGGACTGGTTCATGGTATCCCGTGCGGCCAGATCAATCAAAATGCCTGCGACATCATCTTCTTGTTTGGATAAATCAACACCTGCGATCAGGTCGGATTTATTTTCACGTTCGGCCAGCTTCTCGGTTTCTTTATCTGATGCTTTATCTGACAAGGTATAGACAGAGGCTCCCGTCACGCCGAAATTGCTGATCGAATCTGCGTGCAAAGAGACAAACAAATCTCCCTTATTCTTGCGGGCGAAGTTCACCCGTCCTCTTAAGGGAATAAAGACGTCCGTTTCACGGGTCATCTTGACGCGATATTTCCCACTGTCTTCCAGTTGCTTGCGCAACTCGTGGGCAACGGCCAGCACAATGGTTTTTTCATACATCCCGTTGGCACCGCGCGCACCAGGGTCTTGTCCTCCATGCCCTGCATCTATGATAATCAGCGGCTTATCAGCAGGGGGCACAGCATAGTGAGGAGAGCGGGCATCGGGGACATTTTTTCGCGGTGGTAATGGAATTCCACCTTGCGCGGCTGAGGCGATGTCAAATCCTTGTTGGGGGGCAGAACTTGTCATGGTGCCCAGAATTTGCCCGCTCAATTGTGGGGCAACATCTGAGGTGGCTGTTTTGAAATCAACCACCAACCGGTCAGGTAATCCATTCCCTTTTGGTAAAAGGAAAGCTGATTGAATAAGAACAGGGGATGGTGTTTCAAATACCAATCGTCCTTTGCCGCTTCCTAGGGATCCAAACCGGACATCATTGACCGACACGCCAGTGCCTTTGGTGATGGTGGCGGTGTGCCATCTGAAATCAGCCATGTCGATAACGATACGGCTGGGGGATTGCAGGACAAAGGCTCGGAAGTCCGTTGGGCCTGATAAATCAATGACGGCACGCTCTTTATCCGAATGAACCCCAAATCTTATTGACGTAACGTCAAGCGCCATCGCTTCTGATGACCAGATCATCACAAACAGAAGAAGGCAAAGAATATAGGCGAGCTTGTCGAGCATGGTGGTCAGACTAATCAAACAATCCTGAACGGAAAAGAAAATCAAAGAGGTTAACCCCAGTCTAATATAGAGCCGTGGTAAAAGAAAAGAGGAAATGGAAAATAATGAATTGACAGAATAATATTATTGTCATAAGCGATAAGCTGTGGAGATGATATGATGGCGAAAAAAATGGCAGGGCAGACGCGCAAGACAATGGGTCGTATTCACCAGATAGAAGATGGCCTCCATTTTATTGTCGGGGATCAGCAAAAACGAAATGTTCCTTTGGCACAGGTGATTGAGGCCATCAATGATAATCCGGACATGTCGAACAAAGATATTCTGTCTGTAATACAAATACGTGGATTAAAGCCTGCTGATATAGAGACCGCGCGTCTTTATATTCATCGGTTTGGGTCGGACCTGACTAATCCTCTTGATCTGCCGGAGCCAAGTCAACGTGTTCTGATGTTGGACGAATGCACTCCGCCACTGGCCACAGTTCCCTTATCGAAGGCTTTTGGCTGGAGCACCCATGTTGAGGCAGAGGGCTTGGCGGGCAAGAAAACGCCGGATATACAGATTTGGGAATACACAATAGCCCAAAAGTTTGCGGCAATTGTGACTCGTGACCGTGATTTCTTGGATGTGCTAAAATACGAAACCTCAGGATCGGAAGGGGCTTCCCCATTTTTGATTTATGTTACAGAAAATGTTTCGGTAGATGGTTTGGTGGGGATTTTTACCCGGCATGCAGATGAAATTCGCCACATAATGAAAGAAAATTTACATAAAGGGTGCAGTCTTTCTGCTGGAAATGGATGCCGTCCGCTATTCTAATTACAATTTCAGTGACTGAAATCATGCCCTCAAACTTTTTGATTGTTAAAAATCTGGAACCTCTATAATGTCGATCGTGCGACCGCCAGAGTTTTAGCACGCGTTTGAATCGAGAAAGGTTTCGCTAGCGCTGGCGCAAGGTAGGAAAGTCCTGATTTTGGCTTTCTGGCCCATACGATCTACCAAAGGACATAAGTAACGCAAAGTTCTCAGGGTAAGATTGTTTGTAGTTAAAGGCTAATCAGGACACCCAAAAAGTTTTTTTATTATTCAAAAGATGTGCGGCCAGCGCCCACACCGTCTTTTTCCGTCGCACTAAAGACCAGATGAGGTTCGCTGCTCCGTACTAGGAGTTTATATATAAATGGCAAAAAGAATGCTGATTGACGCGACCCATGTTGAGGAAACGCGCGTCTCTGTTGTAGATGGCAACAAACTGATCGAATTTGATTATGAAAGTAAAGTTCGTAAACAAATCAAAGGGAACATCTTTCTAGCAAAGGTCACAAGGGTGGAACCATCCTTGCAGGCGGCCTTTGTGAATTATGGCGGAAATCGCCACGGCTTCCTCCCTTTCTCTGAAATCCACCCTGACTATTTCCGCATCCCCGTTTCTGATCGTGAAGCATTGATCGCGGCTCAACAAGCCGAATATGAAGCAGCGTTGGCAGCAGAAGAAGCGGCTATCGCGGCAGAGGAAGCCTCTTTGGCGGCACAAGAGGCCAAAAAATCCAAGGATGAAAAATCCGATGAAAATTCTGAAGATCTGGCACTCCTGCCTGAAGAAGTAACAGAAGATGTCGCAGACGAATCTGAAACGGAAGTGGTCTCTGATGAACAAGCAGAGCCAGCCGTAGAAGAAGAATCGGCAGAAGAAACTTCTGAAGAGGAAAGTTCGGAAGAAGACGAAGATGTTGATGAAGCTGAAGAAGGCGAGGAAGATACTGCCGGAGAATCAGAACAGGAAAATACACAATCTGTAGAAACCGCTGAAAGCGGAACTCAAGAAGGTGAAGCTCCGGTTGCCCGTCATAAATTCGTGTATCGTGGTGTCACCGAGATTGACCCTGAAACATTGGAAGTTATTGCAACAGACGAAAAGGAATCTTTTTCGTTCGATCAGGATTTAGCTCTTAAAATTGAAGAGCTGGCGAAAACGCGTGAAGATGTTGTGCGGGTGCGGTTGCATTACCGCCATTCCGAAAACGGGGCCAAAAAACGCTCTGTATGGCTGGCATTTCAGGTTGATAACCAAGATGTTGATCATGAATTGGCATTGGCTCAGGAAGAAGAAGCCAGAGAAAAACGCCAGAACAACCGCCGTGGTCGTGGCGGTTCCGGACGGTTCCGCGGTCGCAATAACCGCAATAATAATGGTCGTAAATCCATGCAGAACCGTCAGGTCGAGCTGGTTGGAGGCGAAGGTGTCGATACGGATCAACCATTCCGCCCATCTCTCCACCGTAACTACAAAATTCAGGAAGTGATTAAACGCGGCCAGATCATGCTCATCCAGGTTCAAAAGGAAGAGCGTGGCAATAAAGGGGCGGCTGTCACAACCTATCTGTCTTTGCCAGGACGCTATTGCGTTTTGATGCCAAACTCCTCTCGTGGGGGTGGTGTTTCCCGCAAGATTGCCAGCTTTGCTGAACGCAAACGCATGCGTGATATTTTGCGTGAACTTGGAACACCTCAAGGTATGTCTGTCATTCTCAGAACTGCCGGTGTTGAACGCAAGCAAGACGAGATTAAACGTGACCTCGATTATTTGATGCGTCTGTGGAACAACATCCGCGATCTGACTTTGCAATCATCTGCGCCAGCTTTGGTGTACGAGGAAGGCGATCTGGTCAAACGTGCTGTGCGGGATATTTATGCCAGTGAGATCGAAGAAATTCTGGTTTCTGGAGCCGAGGGCTACAAACAGGCCAAGGAATTTATGAAACTTTTAATGCCGTCGAGCGTTAAAAAGGTCAAACAATATAAAGAAGATAAGATTCCTCTCTTCCATCGCTATCAGGTTGAAAACCAGATTGCATCAATGGGTGAACCAACTGTTGAGTTGAAATCAGGTGGCTATCTGGTCATTAACCCGACCGAAGCTCTGGTATCGATTGATGTGAACTCCGGTCGTGCGACCAAGGAACGTCATATTGAGGAAACTGCGCTGAAGACCAATCTTGAAGCCGCCGATGAAGTGGCGCGTCAGTTGCGTTTGCGTGACTTGGGTGGTCTGGTCGTGATCGATTTTATCGACATGGAAGAAAACCGTAACAACGCGAAAGTTGAACGCCGCTTGCGTGAAGCTCTCTCAACCGATCGCGCCAGAATTCAGGTGGGCCGCATTTCGTCTTTCGGTTTGCTTGAGCTTTCCCGCCAGCGTCTTAATCCAAGTTTGACCGAAGCCCAGTTCGAAAAATGTCCACATTGTAAAGGTGTCGGAAATATTCGTACGGTTGATTCGGCAACAATCATGGCTCTTCGTGGCTTGGAAGAAGAAGGTATCCGCAATCGGGCATCACAGGTCTTCCTGTCTGTCCCGAATCAAATTGCGCTTTATATTCTGAACCAGAAACGCGAAATGTTGGCCGATATCGAACGTCGCTATGGTTTCTCTGTCTTTGTTCGTGTTGATGATGAATTGGCGCCTACGGGGCACAGTATTGAAAGCATCAAGGCTGTTGTTGAAGAAGATGACGAAGAGGGTGATGAAGAGGGTACTCCTCGTAAATCTGGCCCTGTGAGAAATAATGCTGAAGAGCATCAGGATACTGATGAAGATCAGGATGAAGTTTCCGAAAATCCGGAAGTGGAGTCAGAAGATCAGGATCAAGAAAAACCTCGTCGTAACAGTCGCCGTCGTCCGAAATCGGATGATGACGGGCAAGAAAATAAACGCCCCAGACGTGGTCGCAACCGTAGACCAAACAACGATCAGGAAAACGAAAATCCTCAACCAGAGTCTCAGGACAATGGGCCTGCCGGAAATGTTGAAGAGGACACATCTGCAAAGCCTTTGAAGCCTTCTCATAAATCCAATCGGGAAGAAGGACATGCTCCTCAACCCCAGCCCCAACATCAGGGCAGTGGAATCAAGGCAAAACGTTTCGGTGCTTCTCCAAAGAATAAGGACGCAGAAGTAAAACCTGCAGAACCTCAGGACTCTACGGCCATAATGGCGGCATCTCCTCCTTCCAACGATGTTGGACAGCAAGAGGTGCAGGAGAACCGAGAGGGATCTCAAGACTCTCAAGACTCGCAAGACAAGAAAAAAGGTTGGTGGAACCGTTTCGTCTAATAGCCAATAAAATCAGGGGAGACAGAGCTTCGCTTTTTCTCCCCTCTTTCTATATTTAAGGTAGGAAAGGTGTAAAAAGATGACAGGATTTATAACCAGACAAAATATTCTTTGCTCGCTACTGACAGCTCTTTTGGTGTTGGGCGTAATGTCCCCCGTATCATGGGCGGCAGATACAAAGAATGAGGATCAGGCGAAGAAAAAGGAAGAGACACCTCTCACACGTCTGGATCAGGCAACCGATCTGATGACCAAGGATCTTAATGAAAACCAGTTGCTCCAGTTCCGCGCCATTGAACAAACCTATCGGACAATCCGCGCAGTCGAAGACGTCCAGATGTCCGTTGGAAAGGCTGTTTCTTCTTGTTCAGAAGCCAATCCGGATATCGCTGATGATATGACTGGTCGTCTAAGGTCATGGAAAGATGCTTTGCGCCCAACGATGAAATCTGCGCGCAAAAAGCTGGATAAAATGATTTTGTTGCAAGGATTCACACAACCCTCTTCGGTTCGCAAATATTTGAAAATGTTTGATGAAGCGGTCGATTACCGTGATGCAGGGATCAAAGCGATTCCAGTGACTGAAAAGGAATCCTGCCTGAAGCTGAAAAAGAACATGGATCAAACCGAGAAATCACTCAATTCACTTTTGAATGAAACTCTTGGACTTGATGAGCCCATCAACACATCCGACTCTTAAAGACGTTCTGGAATAAAATTATGCGGATCATGCAGGTGATGGCTGGCGCAGCAGTTGGCGGAGCAGAAGCAGCGTTCGAGGATTTATGTCTGGCGCTCTCTGGACATCAGGATGTCGAACTATGCGCGGTACTTCGCGATAATAATGATGAACGTCTTGGGAAGCTGGCAAGTGCCGGAATAAAAATCCACACTGTGCCTTTCGGCGGGATTTTCGATGTGTATTCTTCTTGGAAGATGAAACAACTTATCAGGAATTTCCAGCCGCAGATTGTTCAGACATGGATGTCGCGGGCTTCACAAAAAACACCAGCAGCAGGCAAGGCAAACAGCTATCTGAAATTCTCGCGTCTTGGCGGATACTACAGTTTGAAATATTATAAAACCACCGATTACTTTGTGGCCAACACACCAGACATCCTGAATTATCTGGTGCGTGAAGGGATAGATGAATGTCACGCCCGTCACATTAATAATTTCACCACGGCAGAACAAGTTACTTCGCCCGTGAATCGCTCTGATCTTCAAACACCGAAAGACGCTTTTGTTGTACTGGCACTGGCCCGTTATCATCCGGTCAAGGCTCTGGATATTTTGATCCGTGCTGCAGAAAAAATAGAAAATTGTCATGTCTGGTTGGCGGGGATGGGGCCCCTGGAAGAAGACCTTAAAAAATTGGCTGCTGATTTAAAAATTGAAAATCGTATTCATTTTCTGGGCTGGCGTTCTGATCGGGCGGCATTGCTGGAAGCAGCAGATGTTTGCGCTGTTCCGTCACGGTTTGAGCCGTTCGGTAATACATTTATTCAGGCGTGGGCGCAAAAAACTCCTCTGGTCTCCTCGAAATCGGAAGGCCCGATGCAATATATCCGCGATGGGGAAGATGCCCTGATGTTTGATATTGATGATGTGGCAGGACTGACAGAATGTCTTGAAAAACTGCGAACCAATCCTGATTTGGGGCATAAATTGGTGCAGGCAGGATTTAGTCGCTTTGAACAGGAATTCAGCAAGGAAAAAACTCTCAAGGCCTATCTGGATTACTATCAGTTTGCGATCGATTCCTTACGCGCGACATAAACACTGTAAAGTACGATTGACAGCAGGATCACGGCGCTGATCTGATGGCTCGCGGCAAGTGGGATCATCACAACGCTCAATAATGTGGCAATACCCAATAAAATTTGAACCAGAACCCATCCCCCCAATGTGAGGGCAAGCGCACGGCTTACGTTCCAAAGCCGCGCTGCCAGTGAAACCACAACCACGCCCGTTACAATCGCAAGAATACGGTGCGTGAATTGGATACTTGCTGCGTCATAAAGAAAAGGCTCTGTGACAAGTTCCACAGGCCAGAGATGATCTCCCATCATCGGGAACGTATTGTAAATCATACCGGCATCCAGCCCTGCAACAAAGGCTCCCCATATAATCGTTATAAATACCGTGACCAAAGCCATGAGAGCGTGGGGACGGAACGTGACAGAAATATAAGTGGGGGAGCTATCATGAGAACGCACACGCCACGCCATCCACAAAAAGAAACAATAAATGATGAGGGCAAGGGAAAGGTGCGCTGCCAATCGGAAATGTGATACAGACGGACGATCAACCAATCCGCTTTGAACCATAAACCATCCCAAAAATCCTTGAGACCCTCCTAATATAAGAAGGCCAAGATATTTCGTCCGGTCTTCGCGGGGAATACGATTCGTTACAAAGAAAAAAATCATAGGCAGAGCAAAAACCACCCCGATCAATCGTCCCCAGAATCGGTGAAACCATTCCCAGAAATATATCCCTTGGAAATCAGCGAGGGTCATCCATCCATGCTTGGCCGA
Source organism: Alphaproteobacteria bacterium CG1_02_46_17 (assembly GCA_001871905.1). Taxonomy (GTDB): domain Bacteria; phylum Pseudomonadota; class Alphaproteobacteria; order Micavibrionales; family Micavibrionaceae; genus UBA1573. The sequence goes on along the minus strand of MNUG01000006.1, from coordinate 10,248 downwards.
AAATTCCGGTGTGGCTTGATATTTCGCGAATTCTCCTTGCCAGTCTTGCTCGGAAAGAGGGGGAATAACACCAGAAATGACATTCCATTCGGTTATGGATAAGCCGCTTTCTGTGAGGCGGGTGATGGCCCCGATTCCGGTCATGATCATCACCATAAAGGCACAAATCAGAAGCCAGATTGATAATATTCGGGAATGCGGCATGTTGGGCACTTTCAAAATGTTGGTTTTGATAATATACAACATGGAGTAAAAACTTCCAGATGACGACCTAAAAGACGACCAGAGTTAAAAAGACAATGACTGAACAGACAGAATTTACAACAGATGCCATTATTATCGGGGCGGGCCCCGTCGGGTTATTTGCAGTATTCGAGCTAGGCTTGCTGGATATCAAAGCCCACCTGATTGACATTCTTGACCGTCCGGGCGGACAATGTACCGAACTTTATCCGGAAAAACCCATCTATGACATTCCCGCGTATCCAGTTATCTCGGGTCAGGATCTGACCGATAATCTGATGAAACAGATCGAACCGTTCGGCCCGACTTTTCATTTGGAGCAAATGGCAGACTCCATGACCAGAACCGAAGACGGAAAATGGAAAGTCACCACCGATCAGGGAACCTCGATCACGGCAACTGTTGTGATTATCGCAGCAGGTGGCGGGTCGTTCATGCCGAAAAAGCCGGCCTTGCCGGATATTGAATCCTACGAAGGACAATCTGTCTTTTATTCTGTTCGAAAAATGGAACAATTCCGTGACAAAAATCTGGTAATCGCTGGCGGCGGAGATTCCGCTCTTGATTGGTCATTGAACCTGCAACCGGTGGCCAAACATGTCACTTTGATTCACCGTCGCGATGATTTTCGGGCGGCCCCTGATTCGGTTAAGAAAATGCGTGAATTGGTGGCTGACGGGAAAATGACCCTGAAGATTTGTGATCTGGCAGGAATTGAAGGCGCGGCACCGTATATGTCTGGTCTGAAAGTCAAATCCAAGGAATTGGGTGAAGAAATCGTGGCGTGTGATACTTTACTGGCTTTCTACGGACTGACTATGAAGTTGGGGCCGATTGCCAATTTTGGTTTGAACCTTCATGAGAATCTGATCCCTGTAGATACGGAAAAATTCGAAACTTCAACCTCTGGGGTTTTCGCCATCGGGGATATCAACCATTACCCCGGTAAATTAAAGCTGATTCTCTCGGGGTTTCATGAGGGGGCATTAATGGCGCAACAGGCATTTCGCTATATTTATCCCGATAAAAAACTCAGATTTCAGTACACAACCTCGTCCAGCGATTTACAGAGCAAACTCGGCGTGGCATAGTTCCCCCATGAAACAGATGAGAGCCGGGTTCCAGTTCAATATTATGGATGCCGCCGGATACGGGTATTACCGTGTCTGGGTAGAGCGCGCCTACCTGCTTAGGTTGGCTCTTATTCCTGTATTTATCAAATTTGCCTGCACCATTGCCATTTTTGCCCTTGATCTTGATGAAAACCCGCTTCGTCAGGGGCTGGTGATGCTACCGGCCACTTTTGCCGAAGGCTGGGTTTTGGCTCAATTTTTGCGCACCCTGTTAATGAATGAACGCTGGCCGATCATGTTGCCGCAAGTTCCCAACCCGAATATTGTCCGGCAACTCCTTAATCGGGCGCGTGGAATTGTTGCCTCTGTTCTGGTTTACGTTTTGCTTGGTATGCTGGCTTATGTGACACGCTATGTCATGTTTGAGTTCCTTCCGTCTCCCGAAGAAATAGATAGCGCTCGCACTGCCATCGAACAGGCAAAAGCAACAGAATCTGATGCCGGATCCATAAAAGGAGCGCTTGGTTTGCTGGCAACGATTCCGATGGCGTTGGCCTTTATTGGAGCTATCTGGACATTCCGTTTTATGTGCCTTTATATTCCGTTCGCAGTTTTGATGCCCGTGAAAGACTATATGAAGGCCTTGTCCGGATTCATGTCGTCTGTTTATCTCATTGTTCTGTTTCTGGCTTCCATGCTCCCTGCAACCTTTGTTGCGATCATGCTGGTTCGTGTTGTGTACGGGGCAACGGAAGATATGGGGGAAACCGCACAGATGCTGGGGCACTTCATCAGTGTTCTCATCAGTGTTAGTACGGAAATCACAGTCGGGCTGGTTACAACAGCGGCATTTTCTTGGGCCATGAGATCCTTCCTGCCCAAAGCCAAAGGTGCGTTGGATGATTTTCCCGGCGAAATTAATCGGAGTAAGTAAAAAATGAAACTCTATGTGACTGATTTTGAAGGTGTAGAACACGAGCTGGAAGCCATCGAAGGCTGGCGGGTCATGGAAATCATTCGCGATTATGGCCTGCCAATCAAGGCCGAATGTGGTGGGGCGTGTTTGTGCGGAACCTGCCACATTTATGTGGCTCCCGAATGGCTGGATAAACTTTATCCCAAAAGGGATGAAGAAGAAGACCGTCTTATGGAAGATGCCATAGGAGTCGAGGACAATTCTCGTCTGTCATGTCAAATTCTGATGTCCGATGAACTGGACGGCTTGAAGGTCACAATGGGCCCCGGATCATTGAAAGACTGAAACTTTTTTCCCCTCTCTAATATATGATTTTTCAAAACATGGTCGGGTATCATGCGGGAAAACATGCGGCAAAACGCCGGTTAAAAATCAACCTATTGTCGTTTTACAATGAATCTAACACAACATATTGTGTTCCCAGCCTAACGGGCCGACCGCCCGACTTTACAAACAAAGAACAAATACAAGGAGATTCGCAATGGGCAAATCACTGCACGGCGCAACAATGGCCGCACAACTTTCCGTTATTTCAGGGGATGATCTTTCCGCATTCAAAGAGGGAGGAACCGCAGTGGACTGTACCAAAGCTGTGACCGAATATATTTCTGGCCATGACTGGAGAATCAAAGCCAATGCCAACACCGGATACTCCAATGCCGGTCTGATCAATAATGTGGCTGGAAAAATCATTGCCAACTATTGGCTGGACGAGGTGTATGCACCGGAAGAAGGTCTGGCTCACCGCAATGCCGATGTTCATATTCATGATCTGGATTGCCTGACTGGATATTGCGCAGGATGGTCACTACGGGCATTGCTCAATGAAGGATTCAACGGAGTAGGAGGTCGTGTCTCGTCACGTCCACCACGCCATTTCCGTGAAGCCTTGGGACAAATGTCAAACTTTCTTGGAATCTTGCAATCGGAATGGGCAGGCGCACAGGCATTCAGTTCCTTTGACACCTATCTTGCGCCTTATGTGTTTGCGGATAATCTCTCATTCAAAGAGATTAAAAAAGCAATTCGTCAGTTTGTCTATAACCTCAATGTTCCGGCCCGCTGGGGACAATCGCCTTTCACCAATATTACCTTGGACATTACGGTTCCAGAAGATTTGGCAAATCAATTTCCAACAGCAAATGACATTCATCTGTTCAAAAATATGAAAGACGATGAATTGCTGCTCAAGGCGCAACAACGTGATATGGGCATTCGCTTTCTTGAAGATCTGACCTTCCAGCATTTTGCCCATGAAATGGAATTGATCAACATTGCCTATTACGAAGTCATGACCGAAGGCGACAGTACAGGTCAACCCTTCACCTTCCCGATTCCGACAGTGAATATCACCGAAGATTTTGATTGGGACAGTAAAGTGGCTGCCGCTATCTTTGATAACACGGCCAAAGTCGGATCATCCTACTTTCAAAATTTTGTTGGCAGCCAATGGATGACCAATGAAAAAGGCGAACGTGTTCGTAATCCGGAAGCCTATTCTCCAGGAGCTGTCCGCTCGATGTGCTGCCGCTTGCAGTTGGATCTGCGTGAACTTCTGCGTCGTGGCAATGGCTTGTTCGGCTCCGCTGAAATGACCGGATCGGTTGGGGTTGTGACCATCAATATGGCACGACTCGGATACCGCTTTAAGGGAAATTTGAAAGCATTGGTTGCCGAACTTGATCGTTTGATGGATATTTCCAGCTCAACACTCGAGAAAAAACGCGTCTTTATCCAGCATATGTATGATCGTGGGTTATATCCCTATACCTCGCGGTATTTGCCATTCCTTAGAAATCATTTCAGTACCATCGGGGTCAATGGCATGAACGAGATGATCCGTAACTTCACGGATGACAAGATCGATATCACTGATGAACGCGGCATGGAAATGGCTCTGTTTATCCTTGATCATATGCGCGATAAAATGCGTTTGTATCAGGAAAAAACTGGGAACCTGTATAATCTGGAAGCCACACCAGCCGAAGGCACGACATACCGTTTTGCCAAAGAAGACAAGAAACAGTTTCCTGATATTTTACAGGCCGGAAACAATGATAATATCTATTACACCAACTCGTCGCAAATTCCGGCAGGACACACCGATGATCCGTTTGAAGCGCTGGAACTTCAGAACAAACTCCAATGCAAATATACTGGGGGAACAGTTCTCCATATGTATATGTCGGAAAAACTCTCAGACGCTGAAGCCTGCCAACGCTTTGTCAGGAAGGTCATAGAAAACTATCAACTTCCCTACATCACCGTCACACCGGTATTTTCGACCTGCACCACGCACGGATATCTGAAAGGTGAACAACCAACCTGCCCACATTGCGGAGATAAAACCAATGTTTGGACAAGGGTCATGGGATATTTCCGGCCCGTGGACAGCTTTAATGTTGGCAAGAAAGGTGAGCATGCCGAACGTGTTCATTTTCTGGAGGACAGGATTGAATCAAAGGATCTGTTTTCAAGATGATTGATCATTATCTTCCTCGTCCGGTCTATGCCCTGACCCCGTTTACGATGCTGGATTATCCGCAGAAAACGGCGTGTATCATTTGGTTCACCAAATGTAACATGCGCTGTGCCTACTGCCACAATCCGGACATCGTAGATGGTCAGGGGAAGATGGGAGAAGATGATATCCTCGGATTTCTAATACGGCGTCAGGGCCTTCTTGACGGTGTGGTGATATCAGGGGGGGAAGCCACTTTCTACAAAAAGCTGCCATTTCTGCTAAGACAAATCAAGAAGATGGGATTTTCGATCAAGCTGGATAGCAATGGAACCTATCCGGAAGTTATAAAAGAATTATTTGAAAACCAGTTGATTGATTACCTTGCTCTTGATTACAAAGCATCTCCCTGCAAGTTCCAGAAAGTCACAGGTGTGGGGCGGCGCATGTGGGACAAATTTCAGGAAACTCTGGATTATCTTTGTGCCAATCAACAAGATAAATTCGAAGTTCGCACCACAATTCACACCGAACTGTTAAAGGAAACTGATATCAACAGTATTATCGCTGATCTCGAAACAAAAAATTATAAGGGGGTCTATTATCTCCAGAATTACCAACATAAAGAAGATGGAACACTGGGGGATATGATCGAACAGGTAAAAATATTTAATCCTGATTTGATTCAAGCCGTATCAGGTTTTGAAATCGAATACCGGAATTTTTGATTTACTGAATGGTCACTTCCAGATCGTAAAATTTCGTATCACTTGTCGTGATGATCTCTTTGCTTGCGACATAAACAGAATGGAGCTTGCCATCCAGCTCGCGCGACCAGAAATCTAGAAATCTCTTTAATTCGGGAAATCTTGGTGCCACGTCATATTCTTGCCAGACATAACTTTGCAAAAGCTGCGGATGATCGGGCAGGTGATAGATAATATGCGCCGTGGTCAGGCGATAATTATTCAGCTGGGTGATTAAGTTGGCCATATGTCAAAAACCTCCTGTTTTTTTTGTGTGGTGGATCACTCTTCTGGCGACCTTATTTCCTCAATCTTAGCACAAAACCCGTTAATGACTTTTTAACATAACGCGTAAGGACGACAGGGGGCGGGGTAAAACGTGCATAATTGACTCAAATCCTTGATTTTTTAGCTCAAGCTTTTTATATGTTTAGCACTCTTGGGAAATGAGTGCTAAGGTGCCCGATCTCAAGAAAATAGGGGTTCTGTGAAGGCTGGCTTATAGGTTTGCAGAATCTGCTTGGTTTAATCATACAAACAAAAGGAAGTACAAAATGAAATTTCGTCCTTTACATGACCGTGTCTTGTTAGAGCGCATTGAAGAGGATTCAAAAACCTCAGGTGGGATCATCATCCCTGACTCGGCAAAAGAAAAGCCGATGAAAGGTAAAATCCTTGCGGTTGGAAATGGGCTCCGTGATGAAAGCGGTAAAGTCGTTCCTCTTGATGTGCAAGAAGGCGACGTTGTTCTTTTCTCAAAATGGTCAGGAACAGAAGTCACCATTAATGGCGTGGAAATGCTGGTGATGAAAGAGTCCGATATTATGGGCGTCATTGCCGCGTAATTGACCTAACAAAACTAATAGAAAAATTTTAAGGAGAAAAAACATGGCTGCTAAAGAAATTAAATTTGCCACTGAAGCCCGTCGCAAAATGTTGCGTGGCGTGGACACCATTGCTGATGCTGTAAAGGTCACTCTGGGGCCAAAAGGCCGTAACGTGATTATCGACCGTTCATTCGGCGCACCGCGTTCCACAAAAGACGGTGTTTCCGTTGCCAAAGAAATCGAACTGCAAGACCGTTTCGAAAATATGGGTGCCCAACTGGTTCGTGAAGTGGCTTCTAAAGCCAATGATCAGGCTGGTGACGGAACAACCACTGCGACCGTATTGGCTCAGGCGATTATCCGTGAAGGGATCAAATCTGTGGCTGCAGGGATGAACCCGATGGATTTGAAACGTGGGATCGAGAAAGCTGTTGCAACCTGTGTTGAGGCGTTGAAAGCGTCCGCAAAGAAAGTTGAAACCAACCAGCAAATCGAACAAGTCGGTTTTGTGTCTGCTAACGGAGATGCTGAAATCGCCAAAAAATTGGCTGAAGCGATGGAAAAAGTCGGCAAAGAAGGCGTCATCACAGTTGAAGAAGCCAAATCTTTGGAAACCGAATTGGAAGTCGTGGAAGGCATGCAGTTTGACCGCGGATATTTGTCACCATACTTCGTGACCAATCCTGAAAAAATGGTTTGCGAACTGGAAAACCCATATATCCTGTTGAACGAGAAAAAACTCTCGAACCTTCAGGCTATTTTGCCGGTTCTGGAAGCTGTTGTGCAATCAGGTCGTCCATTGCTGATCGTGGCTGAAGACGTTGAAGGCGAAGCTCTGGCAACTCTCGTGGTGAACAAACTGCGTGGTGGTCTGAAAGTTGCGGCTGTCAAGGCTCCTGGCTTTGGTGATCGTCGTAAGGCGATGTTGGAAGACATGGCGATCCTGACCAAAGGTCAAGTGATCTCCGAAGATCTCGGCATCAAACTTGAAAACGTAACACTGGATATGCTCGGTTCTGCCAAGAAAATCCGTATCAGTAAAGATGAAACAACTATCGTTGATGGTGCTGGCGCTCATGAAGATATCGAGGCACGTTGCAACCAGATCCGCGCTCAAGTCGAAGAAACCTCTTCTGACTATGATCGTGAAAAACTGCAGGAACGTCTGGCTAAATTGGCTGGCGGTGTTGCTGTGATCCGCGTTGGTGGTGCGACAGAAGTCGAAGTGAAAGAACGCAAAGACCGCGTTGATGACGCGATGCATGCAACCCGTGCGGCTGTCGAAGAAGGCATCGTCCCGGGTGGTGGAACAGCTCTGCTGTACGCATCCAAGTCTCTGGACGGTCTTAAAGGTGAAAATGCCGATCAACAAGCTGGTATTGAAATCGTTCGTCGCGCTATTCAGGCTCCTATCCGTCAGATCGTTGAAAATGCCGGTAAAGAAGGCTCGATCATCGTTGGCAAGCTGTTGGAACAAAACAGCGTGACCTACGGTTACGACGCCCAAGGCGATATCTATTGCGATCTGATCGAAGCCGGTATCATCGACCCTGTCAAAGTTGTGCGCACTGCTCTGCAGAACGCAGCATCCGTTGCGGGCCTGATGATCACCACCGAGGCCATGATCTGTGATCTGCCAAAAGACGACAGTGCTGGCGGTGCCGGTGCAGGAGACTCTATGGGCGGCATGGGTGGAATGGGCTTCTAATCGGCTCTATACCCGTTAACAAATATTCAAAAGGCCGGAAATTATCCGGCCTTTTTTATTGTTTTGAACTTTTTCTGTGGGCTTCTACGTCTATTTTATTGGAATGATTGAGAATAGTTCCAACAATGTTAGAATAACTGCATGAAAAAGAATCCGGATAATCAGCCATCAAAACCAGTTGAACAAGAACAGGCAAACCCTTTCTTAACAATGGGGGGTATGTTGACATCCTCGTTGGGGAAGCTGCCAACAGGCTTGGTTGCCATTTTTTTGGGCGCGGTACTCCTCTCCATTTTTGCTGGAGTCGGTATGAAATATGCCGAAAAAGCGCAAAAAAACCAGCCTGTCTCCATCATACGCTTGACCCCCTCGTCTGATGCACAGACCAGTTCTGCTCTTTTGCAAGGGGTTTGGGTGAATAGCAGCGAAGAATATGCAATGGGCTTGAGCATCGTCGGGAACAAGTATGAATGGATCGTCAGTCTCTCGGGGCATAGCGGGGCAAGATTTTTCTCAAGAGGGGTTTTTCAGGTCGCAGGGGATGTTCTGGTACTCGAGACAAGAGACGATATGGGCTACCCCTTTGATAAGGATAAGCGTTGGATTGATTATCTTCCTGTCTCCATGAAAAATCTGAATATTCGCTACGATGTTGCGAAAAGAAAAATGGTGTGGACGATCCCACAATCTGAATTTGATCGGGTTGATGGGCCAGTTTCCAAAGTTGTAAGAAGCAGCGTGGAAAAACCTATAATCTGGACAAGACAATAATGCCCGAGCTGCCGGAAGTTGAAACAGTCCTCTCGGGATTGAAACAGATTCTGGAAGGCCATGTGATAAAAGATGCCAGAATCTATTCCCCGAAATTGAGAAATGTTATTCCAGAAAGATTGCGCCAAACCCTTGTAAATCAAAGGGTGGAGGGGATGCGTCGTCGCGCAAAATATATGGTTTGGGATCTGGATAACGAACAAAGTATAATTGTTCATCTGGGCATGACGGGGGTCTTTCGAACTCTTCTCCCATCACAGGAAAAATATCAACATCAGACCCATGATCATTTATGGATGCGTCTGGATAACGGGTTGGAAATTGTTTATCGCGACCCGAGACGTTTTGGTGTGATTGATACCTGTCCTACCGCTCAAGTGGATCAGTCGCCCTATCTGGCGCATTTGGGGATTGAACCTCTGGATAAAAAATTCACAGCCTCAAAAATTTATCCGTTACTTGCTGCGCGAAAAATTTCAATCAAACAAGCGATCATGGATCAAGAACTTGTGGTGGGTGTTGGGAATATCTATGCCAGCGAAGCCTTGTTTATGGCGGGAATCGATCCACGCAAAAGCGCGAAAGATGTGGGGGTAGAGGAGCTTGATGGTTTGGTGAAAGCCATCAAGAAAATTTTGAAATCGGCAATTAAGGCGGGGGGGAGTACTCTGCGGGACTACCGAAAAATCGGTGGGGAAAGAGGCTATTTCCAGACACAATTTTCTGTGTATGACAGGGAGGGATCGGCTTGCCCTGATTGTACGTGCAAGGTCAATCAAACTGGCGGCATAAAAAGAATTGTGCAAGGAAACAGATCAACCTTTTACTGCCCCAGAAAACAGAAGTAGGATGACCATATGACGATGTTTAAACCACAGTTTTTGATATCTTTTCACGGCTTATATCCCCTGATCGGGATGGCATTGCTGTTGGCTTTGTTTGTTCCCTATGCATCGTGGGCCGCAGAGCTGCCGTCTGCCACGGAGCAGGGGGATGAAAAGGCCGTTAGCCAGACCGAATATCTCGGTGAAATGTCTGATATTCCAATGATGTCTGGAATGATCGGACAAGACGGGGGCGGATTTGTGTTTGATGCACCCGATGGGAGGGTCGTTGAAGAGGTGGTTTTTCTGGAAGGAAAGAGCAAAGAACAGGTTTTGGACTATTATGCGACTATTTTACCCAAGCTGGGCTGGATCGCCCGAAAATCTTGGGTTTTCAGCAGAAATAACGAGCAACTGACTGTGAATATTGACAAAGTTGCAGGGGGGCTCAAGGTCACATTCCGCCTTTCCCCGCAGCCAAGTCCGGAGTCGGACTAAAAAGAACCTTTTGGCAAGAACTTTTTTTCAAATTTTTTTATCCAAGTTTCTTGACATCTGGGGATAACTCGGCTTAAAACATCCCCTGTTAGCAAGACAACTTAATAGAATTTTGAAAGAG
>MNUG01000035.1 GCA_001871905.1 Alphaproteobacteria bacterium CG1_02_46_17 | reverse complement strand
TATCCCATAATGTCTGGTCTTTGGTGCGATGAATGGATAGATCCATCAAGGTCTGTTCCTCAATACGAATAAAGGGGGACTTTAGAACGCAGGCTAAAGAGAAATCATCTTGAGGCAGGCGGGCGAATCTGGCCAAAGCCAGACAGTCTTCTACGGCAATCTGGTCGCGCAATTTCATACGATCGATTCCGCTAACCTCAATTTCCAGCAGTTTGAGCTGGCGGATCAGGTCTGGAACAAAATTTCCCTTACGCGTACGGACAAGGACCAGAATGTCTCTGGGGCGGATCGGGCGGTTCTCTGATTCCAGTATTTCTCCACCTTTGACCATTTGTCGAATTTTATGAGCGATACGTACGGCCAGATTCTCCTCTTGCACATCAGGTTTTTTTTCTTTCTGGGTCGAAAATGGCAGGACCCACTCTGATGTTGTGTTTTTATCCTTCCTTTCTGTTTCAAGGACATCCCATAATTCTATTAAACCGGCGTCTTCTTTGCGGCTGGCATGGTGGGTCAGGATATCTTCTCCCTCCAACCCCAGATTTTTTGCCAATTCTGATGGTGCAAAGACTTCATCTACCAGACTTAGAATGGGTGTTGTTGTCCGGAACGAGGTATCTAGTGATACAGGCTTGAAAATCCGTCCTGCATCTTTGGAACGTTTGGAAAAATAATCCCGCATTCTATTAAAGGCCTCGGGATCTGCTCCGTGGAAGCTGAAAATAGATTGTTTTCTATCCCCCACCACAAACAAGCTGCGTGGAGATTTGTTGTCCTTACCCCAACCCGACAGAAACTCATCACTGAGATATTTGATGATGTCCCATTGATGCTGGTTGGTATCTTGTGCTTCATCCACTAGAATGTGGTCAATTCCTTCGTCCAGCTTGAAGTGAACCCATTCTTGCCCCTTCTCCATGAGCAATCTACGGGTTTTTGTAATAAGATCACCATAATCAAGGGCGTTCTGGCGTCTCTTTTGTGCCTCGTAACGGCGTAAAGCTTCTAATGTGATGGTAAGAAAATCAACTGTTTGTTCGACTTGCTCTATTGTGGAGAGCTGTTCGAAAAAGGTGGTTACGGTCTCGCTTTCACGCACGAAGATTTGGTATTCGTGCGGATGGGTCTCATCGAATTTTTCCGGCAGTGTTCTTAATAATCCGTCAGAAACTTTGAAAAAGATCAAGCGATATTCATCCAGCCTTCGGGCGCGGAGTATGGCAGGTAAGGCCAGCCAGTCTGCCAGTTCTTGTCCCAATTTCTTGTTTGTCTTTGTTTTTCCATTGGTTAGAGAAACAGATAATTGTTTGAGGCTTTCCTCGGGGCGCGATGTTATGAATTGTTCGATTGCCTTTTCCGATGTGTCGTCTGGATCTAGCCCAAGTAAGGCTAGAAGACTTGAGCGGAGTTGTGGCCCCTCACCATACTTTTTAATGAAGTTCTTTAGTTTTTCTGCCTTGTCACGCAGACCCAGCAAAGTGGATTTAAGTTTATCAAGATCGGTTGTCAAAGCGATGCGGTTAAAGGACTGCTCCAAATGAGGAGTTTTACCACACTCAATATCCCAGACCATGGACATAATGGATTGGGATAGAAGTTCTTTGGCAGGAGATTCGTCGAGTATCCTAAAACCGGGTGTAAGTCCTGCTTCCAGAGGGAAACGTGCCAGAGTGGATTGACAGAATGAGTGAATGGTCATGATGGCAAGACCGCCCGGTACGTCTAGAACTTTGGAGAATAGTTGGCGGGCTGCTGTAATCATTTCCGGCGTGGCGGAAGATCCGGTTAGCTTTTCCAGATCATTGACCAGGTCGGCTTCCTGCATCATGGTCCACGATCCCAGTCTCTTTTGGATGCGGATTGCCATTAGAGCTGCAGCGGCTTTGGTGAAGGTAATGCATAGAATTCTATGTGGTGCGCTTCCCTCCCACTTTCCTTGAGGGTCAGGTAACAGCAAGCGCAGGACGCGGTTGGTTAGAACTGTTGTCTTTCCCGATCCGGCGGATGCAGCCACCCAGACATCATGATGCGGTATTGTAGCTTCTGCCTGACGTTTGTTGGGGTCAATTTCGTTATGGTCTGGTCTGGATTCTTGAGTAAGGGTCAGATTCGGATTGGTGTTCATGCGGCCTCCCCATCATCTGACTCGTTGTCTTCATCTTCGCCGCCAATGGCTGACCATTCCGCAACGCGGGCCAGATGAGCTATAGCGCGTTCATCATCATAAATCCGCGTGCCTAATGGAGGAAATGGCGTATAAGGTGTGCTCTGGTCTTCAAACTGAAGAATTAGTGAAAGCAGTCCTTTCTCGGCGGCAGGAACTAACTCTTCAAATATAATAGTTTTTTTACTGGTTAGCTTATCCACCTTCCCATTATGGGCAACTTTCCAGTAAGCCATTTCTGCCGTACCCATTGGCGTGTTGGCAAAGCCGCCTTTCTGGAGGATCAAGGCCTCGATGGGTAATTGTGGGGCATGGCCGGACAAAATATCCTTGTTGAGTGGTGTGGAGCCTGTTTTATAGTCAATAATAGCGGCTCCTCCCGCTTTCATACGGTCAATGCGGTCTGCCTTGGCGGTTACGGTGAAGCTGCGCGTCCCATCCTGACTTTCGTATATTTTGTAAAGACCTTCAACTTCCTGACGCCACGGTGTAGCCGTGGTACGCCAGTCAGATTCGGTTTTAATAACCCAGTCTGCGATTTTTTCCATCCGTGGCCACCAGTAATGCCAGTGGGGAGAAAGAGATTCCAGTTCTGCCAGTTTTTTCTGGGCGATCTCCATAAAAATATCTTTTGCGTTGTCGGGTAATTCGTACTCTGTGCATTTGACAAATTCTTCCAATACGTCATGCAAAAAATTCCCCCGATCGGAAAAAATGGCATCATCTTCCAAGGGGTTGAATCGTTTAAGACCCAATATTTTTTCAACATAAATATGATATGGATTTTTCAGCCATTTTTCAATTCTTGTGGCCGATAGTTTCTGCGGACGCTTATCTCGCGGCGGGCAAGGTTGCGGTGGTTCTGGTCTAGCATATCTGGAGGTCGGAGAATCAAGAAGTCTTGTCCACGTAATCAGGTTGTTTTGCGTCCAATCAGGCGAGACACCTGATGCTGTCAGCAATGTTGAAAGTCGTTGCAACCAACGTGAAGGAACTGTCTCTGCCCCATCTTGCTTGATAGAACGGGTTATGATGACTCTGGGTGCGCTTAGACCTTCGGTGAAATCATGTGCCGATAATCCGATACTGCGGGCTGCAGGGGGTAATCCAAATTTATTGCGCATGGGGCGTGACATCCACGGATCATGTGCTGGCTCAGACGGCCACATCCCTTCATTAAGACCTGCCAGAATCATCAAATCATGCTGGATCAATCGTGATTCCAACTGCCCCAGAATAATGATACGCGGATGCTTTGGTTGAATTTCACGAAATGTCTCCTGAAGCAAAAGGGCGCGCAAAACAGACGCCCATTCGGTAAAATCCATTTCAGGCAATTGTTCTGCTTCATTTAGGAGTTGGGACATGAAGTTCGATAAAGCGTCGCTCTCAGGCTGACTCCACAATAACTCTGCCCCTCCCGAAATATCTTCAATGCAGGAGATAATCTTAAGAAGCATTTCTTTCGGTGCGTGGAGTCCTGACAGATAGACCTCAAGGGGAACTGACATATTGCGCAGGACATTCATGACGGGTTCAAGTAATGCTTGTTCCTGATCTTTTAATTTTTTGATGCGGCGGGCTAACCCATCCAATCCTGCTGCCGGGCGTGGCCCACGCAACACCAGTCTTTCAAATTCAGCCAAGGGCAGGTCGTGTTTTATAAAGAGCGGTGATTTCAAAAATTCCAGAAGAGGGATAGGAGCAAACTCTTTTTCAACAACACTTAGAAAAGTGGTAATAAAAATTCCGGAAGTTGTTGTGATAAGACTCTGCCCTGCACTATCATCGGCATCAATGCCCCATCTTTTAAGCGCCGTTGTAACGCGCCTTGCCAGTGAACGGTCGGGTGTTACAAAGCATGCCGTTTTACCACTTTCTTCCAAAATCATGCGCAAAGATGTGGCGATGACGGCAGCCTGTTCTCTGGCGTTGGCAGTTTCACAAATGGTGACATTGTCCTTGAAGTCCTGAATTGAGCCTTCGTCAAGAAGAGATGATCCGAATGTCTGTGCCGGATGCATCATGGCGCGGACCAACCGACGGCGCGGTGGGTCATCTTTCTCACAAGAAGGCCAGAGTTTGATCTGATCCCGTTTTAAGTCCATACGGGTTAACAGATTCTTCATGGTGCGCTGGGGGTGCGTGTCATCAATGACATTCCAACTTTCTTCCTCCAGTCCCAGGTCAAGACCAGGCAGAATAACAGACCCCTTGGGTAGCTGCGCAATTGTTTGCAGCAATTTGGCGGTTGTTGGAATTGATCCGGTTGATCCTGCGGCGATGATCGGAGTATCCGGAGGATGTTTTGTCCACAAGTCGGTAAGGGCATTCATTAATAGGGCGCGGCGCTTTGCAGGATCAATTTGTCCGCGTTCTTCCAGAATCTCTGGCCATGTGGTTGTAATGATCTCAAGAAAAGTCAGTGTTTCCTGCCAGTGGGCAGAAAACTCGGCATAAGGGACAAGGTCAGAAAGCCTTGAAAAATCGAGACCTTCCGTATGAACCTGATCGAGGAGCGTTGCCAGATTTTTTGCCAAAGTCAGACTTTGATCATGGGGCAGGTTCTTGTCCTTGGCGCGGATATATTTTGCCAGAAGAAATTGTCGTTCCAATGATTTGATGGCAGGTGGGATGTCGGTGATGTCAAGCCCCAAGCCGGATAAGGTCAAATCCAGTTCATCCGCATCGACATCCCCTAAGGGCTGGAGGCGCGGCAGCAGAACTGTCTGACCATTCTTAAGATCAAGGAAGGCATCACGCAGACCTCGTGCGGCGCGTCTGGTGGGGAGCAGGACGCGCATCCGGATCAAGGCATTGACGGGGTCGTCGGATTGAGAGGATACCTCCAATAAGCCACGGGCCAGTTTTTTTAAGAAATTCTGGCCCGAAGGAATAGTATAAACGCCGTGTGGATACTCCACTTCTTATATTCCCGTCCGGATTATTCGTAGTGGTCTTCAACCAGCTTGTTGAGGAGCTTAACCCCGAACCCGCTGGCAAAAGGAACCGGACAAGTTGGTTTGGACTTGCTCATGGCAACGCCTGCAATGTCCAGGTGGGCCCATGTCCGGCCTTCATCGATAAACTCACTTAAGAAGGCGGCGGCAGTACAAGCCCCTCCCATGCGTCCACTACCAATATTCTTGATGTCGGCAAATTCAGAATCCATTTCCTTGCGGAAAGAGGAATCAAGCGGCATGCGCCAGAGTTTCTCATTGGTGGCGTGGGATGTTTTTTCCAGATTTTTCCACAATTTGTCATCATTGACAAAAGCACCGCAATGATTGACACCGAGTGCAACCATAATGGCACCTGTCAAGGTTGCCAAATCAATGACAAAGGCAGGGTCATGTTTTTTCTGGATATAGGTCAGGGCGTCGGCCAGCACCAGACGGCCTTCGGCATCGGTGTTGAGGACTTCAACTGTTTTTCCTGAATATGATGTGACAATGTCGCTAGGGCGGGTAGCTTCATCGGAAATCGAGTTTTCTGCCAGTGCTACGGCGGCGACCACGGGTACTTTACATTTGCGGCTGGCGAGAGCGTGCATGGTGCCCACTACTGTGGCGGCGCCCCCCATATCCATTTTCATGTCGAGCATGCCCTCGAACGGTTTAACATTTAGCCCGCCGCTATCAAAGGTAATTCCTTTCCCGACCAGAGCCAATGGCTTTTGGGATTTCTGTTTGGCAGACCCAGACCCTTCCCATGACATGATGACCAGACGTGGCAAATGTTCAGAAGCTTGTCCGACGGCCAATAAGCATCCCATCCCCATCTTCTCCAGTGCTTTGTCATCGAAAACCTGAACTTTCACACCCAGCGGGGTGAGAGTTTTTTTGATAATTTCGGCAAAGCTCTCCGGATAGAGTTTGTTCGGAGGGGCATTGACCAGATCACGGGTCAGGAAGATTGATGACACAACGTCTTTTGCCGTGGCAAATTCTTTTTCCATTGTTTTGACAGCGGTGGCGACAATTTCGACAGTCTTTGCTGGTGATGTTTTTTTGTTCTTCTCAACTGTTTTGAATTCATCAAAGCTATAAGAGCCCAATAAAAACCCTGACATCAGTGATATAACGGGGTTGCCGCTTTTAGTCTTTAAATCATCTGCATTCAAGAAAGTGGCCGTAGTACAACCTGCCCCACGCAGGTTTGAGGCTAATCCCCCACCAGCTGCTTCCAAACCATCGGGCGTTGCTTTTGATTTTGATCCTAAGCCCACCAGTACCAATCGTACATAAGGGGCCTTTTTGGGAAGGGTTACGGTCAGCATTTGCCCTGTTTCTGCCTTGAATTTCTCAGAAGTTTCCAGATGATGGCTGAGTAATCCGTCCCATTCCTTATCCAGAAGAGCAGCGGACTTGGTCAGTTTCTTATCGTCGTAAAGGGCAATAATTGCTGTATCCGCGCTGGAAGGGGTCTTCACAAATGCAATTTCGGGGAGTTTTTTTTCAAAATTCATCATTTTCTGCTCGCTTGGTTGTCGAGTTGGGCTGTTTCTGATACAGAAGCAGGAGTTGAGTTAGCCTATTCCATTATGCTTTGAAGCGCAAATGCAGATTATTGATCGTTATATTTTTCGTCAAATCCTGATTGCAACGATTTTTATCGTTGCCATTTTGGCTGTTCTGGTGCTGCTGACCCAGTCTTTGCGCTATCTGGAGCTGGTGATGAATGCAGGGGCTTCGGGGTGGAGCTTCTGGATGGTGACTCTTTTGTCTTTGCCCAGTTTTTTCGAGGTTATCTTACCGATCGGTGTGGTGGCCTCCATTCTCTTTATTTACCACCGTCTGGTGATGGATAGCGAGCTCTATGTCCTTAAAGCTCTAGGATTCTCACCTGTTCGTCTGGCGCGGCCTGTCCTGATATTTTCAGGCATTCTAGCAGTCTTTTTGTTTATTATGATGGGGTGGGTTGCTCCGGTCTCAAAATCATCTGCTTTGACGTTGCGTAAAGATATTAAGGCTCAGATGTCTTCCTTGTTGTTCCGCGAAGGTGTTTTTACCGAGGCGGGCAAGGGATTGACGGTTTATATCCGTGATCGAGATCATGATGGAAATTTATTGGGGCTGGTTATCCATGATGCCCGGGACTCTACTCAGGCTCCATCGACGGTCATTGCGGCGCGCGGTATCCTTGTTTCAACGGATGCCGGGCATCAGGTTTTGGTATATAACGGGTCCCGCCAGCAATATGATCAGCGGAATGGTGTATTAAAACGACTGGATTTTGATCGTTATACAATTGACTTGCCAGAAGCAACGCAATCCACTTCCGATCGCTGGAAAGAGCCGGACGAGAGGGTTCTGCAAGATCTTGTTCGCTCGGAAGAAGCTAAAAAAAGTAAGCTTTTAAGTCGTGAATTCCGGTTGGAGATTCAAAAACGAATTTTGACACCACTATTAATTCCTGCCCTTGCCATGGTTGCTTTGGTGGCTCTTCTGACAGGGACACATGATCGGCGCGGACAGGGAAAACGCATTCTGGTTGCTGTCGTCGTTATTATTATGATCGAGGTTTTATATCTGACGTTTTATAATATGGCAAAAAGCTCTCCGATTGGATTTCCTTTGATGCTCCTTACAATTTTGGTGCCGACTTTGGGTGGAGTCTTCTTGTTGATGCAGGATAAAATTATGGTGAGGGTTCGGCGTACCTCACAAAAGGAAGGTGCCTGATGGTTCCTCTTCCCGGTGCAACTTTATTTAAATATTTAAGCCGGATCTATGGCTTTAACCTTTTGGGGTTGCTCTTGATATTGTTGGGTGTGGTGGCCTTATTTGATTTGATTGAGCTCTTACGTCGTGCGGCCAAATATGGTGATGTCGGGTTTGGTCTGGTTGTGAAAATGGAATTTCTGCGTCTTCCTGAGCTGGCAATGACGATTGCTCCTTTTGTTGTACTATTTGCCGCTCTTTTTACATTCTGGCAACTGAGTAGGCGGCAAGAGTTGGTTGTTCTGAGATCCTCCGGCGTGTCGGTATGGCAATTTCTTTTGCCTGTTGTTGCTGTTGCTATGCTGTTCGGGGTTGTTTGTGTGACGGTTCTTGATCCGATCAGCGCAGCGTTCTATTCCCGATATGATGTTTTGAACAAAACATATTTGAAGCGTGATAATTCCAATGTGATCGCCTTGTTTGATGAGGGCATATGGTTGAAACAGACCACGGAAGACGGTCATGCTATCTTGCATGCTGGCAATATAGAGATGCCGCAATGGCGCTTGCATAATGTGATGGTATTGTTTTTTGACCGGAATGACAACTTTGCCGAACGGCTTGATGCCCCGTCCGCACAGTTAAAGTCTGGCAATTGGCTTTTGAAGGAAGCGGTTTTTAACATTCCGGGTCATCCATCCCGAAAATCTGTGCAGGCCATGATCCCAACCCAGCTGACGGTCAATGATATTGAGGAGAGTTTTTCGGCCCCTGAGACTATGGGGTTCTGGAACTTGCCGTCTTATATCGAAACACTGGATGGAACGGGATTTGATTCAACCAGATTGCGAATACATTTTCAGGAATTGCTCGCTTTACCCTTATTGTTTGCCTCTATGGTGTATCTGGCAGCCTGTGTTGCGATGCGGCAAACTCGTCAGGGTGGAAACTTCTCTTTTGTATTGATTGGTGTTGTTGCTGGATTTGTCGTCTTCTTCTTGTCTAATTTTCTCCATGCGTTGGGGGTCTCCCATCAGCTTCCCGTCTTTCTGGCAGCGTGGAGTCCTGCCCTATTGTCCACTTTGGTAGGTATTTCCGTATTGTTATCCCTTGAGGATGGTTGATATTCAGGAAAAATTTCCGGAAAATGTTATATTTTTGCAACAGCATTAGCTTGTTCTATCTTTGATAAAGGTTTGTCAGCTTGACGAAAGACCATATTTCAAGCAAGTGTCGCAAAAGCTTTTTTGTTTCCGGATTGATGTCCGGGGCATTTTGTTAATGTGTTTCTAACAGTTTTTTGTTTCTATTAACATGTGGGGGTCTTTCTGGACGAAATCAGACTTCCGGATGGATCGGGTCAAAGGGATTAAAGGGTATAGTATGACATCAGGGTTTGCGCGGAATTTGTGTCTTGCAGTGACAATGATTTTAACAACAGGCTTGTTGTCCGCTTGTGCATCGCAGGAATATGGCGGGGTATCCGACCCGATTGAGGGTGTTAACCGTGGCATTTTCAAATTTAATAGGGTTGTAGATGATGCTGTCATGGAACCAGTGGCCAAAGGTTATCGTGCTGCTGTACCTGATCCAGCACGTACCGGTGTACGCAACGCATTGCGTAATTTGAAGACACCTACGACATTAGCGAACAACCTGTTGCAGGCTGATTTGTCTGGGGCTGGGAATACCCTGACCCGTTTCTTTGCCAATACATTATTTGGCCTCGGTGGGTTGATTGATGTTGCTGCTATGGAGGGCGTCAATTACCGCGAAGAAGATTTTGGACAGACCTTAGGTGTCTGGGGTGTTGGGAATGGGCCATATCTGGTTCTTCCATTATTAGGTCCAAGTAGTGTTCGTGATACAACTGGTTTGTTGGTGGACACTTATACTGATCCGGTTCGTTTATGGTTGGTTAATACTGACCGTGATGGCTGGTATTATGGTCGGGTGGTTGTCGCTTCTATCGACAAGCGCGAAGAATTGCTGGATGTCTTATCCGATCTGAAGAAAAACTCTGTAGATTACTATGCGGCTATGCGGAGTGCTTATATCCAGAAACGGGATGCCCAAATTCGTGGCAATGATGATGCCGATCTTCCGGACATCCCCTAGAGGTTAAGGTTTGCTTATCGATATTATTTCGGTAGATGGCCTTTCTATTTCGGTTTTTTTACATTAGATGTATGGCGGCGTTGGTTGCCATACAGTTACATTTGAGAGGATGCAAAATGGTTGCATTATTGGTTCGTAGAGCTTCGTTATTTTCAGTCGGAATTCTGATGGTTCTTCCATGGGCCGGAAAAGTCCACGCCTCCCCCTCGGTTTCAGTGGTTAGCGAGGTCTCTCGACCCACTTTATCCATGCAGATTTCTGTTTCTGATGAACAAGGTGCGGGAGCCCTCAATTTTGTCAAATCTACAGCAGAAAAAGGTCTTACATTTTTATCGGCTCCGGACAGTCCGCAAGAGCAGAAAAAAAGTGAATTCAAAAAGTTGCTGGATCATAGCTTTGATCTGGAAACTATTGGCCGCTTTGTTCTAGGGAAATACTGGAATGTAGCAACTCCCGCCCAGCAGAAGGAATATACATCTCTGTTCAAAAAAATGGTCGTCGAAGTTTATGCGGGGCGGTTCGGTGAATATAAGGGTGAAAAATTTGAAGTTAAATCAGTGCGTTCGATCAGCACGAAAGATTCGCTGGTGACTTCTTATATTGTCCCGGTAAATGGCGGAGAACCTATTCAGGTGGATTGGCGTGTCCGCCAAACTGGTTCTACTTATAAGGTTGTTGATGTTCTGGTTTCTGGCGTGAGCATGAGCGTAACACAGCGGTCTGACTTTTCTTCAGTTATTCAACGTGGCGGCGGAGATGTTGCCGTGCTGATTGATTACCTTAAACAAAAATTCTAACCGGAATAAATTTCTTCCGGTTTCTATTTTCCGATACAAAAATCACGAAAAATCATGTCGAGAAGATCTTCGACGTCAACCTTTCCTGTGATGCTCCCCAGATACCGAACAGCAAGCCGTAAATCTTCAGCTGCCAATTCCGGAAGTGGGGCGGTCATGGAACGGGAAAGTGCCTCTGCTGTTTTTTCAAGAGCTGTCCTATGGCGCGTTTTAGTAAGTGAAGGGGTTTCATGTCTGCCGATTTTAGTCTTAATCATCTCAATGACTTGTGACAATAATTGATCCAGACCCTCCCCAGTTTTAACCGAGATATTGAGATATATTCCATCAGATGAATTTTTCTGCAAATCAGATTTGTTGTTCACCAGAATAGAGGACTCGTCAATCAAGTTGAGGGTATTGGGGTCTGGAGTGGTTGACCCATCAAAAAGGAGAATCTTGATGTCGGCGTGTTCGGCTCTTTGGATGGCTCTTTTGATTCCTTCCGATTCGATTGTGTGCTGTCCGCTATTCCCCAATTGTTCAGGTCGCAGTCCTGCAGTATCAGACAAGATAACAGGATATCCTCCGAGATTTAGGTGAACGTCGATAATATCTCGTGTGGTTCCTGCAAGAGGTGAAACAATAGCGACATCACGTTGTGCCAGCGTATTTGTCAGAGATGATTTCCCAGCGTTAGGGGCACCGAGGATGACTAGCTTTATACCATCGCGCAACATTTCCCCACGTCGGTTGTCATCCAGATGAAGGGTAATTTCCTCCATGATGTCCGACAAATCGGGACGGACGCGCAATAGCAAATCGTCTGGTAAATCCTGATCCGAGAAGTCAAGATCAGCCTCCATCAGCGCTAGTAAATGAGCAAGTCTATCTTTCCAAGCATCATAAATTTTTGAAAGGCCGCCCCCCATTTGTTGCAGGGCTTGTCTGCGTTGTTCTTCGGTTTCAGCGTGGATCAAATCTGCGATCGCTTCGGCAGATGTCAAATCCATTTTGCCATTTTCAAAGGCGCGACGGGTGAATTCCCCTGGGGTCGCTAGGCGGTGATGAGGCCGTTTTGCAAGGGCTTTCAAGATACCATCTACAACAGACATTCCACCATGCAGATGATATTCGACAGTATTCTCTCCGGTAAAACTATGTGGGCCTTCAAACAGGATAACCATGGCATGATCCAGAAGAACCCCTGCCTGCTCTGGATCATATAGGTTCCAATATGTGGCATAGCGTGGTGGGGGAAGTTTTCTCCCTTGCGGGCTTAATGCACATAAACCCTCCCATGCCTCAGGGCCAGACGCCCTGATAACAGCAATTCCCCCACGTCCTGGTGGGGTGGATAATGCATAGATCGTGTCGTGCATATTCTATTTTTTATCTTTATCCGGCTTTGATTTCGGGGAAGGGTTCATATTGAAGTTGACCCCCCCCATTCCCATCGGACTAGACATCTTTCCACCCATCTGGGTCATCTGGTTCCAGAAATGCGATTGCATATCTGACCATCCTTGGAACATAGCAGGTAGCCATGTTTGGATCAGCTTGTCAGCTTCCATGGTCTGGATGTTTTCAGATAGTCTACGGCTGACCATTTCCATGAGGTCTTGTTGCATCGGCAAAAGATCGGGCAGACCAAAAAACTGGCGTGCTTCCTCTGGTGTACAGTCAATGTTCACTTCGAATCTCATCGTATCCTTGTCCTTTCGGGCATTCTTTCGGGTTGGGTTCTCTTAATAAAGACTTTTCCCCTTTGATTGTCCACTAGGATTTTTAGGCATAAAATGGTTAACTGGTGATATGAGCGAAGATGATATCCATTCGGGCGATCAAAGAATAGATGACCTCAGCCCTGAAACTGATCCTGATCCGGTTGAGGATCAGAATAGCTTCGCCGATCCCCGCTTGTTGGAACGTGCCCTAAAACGCATGAAGGGGTTACTCAAAGGTAATGGGGTTGATGATCTGTCAGTGGTAACCTTGGGGGAGCAGATGGAGGTGCGCCCCTATCGTTTTGCGGCACGGGTGCAGATCAAACTGGTCCCTCAATATGGCGTGCGTCTTGAGACAGGCAAGAATATGACAGCTGAGCTGGCTGTATCTCAGGAAGATTTCCAAAAGAAAATCCAGAACAGCATTTATGATGCCAGAACGATTCCTGAGAAGCGGCAGATGATTGTGGATTTCATTTATTCTCGCACGGATAAAGGGTTTGGGATCAAAGATCAGGCGGTGACATTTCGTCAGCTGACCCGCGATCTGGTCCAGCATGAGCAATGTCAGCCCTGTTCTCATAGCGGTAAGGTGGCATGTCCTCGATGTCATGGAAAGGGAGTCTCAGTATGTCCATCCTGTCGAGGTGTCAGGCAAATGCCCTGCACCCGCTGCGCTGGCTCGGGACGGAGGCAGACTCCTCAAGGCCTGCAGCCTTGTGATTTATGCCGCTCTTCAGGTAAGGTTCCTTGTACCTTTTGTGGGGCGCAGGGGCAGGTTAAATGTAGAGGGTGTGCGGCTTCTGGTGATATAGCCTGTCAAAAATGTGCGGGCACAGGGTGGTTGTCCCATCTGGCCCATATCAAACTGGAAGGCCAGATCCATTTCGATTTTGATCGTATCAACTTGCCAGATCGTTTGGTTGCACTGGTAGAAGATCGTGGATCATTTTTGGTTTCTAAAGGAGATCTAGAGGCAACATTACGCCCCCAACCTTTGCAGGCACCTGTCAATGAAGGTATCGGTTCACAATTGGTCTCCTCGGGGAAAGAAGCAGATGATCAGATTCTTCTGGAATATGATGTAACTTGCCCGTATGGGTCTATCGAGTTTGATGTCGCTGGTCGCAAAATACCTGCTCTGTTGTTAGGGTGGCAAGCCAGATTGATTGAGGCTCCGGCCTTTCTGGAAGATTACACCAAGACCGGTATGGAGGCCTTGAAGGCGGCGGCATCGTGCCGGGGTGATGTGGTTGACCTCTTGAAGCGGGCCTCGCGTTTTGCAATCTGGCAGGATGTCATTTCTCAAGTGGTTGCTTCGGGGAATCTAAGAAAGATTTCTCTGGTTATACTCAATCGCTATACGGCAGGTGTTTCGAAGGAGATAATTAGAGAGATGCTGATTTATACGGATCGTGCTGTGCGTGGGGTTACACGTCAGGCACGCTATGTCGGAATGGCCGGAGGACTCTCCCTTTATGCGGGATTATCCATTTGGTATTTCCTATATGGTGGACGGGATCTGGTTCCACAAACTATTCCCGAGTTGGTTCCCGATTTATCCTTGCCCATATGTGGCCTATTGATGGGAACTTTGGCGGGGCAGGTTACGGCATTCTTTCGCCAAAGACAGGTTTTTCAAGATATAGTGCGCACAGAAAATCTTAAAATACGACTACCTCGTGCAGGACGAATTATATGGTGGAGCCTTTTGGGATCAATTTTAATTCCGGCCGCGATTTTACTATTTTCAGTATTGAATGAAGTCGGGAATATACCTGACTGGCTTACTCGTTTGATGCCAGTTTGATTTTGTCATTACTGAGACCTTGTGCGTATTCCTGATTAATCTCACGAATTTTATTTTTGAATCGATTCAGGTCTTTTCCTTTAAGGGAATTATCGACCGTGACCTTAACAGAGCGCGGGTTCACTTGGACGCCGTTGACTAGGACTTCATAGTGCAGGTGAGGGCCAGTAGAGCGGCCAGTTGTTCCCACATAACCAATCAATTGCCCTTGCTTTACACGCACACCAGGATGAATCCCTTTGGCGTAACCGTTCAGGTGAGCATAAGCTGTCGAGAGTTTCGAGTTGTGGCGAATACGGACATAGTTTCCGAATGTCCCCAAACGGGAAGCTCGTTCAATGACGCCATCTCCAGCCGCAAAAATTTTTGTTCCTTTTGGTGCGGCGAAGTCAACGCCCTTATGCATTCTGGTATATCCCAGAACTGGGTGTTGGCGTACACCAAATCCTGAAGACATGCGCCCGAACGAAACGGGTGTTCTCATCAAGCCTGCGGATTTCCGAATGCTTTTTCCGTCTTGTGTATAGTAATCGACATGGCCATCTAATGTTTCGTAACGGTAAAACGCATACTGCTTTTCTCTGAGCGTCATGCGGGCAAAAACGATATCTCCGGTTTTTGCCAAATATCCATCATCCGTTCTATAAGAATCATAGAAGACTTCCATCTTGTCTCCTTGATGGATGTCACGCTGGAAGTCGATAGCATAAGAGAAGAGGCTGATTGTGTTGGCGGTGATACGGTCAGGCAGATCAGCCTTATCAGCTGATCCATAGACAGAGCCGTCAATTTCTACTTCACGGGATTCAAATTTTTTGGTGATTTGTTTTTCATCTATTTTGGAGGATACATTACCTTTATCATCACGGAAGACTTCGATGGTGCGGAGTGGATCGGGAGAAAAAGACATCTTGGCGAATTGGTATCCGGATTCTGTGTCCGCAGGTTCCATCGTCAAAGAGAATTGCTGCCCAGGTTTTAACCCACGTAGATTATAATGGCGACCAATCTCACTGATAACAGTTTGTGTTTCTGTTCCACCCAGACCTGCACCCATCAAAGCTTCACCGAATGTATCGCC
This sequence comes from Alphaproteobacteria bacterium CG1_02_46_17, assembly GCA_001871905.1. Classification (GTDB taxonomy): domain Bacteria; phylum Pseudomonadota; class Alphaproteobacteria; order Micavibrionales; family Micavibrionaceae; genus UBA1573. Next base: position 3,018 of record MNUG01000035.1, on the reverse strand, counting down.
CTTGCTGATCTCAATGGTTTTTTCTTGTGCGCCAGGACTTTGGGTTTCGTCCTCCGCAAGCAGTTCTACGGTTTTCAGAACTTCGCGATCGCGACGAATTTGCCCGGAACCATCACGGAAATGATCTAGGGCAGACAGAATTGTGCTGTGGGCTCCTGTCGTACTTTGCGGCATTACCATCGATAAAATATGGTCTGCTGCTTGTGCAGAGGAGGTTGGCGCGGCAAGACCAGGAATCAGGTTGATATCGGATGCTGGCTGTTGCTCTATTTGCCCGCCGGTATATAGGCCGATTGATAAGGCAAGGCCCGCAACACCACTGACCAGATATCTCAAGCGCAGACGATTGCCGCGAGTCAGAACGTAACGTTTTTTCAGGTGAAGAGTGTCGATAGTTATTTCCAAAGCAGAGAGTAAAGTCTGCCTTGTCCGATGCGAAATGTTTCGGGTTATGTTCGGGGCCTGATTTGCCCATATATGCTGGGATTGTGATGTCATAAGATGAAATTTAGATCGTGATACCCGTTATCGAATAATTTGACCAGCTTGTCATTTTCTCGGTTACCTTTTGTTTCGGTTCGGCATTCATTCGATTGGGATTATTTAGCATAGACCCCATAATGTTCCAACTGCCTGTTTTTACTTACCCACATACTTGGATGATTTCCATGTCACATTTTTACATATTATGTTACATACTGCGGCGTATATCGGCCTGTAGTAGCTATCCGAGTTCGATGTTGGAGTCAATCCCTCCCGTATTTATGATTACATAATTACCATAGATCATCATTACATTCCGCAGGCTTTATTTATCGCTCCATAGGCATCCCCAGACCCTTTCAGAGAGAACGTGTCTTTAGTTTTTGTGCCACGCGATGAGATACCCTCTACAATCATTGAAGACCCTTTCTGGATAGCCAAAGCCAGTTTCTTGTCCATTTCATCGCTGGTGGTCCAGGCATTTTCTCCCTGACCTGCAAGAATGAAGCTTTCTCCATCAATTTTTACAGAGATATTGGCATCTTTTTTATAAGTATATCCGGTGATGTAACTGAAAACATCTCGAGATTTTTCAGCAGGGCGGTGGGTCACCATTGCAAATACATCTCCGCGTTTGGCGTACTTTCCCTCTGCTTTTATAGGAACGGACGACATAAAACAAACCTGACCCGAACTTTCTTTATAACTGTATGCTTTCCAGTCTCCGTATGTTCCGATCAGTACCGGAGAGGCGGCATAGCTTTGCGATGTGCTGAGGAGCAGAAAACATGCTAGCAGAAATAGAATATTATTCAGGACAGGGTTTGGAAATTGTTCCCATACGATTGATAGAGCTCTGGTCATTTTCTCTTCCATATTGGCCGCATTGTTTTGATTTAGGATCTAACGGCAGGGGGTGTGAGTTTTAGCAGTCATTTGAAATGCGATATGCGCTGACCACCGGATTACGTTTTATATTATATACTCTTGATTTGTTGATTGGAAAGGCAAAAAAGTTTGATTTTATGGTAAATTGCAAATAGGGGCTGATATCCTGCGTCAGTTTGCTTACTATGATCTCGAGGAAAACGAGGAAAATGGAGCGGGTGAAGGGAATCGAACCCCTGCCTGATGCACTTCGTGCGAACAGGCCTTTCATTTCTTTAACGAGGGTTCGTTTGCAGAATTTTAAGAAATTGGAGCGGGTGAAGGGAATCGAACCCTCGTGGCCAGCTTGGAAGGCTGGAGCTTTACCATTAAGCTACACCCGCTCTGTAGGTATGGATGGCTTTTTAGCCTAGATTGCGTATAAAAATCAAGCAGCAAAAATCGAAATTTTCAAAAGGCCATATATTCATCCCCTTGAATGAGGCTTTCCCAATTAAGAACGGACGATTTCGAGAGAACCCGCCCGTTCTGTTTAACCATTTATGGTCATTATCTAAAGGTTACAGCGCAGGGTTCAATGCTGTTCAGGGTTTCGCAAAGGGTTGCGAATGCAACAACTTCCCGAGAGTCTGGGTTTTTTGAACCTTCTTCCATCATTTTGTTGTGGGCGAAATTTGCTTCATTACGCGCACGCTTCAAGATTTTAATGGGATCCTCTGCTCCCAAAGCATCCATAAAGTGTGTGCGGATGCGAAAAACACCGCTACGACTGTTTGATGATTGTGCGAATTCCTCGGTGGAGTTGATCGCACGTTTGATAGAATCCATTAATGTGGATGTGGTTGTTGTATTCATATAGTTCTCCATAATCGTTTCAGGTTATGAAGCCGCAGCATTTTCATACACAACCGCAGGCTCTTTAGTTCTTATATATTTTATTTTACTACTAAATCGCTCTCACAGCTTATGTGTATTTAAGCCAGCATATTTTTGTCAAGAAAATTGATCAGTTTGGCAAGATATTCTATAGAAAACACCATTTTCCTATGAAATGTCCTAAAAATACACTCAGCTGAGTATAGTGCCCCTATGTTGGTTGTGGTGAGAGCCTTGCCTCTAGGTTGTTCTTCCTGTATCATATTAGGGAGATGGTATAAAAGTAGTACCGTTCGAGGTGCCGAGACTTCAAGATACGGTGGCCTGTATCTTTTTTGAGACGACATTGGAGATTCTTAAAGATGACTGACCGTAATATTCGACAAGCGGGTAACGTATTTTTTGCGATTTTTGGCGCGGTAGCCTTGGTCGGAGTGTTGGGTGCTGGCGTCATGACCTTTATGAAGGGCCCGTTGGCGACGTCGGTCAAGATCACACGGATGAATACGGCAGAAACCCAGATGGCTCTGGGGGCACAGATTGCCGTGATGGCAACCGCCAGTGCCGCCGACAACGGAGACTGTGACACCGATGGTTTTGTCGAACCGATGGAATGGCGGGCTGCGACCACCGAACCTATCCCGACCAATGGCGGTCTGGTGCCGTTGTCTTTGGGGATATCCAAGAAAGACCCATGGGGGACAGAATACGGGTATTGCGTTTGGAACCATGGCCCGATCACCTCTGGCTCGGGGTGTGGCGCGAATATGA
>MNUG01000012.1:3887-60393 GCA_001871905.1 Alphaproteobacteria bacterium CG1_02_46_17 | reverse complement strand
CCAACTTGTCTTTCCAGATGACGCTTGAGAATTTGTGATTGCATTTCAATGCAATCTGATTGACTGCGACAAAAGATATTTAAAGTCCCGCTGTTTTTTTATTTTAATATTCTACATATAGGATATACTGTGCGCGACTCTTCCCTGTACCCCGTCTTGGGTACAAAAAAGTCCTAAAATAAAAAAACACCGGAGACTTGTATGAACTTTTCTTTTTTACGTGGCGAGTCCTCATCTGAAAAACAACATCTTGCAACACCCTTGACGCGAGAGGAACTGTTTCCCGATTCCATCTCCAGAACCGAGGCCCTTAAAATCATCCATCTGGTTTGTCAGGGGAAATTTGAACAAGCGCGAGACTTTGCTAAGTCTCTTTCCTTTCAAGAGGCTATCGAAGAAATTGAATCTATGAAATCAGCCCGCCAGTCAGATCTCGAACGGGCAGTTGATTTATCGATTCATGTCAATGAGTCCAGCAATTACGGAGCAAAGCTCAACCGGATCTCGCTTGATATCAATCACCGCTCACAGAGCATGGCGGCGGCACTGGAAGAACTTTCGTCTTCTTCCAATACGATTGTAGGCACCATTCAGAATGTCAATGAATGTTCGGATTCAATGCAGGCCAATGTCCAGATGGGTATCTCTGCTTCTCAGGATTTGGGGCAAGCGAATGACGATATCGAACATGTTGTATCAAACACCGAAGCAAAAGTTCTCGATCTTGTCTCAAGCACCGAAGAGATTCACCGAATTCTTAAAATCATCAGCGAAATATCTGAAAAAACAAAGCTTTTATCGCTTAATGCCACGATCGAGGCCGCCCGCGCCGGTGAGGCCGGAAAAGGATTCGCCGTGGTCGCCAGCGAGGTAAAAAGCCTCGCCGAACAAACATCAACTTCGGCAGAAGACATCAAAAACAAGGTTCAAAGCCTGACCAATGTGACACGAGACATTTCGCGCCTGATGGGCGATGTGGCCCAAGCCGTCACTACGGGGCGTGCCAAATTACAAGCCAGTCAGAATGCCATTTCCTGCATTCAGGAAAATTCGGAACAGGTTTCCGAACAAATGCAGGAAATTATGTCTATCATTCGGGATCAGGATCAAGCGGTATCCGATATCACGACCAATGTTGGCGAAATTGCCACCCAGACCTCGGAAAGCGTCGATCTGGTTAAGTTCACATTGGACGCCATGGACTTGGCAGAAGTCAGTCTGGTTGATACCCTGTCTTCCTTCCCGCAATACGAACTTGACTACACAACCGTCAATCTCGCCAAATCGGATCATGTGATCTGGAAAAAGCGCCTCTCGAGCATGGCGGCAGGGCGTACCCAGCTTGACCCCAAAAACCTAACCGACCATAAAAATTGCCGTCTGGGTAAATGGTATTATTCCGAAGCATCTGTCGCGTACCACAATATTCCAGCGTTCAGAGAGATCGAGGCCGCTCACATCAATGTGCATAAACACGGCATTCTTGCCGCCCAGAAATACAGCCAGTCCGATCTGGAAAGTGCCCTCAAGGAGATTGACCTTGTCGAGGAAGCTTCAAAGCAAGTTTTGTCTTACCTCGACGAAATGAAAAAGTGAAAGAAAGGTAGAGGCATCCTCATTCACTCCCATCAATCCCGATTAACCTTCGGTTAACTTTTATGTGGTTTGATAGGATGCCCTCACTGTATTTTTCGCATATATTGTTCTGGTACAAGAGTCACGAGTTGACTATACTGTAAGCGAATCAGTCTTGGAATCCTCCCCATGCGACTAAAGTCGTTTTACGCAAAAAGTATGACCGAAGCAATGCAGATGGTACGCGAAAATCTCGGCGAAGATGCAATCATCATCGCAACTCGTGAAGAGAATGGCGGAAAATCCGTACGCGTCACTGCCGCTATCGAAGACGACCTCCCTGCTGCATCGGCACGGGCACGGGCTATTGCGTTCGAACTGGGACTGGGGAAAGACGGATCCAGCAATATATTCGACGATGAAGACGACTGGCTTCAGTATGATGAAGAACAAAATCGCAACGAATCACTGACTGAAGCTATAATTGATGTCATGTTACAACATAATGTCCCCGAAGATGTTCTGGATCAGATTGTGAGTTGCGCCGAGGTTCTAAATCTTGACGAACCCTCGATTGCGTTTGTCGGCGCACTTGAATCCCTTTTTGATTTTACCCCCCTGCCACTGTCCCCTTATAAGAAAGCAATGATGTTTGTCGGGGCCCCGGGTTCGGGAAAAACTCTGGCGATTGCAAAACAGGCCGCACGCGCCGTTCTGGAAGATTTGAAAGTCGCCGTTATCACCACAGACACAGTGCGGGCCGGTGGAATCGAGCAATTACAAGCCTTTACCAAACTTCTTGATATTGATCTCAAAACGGCACGCAATGCGGCTGATTTGAAAAAACTGCTGGCCACCATGACTGATGCAGATCAAATTTTAATTGATACCTCTGGGATCAATCCATTCAACACAAAAGACATGACCTCTCTGGCACGTTTAATTGCGGCGGGGAATATCGAGCCAGTCCTGATTATGGCGGCGGCTGGCGATGCCTCGGAAACAGGCGAGATTGCCCAAATTTTCTCGGCTCTGGGTGTTCGCCGCATGGTGGCGACCCGTCTTGATATGGCTCGTCGTCTTGGCGGTTTACTGGCCGCAGCACAACAGGGCGGCCTTGCTTTTGCCGATGCCAGCACAACACCAAGTGTGGCTGATGGGCTCGAACCCTTATCACCACGCAAATTTGCATCTTTCTTCTTCCCACCCGCCAAAAAAGAAACGGCGGATGATATGCGTACCTCTTCTTCACATCACACACCTTCACGCCACAAAACGACAGGATGACGATAATGGCTACAGATACCAAGATCGCACAAAACACCCCATCGCCCGAACTAACCGGATCTTCGTTTCCGCGCGGAAAGAATATCATCGCGGTAGCCTCCGGCAAGGGCGGGGTTGGTAAAACATTTTTCTCAATCTCCCTGACACATGCTCTGAGCCGCATGGGCAAAAAAGTTCTCCTGTTTGATGGTGATCTGGGGCTGGCCAACGTGGACGTGCAACTGGGATTGATGCCCAAACGCGATTTGAACGATGTGATCCGTGGACGTTTGTCCTTAGATAAAGTTGTTCAGCGTTACGAGGATGGTGGATTCGATATTATCGCCGGACGTTCCGGACAGGCTTCCCTATCTGCCTTGCCAAGCCAACGCCTTGCCATGTTGCGTGACCAATTGATTGAACTGTCTGATGCTTATGACGTTGTGGTGGTTGACTTGGGTGCCGGCGTTGACCGGACTGTACGGATGTTCTCGGCCTCTGCAACCCGCACTTTGCTGGTTTCAACTGACGAGCCAACGTCCCTGACGGATGCCTATGCCTTTATCAAGCTCGGTTCTGCTGCGGGGATGTCCAAAAACGTCTCGATCGTGGTGAATATGGCGAGCAGCAAAGCCGAAGGCGAGAAAACCTATAAAACCTTGCTCAAAGCTTGTGAGAATTTTCTGCGCCTGTCCCCCCCGATGGCCGGTATGGTGCGTCAGGATCCCAAGGTTAAAGAGACGATTCGTCACCAGACGCCCCTGCTGACCCGTTCTCCAAACTGTGAAGCTGCCGGAGATATCGAGAAAGTTGCCCAAAATGCTTATAAGGAAATGCTCGAAGAAGCAAAAACCCTTATCAAAGCGGGCAGAGGATAGACATACCCTTAAATTTTTATGCCCGCCCTGATATCGGGCGGCGTAAAATTAAGTTCATCTCTATGGCTAATTTTCTGATATAATAAAGAAATGTCCAGCAACGCCCCTTTTTTGCCGCCCTTGCAGGCCGCGCAAAGCGCTAAGGCTGCCATTCAGGCCGTCGCCGTCCGGCTGATCAACACTCCGCAACCGCTTCAGAATAATCAGGTACCAGTTCGCCTGAGCGGCGAGGTCAAAGGGCAAACTGCAAACGGCACCACGTTAGTCGAAACAAAACAGGGACTGGTTGAGATTGCGCTCAAAGACAAAGGTTCCCTTCCCTCGGGCAGTCGCATTGAGATTGATATTCCGGCAGGCAGAAATCCCCAACAGGCCCATATCCGCCCCGCACCAGATACACAAACCCAACAACCTGTTGCTCCACCTCCTGCCCCGACTTTAAGTGAAGAAGTTGCCTTAACCACTCGCGCTACCACATTGGAACGACAACAAAATCTAGATAATAGAACTTTTGATGCTGTTTTGCAGACAAAGCAAACGATCAGTGCCGAAAGTCAGATTTCGAACCTGATTCAAGTTGCAAAGGGAGATCTTCTTGCTGGACAATATGTCAGATTAATCCCCATTCCGCCTGCCAGTGCAGCGGCATTGGCTCAAGATATAATCGCGCCACTCTCCACCGAAGCCGTTTTACAAAATCTTTTGACAACCATTCAGTCTCTGGGTGCGGATGATGCAGCGCTCAAGTCAAATATTTTGAATATTTTGGCAAGGACAGTGCTTCCTGTGACGCTGCAAAATAGCCCCAACCCTACGCATATCAATCTTATTCAGAACGTCCAAACCCTTCTGCAGCAATCTGGTGTTCCTTCGTCGTTCCCCTTTGGATTGCAGAATAGTGCGAGTAGCACGGGCAATGCAGCATCAATGCCATTGCAAAGCTTTAACCCCACCACGCCGATTGATGCCCAAATTCTTGGCTTTCAGTCACCAGCGCCACCCGCAGCAGCAGGAAGTGCCGGAGGCAACATAAGCGGAGGCATAGCAGTCGCAAATGCATTACCAAATGCACCATCAAGTGTGGCAACGGGGATATCAACCAACGTTACACCTACACCAGCGGGAACTCCACCTTCGCAACCTCCCCCGCAAACAGGTCAGATGATAACGCAACAATCTCCCTTATCCGCCAGCGGTGGGAATCCAACCACATTAAATGGCCTTGTTTTTATTTCTTCTCAATCAGTTAGAGGTGAAAATAAAAGTATTTTTTCAGTAAATATTGGTCAAGTCATTGGTCAGACAACGCAAAATCTTCCAATTATCTCGATTCCGGTTCCCGGAGCAGGGTTTAATCAGTCCTATGTCATGCAGTTCGAAGCGCAAAATCTGCGACTCACAGGCATGGAAACGGGGGCCACATTCGGGCAAATGACTAATCCGGTAACCAATCCGGCAGCCACGAGCACAAACCCGACTTTACCCAGCCCGATTTTTCTATCGCTTCAACCCGATGTCGCGGGACAAAACGCCCAGATGGTTAAAAACCCGACATGGCAAAGTCTGCAAGACCTTATGCTGTTTTTGACCCAAATGCAGACTGGACAAAATCTGCAGGCCGCAAACAACTCTGTTTCTAATCTGGCAGCCATGATCCCTTCCCCTGCCCATCCTGCCAATCTTGGCGCCCTCTCGATGTTCTTTTTATCAATATTCCGCAGCGGGGATACCGAGAACTGGATGCCCACCGACACCTTGGCGGCTTTGCGCCAGAGCAGCAAGGGGCGCTCTATTCTGGGAAACCTGACCACTGATCTGGCGCGTATGACACGCGCAGACAATGCTCCGGTCATGCATGATTGGCGCGGAACCTTTATTCCGTTTCTGTGGGAACAGCAAATCTATAAAGTCCCCTTATATTACAAAGAGATGCCTAATGAAGCGCAGCAGGAAAATGAGCGCAAAAAACGACGCCTGCGGTTCCTGTTTGATCTCAGCCTCTCGCGCATGGGGGACGTACAGATTGATGGCTTTCTGGATACAGCCCGCCTTGATCTGATTATGCGAACAAAGACCCCGCTCAGTCCACCTATGCAAACAAGGATGAAGCGGCTTTATACCGGAGCAGTCGAAAAATCCAACATGACGGGCGAGTTGAGCTTTCAATTCAAGCCCGAAACATGGGTGGATTTTTCAAAACCCCTTGAAGGAATTGGGGTTGAAGCCTGAATATTTTTGATATTTTTACTTGCAAAGCCTTGGAAACATGGTAAAAAGGCGACCTATTCAAGACCGGAAAGGGGTGATTTTAGTTGGTAACAGTATCTGTTCGTGACAATAACGTTGAGCAAGCTCTGCGTGTCCTCAAGAAAAAGATGCAGCGCGAAGGCATTTTTCGTGAAATGAAAATGCGTCGTGACTTCGAAAAACCTTCCGAGAAGAAGAAACGCGAAAAAGCGGAATCCGTGCGTCGTTGGCGCAAGTTGGACCGTAAGCGCAAAGAGCGCACAGGGTTCTAACCATTCCCCCGCGATTTTTAGATAGAATTATGAAACCGCCTTGCCGTTATGAGTCAGGCGGTTTTGTTTTTATGGCCGAGAAGTGTTGGGTAAAAAGACACCCATTCCTTCGGCGAACCAGTTCAGCCAGAACAGCATCATGGTTGACCCCACCAGCGCAAACAGCACCAGCGCAATCCAAATTTGCAGCGGAACGGCAATCATAAAAACCTGAACCTGAGGCATCAACTTGGACATAACCCCCATACCGATATATAGCAGCATCACAACCACCAGAAACGGCGCCGTCATCTGGACACCAATCACAAAGGCCATAGAGAGTTGGCGTATCAAAAGAGCGGCCATGCTGCCGACATCGGGAACCTGCCCCAAGGGAAACAGTTCATAGCTGCGGATCATGGCCATAATCAATAACTGGTGCATATCCGTATCAAAGATGAGCAACGTCCCCGCCAAAGTAATAAATCCGCCGATGATTGACCCCTGAGAGGCAAATGCCGGGTTGAAAATCTGGGCGTTGGCCAATGACGACTGGGTCGAGATAATCATACCCGCGACATCTAACGCCGACAGCAGGACACGGCTCACCGTTCCGATGAATAACCCGACGACAAACTCCATCAAAATCAGGGTCATCAACATAAACGTCCCGGGAAGCGGCGTGGGGATTTTGGCTTGAAGGAACGGAAACAGAATAAAGGAAAAAGCGAGCGCAAAATGTAACCGGATATTGGCAGGAACGTAGGAGTTCCCAATCCCCGGCATAATCATGATGATTGTCCCCATGCGGACGAAAGTCAACATGAAGGCCAAAACCCCCGTGGTCAGAAAGGTCTGAAGATCGCTATACCCCATCCCATTCCTTTTCTGTTATTTGATCGATACGATATGGTCTGCCAACATATTCATAAACTCGACCAGAGCCGTTGTCATCATGGGAAGGCCAACAAAAATGGCAAAGAATATGGCAAGAATTTTCGGAACAAATACCAGCGTTACTTCCTGAATCTGGGTCAAGGCTTGTACCAAGGCAACAGCCGTTCCAACCACCAGACCGACCAGCATAACTGGCGCGCTCAGCTCTATACTGAGCATGATCGACTGCCTGACCAGATCAATAACTTCAAATTCGTCCATGGGGGATATTCTAGGCCTGATTCTTACTTAGAGCAAACGTGAAATAGCCTAAATTGCTGAGTTCTGAACCTTGTTATAAGCGTCGATTGCAGCGTCCCGTACGGCAGACACAGTTTCAAGTGTCAGCTTTGCGGCTGTCACGGCTTGCGTGATTGCCAGAGGGTCCATTTTTCCAGTGATCCCAGCAGCGGAGGCACGTTCCCCTTCTTTCAAAGTATCAATCGAGCTGCGAACTGTTTCTTCCAGAAAATTTCCAAAAGATGCTTTGGGAGAGGCGGAAGATTCGCTCAAACCTTCGGATACAGACGCCGTTTTTGCCATATTGGCATAGGCGCTGGCGGCTGCGGCTGGATTTGAAATCATATCTACCATTTTATCTTCCTTTTGTCCCTGTTCTCTATTCTATCATATAAAGCGTTAACGTAAAATATCTATGGTTTTTGACGCCATTTCACGAGTCTGGGTGTACATACCCATGTTGGCTTCGTAGGATTTCGAGGCTTCGCGCATATCCATCATCTCGATCAATGATGTCACGTTCGGCATTGTAACATAGCCATCAGCATCGGCGGACGGATGGCCAGGCATGTATTTTTTTGTATATTCTGCGGTCTTGTCTTGGGAGATTTTATCCACTTCGACCATCTCTGCCCCAACATCCTTATCCATATAATTTTTGAAGGAAATGGTTTTGCGGGTATAGGGCAGTTCCCCAGCTTTGCTTGGCGCGGTGTCAGCATTGGCCATGTTCTGGGCAATCACACGCACGCGTTCGCTTTGCACCTTCATGCCGGAGCCGGAAATCTTCATCGTTGATAACAAGTCTGCCATTTTTTTTATCCCCTTATCCTAAATTTCTTGTCCTAATTTCTTGTTCCCAGAGAGGTGCGGATCATATCCACATTATTCCGGTATAAATTGACCATCAGGTTATAATCCATCTGTGTTTCGCTGGCGCGGACCATCTGTTCTTCCAGAACCACAGCGTTTCCGTCCGGAGCTACTTCAAACGGCGTTTTATTTTTGATTTCTCTTGAGTTCGCCGCCTGATTTCCGGGCAGCATATGTGCAGGATCGCTAGTTCCCAGAGACACTTGCATTTTACTGCCACTCTCACCGATATTTTTAACCATTCTGGAGAAATCGACCTTGTTTAGGTCTTGTGAGATATAACCCGGTGTGTCGGCATTGGCGACATTTTGGGAAATGACGGCTTGACGCTGGCTCAAATAATTCATTTTTGCGTTCATAGCCTGAAACAGGCCTATATTTTCAATTGTCATGATCCTTACCCTTATGTTTACTGTTATGGATCGTTTACCCGAAAAGAGATTTGCCAAAACCATGCCAGATAAGCCACCGCGTACCGATATTATGGATGATAATGCCCAGAGCGGTGTAACCCATTCAAATATAAAGAAAAAATCTCATAATCCGACGGCAGTGGCCCTCACGATCGGCAATGGCGATGATCTTACTCCGCGCATTGCTGCGGCTGGGCGGGGAAAAATTGCCGAGCAGATTTTGCAGCTCGCCTTTGCCAATGGTGTAAAAGTCCGCGAGGATTCGGCTTTGGCGGAAATGCTGGCTAAAATCGAATTGGAGAGCCCCATTCCCTCGGAAGCCTTTCTGGCGGTTGCCGAGATCATGTCCTATGTTTATAAAGCCAATAATCAACCCAATCCGTTTGATGCGTTGCTGGATATCTCTGCTTCCGCTACAGCTATAGACGATACCCCGAAAGAAGATTGAAATTATGGACATGATAGAAATTACCCGCTTCTTTGTTGCATTTTTGTTTGTCATGGCCCTGATGGGCGGTTTATGGCTGGTTTTGCGTAAATTAGGACTTAATGGTCATATTCCAGCTACCCCCTTAGCCAAAAGACGCTTGAAGGTCGTCGAGGTGCTGATGCTTGATCCACGACGCAAAGCCATTATTCTGCAGAGAGATGACACAGAGCATCTTGTTATTTTGGGAGCTTCGGGCGAAACTGTTGTCGAAACGCAAATTCCCGTAAAGGCAAATGATGACTCATAATCAGAAAATTCAGTCCCCGTCATCCCGTGAGCATTCTGGCACAAACAAGACCAGCCCGCGCGGAATGGGAAAATGGCTACCGGCCTTGTCCGGCATTGCCGTTCTGTCATTCCTTGTCTTTTCTCTTGTTAACCCCGCCTTTGCCCAAGTCATCTCGATGGATCTGGGGAATGAAGCAGATGGCACTGTGACTGGGCGCATTGTCCAGATGATGGCGTTGCTGACAGTTCTCTCCCTCGCGCCGTCTATCCTGATTATGATGACCTCTTTTACGCGGATTATCGTTGTCTTGTCATTCTTGAGAACAGCCATTGGTTTGCAACAATCTCCGCCTAATACTGTTCTGATTTCGCTGGCTTTGTTTCTGACATTTTTTGTGATGGCGCCAACTTTTCAGGAATCCTATAAACAAGGGATTGAGCCTCTCATCAACGAACAAATCGACGAAATGGATGCCTTCTATAAGGCAACCGAACCGTTCAAAATTTTCATGCTCAAACATGCACGAGAAAAAGATTTGCAACTTTTCATCGACGCCGATGGCGGGCCAAAAGTCGAGAAACCGACTGACTTGTCTTTGCAGGTGGTCATTCCAGCCTTTATGATTTCTGAATTGCGTCGAGCCTTTGAAATCGGCTTTATGTTATTCTTACCGTTTCTGGTGATTGATATTGTGACTTCGTCGATCCTGATGTCGATGGGGATGATGATGCTCCCACCTATTGTAATTTCCCTGCCGTTCAAGATCGTTTTCTTTGTTCTGGTGGATGGATGGAATCTCGTAACCGGCTCATTGATCAAAAGCTTTGATATGGATGCAAACAGCCTTACGGCGACCCTTCCAACCGGTGTTGTCGATACAACGCCGAAAGAATAGGATTAGGATCATGAAACCAGCCAGACAAAACCTGCTCCTTGTTGTTGGCTTATGCCTGATGGTAACAGGTGCTTTTCCAGTTGAGGCCGCCGAAGATCATCCTGAATGGTTTAGGTGCATCCAGAACTCTGATTGTGTTGTGGTAGGTGATGGATGTGCCGTTCACGCAGCGAACAGTGATTTTGCCGCCAAAGCCGATACTTATTATAAGGACATGGCGACAAAAATGGACTGTGAGCAGTCGCAAGACAGGGCTATGCTGAAAGCAATTTGTATTACGAGAAAAATCCCCTGCAAAAAATTCTTTGGGATGATCAATGACCCTGCATCAACTTGTGCCGAGAAAGTCTGCGCGGTTGCTCCTCTAACAGAAAAATAGCGCCTTAATCCGCTAGAACTTCATCTGTTTTAATCTGCGGTGCATTTTTGAGTTGTTCGGGAATATTCGCAGGAGCAGTTGTTTTCTTTCCAACCTGCGGACGGGTTGGTGGCTCGGTTGTTTCTTTCACGGGCCCAGTCAGATCTTCTCTGAGACTCTCCAGAAAATCTTTAAACATATCTGTCTCACCAATAATGTTGTTGATCGTGTCCCGATCAGCCAACAGAATATTTTGTCTGGGTCTGGTCACCACTTCGAACTCTCTGGCCTTGGATGTTTGGCTCATCGAATCGCCGTACCTCTCCCGCAGGTTAGCCAGCACATAGCGATTATCGGCCAGATATAACGCAACAGCCCAATCCATAATCAGCTTGGCTTGGACATCGCTTAACGGACGGGTCAGAGAAATATCCTGCTTGGCGACAAGCTGCTCTAAAGCGTCTGCGGCGTCCTGCCATTTTTTGGCTTTCCAAGCGATGTCCGCGCGCAGGCGCAAGACATCTTCATCTTGTGATAACAAGGACAGTGCTGCGAAAGATTTCTGGATGTCCCCCATCTGGGCGTGGGATTTTGCCCTTAACAAGGCAATTTGTCTGTGCTTCGGATCAGCTTGTTCCGAAGGCTGTCCTTTCAGAAAAATATCGGCCTTTTCCAAAGATTCCAGAGCGTCTTTCGGTTTATTATCCAGAACCTGCATTGCCGCCAATCTGATCGCGACCGAGGCCCCTTCCAATCCAGAAAGTCGTGTATCAACCTGCTGCTTGAGCAAATTGATCGCGCGTGGTAACAAATCCACATCAGCCATGCGTTCGGCTAGCTGCCTTGCCAATCGATCTCCCTCAGCCCCTTTTGGTACAAGATCGGCAAATTCGTCATATAATGTCAAGGCATCGACAGGTGAAAGCGTTTGAATTTTATCCGTCATGTACAAATCCTGAAAGGTTGCGTGCATGACTTTTGAAATCATTTTTCCTTGTTCAGAATTCGGAATGAGGGTTGACGCCTGACGCATCAGTCCCAGTGCCCTGATAGGGTTACCTTCTTCAAGATACAGTTTCCCGAGATTGAAATTAATGGCTGTTTCCAATTCGTCACCGCGCCATGCATATCTCAACCCTTCCAAAGTATAGATAGCCTTATCAATCGTGATTTCTTTTTGTCCATAGCGCAACATGGACAATGCCAGTTTTGATTTGGCGCGGTACAAATCATCTTTCCCAATTTCAAGAGCAGACCAGAGCCCTTTAGCTTTGTTGAGATCCCCCTTCTGGCGGTTCAACTCACCTTGCAGATACATCAAGGCGGAACTATATGCGATCGACGTATTCGGTTTAATTCTTTCTTCAAGAATTTTTAGAGTTTTTTCTGCTTTGGTTTTATTACCTTCGCGCAAGGAAATTTCTGCCACACGCAACCCCACCGGAAATTCTATTTCTGCGGGGTATCCCTCCAGAACATCAAGGTTCGACGGCAAAGTTTTTGCAGCCTGTTGCCAATCATCAAGTCCGGAAAGGGCATAGGCTTTCCAGATTTTTATTTCATTGCTGTTTTCCAATACAGGGTTGGAAAGCTTATCAAATGATTCCTTGAAATTTCCGGCCATAGCGGACGCCACCCCGCGCAAGGCCTGAAATTCTGTGTTTTGTGTCAATTCTGGTGTGTATTGTTCGGCCAGATCGAAATACCCTTCTGCCTCTTGCGCAAAACCGTGCGAGAGCATCATTCTCCCCAGAAAGATCATACCTTCGGTTTTCTTTTGGTCCGTCTGTTCTAAAAGTCCTGATAAAATCAAACGCTGGTTATCGGTCACAGATGTGTAATCGTCTCCGTTTTTCCAGTTTGAAAAATCAAATATTTTTTCAACTTCTCCGGAAGGTGACGGTTCTTCTTCGGGTTCGGGCGCAGAATTCTTATAGGGAAGAATATCTTTCATCTGGGATAACGCCAAACCACCCAGCCTTGTAATTTTCGCCCCATCACTGTTCTTTTCGACACTCAGATCGTCCACCTTACCGATGACGGCAAACCCGACGATGCTTGGCAGAGTTTCAAATTCACTGAACCGTTGAGGCTGCCCCAAGAAATCTTGGGCGTTGTTAACAATACCAACCCATATTTTCTCACCTGTTTCAGGATCATTGACACGAGATATGCGGTGCAGTGATTTCCCGGGCCATGCCAGTGAAGGCCCGTCATCCTGGCCCGTAATTGATTGTCCGGTATTATCAAGGCGTACCAATGGTTCGGGCTGGTACTTTCCTGCGTCCCCAGCGTCTGACGATGTCAGGTCGATCTTCCAGATCAACCCACCACCATCACCAGAAAGTTTATATCCGTTGGGTTTCTCCATGCGAAAAATAGTTGTGTCGATTGCAGGTATCCTCTGGAACTCAGGGAATTTATCACGATCCGGCCCTTCAATTTGCGGAGGAATCACAACATCAGGCTTATCAATCACGATCCAGATTCTGTTTCCTTTTTCAAAGGCCGCCATGCCAAAGGATGTTGTTCCTGCCACATTGATGGTGTGAGGCTGCAACACTGGGGCCGCTTCTTTTTTCTGCTGTTCCGGAGCTGTCGTGGATTCCTTCATGTCATCCACAATAATGCGGTTAGACATTGACGGGTCTTGGGCAATCTTACGGGCGATCTTTTCTTCTTCGGATAACTCCGGATGGTCTTCAACCTTTGTTTCTGTTTTCTCGATTTTTTTCGTCAAGGAAACAGGGGCTGATACCGGAGGCTTTTCTGTCTTTTCCGGTTCAGCTTTTTCTGTTGCTTTTGTTTCCGGAGCTTTGGTCGGCTTGTCCGTTGATGGAGCTCCTCTTAAATCGACAATAATCCGTTTATCAATCGCGAAATGGCGAACGGAAATCCCTGCAGAAAAATCAATCTCGACTTCACTATCGTTCAGGATTTTATATCCCTCTACTCTTGGTAATGTGTCAGGAGATTCCCCTTGCGTCTCAAGCTTGACAGGTTCGGAGAATTTCAAGATCAACTGGCTACCTTCCTGAGACACCGTATATTTCGGTGCATGATCTCCTTGGAAAACGATCCGTGTGTATCCCTTGTGATCGCCGCCCCTGACCTGAACAGACGTTTCGGCTGCGCCCGCACTATGGAAAGGCACGGACGACGAAAGCAAGGCCAACGCCATGACGGAAGACAGGTGACTCCTGATTCGGTTCATACTATGAAAGTGCCACAGCTTATGCAGGTTCCGCAAGACAGGGCTTGGTGCAAAAACGAAAAAACCCCAGAAATATAAAGGGGTTAATTGTGTTTGCTCTATTTTAGAAAGGAAAACGAAGATTTAGAAAAGATCTTCCAAGAGCTTATCAATATCGGCCTGTGATATGGCCTTATCCGGCATTTGCGGGCCATTTAGCAGTCTGGCATCCCCTGTTCTGGTATCTTCGACTGTTTCCGGCTCTGCAGAAGTCGGTAATTTATCTTTCAGGACGCCCATCAACAGGGTGACTTTTTCGTCAATGGCTTTCAGACTTTTGACTACTTTAGTAATACGCTGTCCGGTAATGTCCTGAAAGGAACAGGCTTCCAGAATTTTCGTAACTTCACTGACCAGAAAATCCTTATGTGCGGAATCAAGATTTTCGGCATATTCCGTAACAGCATCGCAAGAATCCATAATAGTTCCCGTTGCCGCTTCAGTTGCAGCCACAACAGCGTCCAGCTCATCCGTTGCGATAGGAATATGCGTTCCGGATATGTCCATGGCATGCGTTGCATTGATATCTGCACGCGTGGCCTCGATAATATCATGGAGGTCTTTTAGTTCGGCATAGATATGCTCACGGGAAATTTCACCCGCAGCACCAACCTTCTCGATAACGGAATTAATCAGGTTAATGACCTTATCCCGCCCAATTTCCTTTTTTGGAATATCCATTGTAGTTCTCCCACGGGGAAGTTGATTATCTTAGAACTCACCCAGAACGGAGACAAGTTTGGTTTTTAATGTTTCAGCATTGAAAGGTTTGACGATGTAATTGCTAACACCGGCCTGTTTTGCGGCAATCACATTCTCCGTCTTGCTTTCCGCAGTCACCATAACAAACGGGACATTGGCATTGGAAGGAAGCTGGCGGACATGCTTTAACAAATCGAGACCGGACATCGGTTCCATATTCCAATCGGAAATAACAAGGCCATAATCTTTGTTTTTGAACTTTTCCAGCGCCATGGAACCATCGGTTGCTTCATCAACATTATTGAAACCAAGCTGCTTCAGCAAATTTCCAATAATACGCAACATTGTTTTATAGTCGTCTACGATGAGGACGTTCATGTTTTTGTCAACTGACATAATTCCGGCTCCTTAGGGATATTCATGAAGTGATTCAGAGTTATATGACTTCCGCCATACCAAGATATCTTTTCATGAAAAGATTAACAAAAGACTACGCAGAAGGTTCAGGTTGTATATTAGAACAGGACAAAATACCGCAGTATCTACCACAAAGTATAGGTTCTTTATTCCGATATTCCCTATTGCGGTATATCGGGCAGTTTCTTTTGTTCGGCCAACAGGGTTGTCAGGGCGCGCGCACGATCCGCATCCATCGCAGCCATGATTGGCGCCGATTTTCCCTCAGGCATCTTCCCAATCACTTCGACCAGAATATCCATATCCAACGTATTGAATATGCGGGCGGCGTCTTTGGGCTTCATCCCCGTGTATATTTTGACCAGACTGTTCAGACGAGAAGACTCTTCTTCCGACTGCTGTTTCAGCAAGCTCTTGATTTCATCACGAATGCCCATCATTTCCTTGTATTTACGATCCAGCTCCTGCTGTCCTGCGTCCAGCAAGGCTTCCCTGCCGCTTAATACTTTCTCGCGCTCGTCGAGGTCACGGCGACGCTCGACCAAATCTTTATACATCTGTTCCTTGATGTCGGAGTGTTCCGTATCAACATCCTTCGCATCTTCCCATTTCTTTGCAGAGACTTCACTCGAGGCACCCTCCATAGATGGTAGGGTAATATCTCCCGCGCCTGATCCTTGTTCACTACTTTTAATCTCTGGCGATTTAAGATGTTCAGTCGAAGGTTGGGTGCCGACAGCATCAGCCGACGAATCCTTGAGTTTAGCCGGCAGCTTGTCCGGTGACTTATCTGACGTTTCTTCTGCGAAAGCTTCACCGGACAGGGTCTTGAATGTCAAAACTGCATCCCCGACACGGATCACAAAAGCAAGCATCGCGACCAGTATCAAAACAGGCAAAATCCGAAGCCTTGACTTCCACTTTCCTTGCGAAAATTTTCCGATCAGTTTCATACAGAAGGCCTTTTCTTTTTAGTATCTGTTTTTTATCATTTGCGGCCAGAACCGCGGTTCTTCAAGGCTGCTGCCAAGTCACGTTCCGCTTTGCTCAAAAACGGATCTGCATCATCCAGATCTTCTTCGTCCATGGATTCGTCATAGTCAGGATCACGGATGGCGAAAGATGGTTCCAGAGAAGGAACAACTCTTTGTTTGTCTCCTTTGGGCAGCATCTCTTCATATTTTGATTTTACTGCCTGAGCAGAAGAACTTGCAGAAGAATTTGTCGAAGACGGTGATTTCTGTCCGGGATAGACCGAGCTGACAACTTTTTGTCCGATATTGTCGGCTATCTCGCGATTTTTCTCGGCCAGTTTTTCAAGACGCCCTGCCAGAGAGTCTCCCGCTTCAGTCATCAGAGACAGTTCATCGCACATGCCTTGTGCCTTGGAAACCATCCGGCGAAGATCTTCGCCTTTGGTCGTTGACATGTCATCCAGTTCGGAAATTCCTTCTTGTGCTCTGGTGATCTGGGTCGAGAGTTCACGGATCAGACGTTCCATTTCTGACCTATTAGAGCGAAAGATACTCAAATGCTTGTTGAGGCGAACCGCATAAAATATTGTCGCGCCCAGCATCACAATTACAAGCAGATCAAAAACCAACGTCAAAGCGGGCATAAGCTATCTTTCTGTTACTCTAAACATTCTTTTACTCAGTTATTCTTTGTTACTCTTTTTCGGGAGGAATATAGTTTTCGATACGAACAGCTATATTTCCTTCTTTTTGTCCCATCGGCCCGGCAAACATGGTGAAATCACCGCATCTCAGCTCGATCTGGTCGCTTGGTTTTGTGTTAAACATCACCAGCGTGCCCTTCTTCCAATTCAACATGTCACGCAGCATAACGGTCTTTTCACCCATCACGGCCTGCATATATACATCTGTCATATAAAGTTCGTTGGTCAAGTGGGTTTCCCAGATCGAGTCCCGACCGAATTTTTCCCCCATGAACATTTGCAGCAGCAATTCACGGACAGGCTCCAATGTCGCGTACGGGATTAAAATCTCGATCCGTCCACCACGGTCACCCATATCAATCCGCATCCGCACCAGAACGCAAGCATTTCCCGATTGGGTAATGGCAGCAAAGCGCGGGTTGGTTTCAATATTTTCCAGTTTGAAGCTAACCGGCGAAAGCGGGTCAAACGCCGTGGACATATCATGGAGCGCCACATTTAGCATCCGCTCCACCAATTTGTTTTCGATGGTGGTATAGGGGCGTCCCTCAACACGAATGGAAGGCGTCCCTTTCCGACCACCGAGCAACACATCCACCACAGAATAAATCAGGGCGCTATCGACCACGATCAATCCGTTATTATCCCACTCCTCGGCCTTGAACACGGTGAGCATAGCGGGCAACGGGATCGAGTTCAAATAATCACCGAAGCGGACAGTTGATATCTGGTCAAGCGAGACCTCGACGTTATCCGAGGTCAGGTTTCTCAAAGAGGTGGACATCAACCGCACCAAACGGTCAAAAACAATATCCAGCATCGGTAGGCGTTCATAATTAATCAATGCGGCATTAATCAATGCCATAACGCCGGAGGTTTCCTGTTCAGGGCCTTCCGAGTCAAAACCGAGCAAAGAGTCAATTTCTGCCTGGTTCAGAATACGGGCACCTGTCCCGTCTCCTCCCCCTTCACCACCGACGGACGGGACTTCATCCATCTCCATAGCACCAGACTCAGCGCCCGCCGCAGAGGCGTCGCCATCTCCTTCGCCGGACATGGATTCCCATTCCTCCATCATACGGCGTTCTTCTTCACTCATCTGATCTGTTTCGGTATCTGCCATCAGATCATCCTTCCGGTATCCTACTTAATCTTTTTTCTTATTGATTCTGGTTGCTATACAAAAAGCGGGCCAGATCATTATTTTTGTTGTTATTCTTATGGTTATTGTATCAGAATTTCCTGAAAAAGGACATCCTTGACCTCAACGGGAGCCGCCGCAGCATTGACGCGCGCCAAAAGTTCCATTTGAAGACGATAAATTCCTTTAGATCCCCGCAAGTCCTCGACACGCAATTCCCTCAGGTATGTCTGGAACTGGTCAATAACGCGCGGCATGACCGCTTCGACCTTTTTCATATCTCCATCATTGGCCAACTCCAGTTGGATGGATAAGCGCAAATATCTTGGCTGTCCCGAACTGGTCAAATTCACAATCAGGTCTGGGATCTTCATAAAGACCGCCCCCGCAACATGCGCGCCTTCGCCGTGTTCACCTTCTGCACCTGCCTCGCCCTCTTTGGCAGCACCTTCACCGTGTTCGCCTTCCGTTGCAGCAGCTTTTTCTCCACCTTTCCCAAGCATCTTATCCAGCATCCCGCTGAAATAGAGCCCTGCACCCCCTCCCAGCAACAACAGAATCGGAACAATAATCATAATCAATTTTTTGGTTTTGCCACCACCATCTGCAGCAGCAGCATCGGCGCCTTCCTCAGATGTTTGATTTTCGGTGTTTTCTGCTTCGCTCATTGATTTCTTCCGTGACGAGATCTGTGGACTTTAATTTATGGAATCATAATTCTTCCCATTCTATCGAACAG
Source organism: Alphaproteobacteria bacterium CG1_02_46_17 (assembly GCA_001871905.1). Classification (GTDB taxonomy): domain Bacteria; phylum Pseudomonadota; class Alphaproteobacteria; order Micavibrionales; family Micavibrionaceae; genus UBA1573. The sequence continues at coordinate 41,812 of MNUG01000012.1, read as the reverse complement.
CGGGAAGATGTTCAAACCGCATCTTTTCCCCTCTCCTCTTTGTTATGAACTTTATTCCGGGTGTTTGGCGGCAAAATCTGCCCGCATCATGTCATTGTTTGACAGAAAACATTTCCTGCCTAGCCCACTTCGGCCCTTCCGGATGGCAGAACACATCATAACTTATTGTTTTATATAATATTTATTTCTTGGCACGTCTTTCGCAATAGAACCTGCGAGGCAATAGCCCAAATAAAACCCAAAACAAAAACGAAGGGTCAAGAGGTAAAAATGGAAAACAGTCTATATGTCGGATTATCGCGCCAATTGGTTCTGGATCACGCCATGACACTGGTGGCCAACAATGTGGCGAATGCCAATACACCCGGATATCGTGCACAAAATCCGATGTTCGAAGAGTATATAGCCAAAAGCAATGGCTACACCGGTCAAGATCCCCTCTCGATGGTTTATGATATGGGACAATATGATACGACTACACCGGGTTCCACGCAGGTAACTGGTGGAACCTATGACGTTGCCCTGATGGGGCCCGGTTTTATTGCTATTAATACCCCCAGCGGAGCCACCCAATATACAAGGGCCGGGGATTTCACGGTCAATGCGAATAACGAACTGGTAACCGCCGATGGATACACAGTTTCCGGACCCGGTGGAAATGCCATCGAGATCCCTACCGCTGCCAGAGAAGTCGTCATTACAGATTCAGGTGAACTTACAGCAGACGGAAATGTTATCGGGCGGATTTCGGTTGTCGAATTTGACAATATTCAAGATTTAACACCAGAAGGCGATGGTCTTTACTCTAGCAAATCTGCGGGACGTCCGGCAACCGATACAACAGTCAAGCAAGGTTATCTCGAAGGATCGAATGTCAATTCAGTTCAGGAAATGACCCGCATGATTGATATTCTGAGAACTTATCAGTCCACCATGAACATGATGAAGAACGAGCATGAACGGCAAGTCAATGCCATCCAAAAGCTCTCGCAGACTACTGCGTAACGGACAAACGGAAGAATTATAAAAAGTAATAATAAGGGTAAGTAAAAAGGAGAAAAAATATGAGATCACTTGATATTGGTTCAACGGGCATGCTGGCCCAACAGATGAATGTTGATACGATTTCAAACAACATCGCCAACATGACCACGACAGGTTACAAGTTGCAACGTTTGGAATTCAAAGACCTGATGTATCAGCACCTCTCCCGTCCCGGCTCGGCATCCTCGGCTTCAGGAACGACTGTGCCCAGCGGTTTATCCTTGGGTCTTGGGGTTCGTCCGGCATCAACCTATCGTCTGAATACTCAAGGAACCCTGCAAATAACAGACAATGATCTGGATCTGGCGATCAATGGACGCGGGTTCTTTCAAATTGAACTTCCCAATGGGGATACCGCATACACACGCGCCGGCGCCTTCCAGCTCAATCAGGATGGAGAGGTCGTAAATTCTGATGGATATCGTGTTTTGCCCGGTATTACGGCACCAACTGATACAATCTATCTGGAAGTGAATACCGAAGGTGAAGTTCTGGCCAAATTGCCACAACAAACCGCCATGCAGAATCTGGGGCAGATCGAACTGGCCAACTTTGTTAATCCGGCCGGACTGGAAGCCACAGGAGACACAATGTTCCTTGAAACCGAAGCTTCGGGACAACCGATTGTCGGAACTCCGGGTTCGGACAATATCGGCAATATCCGCCAAGGGATGCTCGAACAATCCAACGTGGACTCGGTGAAAGAGATTACCATGCTGATTACCGCCCAACGCGCTTATGAAATGAATTCGAACGTCATCAGCACGTCTGACGAAATGATGGATACGGTCAATCAGCTGCGTTAATAGTTAAATATCCATAAAGCAAGAGCTGGCATGACTCTTGCAATGCCTCAAAGGTAGGAAAAAACTGCGTAACAGAATGAGGTAACACCATGAAAAGCTTATACACACACTTATATGCACCAGGAGTTCAAATTGCTTTTCAAACCGTTCAAGGCGTTCTTGTAATTGCCGGAGTGGTCGTTCTGGGGTCAGGATTTATCAATGCGGAACCCGATACACTGTCACAGACTTTGGGGCAGTTATCAGAGGTTGCCAGTCTGTTCCAATAAGATTAGGGCGCAGGCACGAGAAAAGGGAATTAAAGGAGTCAAGGACATGACCAGATATCAAATCGAAGATACGCAACAAAGCATTCTGTATATGTGCCGCGTTACATTCAAAGGTGTCGCTCTGTTTATCAGTATCAGCTATGTCCTGCTCTTTCTGTTTATCCAGATTCCGGCGGCACATGCCGCAAGCCTGATTACCGAAGCGCAAGTCGATGACAAGGTTGTTCGTCTGTCGGATTTGTTTACCGATACCGGTTTCAAACAAGACGCTGTTCTTGGGGCTGCGCCGCAACCCGGCAAAACCATGATCATTAATGCAAGAACTCTGCAACGAGTTGCCAAACTGTATGATGTGGACTGGACACCTTCCTCTTCGCTGGATCAGGTTGTGGTTACCCGTACATCGCAAATCATTTCTTCAAGCCAAATTACCGACACGTTGAAAGCGGCCTTGGTTGCCAAAGGTGTCACCGGAGAGTTCGATCTGACAGTTGGCAGTGTCGTTCCAGCAATAACCCTGTCAGGTGATATGCCTGCTACTGTGGAAATCACTCAGCTTTCGTATACACCCGGTCGTGATGTGTTTACTGCGGTTGTTGCTGCTCCGTCAGCTGACAATCCTGTGAAAACCCTGTCTTTGAGCGGGTTGATCGAGAAGGTCCAGAATGTTCCTGTGCTTCGATCATCCCTCAAAGCAGGTGATATTATCGGTGCAGGCGATATCGAATGGTTACCTGTGACTGCCAGATCAACCGTCTATGACACAATCACCGACGTTGACCATCTGATTGGGAAAACCCCAATACGTTCTGTCGAAGCTGGTGTGCCGGTTCGTGGCCGTGACCTAGAATCTCCTCAACTGGTCAGTCGTGGTGATGAAATCCTGATCCGCTTTAATTCCGGTTCACTGCAACTGACTGCCCGTGGCAAAGCCATGCAACCGGGTACAGAAGGCGACATTATCCGTGTTGTCAATTTAGGTAGCAACCAGTCCATACGCGCAGAAATTATCGGCGACAAAGTGGTACAGGTTCAATAACTAGAATAAAAAAACAATTGCCTTAAAAAAAGAAAGGTGGGTTAATCATGTACAACAAAAAAGAGATCATCAGATCAAATATATTGGGGCGCTTTGCCTTGATGATATTGGCTGGATCATCACTGAGCGCGTGCAGTGCCGTTGATCGTCTGACGAATATCGGAGAAGTTCCTCCGCAATCCAAAATCATCAATCCGACACAAGCCCAAAATTACAAACCGGTGAATATGCCGATGCCGCCAACACAAATTGTCGAGAAGAGAGGCAACTCTCTCTGGACAGGCGCGCAACAGGGGTTTTTCAAGGACCAGCGCGCCAAGACGATCGGCGATATTATGACTGTTACAATCGACATTGATGATAAGGGGAAAATGGAAAATTCGACCGACCGTTCCCGCGTTACTGCCGAAACAGCCGCTCTCCCCAGACTGTTGGGAATGGAAACTACCCTGACACAAGTTTTTCCTGAGGAACTTGTCACATCAAGCCTGACCGACGGTTCTTCCGACTCCTCTTATAAAGGGGAGGGAACGACAGACCGGAAGGAGAAAATCCAGATGAAACTGGCCGTGACTGTGACACAGGTTCTTTCCAACGGGAACATGGTTATTAATGGATCTCAGGAAGTACGTGTGAATTACGAAAACCGCGTTCTGAAGTTGGCCGGAATTGTCCGCCCGCAAGATATCAGCATCGACAATACTGTATCTTATGAACAAATTGCCGAAGCCCGTATTCAGTACGGTGGAAATGGTCAAATTACCGATGTCCAACAACCTCGCTATGCAGAACAATTATACGACATCATTTTTCCGTTCTGATTTTACGGTTTATGTTTTTTTAAGTTTACCCTTACCCACCCAAACTACTATCGGCAGCTTCGTGCTGCCGCCTTTTTTTGTTTTTTTAACTATGGAAGTACTCTATAGTCCCCTAACACTTTCCAAATCTGACTGCGTTTCGGCTCTTCATATATTAAAGGCGGCCTTCCCATGGAACCCAAGCAAGTTCATACCATAAAGTCAAAAATTGAAAATCTTGCCGCCATGTTGGTCGATTCTCCCTTTTCGCCTTCGTTTATTACAGGGTATGTTTCCCCTCATATCGAGGTCCGAGATGTTGTCAAAGAGCTGAAATACGCCTTTCCAGATGCAAAATTCATGTTGTGCAGTACATCTGGAGAATTGTGCAGCGATAATGACACCTTATATTGTGATACGCCGGAGACATGGGACAATGTTGTCTTACAGATGATGAGTCCCGAGGTCATTCAGGATGTTGAGATTGTTTCCATTCCTTTGGCGTGTGAAGACCTGAAACAAGGCGTTGTCGAAAAAGACATGACACAGCGTGTTGCGGAAATACGAAGAAATATTATGGCGACCCGCGTTTCCTTGCCAATCGATTATCGAGATACGCTGGCCTATATTCTATTTGATGGATTAAGCGCTTCCGAGTCTTTCTTTCTTGATGCTCTGTATTCTGCCGATCGTTTTCCTTGTCTGTTTGTCGGAGGTTCTGCAGGCGGAAAACTCGATTTCAAAGATACATGGATTCATGATGGAACGTCCCTCCTTCAGGGACATGCCTCGATTGCATTCTTGAAGCTTGCTCCGAATGTCAAGTTCGGGGTGTTCAAAAGCCAAAATTTCGAAGATCAAGGGCCGGCGTTCCGTGTGGACAAATGTCTTGCCTATTCTTTTCTACCCATTGCAAATAGCATTGCCTATTTCCCGCAAGTGGCGAAGCTTTATAAATCCAGCGCTGAAGAATCACGTTCTATGTCTTTAAGTGCTTGGTTTATGTGGCTTGGTGGGTCGTTGATTTCCTTGATGTATGGAATCACAAATCTTCACGACCCTTTGTTTTGCTTTGTTTCTGGCGTCGGCTTGGCATGGAATGTCATCACGGTTGCTCTCATCATGTGGAAGAGAAGAGCGGATACGTTCGCACGGCTATCAAGCGTCACAATAAACAAATCCGAAGAACAAGAGCTTCTAGGCGCTTAAATCATAAAAAACAGAAAATAATCCGTCCTACTCGTCGCGGTGGGTGCGTTCCATCCGTTCGTGGCGTTCCTGCGCTTCCAGCGAAAGTGTTGCAATCGGACGGGCGTCTAGCCTGCCCACGGTGATTGGCTCACCAGTTTCTTCGCAATACCCGTATGAATCATCATCAACGCGCAACAAGGCTTCATTGATTTTAGAGATTAACTTGCGTTCGCGGTCACGGGTTCTGAGTTCCAGAGCATGATCGGTTTCGGCAGACGCACGGTCAGCGATATCGGGTTTCTGCAATTCGGTACTTTGCAATGTATTATGGATCGTATCTTCTGATTCACGAAGGAGTTCCTCGCGCCATGAGATCAATTTCTGACGAAAATACTCCTTCATGACCGGATTCATGAATTCTTCGTCGTCTGACGGTTTATAATTCGTGGGAACAATAACGATACTTGCTTTAGACATACCAAAATACCTTTTTATACGGCAATATGATGTTAAAAATTGACCTAGAATCTAGGCAATATAGATAAAAATATCAAGATAGGAAGGACGTATGTTTCAGATACATCCACATATATGGCACATATATGAAACATTATTCAGTGAATATTGGGATAAATATGTAGATTTGCCCATTTGATTTTCCCTAAAGCGCCACGGAGGCGTCCAGAGCCATCTGCATCTTGGCAATCTCGATCTGAGCCCGCAGATCAATCTCGTCCAGTAGGCTGGACAACATCGGGTCTTTTAAACGTTCCCTGTGGGAGGCCACAACGTCGGCGATATCAATCATATTCCCGACCGATAACGTTCCGGTCAACATGCCAATTTTTATTTTATCCAATTCGCCCAGCAGATCGTCCGCCCGCTCTTTCATACGTTTTCTGGATTCGCGCTCTGTGGGGTCTTCTGACTCTTGCGCCATCAACAGCGCATCAATTCCCGCAATCGCCCCTGCTGCAGCGGTATGCGCCGGAGCTTCTGCTTCATCGGCACTCAGCAACCCACTAAAAGCCTTAGAGCCTGATGCTCCGGACTTAGATGTCTTATTGGTGGAAGAGGCCTTGCCGGCCTTGTTCGGGCCTTCAATTTTCATCGTTTTTCTCCATTAATACCTTACTCATTCATTATACCAAAAAAAATCCCTTGGTTCATCCGGCAAGTTTTGCCTAGACCACCTGCCCTCTATCTCCTTGATTTACAATGTTTTCAAGTTGGCACGATTCTCGCATAACACTCTATCGGATGATTATAAGTTCAAACTGAAGAACGAGAGAACAACAATAACGGGTGGTTACAATGACAACAGGCAAATTGATGATGTTTAAAAGATTAACCGTTTTACTTTCCTGTCTGTGGCTTGCCGCAATATTTTTTGTTGGCATCTCGACACAAGCGCACGCCGCTACAGCGCGTATCAAGGATATCGTCAATATCGAAGGTGTCCGTGACAACGTTCTGATTGGTTATGGTCTGGTTGTCGGTTTGAACGGAACAGGTGACAAACTCAACAACTCTCCTTTTACCCAGCAATCATTGATTGCCATGCTCGAACGTCTGGGCGTTAACGTGAAAGGTGAAAATCTGAACACTGGGAACGTTGCCGCTGTTATGGTGACTTCCACCATGCCTCCTTTCCAGACCCAGGGGTCACGCATTGATGTGACTGTTTCGACTCTTGGCGATGCCAAAAATCTTCAAGGCGGGACGTTGCTGGTTACCCCATTGATGGGAGCTGATGGCGAAGTCTATGCCGTCTCGCAAGGCCCTGTTGCCATTTCCGGCTTCTCGGCGTCCGGTGATGCCCAGACAGTGACCCAGAACACCCCTACTCGCGGTCGTATTGTCGATGGTGCGATTGTTGAACGCGAGATCAAATTCAATCTGAATGATCTGGCCGAAGTACGTCTGGCTTTGAAAAATCCTGATTTCACAACCGCACGCCGGATTGCACAGGCAATTAATGGATATTCTTCGGCAGAACTTGCCTATGCCAGTAATGATGCCACAGTGACTTTGAAGCGCGCAACCGATTATCCGGGAACTATGGTTGATCTGATTACCGATATCGAACAGTTGCCTGTTCAGCCCGATCAAGTGGCTCGCGTTGTAATTGATGAAAACTCAGGAACCATTGTGATGGGAGCCGAAGTCCGCGTGAGTACCGTGGCGATTGCCCAAGGCAGCCTTACCATCAAAGTCAGTGAGACTCCACAGGTTTCCCAACCGAACCCATTCTCTGAAAATGGAGAAACCACCGTGGTTCCCCGCTCGGATATTACAGTCAATCAAGGTGAAGATGCCAAGCTGGCTATTCTCGAGAGTGGTGTCACCTTGCAAGACCTTGTGACTGGCCTCAATAAACTCGGCGTTGGGCCACGCGATATCATTACCATTCTTCAAGCTATCAAAGCCGCAGGCGCTTTGCAGGCTGAAATAGAGACAATGTAGTTGATACAGGAGCATTTGAAATGTCCAATCTCGGCGTAACCGCAACACAGGATTTACTCCAGGCCGCAAAGGGTCAGGTCTCGATTGATGCGGTAAAAAAATCGGCTGATAACCTGAAACAAGATCGCACGGCTCAGGCCGCCAAAGATTTTGAAGCCGTCTTTGTATCGGAAATGATCAAGCCCATGTTCGAAACAATCGGTGTTGATGAAACATTCGGTGGTGGAAAGGGCGAAGAGGTTTTTCGAGGCCTTCTGGTTCAGGAATACGGCAAGATCATATCAAACCAAGGCGGCATCGGAATTGCCAGTGCCGTTCAGGGCGAACTTTTGAAATCACAGGAACGTTCACAACAAATGCCAACCGCAGCTGCAACCACAATCACAACAACAGGAGAGTAACATGAAAAATTCCGCCGCACTTCCCAAAGAAGAATTGTCTATGGCTGCACAACAATCGGCAGATGCGACAGAAAAACTTCTCAATCGTGTTCTTGAAAAAATGGAAAAACTTATCCTGATCTACGCTCAGGAACTTGATGTTTTATCGGTTGGCGATATGGCAAAATTCCAATTTGTTCAACCAGAGAAATTGAAATTGATCCGTGAATGTGAATTGGGTGTAGCTGAAATCGCTCAACGAAAAGAAGCTGTTTCTAAGGCCAGCTATATTCTCAAACAACGATTGATCTCTACTCATGCAACATTGTCTGAACTTGCCAGTCAATCCAAACGCGCCTGTGAATCGCGTTCCAAGAGTATGCAACGGATTCAAGATCGCTTGTTAAAGGCTGCACGTCTGGTTGTCAATCAACAGGGGAAAAAAGGATATGGTCGCAGCGGTAAATCCTATGACTCACATAGCCATAGGCCCGTAGCAACGGCGATTAATGAAGCTATTTAGTACACTCGAGAAAACACCAATACTGCGTTTTCTTTATATTTTATACCGAGGACAAAAACATGACAGCATCCATTGTAACCATATCCAATAACGCCAGTACTGCGGGAGCTCAAAGCACCACAGGATCAGGGCTTGGAGGAAGTACTTCTTTGGCCAATCCGTTTGCCAGTATCTTTGCCATGCTTCACAGCAATGCCCAGTCTAGTCCGCTCGCTAAACAGGAAGTCTCTTTGCAAGATGGGTCAAAAGCCCAGCTCCTGCTCCTGTCTCCCGAGAATGGAAGCTTACAGGATTTTCTGGCGCAAATTGAAAACAGTACAGCGTCCGGTTCGGGAACTGATGCAAAAAAAAATCAAGCTCCCGTTTTTTCACAGAATATTTTGGTGGCATTAACTCAAGGGACTCCTGCTCTTCCAAATTCCGATATAGTGGATTCCGGTGCAGTAACCACCTTGTCACTGGATGAATTTTCAAATCTGGTTAGCTCGCATTCCGATATCTTGCAAAATGCCAATGTCTTGCTGGTCGCGGCGCAAGTTACACCAGCCAATATGGAAGATTTGGCTAAAAATATTTCGAAAGCCCTCTCCAATCTTCAGAATAACGCAAATACCAATAACACCCCTATCAGTACGGAATCTGCCGATGCTCTTGATAACGAACAGAGTACCGGTTTGCAGGTTATTCTGGTGTCGCTTGTTCCTGACACTGCGAGCACACAGGCTTCCTTGGTCACAACAACCGACACAGAAAGTAGCCCCGTACAAAACAGTGCAGATACTTCGATAGATCCGACTTTAAGCGAAGAGATCGCCAACTTTCTGTTCTTTGCTAATATTATAGCCCAGACCCCTCTGATAAATTCGCCCCAGACCACACCGGAAGGAGATCTTCTTCTGTCGGCGTCCGGCATATTACCTGATGCCACAAGCGGAACAAATGCAGGAACGTCAACTGCAGCTAATCAAGGAGTGTCATCTTCCCCAACACAAAATGCGGCGGCAGCAAACACAGCGAGTCCATTTGCAATAAAAGATTCTACGAGTGGTGCCAAACCATTCGAAATTGCTCAAAAAACTGCCGAGGCTCAATCCTCTTCTACAGACAAACCTTTGTCTTCTCCAGCCAATACCATTTCGGGGACACCCGACACGTCACGAAATGACCAAGGTGCGGCCGCACGCTTTATGGCGGCGGATAGCCCTTCCACCAATCAGGCTCTAATAAAAGCGGATGCATCCCTGCAAGCCCTGTCCACACTGAACGGGCAATCTCCCTTGGCCAATCCGGTACTCAACAACCCTGCGGCGACCGCCCCGCACCCTGCCAGCCAATCGGTTGCCAATGCGATGCTGGTGAATTATACGCAAAAGGGTGAGGTGAAGAGTCAACAATTAAGTCTTGAGCTTGATCCGCCGGAATTGGGGCGCGTACAAATCCAGCTTAGCCTTGAAAAGGGCGAAAACATGAAAATCCATGTTCTGGCGGAAAGTAAGGATACGCTGGATTTGCTCAAACGCGATTCACACAGTCTTCGCCATGCGCTTGAGTCTGCGGGGATCAAAACAGATGAGTCGACTTTGAGTTTTGATATGTCCAATGACGGTAGTGCTTTCCAGCAAGCCATGGCTCAGCAGGATGACCGCCAGAATGGTTCCTCGTCTTCCAGCAGATTCCAGATTGGGGTTAATGGCGTGGATACGGGACTTGGGGGGGATATGTCTGTCCCGATCGATACCACTCTGGGCGTTCATATTGACGAAGAAACCGGCTCTGTCCGCTATAATATTCTGGCATAGAGCCATAAAACGCCACCTACTTTCCTCTTATGCGGCATCTTGTTACGCCGCATACACCCCTCTTTACCTCCCCTCCCTTTGTTAAGGGGCTATTAACGTTTGGGCTTTACAGTTATATTGTTAGGATATTGTTCTAGACGCGAGGATTTGCGTCCGGTTTGCCGATGCCCCCAGAAAGGAGGACTAGCAGTATCATGGAATCAAGTATTTTTACCTCATCATCTCTGAATCGCACCTTGTCCAAAATCGCACAGGGAGGGTACTCCCCCTCTCAGGCTGGCGTTGTGATTCTCTCTTTGATCAAAGACTCTCGTCGTGATTTTTTACAGGTTTTGCAAGGGTTCGAAGAAAGTCTCGAAACGCTTGAGGTAGCCTTTTCTGCAACCCAAACCGTTATTGAATATCTGGAAGAAGCAGGCGGACTGACCGTGAGGGCGCGAAATCTGGCTCAGGAAGAGAACGGAGTGGAAAGATATAGCGACAAGATCAAGGAAACCGAAGACTTCTTTCTCAAGACACTGATCAAACTGGATACGCGCATCAAAGAAACATCAGAAGATTGCGCTCATTTGTTAACCGGAGCATCCCTTGTCATCAAGTTTGACCATCTGGGGCATTCAACCCTGACCACGCAGGGAATCAATCTTCAGTCCGAACATTTGAATTTCAGGAAACCGGACTTTTCATCGCTCCACACGATCCAGAATTCGCGGATCGATGTGGCTAACGCCATTGATCTGGCGGTCACACTTCGCAATATGATTTCATCCGATATTATAACGATTAAAACCCGTCGGGAATTTTGCGAGATCGCCCTGTCATTTCTTTCACAGGCTCAAGACTTTTTGAATTCAGATGCGCTAGAGAGCTTTGATGAAAAAATATCCATCAAGGAACTGCTGGAACAATCCCTTTTTCTTGATGATGAGCCCCTTGCCGGAGATGGGCAGTCAGCCCTTCTTAATAGTTTCAAAATTCAATAGGTTACAGACCTTACCTTATATGAAAGTTTAATATTATGGCCTTGATAATCGACCTTAAACCAGAAGAAAAAATTTTAATCGGCTCTGCCGTTCTGACCAATGACAAGCAGCGGACACGTCTGCATATTTCAGGCGACACACCTATCTTGCGTGAAAAAGATGTTATGCAAGAGGAGGAGGCAACAACACCTTGCAGAAAAGTCTATTTCTTAATTCAGTGTATGTATCTGGCGCGCAGTCCGAGAGAGTACCACCCCAAATATTTCGAATTGCTCAAGATGATTCAATCCGCAATTCCCAGCACCGCGATCTTTTTTGCCCGAATCAATGCCAATATTGTTCAGGGGCAATATTACAAGTCGTTAAGAGAGGCACGGGATTTGATTGCCCACGAAGAAGAACTTCTAGAGGCCAGCGGAGCAGTTATTCCAACCTGATATAACCTCAAATATAACTGCAAATAAACAAACAAAAAGGCCGTCATCTTGACGGCCTGATTTACTTTTCAGCAGTTGGAAAACTTTGCAACGCTATACCTGCGTATCCAAAGAAGTTCCCGATTGGGGCTGAGATTGAGCGGTCGCCGTCGTTGATACCGAAACATCTGCTGACTGACCGGAACCGCCCGGTACTGATTGCTGCTGAGCAACTTTCACTTCCTTGCGGGACTCACGAAACTCAACGCTGTTTTCTACAACTTCGGCCTGTTTCTGCTGTGCGCTATAATCGACTGTGCTTGCTGCTTGCGCCTGAGCACGTCCCTGCACTTCTTTTGCACGCTGATAGGCCTTGATCTGCCCTTCAGTTGGAAACTGACGGATATGAGCTCCGGTCTCCAAATCACGTACAATAAAGATCGGCTTACTGGAGCCCCCGTTCAAATCAACATGAGGGCTGAGATAGGGCGCAGCAATCGCTGCCGCCTGAACCCGGGTTGGGTTAGCTGCAAAAGACTGAGTCGTAGCCGTCTGCTCCGCTACGGCGCGGAGAAGCTGTGCATTCGACGTTACGGCAGTGGCTGCCTCAATCATCTTACTTCCCTTACCTTATATTGTCCCAAATTTCTGGTGCATATTCCTCACACTACTCAAGATATACACCTATCCCTATTATCATGATACTACTAAATAAACACAGTGGTCAAGAAAAGTTGACATCATACGAGCATATTTTTAGTAAACAAATCGTTAAAATTCATAACGTTACTATACCAGACCAGCGGGTTATCCGCATCTTTTTTTACATCACCCATGTTCGCGTATGCAGGTCATCAGCCCTAACCCCTCTTCATTCGAAAACACCACCTCCGATTATCTCCCTTCCCGATGTATTTTGAATGGTTTTTACCCACTTCCTCGCAACTCATTGATTCACATAACTATACCCTCTTGAATCTATTGCATTTTTCCTCATTCACTATGGAAAGATTCGCGGATTTCTGTTAGAATATACTTTGATATATGAACGGTATTGAAGCGCAGGGATTTTAGTTGAAGTATTCCGGAAATAAGCCACAATAGTCAATGCAATCGCAAAGATTCGTGCCTTTGATTCGTAACTAGACGTCACAACCAGAACAATAAAACCAGAATAATAAAAACTTGCCTCAGGCTAACGGGAACCAGTAGTGAATAATTTTTTAGACACACTCAAAAAATTAGGGCCAGCTCGGCTCAGCATCATGGGCGCCGTCCTTCTGGGGCTTTTGATTTTCTTCATCTATATTTCGATTCAGGTTTCCGCTCCGAAGATGAAGATGCTCTACAAGGATCTCCCCCCTGAAGATGCTGCGTCTATTTCGGCCAAGCTTGATGAATCAAATATTCCGTATGAAATGACATCTGACGGATCAACAATCAAAGTTTCAGACACCGATCTTGGTCGGGCACGGATTCTGATTTCTCAGGCTGGCCTCGCCAATGGCGGTTCGATGGGCTACGAATTATTCGACAAGCAGTCCAGCTTCGGAACAACCAGTTTTGTCCAGAACATCAATCAGGTTCGTGCGCTCGAAGGTGAGTTGGGACGTACAATTACGGCTTTGGGGCCAGTACGCAGTGCGCGGGTTCACCTTGTTCTTCCACAAAGAGAGTTGTTCCAACGCGAGAGCCGTCCTGCCAGTGCGAGCGTTTTCCTAAAATTGCGAGGCGGCGCCAATCTCGACCATGAGCAAATTCAAGGTATTCAAGCTTTGATTTCTTCTGCTGTTCCCGGTCTTAAATCCAAAAATGTTTCGATCATCGATTCCGAAGGTGTCTTGTTGGCCAATGGCGGCGAAGACGGCAATCTTTTGCTCTCCAACAAGGCCGAAGAAGCCAAAAATAATTACGAACAACATATGACCCGTGTTCTTGAGGATCTGGTGGGGCGTACTGTCGGATACGGCAAAGTCCGCGCGAATGTTGTTGCTGATCTCAATTTTGATCAGCTAAGTGAAAATCAGGAAATCTATGATCCCGAAGGGCAAGTGGTTCGATCGACACAGACTGTTGAAGACAAGAGCAGCGAAACCGATTCCGGATCAAACGATGTTTCCGTTCAAAATAATATTCCTGGAGGAAATGCAGATCTGTTGAATGGTGGCGGCCCAGCATCTAATGCGGCAAGAACCGAAGAAACAACCAATTTTGAAATCAGCAGAACTGTCCGCTCACTTGTCCGTGAGACGGGTGAAGTTAAAAAGCTCTCGGTTGCCGTTCTTATTGATGGAACATATGACACAGATGCCGAAGGAATAAAAACATACAAACCGCGCGGTGAAGATGAAATCAAGAACCTGACGGCCTTGGTGAAATCTGCGATCGGATATGACGAAAATCGTGGTGATACTTTAGAAGTCATCAACATGCAATTTGCCGATATTTCTACCGAAGCGGCAGAGGATGGAACAAGAATCTTTGGCTTCGAACGTGGTGATCTGCTTGATGCTGCCGAAGTCCTAACCGTTGCCGTGATGATCATTCTGGTGGTTCTGTTGGTTCTTCAACCGATGGTCGGGCGTTTGCTTGCCAGCGAAGATTCTTCCGATGGTGATGGTGAAGGTGGCATGATGGATCATGCAGGCTTGCTGGGATCTTCCGTCGGGCAGAACCCTGCCCTGATGCCCCCTGGTATGTCCGGTTTGATAGGTGGTCAAGGCGCTTTGCCGCATAGCTCGGCCTCCGACTTTATGGCCTCCCAGTCTGATGACGAAGAAATGATTGATGTTCAGAAAGTCGAAGGCCGCGTCAAGGCTTCGACCCTCAAAAAAGTGGAAGACATTATTTCAGCCTATCCGGAAGAAACCGTATCGGTTTTGCGTGGATGGATGTCGCAGGAGAATACATAGATGCGGGTTAAAGAGGATTTCAGAACATTATCCGGCGTTGAAAAAACAGCTATCTTTCTTCTCTCTTTGGGAGAAGAACATACAACCCGTATCTTCCAGAATATGGACGAAGACGAAATTCTTGAAATTTCCCAAACCATGGCCAATCTGGGTCGCGTTAACTCTTCGGTTGTTGAACGTTTGTTCATGGAATTTGCCGAACAAATGTCCTCCAGCAGTTCGCTGGTCGGAACGTATGAAAGTACGGAGCGTCTGCTCTCCAGAGCAGGATTGGGCAAAGACAAAATTACCAACATCATGGAAGAAATTCGCGGCCCTGCCGGTCGGACGATGTGGGAAAAACTGGGCAACGTGAATGAAGAGGTTCTCGCCAGCTTTTTGCAAAAAGAATATCCACAAACTGTTGCGGTTGTTCTCTCTAAAATTTCAACCGATCACGCGGCGCGTGTTTTGGCGATGCTGCCCGAAGGATTTGCTCTGGAAGTCATTCACCGGATGTTGCGGATGGAGGCCATCCAGAAAGAGGTTTTGGATGATGTCGAGAAAACCTTGCGCGTTGAATTTATGGCCAACCTTGCCAAGACAACCCGTCGCGATTCCCATGAAATGATGGCCGAAATTTTCAACTCTCTCGATCGATCAGTTGAATCACGCATCATGGGATCTCTGGAAGAAACGGCACCGGATGCGGCTGAAAAAATCCGCGCCTTGATGTTCACGTTCGAAGATTTAAGCAATCTCGATCCAAGCTCGGTTCAAACGATTATCCGTGCTTCGGACAAGGACAAGTTGCCAGTTGCCTTGAAAGGCGCGACCGATACGCTGAAAGATTTGTTCTTCTCGAACATGTCGGAACGTGCGGCAAAAATTATGAAAGAAGATATGGCTTCTATGGGTCCTGTCCGGTTGAAAGACGTCGAGGATTCACAACAATATATTGTGAACGTGGCCAAGGATCTTGAATCGCGCGGAGAAATCATTTTGTCTAAAGGCGGAAAAGACGAAGACGCCATGATTTATTAAGGGCTGCTGAATACTGCCATTTCAAATTTTAAACAATTCTGTTCAGGAAATCTGAGTGCCAAACGACCATCGAAAATATCTATTTGATCTGAATAATTTCGATCGCAAGAAGGAACGCGAGGTTGATCCCGATTTGCCGCCTCCCCCACCGGTGTTCTCTCTTGAGGATATGGGGGCTGCCGAAAAAGAAGGCTATGCCCGAGGACATCAAGAAGCACTGGAAGAAGCAAGGGTTAGCCGTGAACAATATATAGCCTCGCAGGTTTCTGGGCTAAATGACCAGATCAAGTCACTTTTGCTAACCGAACAGATGCGGGAAAAGAGATATGAAGAAGAAGTTGCCCGTCTCACTCTTTCCCTGTTTTCGAAAATCTTTCCATCTATGTCAGCCAAGCACAGTATTGACGAGATGTTGCAAGTCATTCGCCAAGTGATTGCCAAGCAACCCAGAACATCTATCCTTATTAAGGTTCCTCAGGCTGATCTGGGCGATATTGCGTCCCATATTGCGTTACTTATAGAATCTTCTAATGGGTTGGTTTCGATTACCGGCGTGGATGATCTCGGGCCGGGCAGTTGCAAACTATCATGGGAGAATGGTGGGGCTTTCCGCGACCAAACAGCGTTGGTTGACGAGTTGACTGCAGGAATAGAAGATGTACTTGCCCCCAAGGCACAAAAAAGCCAGAATAACGAATCAGATAAGCTTATCGAGATGGATGAAGACCCAGTAATATCCCCCGATGATCCAGAACAAGAACCAGATAAAGGAGAAGATCAATGACCGATCCTGAAAACCCCGAAAGCGGCGCTTCGGATTTTGATCTGAACGAAATTGAAACACAAGGGGTAACCCCCGAAGAAAATCCGTATGAATACGGAGAGCCGATGGCCAGTGATGTCACGGCCATTTACGATATTCCGGTTCAGATTTCTGCTGTCTTGGGGCGTTCGTCCATGAAGGTTTCCCAGCTCTTGAAACTGGGTCGTGGTGCTGTTATCGAACTTGACCGCAAAGTCGGTGAATCAATTGACATTTATGTGAACAACCGTCTGGTTGCTCGTGGTGAGGTCGTGGTTGTCGAAGACCGCCTTGGCATTACCATGACCGAGATTGTAAAGTCCGAACAAAGCTAGCCTCAATGACCATGTGAATAAGCTGCATCAAGTCCTTGGAAAGTAAGGCTGTGTAGCCTATTGTTGCCTCAAATAAAGACATTCATCTTTCCATGTTTAAGGATTCTTGAAACATGAAACGGGCTTTTTGTACCGTCATTATATATATGATATTGGCTTCGGCGACACCATCTTGGGCGGCAACCTCACTTCCTTTTATCGTCAATATGAGCGAAGCCGTAAATGTTGATACAACGGGAGGCGCACCGCGCATTGCATTGAATGTTGGGGGCGTGACTCGCTATGCGTCTTATTCTGCCGGAACGGGAACATCATCCCTCACTTTTACTTATGATGCTGTGGCAGGGGATGTTGATCTGGATGGGGTGACGCTTTCTTCACCACTTGATCTCAATGGTGGAACAATTACCGACCTCAATGGTAACCCAGAAACCGACCTGACCTTTACGATCCCCAATACCTCTGGCGTTAAGATAGATTATCCATCGCTATCCATGGATTTTGTGGCTGATGCCGATGGGCGTTACACTCTGAATGGGACAGCTTACAATGACCTGACATCTTTTCTCGGCGCGGTGGGTGGAACTTTTACCCGCAACTCTGTCGCTACATATTTTGATTCAACTGGCACACTTCAAACTGCTTCGAACAATATCCCACGCTTTGATTATGATCCCGTCACCCATGCTCCAAAAGGTATTTTGATTGAGGAGAGACGGACGAACCAAGCATACTATAGCACTGATCCTGCATCGTGGATTAATAATGGCGTTACAATCACTCCCACCGGAATGACTGAACTGGGTATATTCCAATCTGTACGACTTGCCACAACCGGACAAACCTACCATAGGCTCAATACCAGACGTGCTCCCTCCGGAGGAAATGATCCGATTACAGCACCGGCGACAGTAACAATATATTACAGGGGGGGGGACATCAGGAAAAATGTCTGTAACAATGTATGTCATTGATGCCTCTGCTTCAAGCGCCATATACGTTTCGAGCGGTATTTGCGGGGCAGCTACAACAGGTGGTACAGCCGGAACAATTACCATCTTAAAGCATGAATATGTCGGTAGTGCCTGTATGCTGCAATTCTATTTTATTCCCAATAATACAGTGACAGGGACAACGATCGGGGTTGGCCCATTTTCAAGCATCGTCGGAGAAGATGTCATTGTCCTCGGCGCTCAAGTCGAATATGCACCTTTTCCAACCTCATTTATTGTGACAGGAAACGGATCGGTAACGCGGGGGCCTGATCGCTTTTTAATTCCTACCTCTACATGGTTTAACAACACCACAAGCTCATGGAATGCTTACTTTGATGGTGGACGGGAGAGTACCCAAGGGTATTATGGGCGTGTCATTTCTTTTGCAGGATCCGGAACATTTTTAAGTACGGATTGTGGTAATACAACCAAAATAGGCACATGGAATGGCACATCAAATGTTTGTAAAGATACTGGAATCGACTATTATACAATGTCAGGAGGAGCCGCCGCAGCATATGATGAGGGGATGATGACGCGATCTATTACAGGCCGCGGCCTTCCTCCTGTTGACGGCAGTTATACCGGTTCTTACAGCACCACAGGCAATATAGGAATTGGTGGAAATTCTGGTTCTGCTACAAATATGCTAAACGGACACATTCAGAAATTAAAATACTATCCCGCGCGCGTACTTGATGCCCAATTACAACTTTTAACGCAATAGCCAGCCTATTTTATGTTAACAAGCATTGTGTCCGACGCTTATCCCCCTTGGAAAATTGGGCAGACTGCCCTATCATAATGAAAAATAAGGAATCTCTTTCTCATGCGCTTAATGATTATCGGACAATTGGAAGGCTATATTTCTGCGGCAGGCAAAATTGCTCTGCAACGCGGAGCAAAAGTTATCCATTGCGAAGACTGCGAACAGGCACTTGGCGCTTTGAGAAACGGCAAAGGTGCCGATCTGGTGATGATCGACGTCAAGCAAAAAATCGGGCCGTTTATCGATTCCTTACGCGCCGAACGTATTCATGTTCCTGTTGTGGCATGTGGAATCGGCTCTGATGCCCATTCTGCGGTAAAAGCTATTCAGGATGGCGCCAAAGAATATATCCCTCTTCCCCCTGATGCCGAACTAATCGCAGCGGTCCTTGAGGCTGTTACGGAAGAAAGTAACGCGATGATCGCCAATGATCCGGCGATGAAATCGGTTGTTGCGATGGCGGACAAGATTGCACCAAGCGAAGCCACCGTGATGATTACGGGTGAGAGTGGTACGGGTAAAGAAGTAATGTCCCGTTATATCCACCGCAAATCGAAGCGTATCAACGGGCCGTTTATTGCAGTGAACTGTGCGGCCATTCCTGAGAACCTTCTGGAGTCCGAATTATTCGGCCATGAAAAGGGTGCGTTTACCGGTGCTGTCGGACGTCGTTTGGGGAAATTCGAAGAAGCCAATGGCGGGACTTTATTGCTTGATGAAGTCTCTGAAATGCACCCTCTTTTACAAGCCAAGTTGTTGAGGGCTATTCAGGAACGCGAAATCACACGCATCGGCAGTAATGATGCCGTCAAAATTGATGTGCGGATTATTGCGACATCCAACCGTAATCTGGAAGAGTCCGTTAATAAGGGCGAATTTCGTGAAGACCTTTATTTCCGTTTGAATGTCGTGAATATCCGCCTGCCTGCGTTACGTGAACGGAAAACAGATCTGGCCAACCTCTCCCAATTCTTTATCAATAAATTTTCTGAACAAAACGGATTGGACAGAAAAAATATTTCCGCAGAGGCTGCGGCAAAAATTCAGGCGCATCACTGGCGCGGAAATATCCGTGAACTTGAAAACACCATGCACCGCGCTGTGCTGATGTCGATGCAAGACGAGATTGAGGCCGACTCCGTACATATCGCCGGTATGGAGAGCAAAGCTGCTTCGTTGGTTACCAATAAATCCCCAGATCCTGCGGGTGTGTCGTCGGCAGATAAGCCAGCGAATGAACCATCCGTTCAAAATCCTGGTGGAGTTGAAGCATTGGTTGGGCGTACCATTGCCGATGTCGAGCGCCAGATGATTTTGAATACGCTCGGTCATTGTCTGGGTAACCGGACACACGCAGCCAACATTCTCGGTATCTCGATCCGGACGCTGCGGAACAAGCTTTCCCAATACAGGGAAGAAGGAATCGACGTTCCTGACGCCTAGAACCATCAAGGGTTAAGCCGAGTATCAAGGCATGATATTTTTATAGTTTTTTATTATGTTAAGGCAAAGCATTTGATTGCCCCGCTTCACCAATATGGTTAAAATAAAATAACGTATATAGAATCAACCATCTAGCCGCCTATACCGACTCGAATTTTATGGCCAATCCACCTACAGTTTCTGGAATCACTGGCAAATCCGCGATGAGCAGCATCTTTCGCGGAGACGTGGCGTTGGCGGCTGGTATCGTCATCATCTTGATGTTTATGCTGGTTCCGATGCCGCCTGCTCTGGTGGATATCGGATTATCCATCTCTATCACCTTCTCGGTGATGATTTTGATGATTACGTTGTTTATTCGTCGTCCTCTCGAATTCTCGACCTTTCCGACCATCCTGCTGATTACCACGGCGTTGCGTTTGGGGCTTAATCTGGCCTCCACCCGCCTGATCCTTTCGGATGGAGACACAGGAACTGACGCGGCGGGTCGAATTATCGAAGCTTTTGGAACCTTTATGATCCGCGGTAACTATGTGGTGGGGGGAATTGTGTTTGCGATTCTGGTAATCGTAAACTTCATCGTTATTACCAAAGGTTCCGGTCGTATTGCGGAAGTTGCGGCACGTTTTTCTCTGGATGCAATGCCCGGAAAACAAATGGCCATCGACTCCGATTTGTCTTCCGGCATTATCACCGAAGAAGAAGCCAAGAAGAAACGGTCTGAGCTGCAACAGGAAAGCACCTTTTTCGGGGCCATGGATGGTGCTGCGAAATTCGTACGCGGGGATGCGATTGCGGGTCTTCTGGTTACATTCATCAACCTGCTGGGCGGAATTATTATCGGGACGGCTTCCAAGGATTTGTCTTTATCCGAGGCTGCCAACGTTTATTCCCTGCTCACGATTGGTGATGGTCTGGTTTCTCAAATCCCTGCCCTGATCGTGTCCGTTGCTGCTGGTCTTCTCGTTGCCAAAGCTGGTGTCGAAGTTTCAGCCGATGAGGCGCTTATTGACCAGTTCGGACGTTATCCACGGGCAACTGCCATGACCTCCGGCCTCATTCTGGCGATCGGTTTTATTCCGGGGATGCCTTTACTGCCTTTTGTTGCACTGGCAGGTGTTTCGCTTGGCATTTCCTATTTCTCTTTCAAACGGCACCGCCTTCAGGCAGAAGCAAAAACCCAACTGCAAGAGGACGAAGCCATTGCGGCACGTCCTGCGGAAGACCCCATTTCCCGATCTCTGGCGATGGATACTATCCGGCTGGAACTTGGCTATGCCTTGTTGCCTCTGGTTCAAGGCGGCGAGAACTCGGTCAAACTACCTGATCAGATCAAGGGTCTGCGTCGTCAACTGGCAGAAGAGATGGGCTATATTTTGCCCAGCGTTCGCATTCAGGACAATTTGCAACTCCCTGCCGGAACCTATGTGGTGCGGATCAAGGAAATCGAGTCAGGACGTGGCGAGGTTCGCCCCGGGATGCTTCTTTGTATGGACCCAACGGGTGAGTCGATTTCTCTGCCCGGTGAAAATACAGTGGAGCCAACTTTTGGACTGCCCGCCATGTGGGTTGACCAACGTTACCGCGAAGAAGCCCATTTCAAAGGATACACAGTTGTCGATGCGGCCACCGTTATCACCACTCATCTGACCGAAGTTATCAAAGACAATATGGCTGACCTGTTGTCTTATACCGAGACACAACGTCTGCTGGACGAACTTCCCAAGGACTACCAAAAGCTGGTCGGGGACGTGATCCCGTCGCAAATCTCGGTTGGTGGATTGCAACGTGTTCTCCAGAATCTGGTCAACGAACGGATTTCAATTCGTGATCTGGCGACGATTCTCGAAGGTGTGGCCGAAGCCACCACCTACACCAAAAATGTGATGATGATTACCGAACATGTCCGTTCTCGCCTGTCCCGTCAGATTTGCGAACAAAATCTCAATGTTCATGGTCATGTGCCGTTGATTACGTTGTCTCCGAAATGGGAGCAGGCGTTTGCCGAAGCCCTGATTGGGGACCGCGGGGACGAACGTCAATTGGCAATGGCGCCGTCCGTACTACAGGATTTTATCGTCGCGGTACGCACCACCTTTGACAAATTCGCCCAGACAGGGGAAAGTCCGGTTCTTCTTACCTCTCCTCTTATTCGCCCTTATGTGCGTTCTGTGATTGAACGGTTCCGTCCACAAACCTCCGTGATGTCCCAGAACGAGATTCACGCCAAGGCCAAAATCAAAACCGTGGGACAGGTTTAGGCTCCCTATCGGTCATACAAAGAACTTATTCCTATGTCCTCCCTTTAGTATTTAGCCCTATATATAAAATTTCCAGAAATATTGACTTTTTACTCTATTTTCCGGTAAGATGAGGCATAATATTAAAAAAAGATAGGTGTGTACGATGATTGAAGAGAAAAAATCCTCCGTCGATACAAATAAAATAGAGATTCCTGCGGAACAAGACACCGCATTTCAAAAGATGATGTCCGGCATAGTTGACGCGTCTCCTGCTGTCCAAGATGCAGATGACGAACACGATAACACATCCCATGTCCTGATTAGCAATAATGGTAAAGATTTTTATGACGGCAAATCCTCGATCCGGAATGCTGCCTTCCAACGCATGATGCATGAAATGGGTCACGGCGATGATGATAGTGCCGATCTAACCCAGGAAGAAAAAGAAGTCCAGAAAAATGATCGCCTGAAAATGTTTACTGCCAATTTGTGGCAATCCGATCTACAAGAAAATATCCGCTTGATGCTTGAAGCAATTGCTCCTGATGCTGCACAATTCCATGCTGTACTGGATAGATTCTCTTCAAAATTTCACGGATATGACGATGATACTGAAGGGTCATCCATCAATTCATTTAGTGATGCGGCAAAACTGATTGATAGAAGAGCCTATTACGGATCCCATGGCCGCAACGGTTCTTTTTCTGGTGCTGATGCTGGTCCTAGTGCAAGCACAAGTACCAATACAGGCGTCCAGAGTGACTTCAAACTCAGTCCGATCAAGATCTCTATCGGGGATCGCCAGCTCCGCGTTAATGATGCCATCGCACAAGCATCAGAAGTTACTGGTGTTCCAACAGACTTGTCAAAAGGTCTGTGGGGGGTTGAATCCAGCTTTGGAAAGAACCGCCTCAGCCCGACAGGATGTCTAGGTGACTGGCAATTTACAAAGGGCACATTCAAGAGTGTTATCAAACAACACGGTCATGAAATTCCTGGTTTGCAAAAAGCCCTCAAAGAAGTAAATGGCAATGTTCTTGCCCTCAGAGACCATCCTGAAATATCGACCTATGCATCTCAATTCTATGTCAAGGATCTTGCCGAAGGGTTGGGGCTTGATGTTCGGGAAAAATCAAACTGGGGAACTTTGTATGCTGCCTATAATGTTGGGCCGGGGGGCGTCAAGAAACTTCTCAGACTTGCAGAACAATATCCTGATGCTGTCGCGAAAGACAAACTCGGTTTTGTGGCTAAAGTTAACCCGATGTTCTACGTCAAAGGCGCAACAGCGTCAGAGGCTTTAAATAATTATCAGGTTGCTGTTGAGACTCGACTGCAAGATCACAAAAGAGCTTTTGGTGATACGGAACCTGCAGCGACTGTTGTGGCCTCCGCAAAATCAACAGGTGCCAAAATTGTTTTGGCCAGCGATGAAATTACGTCTCCAAAACCATCAACCGTTGTTGCTTCGGCAAAGCCACAACAAGCTGTGGATTTGAAAACGCCTGCTCTTGAGATAAACACATAAAATATTTCGCGTTAACGGGCTCAGCAGGACATGATTTATTTTCTGCTTATTTGACAGCTGGTTCGGATAGCAGGAGCGGCTGTTCCCTCTGCATTAACCGATGCGCCTGAATGCGGTTCACCAACAATCGACCAACGACCTTTGCTTCTTCGGGATTATCGTGAAGCCTGTCGTGCCACGTTCCAAGATTTTGTAGCTCTTCGGCGATAACTTTCTCATTTTCGATTTCCCGCTCAATCCCCGAGGCTCCTTTTCGCAAGGCATCTACATAGGCATGGACGGCTGATGCAGCCCTCCTGATCTCGGGATGCAGAGCAGAAAAATCCCATTTTATATCTAGTTCCCGCTTGCGTCCGATAGACCAAATGCGGTTCAGATCTTCTTGCATAATCAATGCCGCAAACCGTTTCAATTCGAACCGAATGTCGCTTTGTGTCGGGGGACGCTCATCTGTTCTGAACTTTTTGACCAGAGCATACGGTGTGCCGTTGGGAATGAGTTCCGTTAATCCACCATATCCCGAGGATAATAATTTTGTATATTTATCTGTAATGTTCCGAGCATCTGATAATTGTGACGTTACACTCATGTCCCGATGATCTTGATACTCGTCGATCAGGTGATGGCAGACAAGACTGGAAAATGCCTGCAGCCTTGGCGTATATTTCAAACTGGATGCCATAGTGAATAAAGTCGTTAAATCCTCGGCGTCCAGATCATCAACTTTTTCGGCAAGCCTGCCAAACTTACAATCGTCATGGAATGACCTACTGTAACGACGACCTTCTACAGAGATGGCGTACTGGGCAAGCTGTTTATCCCCTAACCCGTATTTGTCGCTCTGGTCTTCAACAATTTTTATATTGGCCGCGAGAACCGCAGGAGGAAGGCTTTGCCGGAAATCATCATCCAGAGACCCCAAATGTGCGGGATGGACACCAAGTCCGTGGCAAAAATTCAAAACCAGATCTGTGGTTATTTTCGAAAACGCTCCGTCAGAGTCATTTTTTAAGGCCTGATATTCTGGGATTGTACATCCCATATGTCTTGCGGTTTGTTTATCAGAGAGTTTTTTATGCTGGATCCACAAACTAATGGGATCAGCACCATATTCGATCAGGTCGTTTTTAAGCTCTGGGGCTCGACGTGCCTCTTTCAGATATGGTCTGCAAATTTTCCCTGTCCGCGCGGCATGATCGACCGCCTCGGCAGATTGGCTAAAAAAAGTTTTGGTAATGGCTTCCTTACTCATTGTCTTCCCTGTTCAGAAAAGCATTCCTATTTTTTATTATGGCAACTTTGGTTCACTAGACTTAACCACGTGCAATTTCCGTACAGTATATACTATTTCTTCCATCGGGGATCCTACTTTTTCTGGGATCCTCGTAAAATCACTATCGAAATCTGTTACAATAAGGCCTCTGCCATTATCGTCTAACCTCGCATCACAAAGAATCTGGTCCACAAAGTCATGGACGCATTTGATATCCGTCCTTCGCGTATTGGCCCATGCTTTTACGCCGGCGGCACTTTCATATCTTTCGTAGGGGGAGGACCTCACCAGAAGGCGGGCCCAGACATCCGCAGCATGGTCAAACATAATAGCACAATGTGCTTTTTCATAGGAAATGGCCGACCATTTCATGACTGTTTCGATGTCCTTGATTGAGCGGGGTAAGAATGATGGGCTTTCTCCTGCTCCTTTTGCAGCAGTTAGGAGCACAGCTCCAAAAACAGCAATCTTTATATCCTCATAAAAAGCCAGTTTTTTAGAAACTTGTATCAAGCTCGCGGACGCCAATTGAGCCGCACCAGATGAGTCTCTTGAAAAGAATTTTTCAAAGGCGTTCATCCAAAAATTCAGGCTATGGGGAACCTGTTGTTTTTCGTCCCTATTCTGTCCGGTCTTGGAGTTTAAAATTCTTTCTAATAAACCAGACATTGTTTTGCCGATATTTAAGCTATCTCGAGACTTTAACGCGGTTTCGACATCAACACATTCGGCAAAAAAATGCGGGCCGATGTTTGCATTGGAAACATCTCGATCAGACAGGCAAAAGATACTTGCGATATTTTTCGAATTGCCTAAATCTCTCATTCAAGCCCGCTTAAAAAAATACATATGAAAAACGCTAATGTATAGAAACAGAATTTCTCTGTAGCCCGCAAATAAAAAAAGCGATTTCCCAAGTTTTTCCGGGAAATCGCAATATAATTACAAAAAATGATATCAAATTATGGGGAAACTGGTCGCTTTGCTTTCAGCTCTTTCATTTTTTCCTGACGGTCATCGACCTTGGATTTATGCTTATCTTTAACGGCTTCAACCCGTTCCTGACGATTTTCTTTCATCTGTTCAACATGCTCTTGATGTTTTTCTTTGGCATCCTCAACACGTTCCTGATGATGTTCCTTCGCGGCTTCGGCTCGCTCCTGACGATTTTCTTTTATCTGTTCAACATGCTCTTGATGCCTTTCTTTGGCATCCTCAACACGCTCCTGATGGTTTTCCTTCATCTGCTCAACGTGCTCTTGATGCTTTTCCTTGGCATCTTCAACGCGCGCTTGATGATGCTCCTTGGCGGCTTCGACCCGCTCCTGATGAGCAGTCGCAAGTTTACTTTTATAGTCTCCAGCCGTTTGTGCATTTGCCAAAACCGGGAAAGCCAGAGCCCCCAGAGCAAACGCAGAAACACACAACATATTGATATTATTGTATCTATTTTTCGACATCACAAGAATCCCTTTCCTTATTAACATTTCACACAATGGGTTAAACGATCTCACACTTCATGTTCCCCCACAATATGCTTAATTATTTTATTCTTATTTTCCAGTTTTCAATCCCAAGAAATCGAGCTGCCATTCCATATCATTATCGTTGAGTGGATAATCCGTCCCACCACGCGGGTAAATCAGCTCCTTATGCGGGATCTTGACGATTTCTTGTTGAATTTTCAAGGCCGTCCTCATGGAAAGACCCGCCCGCCAGCACATTGCCACAACGGATTTCGAAGTCTTCATATCAAAAATCTTGCGGACATTATCAGGGGAGGTTCTTAACAAGGCTGCAATCCCGACATAGACAAAGTCCGTATCGCGAATGGCAATGGCATCGATCATCACTTCATCCGTCAAAGTGCCCTCCTTCAAATAATTCCACACACGGTCTTCGACATTTTCATTTTGTTTGTCCGCAAACTCGACACGTCGTTTGACGCTTTCAGCAATGTCTTCCATCTCATCAGAAGAAAAATCCGTGCGTTCCAACAACAAATTACGAACCGACTGATCGACAAAACCGGTTAGTTCTCTGGCCAGTTCCTTGGGTAAATTTTTATGCATTGCAACCGGTTTTTGCCATTCCGGATATGATTTTGCTTTCTCGACAATCCGTTTCAAATCCTCAAGAGAAATGTCAGCTTTGGCATTTGACAGCAACACTGTTCCTGCCTCAACATCGTCCGTTTCAATGACTGCTCCCGATACAGGTTGAGACAAGGCTGGACGATTGGCAATGGCTTGGATGGCCCAACTTGCGGGGTGGGACTTTAGTATGTCCAGCAACTCTTCATCCGGTAACGCCACGCAATATCTCAGGATTGGTTCGGATACTTGACGCTCTAAATCGCGCGCCAACTGTCCCACGATTTTCGGTGGAGCATCTACATAGTCTTTCAGAACTGACGATAGGGCTACCCTGACTTTGAGAACTTCATCCAATGCCAGAATACCCAATACTTCGACAGTGTATTTATAAAGGCTGCTATGTTTATCCGAAGATAGGTCAGGCAATAATTTTGCCAGACGTTCGGCCAGAATCAGACGGATGTCGGCATTTTCGTCCTTGGCCGCCATATAACATAGAATTTCACGATTGGTTGACGGGCTCTGCGCCAGATCGCGGCGTTGTTGGTCCGATCCGGTCAGCGCAATTTTCCGTTCCGTCTCGATTGAAGACGGTTTTTTTTGTTTTGATCCAAAAAATGAAGAAAAGAACCCCATAAAGCTATTCTAATGCGTGGATCGTAAACATCAAGTTACATCGTTGTAACCCTATTCAGGTAATCTTCGGTCTGCATTTCCAGCAACCTTGACACTGTTCTTTGAAATTCAAAGGCATGATCGTGGCCAGTATAGAGTTTCTGCGGCATTGCGTCTGCTGTTATGACCAAATTTCGGCCATTATCATATAAAATATCAACCAAAGTCATCATTCGTTTGGCTTCATTCCGGCGGTCATATCCCATACGCGGCACGTTCTCGAGAAAGACCGTATGATATCGCTTGGCAATCGATAAATAGTCTTCGGCTCCCAATGGTCTCTCACAGAGTTGGGCAAAGCCGAACCGCGCCACACCTTTGGCGGCAACCGGCACCTGAATCATGCGTCCTTTGACGTTGATCAGGTCGGGTAAGCTCTCGGCCCCTTCGGTTAGACCTTCAAAAAGGTTATCTGCGCGTTTGGCTGTTTCGTAATTGAGTGGAGAAAAATAAACCGACATTTCTTTTAATTGTTTGGCGCGATAATCGACCGGACTATCAATGGCCACAATTTCCATCCGCGCTTTAATCAGATTGATAAACGATAGGAAACGATCACGTTGCAGACCGCCTTTATATAAATCGTCAGGGTGCCAATTACTGGTGCACACCAATGTAATGCCCTGATCGAGCATAGACGTAAATAAACGCGAGAGGATCATAGCATCTGCTACATCGGTGACGTGGAATTCATCAAAGCACAATACGCGCGAGCGGTTAGAAATCACCAAAGCCAGAGATGGCAAGGCCGCATCCATATCCTCGATAATACCATCTATTGAACGGCGGGAATGGATATAGTCATGCACCTCGATCATAAATTGGTGGAAATGGACGCGACGTTTCTTGATGGAGAGTGGAATCGAGTCATAAAAAATATCCATCAACATCGACTTGCCCCGACCGACAGGACCGTGCAAATAAATGCCACGCGGGGGCAATTTTCGAATATTCAAAAATCTGATCTTTTGCCGCCAGCTTTTTCTCGCCTCTTCATAGTCCAATACATCCTGATAGAGACGCATCAAAGAGCGGGCAGCATGGTCTTGCAACGGATCTGGATCAATTTTCCGGCGTGATAAAAGAGCGTTATATCGGTCGAGTGGAGTTGTCATCTGATAAATTCTTGTTTTTGTTATGATTTATATATCTCACAACAAGGATTGATAATTCGTAAAGACCTATCAAAGGAACCGCCAGAGCGACTTGGGAAATAATATCGGGTGGTGTCAAAAAAGCCGCCACCACAAAGATAATGACCACAGCATAGCGGCGCTTTGAGGCCAGCATTTGCTCGGTTACAACCCCTGCCCGTCCCAGAATACCCATGATAACAGGCAACTGAAAGCACAGTCCGAAGGCAAAAATCAATAGCATAATCAGATCAAGATATTCTCCGACTTTGGCCTCGAGCATGATGGGCAAAACCGTTTGATCGGCATTACTCTGGAAACTCAAAAAAAAGCGAAAGGCCAGCGGTAAAACCAGAAAATAAACTGTTGCGCCGCCGCAAAAAAACAGAACCGGCGCACCAATTAAAAAAGGCAGTAATGTTCTTTTCTCGTTTTCAAACAAGCCCGGGGAAATAAATTTCCAGATTTGCGTGGCAACAAAGGGAAAGGTTGCAAAACATCCGGTAAAGAACGCGACCTTGACATAGGTAAAAAAAGCCTCGGTCAAATCGGTATAAATCAGACGTTGGGAATCGGACGGCCCCATGGCATTGGCCAAGGGCCGCACCAGAAATCCGTATATATCCTCGACATAAAAATAGGCCACAATCGATGCGCCGATCATCACCACCACCGACCATAAAAGTCGTGTGCGCAATTCAGTCAGATGGCCGAACAATTGTTGTTTATTTTGTTCCATGATCGCCCCCATCTTCGCGCGGCGCAGGATTTTCGTTTTCTATAGATGTCTCGTTGTGAAGGTCCATATCATGCTCGGTTTCGTCTTCAACCGTTGATTTGACCGAATGGACATGATCAGAAATTTTACGCATTTCATTGAGATCGGAGTCCTGCATAAAATCTTCAAACTGCTTGCCCAAGGCAAAACGCATATATTGAAGACGGCGCACCAGACGTCCCAGCGTGTAGAGGACATCGGGGATCTGCTTGGGGCCGATAGCCAGAACCGCCACAACCAATACGATTAGAAATTCCGGCCAGCTAAAGTCAAGCATGGACTATGTATCGTTTTCTTTGTTGTTTTTTGAATCAATTTTGGCAGAAGTGCTGCCTTCATCCTTCATACCACGTTTGAAGGCCTTGATCCCTTCCGCGACATCGCCCATCAGGCGCGGCAATTTACCTGCCCCAAAGAGTAGAAAGACCAAAACTAGAATTATAAGAATTTGCCATGGGCCTATCGACATAATTATGCACTTTCTTTTTGTTGTTCGTCTTGTTCTGCATCGGAATTTGTTTCAGATTCTGTAATCTGGTCAAATTCGCCAACATGTTCGAAATCTTCTGCAGGATTATTTTCACCCGAGGCAGAGCCTTCGATTGCACCATCTTGCCCAGCAAAGAGATCTGCACCACCAGGAATGGTTTCAATGGCGGGGCGAATATCCAGTAAGCCGGAGGCTTTAAGTTCCTGAAGACCTGGCAGGTCTTTCAATTCGGAAATTCCAAATTCGTCAAGGAAAGTGGTCGAGGTGATCCATGTCACTGGACGGCCCGGTGTTTCGCGTCTGCGGCCCGGTTTGATCCATCCGGCTTCGAGCAAGACATCCAGCGTTCCTTTGTTAGTCGCCACACCCCGAATATTCTCTATCTCGGCGCGGGTCACTGGTTGGTGGTAGGCAATGATTGAGAGAGTCTCAAGAGCTGCACGAGAGAGTTTTTTCTCCTGCTTCTTGACCAAAGCCAGATACGGCCCGACATCAGGAGCCGTCCGGAAAGCCCATGCATCTTCAAGGCGCACCAGATTAACACCGCGTTCGGCATATTCGCCTTGTAGTTCCATCAGGATACCGCCGACATCCGCAGTCTCGGGTAAACGACCCTGAATAGTGCGCAATGTCACAGGTTCCGGTGATGCAAACAGCAAGGCTTCGATCAGACGTTTTTGTTCTGCGGGGTCTTCGAGCGCCACCATATCGGAGGTATCTTCTGACACGCCTTCAGGTGAAGATTCTATTTCGTTTTCTTCAAACTCTTCCTCGATCTCGGTGATTTCATCCACCTCAATTTCGATTTCTACATCTTCGTTTATATCTTCATTGCTCATGTTGTGATCCGTCACCTTAAAAATTATTGTGTGGGATTATCTGTTATAACTGGGTCGCGCTCAACCGCGCGCAAATAGATCGGGCGGAAAGTATCATCTTGCCGTATCTCGACTTTTCCTTGCTTTGCCAGCTCCAAAGCCGAGGTCAAAAGAGACGCAATCGAGGAGCGCGCAAAAAGCGGATCCTTGATTTGTTCGGGGACAAAGCTATGCAGCGTTGTCCAGACGCTCGCCGATCCCGCGCGGGGTAAACGACCCAGCATTTTAACCATACGTGCCATCGCGTCTTCCATCGACAATACCGGGAATGTTACAGGTTTGTAACGGCTCGATGTCTGACGCTGGGTAATATCGCCATAGGCTTTCAAAAGCTGGAACAGATCAACCGTATATTTATCCGGTTCGGGAGAAGAAAACCGCTCTCTTTCGCCGCGTTCATATACGCTCAAATTACGCCGCATATTGTTCCGCAGCTTACTCGCCACATCCTGAATGGCTTCCAAACGAAGCAACTGGAACGCCAAAGCTTCGGCCATCATTTCAGCAGATGGTTCTTCTTCTGTGCTTTCCTGTTTGGGCAACAGCAATTTTGATTTGAGATAAGCGAGCCATGCCGCCATCACCAGATATTCGGCAGCAATATCAAGCGAGAGCGCCTGAGCCCGATCAATAAAGGCCAGATATTGACGCGCCAATTGCAAAATGGAGATTTGCGTTAAATCGACTTTCTGGTCGCGGGCAAGTTGCAATAAAACATCAATCGGTCCCTCGAATGTATCAAGGTGCAACAACAGCCCATCCGACTGGTCAGCTGGTGCGATGATTTCTTCGTTTATGTTTTGTGCCGTATTTTCTGTCATTTAATTATATTTAACTTCCAGTTGACCTGTGTTTCAAATGCCAATGCCTGGTGCATTTGTAGCTTGACGAAGGTTATACCCACTATGTGGAACGAACGCCATGCAGGCCGAAAGAAACCCAAAAAGTCTTTCCGAAGATTTCGCATCCTTTGTTGAAAATACCATATCAGGAAACACGCTGGGATGAGCTTTGGTTGCACCCAAAAACTTACAGGAAAGACCCAATGATTGTTTCTCCATCGCAGATGCCACACGGTTGGCACAGTCAAGTTCTGCCCTATTTTCAACAGATCCTATTATAGGAAAAAAAGTCAGAGTTGTGATCGTTACATCCATGTCCTGACATGCATCCCAAAACTCTTCCCCAAAAGAGCTCTTAAATTCTGTAATCATCAAGTAAATCTCCTAATATCATTACGATATATTCTGCCACCGCGCCCATCCTTTCGCGGATAGCGGAGGAAGGTCGGCTGCCAATTGTTCCATAATTTCAAGCTTTGCCCAGCAATATAAAGCCAGATCACAGCCCGCTTGCAAGGAAAGATTGGCCCGTTGGGCAATTGATCCATAGTTTTCCAGTGCTTTCATATCCAGATCATCGGAAAACAGCAAGTTTTCAAAGCCTATTTTCTGCCGAATTATGTCATTTATAATGATTTTTGACAGGGTGGACGGCAAATCAGGGTCAATTTGACTGTAAATGATGTGGGCGACCATGCCCCAGACGCCCTTTTGCCCAGACAGCCGCACAAAGGGCAAAAAGTCGGTTTTTTCCAGTTCTTCGAGAGTGGCATCGACAATCGGCAGCTCCAGATGGGAGTCACTGATCGCGCGACCGTGGCCGGGCAAATGTTTAAGGATCGGGGTAACTCCCGTTTTCAAAAAAGCATTGATCGTGCGTTGGGCAGCAATGGCGACAATTTCGGGATCTGTCGAATAGGCGCGATCTCCAATTATGTTATGGGTTTTATCGGTGAGAACATCGCACACAGGAGCGCAATCGACGTTAATGCCATGATCGAGCAGCATTTGTGCCATAGACGCCATGTCCTGATCGAATTCGGGGCAGTTCTCTCCACATTCGATTTTTTGTCCGTATGTTCTGGCAGACGGGTAGTCTTTCCAGATAGGCGATTTCATCCGCGCCACGCGACCACCCTCCTGATCAATCATGATCGGGCAGTCCCATCCGACGCAGCTTCGCAGATCATTGGTCAGCTTTTTAAGTTGCTCGGACGATACACAGTTGCGACCGAACAAAATAAATCCGAATGGTTGTGCCGCCGAAAATAGACTCTTCTCGGCATGGGTCAGGGTTTCTCCAGCAACGGAGAACACTGCCGCCAACGGGAGGGGTGCATCGTTGTTCATGTGCCAGTCCTCATTTCATGACGGTGTTATTTAATCACCAGACAATCCCCTTTGGCAGATTTGATCTTGGTGCACAGAGATTGTGCCTGATCCAGCGACATAGGGCCAGCTTGTACACGATAGAACGTACCCTTGACACCCAGATCAGCTTTTTGCACATTCAATGGCAATCCTTTCAGAACACCATATTGGGCCTGAAGCTTCGACCATTTGGCTTTGGCATCCGCATCAGATTTTACGGCCGCAAACTGGACATAGGATTTACCCGTCGTCATTTTAACAGGTGCAGGTTTTTCCTTGACCTGTTCTTTTACAGTTTCTTTTACAGTTTCTTTTACTGGCTCTTTTACCTGAACTGGTTCCGGAGTTGCTTTTGGTTGTGGGGCAGGTTCATCCGCAGCAGCATCTTCAGATACAACTTTATAAGTACTGACCTCTTCCTCTTTAGGAAAGACGTCTTCTTTCTTGACGGGTTGTTCCGGTTCATCAAGAAGATTTTCAACACCGTGATCCGGTTTATCATCATTCAATGTTTCAAAGATTGTGCTGTCCTTATTAGGAACCATCATTCCACCCGGATCTTCCGGTTTTATTTTATAAGAGGATG
Organism: Alphaproteobacteria bacterium CG1_02_46_17; assembly: GCA_001871905.1. Taxonomy (GTDB): domain Bacteria; phylum Pseudomonadota; class Alphaproteobacteria; order Micavibrionales; family Micavibrionaceae; genus UBA1573. Next base: position 7,924 of record MNUG01000012.1, on the reverse strand, counting down.
GGTCGGCACGCATGATCGGCAACGTGTCTTCATCAACACGCGATTTATCACCAGGCCAAGTCGCCCAAGTGACCGCGGCAATGGTGGCCACAACAGCCAGACCCGCCACACCCATCAATAACCGCGCCATAGATGGCGGCATTGGAACTGCATTCTTACGCTTGAGAAGAGAGTCTAGAAAACTTTCCTCATCAAAATCATCTTGAGAATTATCTCTTCTGGCCATTTTATCCCTCTTTCTTTTTTGTGTTTACTCAATTATTCGTCTTAAATCTATCTGGTTCCCCAAGATAGATTGAACAGCTTTTCATGTTCTTGCATTGCGTATCTGTCGGTCATACCCGCAACGTAGTCGCAAACAATTCTTGCCCTCGCCTTTTCATCGGTTTTTCCTCCGGAAAGATCAACGCGTGCCTGCCAGTGTTCAGGCAATAATCTGTAGTTATCCCAGAACGCCCCGAACAAATCAGGGATGATCTTTTCGACCTTCAAGCGTATGCGTTCAATCTCGAAATGGCGATACATCCGCACAAACAAGAATTTACGCAGTTCATTGACCTTGTCGTTCATGGTGCTTGAAAAGGTGACAATCTGTATCCCTGCGCCGGATACATCCTGCGGCGATTGCGGGTTGATTTTTTTCAGGTTGAGTTTTGTCGTGGTCAAAACATCTTCAACCATCTCGCCCATAATAGTCCGGATTGTTTCACTAATCAGATATTTACCCGCCAGACCACTGCCATATGTTTTCTTGACCCGTGACAGGGCATCTCCAAACAACGCGACAGATGAAATATCTTCCAGAGAGAACATGCCAGCTGTTAATCCATCTTCTATATCGTGATTGTTGTAGGCGATATCATCTGAGATTGCGGCAACTTGTGCCTCGATTGATGCATAGCGGTGTAATTCCAGATCGACCTGACGATTTAATTCAAACAGAGCAATCGACAAATTATCCCTTGTCGCAGCGTCGCCGTCTTTTAATACTGGCCCGTTATGCTTGGCTACCCCTTCCAGTGTTTCCCAAGTCAGATTGAGGCCGCTCCAATGGGGATATTTTTGTTCCAGTGTCGTCAAAATACGCAAGGATTGATCGTTATGGGCAAACCCACCCAGATGTTCCATACAAATTTTAAGGCTGTCTTCGCCCATATGGGCAAAAGGTGTGTGTCCTAAATCATGCGCCAAGGCCACAGCCTCTGCGAGATCTTCATTAACCTTGAGGCATCTGGCCAATGTTCTAGTTATCTGTGCAACTTCGAGCGTATGAGACAAACGTGTACGGTAATGATCCCCTTCATGAGCGACAAAAACCTGCGTCTTGTCTTTAAGGCGCCTGAAGGCTGAAGAATGGATAATCCGGTCACGATCTCTTTGAAATGCCGTGCGGTGGCGGCTTTCGGGTTCCTCGATCAAGCGTCCGCGGGATAAATCCGGTCGCGACGCATAGGCCGCCAGCGGCAAGGCACAATAATTATAGGCAGAAGAATCATGGGTCATAGGCAAGAGTCTATCCGTCCCGGGAAATGTTCTCAATATTGAAAAGATAGGGGAGAGTCGGATGACCGATCTCTCCCCGTCTGGTTTCGGCAGATGGATGGTCGCCGATGATAAGACCGCGTCGTTCGGACGACAGTCAAAGCTTAAAATTGTAAGTCCACCGTTTTCCTTCGTGGTCAATTATTAACATAGAAGAGCATACCCAAAAGTCCAGATGATCTCCTCTTGAAATAGAAGGAAAAATACCCTGCTAAATATTGCTGATTGATATTATGGCCAAAAACGCTATTTTATACTTCAGATTTACTTACTTTATTTATGTTATGTTTCTCCCGAAATCCGATCCGATAGGAGCGCGCTATGAAGTTAACATATTATGGGCATTCCTGCTTTGGCATTAACCTGAATGGAACCCGTCTGCTCTTTGATCCTTTTATCTCCGGAAACCCCATGGCCAGTGATATTGATCTGGACACAGTACCCGCGGATTACATCCTGATTTCTCACGGGCATCAGGATCATGTTCTGGATGTCGAGGCCATTGCCAAGCGCACCAATGCCAAACTGATTTCAAATTTCGAGATTATCAACTGGTTCGAGTCCAGAGGGATTACCGGAGGACATAGCTTAAATCTCGGGGGCTGTGCCCAATTTGATTTTGGTACTGTCAAATATGTTAATGCCATTCACTCTTCCTCGATGCCAGATGGCAGTTACGGCGGCAGTCCGGGTGGGTTTATCATTACACCTGCAAAATCACGATTTTCCTTTTACTATGCGGGAGATACAGCCCTTACCTATGACATGAAGTTAATCGGCGAACAGGAAACTATTGATTTCGCACTGCTCCCAATCGGTGACAATTACACAATGGGCATTTCGGATGCCATTCGCGCCGCAGAATTTATCGGGACGCATAAAATCATCGGATTGCACTACAATACATTCCCACCCATCCAGATTGATACGATCCAAGCCGTTGCAAAATTCAGCGAAACCGGCAAAACACTGCTCTTGCCGGCCATCGGAGAGACTATCGAACTATAATATTTCCTTGACCTAACATTTCTGCGTTACCGACCGCGTCATGGATAGCCCGTAAGACATCATGCAAGATAGGATTGGGGGCTGGATTTTTTACAACTTTGCCCCCATATTGGGAATATGAGTAATATGATAAACCCCATTACCGTTTCGCCGACTGCTTACAACCGTATCGAGGAAGTGCGTTTGGAAAGAGGTGTTTCCAACCTTTATCTGCGCTTGTCGGTTTCGGGCGGCGGATGTTCCGGTTTCCGGTACGATCTGGATTGGGACGACTCTCCCAAAGATGAGGATATCATCATCGACGATGTGGTTTTAATCGATGAAATGTCTGCCCCGTTACTGACAGGATCTACCATTGATTTCACCGTATCGCTCATGGGTGAGAATTTCAAAGTCATCAATCCCAATGCTACATCCGGATGCGGGTGCGGCGAATCTTTTTCGGTATAGCCATGACTTTGACCATTGCGTCATGGAACGTCAATTCCATCAAGGCCAGGCAAGAGCATGCCGCGAAGTTTCTTGAAGAAAAAAAACCGGATGTCCTATTTTTGCAAGAACTCAAGAGGGAAAGCCTGCCTGAGTTACCATCAGAATATCAGATCAATTTTGTCGGGCAAAAAACCTATAATGGTGTGGCTATTCTGACCCGTGGAGCATCTGCCCAACTTATTTCTTCCCAGTTGGCTGGTGATCCGGATGATCTACAAGCCAGATATCTGGAAATTGAGTGGGAAGGCATCAGGCTGATCAATATCTACCTTCCCAACGGCAATCCGGTTAGCGCGGATAGTGACAAGTTTCCCTATAAAATCAAATGGATGGGGCGACTTTATAACAGATTAAAAGAACTCAAAGAGGGGAATATCCCGTTTTTGGTTGGTGGGGATTTCAACGTCATTCCCCGTGAAATTGATTGTTATGATCCTTCTGCGTGGGTGGGAGATGCTCTATTTCATGCCCAGACCCATAAAATGTGGCGGATGTTTTTGAATTTAGGCCTTTTTGACGCGTTCCGGATTCTACATCCCGATAAACGTGACTCCTATACATTCTGGGATTATCAAGGCGGTGCGTGGCCCAGAAACCGTGGAATCAGGATTGACCACTTCCTGCTCTCTCCGGCAATTGCAGACCGCCTTTTATCCTGTTCGATTGACCTTACCCCGCGCGGATGGGAGAAGGCATCTGACCATACGCCCATTCTGATCGAGCTTTCTACGCAGACCCAGTAACTCCCCCCACCCTGTCTATAATCTTTTGTGGGGTGATTTTCCTTTTTTTCCGTGTTAAACTTTCCTCGAAATTTATTCCAAGGGGATTCTCCATGACCTTTTCACGTTCACTTCTTGCTTTTAGCATGGTTACTGCGCTTCTCGCTGGATGCTCTTCCCATCCGGTTATGCAGGAGGATACCGTCAAAAGAACTGCCTCCCCTGTTTTTATGAATGCACGCAATATTCCCGGAAATCTGTTTATGATCGAGG
>MNUG01000012.1:0-3879 GCA_001871905.1 Alphaproteobacteria bacterium CG1_02_46_17 | reverse complement strand
CCGCCACGATCTATATCGAGGGCGATGGCGTTGCCTATCTGACAGAGACCAGAACCAGCAATGACCCAACCCCTGATGATCCAGTTGCACTGCGTCTGGCGGCACAGGATTCAAGTCCGAATGTCATCTGGTTGGCGCGCCCTTGCCAATATAACAAAGGCTGGGGAAATGGAAAAACCTGTCCGACCGAATTCTGGACAACCAAACGCTTCTCACCTGAAGTTATCGAAAATTACAATATTGCCCTTGATAATATCCGCGACACATACGGCATCCCGTCTTTTGAACTGGTGGGATATGATGGTGGTGCGGCAATTGCGACTATCCTTGCAGCTCAACGGAAAGATATTACCTCCCTAAGAACAGTGGCAGGAAATCTTGATCCAAAAACAACATCGGCTCTTCACAATGTTGCTTATTCCGAAGAATCGTTGTCTCCAGTTGATTTTGCTCCGGGTGTCGTTGATATTCCACAACGTCACTTTCTTGGGAAGCTCGACCGCACAACTCCCCCTGCTGTTTACAACAGCTTTGCCCAAAACGTGGCCGATGGTCACTGCCTGAATGCCACCATGGTTGATAATGCTGATCATACTCTGGGCTGGGTCGAACAATGGAGCGTTCTCAAGTCTATGCCGATTGATTGCGCAGCGCCACCAGAACCTGTCCAGTTTGATCCTACGCCTCTGGATGGTGACAAATACCAGACCAGAAAAAAGTAGTTTTGATATGACCGTATAGTCAAACCAAACAGATTTATCTTTGATTGACCAGCCAATATAAATTAGCCCCTGTCGAAGCGACAGGGTCGGAGGCGCCCCACGTCAGATGGTGTAATGGCTTGAGCGATCTACCCAGAGCCTTCCTGAAATGATCTTTCAAAAGAGTTGTAACCACGATATTACGCGGATCAAGAATATCTATTTCGATGGGAACTCGTACACCCCGATGATCAACCTCAGGTGCGATCTGTTTAACTTTCAGGCCGTGACGCTCGAATTGCCTGCACAATTCCGGTTCCAGAATTGCCACAAAACTTTTCACTTGTGGCTTCGTCCGGTGACAATTGTCCCACGCCATGAGGAGATTCAGATCGCTTGGCTTTAGAACAGCACCAGATCCTGTTTTCATCTTATTTCCGAAGACATCAGAAGCACACAGGCGAGAAATTTCCAAACTCTCTCCCCTCTCCACCTGGCGCAAGACTTGATCCGATAACGTTACTCCTGCGGCCTGCATGGGGATAAGATTCCGGGCATTTTGATTGTCGGGAGCCTTCCTGGGAAGACTTCCATCAACCAAACGTAAATACGCCAGCACCTTTTCTGAGGATTCCCCTTTCAGGGAGGCCAATAACGAGAAATGGTGGGAAACGGGATCATAGGAATCTGTTTCCATGCCATCGGGCCTGACTTTTTCCCATTTTTTCTTGATACAAAAAATGTCATGGCGCAATCGGGCAGACATTGCCAAAACCGGATGATCTTTCATTGCCATCGGTGTTGAAATCGCCTTGACGCCAACATGACTAGCCTCTCTTTGACCAATCAATAACGTCAGAGTTGGTTTGACAGGGCTATAAGATGGGCCACCATCACCGTCTATGGCCTGCATTTCCGCTCTCCCCATATCTGTCCATCCTCTCGTTTGCGCTTATATCCGCAACTTATAATTATGGCTAAAATATGGCAGACTTTACATGCTCTCGTCAAATAAAAACCTTTCAATCTGACAAATCGAGCAGTCAGGATATCATTTTGTGGGTAAATTTATGGAAAAACGCATAAAATGGTCACATGATACATGCAACCGATAAAAAGTTTACAGATTTGAAACTGGGATAATGGTGCTGCCGAGAAGGCTTGAACTTCCGACCTCTCCCTTACCAAGGGAGTGCTCTACCACTGAGCTACGGCAGCGTCCTTGAGAGGTGGGCCAAGGTGGTGACGTGTTTACAATAAATTTTTTCACCTGTCACCCAGAATTTTGGGATTTCATGGATTTTTGGCCCCGTCCGGTTTTTTGTGGCATCTGACACAGCTTTCCTGTATTTTCCCCACCTAAATTCCCATATTTTACGGACAAAACTAGACGAATGACCCAAAAAATCGGACAATCGCCCGCGAACTCCAGAAAAAAAAAGGCTTTGGCAGAAAAACGGGCCGAAGCGTTACGGGAAAATTTGCGCCGCCGGAAAGATCAAATCGCCGGACGGATAACAACTGAAAAGGAAGTGCAAGATGTCCAAGATGGATCCTAAAATTTTGGCTCATTTGGAGTCACATATTGTCCTCACTCAGGATTTTCCCGAACCTCCGGTGTTGTTTCGGGACATCTCCCCTTTACTGACCCGCGAATTTCGTTCGGTTGTGGACTGTATGGTGCAACTGATCCCGCAAGATATGGTCAGTAAAATTGATGCCTTCGGGGGACTTGACGCCAGAGGATTTATTTTCGCCGGTGCCTTGGCAGGACATTTCAATAAAGGCGTTTTGATGATCCGCAAAAAAGGCAAGCTACCTCCTCCGGTTTTCGATGAAGACTATATGACCGAGTATGGCCCAAGAACTCTTGAGCTTAAAGCCGGCGAAGGAAAAGTTTTTCTGTTGGATGATGTGTTGGCAACCGGCGGATCGATGAAAGCGGCGGCTAATCTTTGCACCCATGCAGGATACACTGTTCAGGGATTTGCAACTCTTATGGATCTTAAATTTTTGAATGATTTTGAATGGAACGGCATGAAAAATTCCAGTATTTTTGCCTATGAGCGGCCCGACCAAATTTTGTATCCTGTTCCAAAACCGGATGTAGCCTAAAAAGAAAGAGACCATATAAATGAGCGCCCCCCTTATCAAGCCAGAAACCTTAATTCATTCTGCCCCAGGGATTATGCCCGATCACTGGATCAGGGAACAGTCCTTGCAGAACGGAATGATTGAGCCTTTTACCGAAAAGCAAAACCGTGAAGTGAATGGCGAGAAAATCATTTCCTATGGTCTGTCGTCCTATGGATATGATGCCCGTTGTTCCAACGAGTTTATGATTTTTACCAATGTTGACAATGCGATTGTTGACCCGAAAAACTTTTCCAACCAGAGCTTTGTCGAACGACAATCTGATGTGTGCGTTATTCCGCCGAACTCGTTTGTTCTCACCCGCACCGTTGAATATTTCCGCATCCCCAAAGATGTGTTGGTTGTGTGTCTGGGGAAATCGACCTACGCAAGATGTGGACTGATTGTGAATGTCACTCCGTTGGAACCCGGTTGGGAAGGCCATGTCACATTGGAACTTTCCAACACAACTCCACTTCCGGCGAAAGTTTACGCAAATGAAGGCATTGCCCAATTCCTGTTCTTCAAAGGGTCAAGTGCCTGTGAAGTGTCCTACGCTGATCGTGCGGGAAAATATATGTCCCAACGTGGCGTGACCTTGCCAAGAATATAGAACTGCAGAAACACCATACAAAAAGGTACCCCTACGTGAACCAGAACGCATCTTTGTTTAATGCCCAAGAGGCCCCGGCTTTTATTACCATCGACCCGCATAAGGCTATGCTGGCATCCAGTCTTGATAAAATCCGTGTCCAAGGTGGTACGCAGCTAAATGGGGTTATTCCGATTAGCGGCGCAAAAAATGCGGCACTCAAGCATATGTGTGCTTCTATGCTCACAGGTGACCCAATCCAGTTCACCAATATGCCGGTCGGGTTGAAAGACATTCAAACGCTTGCCGCGCTCATGAAAGAAATGGGCGTTGATATTATTTTACGCAGTGACGGCACGATGTTTATTCAGGCCGCCAATATCCATTCAACCGAAGCCCCTTATGATCTGGTGCGCCGGATGCGCGCGAGCGTTCTGGTGATGGGGCCGTTAT
>MNUG01000002.1 GCA_001871905.1 Alphaproteobacteria bacterium CG1_02_46_17 | reverse complement strand
TAATATTATCGACACTAATGAAGATAATACCGCCACTGTTCCCGCCACAGCATCTGCGGCTCTTGACTGGCTGCACAGGGCAACGGGGAAGGCTCCCCTTTCTCTAAACGCCGAGCGACTCGCAATTTTTTCTGCAAATTATGGATTTACAGGTAATTTTCCGTCCTCCGTCCCGTCTTTGGAATATGTAAATAATTTTATTTCAGATAGTAACAAGAACACGCTCAAACTCAACCGGCTCTGCGAACATGCCAATAGTGACTTGAGACTTTATGAATTAACACCCTCCGCCTCGACCCCGGATACCATTAAATCCGATGCCACTTCGCAAACCAGCGAAGAGATGGTTCGCGCCATGGCCTATGGCATGTTGGCGGTCGAGCATGATATTGACCTGTTTTCGGCCTCTACATTTGGTGCGGGGTCAGACGCGGCTGCCTTGGCGATCATTCTGGCCCATCTTCCTGCGTCACAGACCTTTGACGGGCTGGACATTATCACTGCGTCCCTATTCAAAAAGAATCAGGGAGAAAAAGGGCTTTCCTGCCTGATGAATATTGGGGGCCCTGAAATTTCCGCGTTGTGTGGTGCCATCCTCTCAACCAGATTAGCCGGCCTTCCCATGTTTCTGGATGGTCTGGGTAGCTATGCGGCATTGCTGGTTTTATCCCACCATTGCCCCCATATCGGACAGCATTGCGCTCTGACAGGAAAAATACCACTGGATATTATTCCAGACGAAAAACTGGTTACTTTTCTTCCCGCCCCTTATGAGTATATTTCCGAACTTGAGAGTTATGAAGCGACGGGAATATCCAGCATGTGCCTTATTCCTCAGCTTAAAAACGAAATCCTGATTTCTGCACCTGATAGAAATCTGAAAAAGCGATTGGAAAGCTACTAATGTCAGCACCATTGCAGGCAAGTGAACAACATTCGGAAAGGTCTGTGCGCGGCCAGTCTTTGATAGCGGCGCGCTGGATTGCGTTGATCGGACAAACTTTTGCTGTTCTGATTGCTTATTATGCGTTGGGCTTTAACTTTCCGGTTATGCTATGCTTGATTGCCATTATTGCGTCCGGCATTGTCAATAATTACGCGACGATCATGAACCATCATCACCGTAGTATGGATTCAACAAGATCCTTGGCGTACTTATCTTTTGATATTCTGCAATTGACTGTTCTTCTCTATCTGACAGGAGGACTTGGGAATCCATTTTTTGTTTTGCTGATTGCTCCTGTTCTTATCGGATCAACCATGCTGCCAAAAACACAAATGTTTCTGCTTCTTTCTTTGGGTCTGGCCTGCACATCCTATCTGGCTTTATTTTATCTACCGTTGCACTGGCCAAGTTTCTTTCTGGAAAAAAACAAACTTCATGTCTTTATACAAGGAATTGCGCTCAGCATTACATTGATTTTTGCTTCTTTTTATTCATGGAGAATCTCAGAAGAAGGCCGATCCTTGCAACAGGCCGGATTCGCGGCCCATACCGCCCTATTGAAACAAAAACAGCTGCAAGCTCTCGGTGCGATGGCCGCTGCAGCTGTGCATGAGTTGGGCAGCCCTCTGGGCACAATCACCATCATTGCAAAAGAACTGTCACACGATATGGGTGACAACTCGGAATACAAAGAGGACATTGATATATTACTAACCCAAACGGATCGTTGTAAAAGAATCCTGAGCAATTTTGGAAAAACACTTAAATCCGATCCGACATATCTGGCTGACCCACTTCCTCCACAAGCCTTGCTGCAAAATATCGCTGATGGATTCTTGATTGAGCGCCCCGAGATTCGTTTTATAGTCGATGTTTCAGAAGCTCCGAAAAAATTTCTTATTCCTCAAACCCCAGAGCTCTCTCACGGCCTTGGTGTGTTTATCCAGAATGCCATTCAACTTGCCACAACCACTGTTTCTATTTCAGTGACCATCAATAAGGGTTTGAAAATTATCATTGAAGATGATGGCCCCGGCTTTCCTTCCAAGATCTTGCCCAAGCTGGGAGAACCTTATACTTCGACACGTCTCGACAGCGGGAAAAATATGGGGCTTGGTGTTTTTATTGCCCAGACACTTCTGGAAGACACGGGGGCAAATATCTTTTATAACAATAAAAATTCTGGTGGAGCGCAGGTTATTGTCCTATGGTCAGAGATCGCATTTCAGTCTATGCTTATAAACAACCCAAAAGGCTTTATGTCTTGAAACTGCAGGAGTAATTGCAATGACAGATCAGTTTGACGAACTTTCAGACGTCAGTCTCAAAGGACATCTTATCATCATTGATGATGACGAGATTCTTTGTACCAGACTCGCAAGAGCTATGGAAAAAAGAGGCTATGTCGTCAGAACAGCGTTTTCTGTCGAAAGCGGAATCAAAACAGCCAGAGAATTCGAGCCTGAATTTGCTGTCGTGGATTTGCGACTGGCAGATGGAAACGGACTTGAAGTCGTCGATCAGCTTCGCGAGATTGTCGAAGACTGTCGCATTATCATGATGACGGCCTATGGCAATATTGCAACCGCTGTGGCTGCCGTTAAGGCCGGAGCGATTGACTATCTTGCAAAGCCGGCAGATGCCGACATGATTGAAAAAGCATTGCTGCAAACTGGCGATGAAAGCTACCCTGAACCTCCTTCTGACCCGATGTCTGCTGATCGCGTTAAATGGGAGCACATCCTTCGCGTCTATGAGATGTGCGGACGTAATGTTTCAGAGACAGCTCGTCGTCTGAGAATGCACCGCAGAACATTGCAACGCATTCTAGCCAAACACGCTCCTAAAGAGCAAGATGTCGGCAGCTAAAAAACCGAAGCTCTCGACAAGATAAACTGGAAATAGTTACACCGATAGAATGTCGGCGGCGTCGATGACCTTGCCGATCAGACGTTCCATTCTAGTAACGTCTTCCAGTGGGTCTGGCGTCTCGAATCGCATCAGTGTGTCTTTTTCGTTGAAAATAAACAAGACGTTTACGCCATTGATTGTCATCAAAGCGTTCATAGCTTTAATCCGCTTATCTGTAAAATACGGAGCCAGCAATTCTGCACTTTTGGTTCGTAAATATATTCCGCCGTCCCATTCTGCATTTTCCGGCGTAAATGTTTCCTGCAAATCAAGCTGAGCCGCGATCCCTCTCATTCGTGCAGACGCGATTACTCCTTCTGTCGGCATGCCCGCCTTCATCTCGACCTGTATGACTGTTCTATAACGGCGTGTTCTACCGTCAGTGTCTAACTGGGGTTCAGAGACAACGGAAACGCCATATCCACGAAACGTCCCCATCACTGTCGGTGAGGACATCAGTCCACCCGGCTGGTACTCAAGACCGTGGCGTTTGGAAAATTTCTTCCATGAATTTTTTTGTTTTATCAGGATCCTGAGCGACCAGAAAAACGCGCCAAGAATAAAAACAGACAGGAAAACCCATAACATAAACCAGATATTCAAGACGCAACCTCTTCAGCCAATAAATTCAATCCATGAACGAAGCAACCATATCATTATTTCAGACCGATGATAAGAGCGGATAAAAAAAGCTGCCCGACGATGGGCAGCCTTTATATTTCTTGATTAAGCGATCAGATACTAGAATTTGTATCCAACACCAACACCAACCAACCATGGGTTAATGTCTGTGTCCGCTTTAACTTTTGCGCCACCGGCCAAAGTTACGTCAACGTCAGAGTTGATCCATACTTTTTTCACGTCCAAGTTCAACGCCCAATTGGCTGTCAAAGGAATATCAACACCAGCTTGAAGCGCTCCACCCCAGCTAGAACCATAATCAACATCACTGATAACAGCTTGGTTCCAATTGTCTTCAGCAAAGAAGTAGGTGTAGTTCAAGCCAGCACCAATATATGGGCTGATACCAGCTACTTGTTCAATTGAGTCAAAGTGGTATTGCAGTGTTACTGTAGGTGGCAACAACCAAACATTACCAAAATCTGCGTTGTTTACAGTGCCTTTTTTACCTTGAACATCATGAGGGGTTACGGCAGCAATGACTTCAACAGCAATATTGTCGGTCAAGAAGTAGGTCAAATCCAGTTCAGGAACAACGCTAGCATCAATTGACAGCATGTCATTGCCGGTTACAGCACCGGTCAAATCGGCATCTTCGCTAGGAACAACAGCTACTGCACGACCGCGCAACAGAATATCTCCAGCTGATTTTTTGAACATTCCATCCTGCGCCATTGCAGAAGCCGGAATAAGAGCAGCAACTGCTGCAGACAAAAGTATTTTTTTCATAGTATCTCCACCTTATATATGATTCAATGAGTTAGGCTCACCAACCGGGGAACTATACCTCATTAACTATCCAGTTAAATACGACGGAATGTCGCAACGCCTTGCATCATGTCACTATTTCATTCCAAGTAAATAGAAAAAATGCTTGCATGCAACCACATAAATGAGAGAGTCTCATAAAAACAACATGTATAAATATTAGAAATATAAAGAATAATCTTCTAACAGGGAGAAACCAATATGAAAAAGTCATTACTAATATACCCTTTGCTTGCGTTTTCCATAGCGTCAACAAACGTGCATGCTACCCCCATATTCAAGTATTTTAATGAAAATGGTGATCCGAAAGGGTTGTCCTTGGGCTTACCAGAGAGCGAAGACAAAAAAAATCCCGAATCACTCTCCTACGGTTCGTTGGAAAACATTCCCAAACTGACTCTGATTGCCAAACCACAGGGGCAGAAACCAAACCGCAATAACATTGGACTCTTTTTATCTTCCAATGGCGCGACCCATGTTTTGAGTTGTACAGATCTGGAGAGAGGCATATCTTATGGATTGATTGCAGCAACCAAACCACGGACGGAAAAAGAACAGACGGCAATCCATGATTTTGTACAAAATCTTCAAGAGGGTCGGAAAAATCTGGAATGCCCGCGAATCGATGTCTAAGACATTTTGTTTGCTGGCGTTATCTCTTTTTGTCGGCATCCTTGTTCTGCAGAAAACGGTCGTAGCGCAATCCGCCCAGCCCCCTGCCCTGCAAGAGGCTCTAGCCCTTGCACAAGAGGCTGGAATTTCCAGTCTTTGGCCTATGATAAAACGTGTTCAGATTGTCCCGTTAACCGATACATCACCCCCCCTCGCCCAATATCATCCGAAACAAGACCCACAAACTGAAAATATTATCGGAGAGATCAGACTGGGGACGAATTATCACCGTTATAAAAAAGAGTATCTGGTTCTATCCAGCACTGTCAGCAGATTAGACCGCCCAGATTTCAACCAATATATGACCGTTTTGACTCTGCTGTCCCTGTCTAATGAGAATGCCCATTTTATCCAGCACCTGAACGGATCACTCGATGACTTTTACCATTACCTCGAAGCTGATAACCCACGCGGTATGTGTACCCTCTATGCTCTCCAACAACATGTCTCGGACATCAAGATGCTGGAGAGCGCCCTCATAATCGAAAATTATTTTCTCGGGATAGGATCGCCGAAGGGCATTAATGCCGTACATCTAGCTCTTAAAAAGATGGAATTAGGAAATTTGTTTGAAGAGTTCAGACATGCCTATAGATCAAGAGATCTATTTTCCTTGAAAGACTCTCTCGACCATATTTTCCATCAACGTCTGAAATACAACATTGCCTCTCTATCCAGATGCAAAGACACACGCATGACCCTTTTGGAAAAAGATGTTTTCAAACGCGCCATTCAACCGGCTGAAAATGTTTTTCCCAAGATCATCGTTTTTCCCAACACCGCCACACAATATAACCATTGAGCAAAAAGAAAATGGAGAGGAGAACCCGTCTCCCCTCCATAAGGTATATTTGAGCCATCCAGTTTACATGTAACGGATCTTGCCGTCCGTACCCGAAGCTCCCATTTGAGCAAAACTTGCCAAGGCCTCCTCACGGGAAAGTGTTTGCAACATTTGCCAATCATTGCTGGGGGTTAGTCCCATTGGAACAGAGATTGATCCCTTTTCCTGAGGCACAATATCTTGTGCGACTTCCGGCAACATTGTTTTCTTGGCACGCGTTCTGGATTTTGCAGAAGCTTTTTTCGCTCTGACCTTTGGTTTAGAATTTTCCATGGCCATTTCTTCTACTTTTTGATCCAGTTTATAAAGTTCAGTGCTAAAGAATCCGGTCTGACGCCCTACAAGGTCTAACCCTTCCTTCACACGTTCCAATCCCGCCCTGAGGCGTTCATAGCCTATGCCCAGCACAATCGCAGAGCCGATTGCCGACACCGCTGCAAACACAGCAAATGCCAAGGCAACCACAACATAAATTTCTGGCATACCGATACCATCCTTCCTGTACAGTTTTATTTTTTGAGGATTTTGTTTTAATCCGCGACAACTTGCCAGTTAGCGCAGATCACCCAAGTGCATTAAACCAGTTTATACCAGCCCGAATTAACAAGCCCTAACCAAAGGGATAAGTTTTTATAAAGTTTTATGGGGTTTGTAGAGAGTTATAAAACGTCGTATCCGGTCAATGACAAATCCAGACTTTCGAGATGTTTGATCTCGTCCCTGATACGGGCAGCTTCTTCAAATTCCAGATCTCCGGCAGCTTTAAGCATTGCCGCTTTTAATTTCTGGATTTTCTTTACCAAAGATCTTGGGTCTTGTAACAACTGCTGTTCGGTATCGGATAATCCGACAACCAATCGCTCTTCCTGATTTGTACGGTCTGTAGTATTCCACCCTTGCGAAATTGCCTTCTTCACGCTTTCAGGCGTGATGCCGTGTTCAAGATTATAGGCTTCCTGTTTTTCACGCCGTCTTGATGTTTCTTCCAGTGCGGCTTTCATACTTTTCGTCATGACATCCGCGTAAAGAATAGCTTTTCCCCCGAGGTTCCGCGCGGCACGCCCAATGGTCTGGATCAGGGAAGTCCTCGAGCGCAAGAATCCTTCCTTGTCGGCATCAAGGATCGCCACCAGACGGCATTCCGGAATGTCCAACCCTTCGCGCAACAAGTTGATCCCGACCAGAATATCAAACTCGCCCAAGCGCAGATCACGAATAATCTCGATCCGTTCCAGCGTATCAATATCAGAATGGAGATATCTAACCTTCAATCCGTTTTCAACCAGATATTCGGTGAGGTCTTCCGCCATCTTTTTGGTCAGGGTGGTCACCAGAATACGACCTCCCTCTGAAACAATTTTATGGCATTCGTTCATCAGATTATCAATCTGGAATTCGGTCGGGCGCACCTCGACAGGAGGATCAATCAATCCGGTCGGGCGTACCACCTGTTCGACAAATACTCCGCCGGTTTGTTCCAGTTCCCAGTTGCCCGGAGTAGCAGACACATAAATTGTCTGGGGACGCATCCGGTTCCATTCTTCGAATTTCAAAGGGCGGTTATCCATGGCAGAGGGTAAACGGAACCCATATTCCGATAACACGGATTTTCTGGCGCGGTCGCCATTATACA
The DNA here is from genome assembly GCA_001871905.1 of Alphaproteobacteria bacterium CG1_02_46_17. GTDB lineage: Bacteria > Pseudomonadota > Alphaproteobacteria > Micavibrionales > Micavibrionaceae > UBA1573. The sequence goes on along the minus strand of MNUG01000002.1, from coordinate 11,481 downwards.
TTCCGCCCAACTGTCCGATCATGACGTGGCTTTCATCCACAAACAGCAAAGCATTCTCGGGAAGATATTCAAAAAGTGTTGGTGGGGGTTCTCCCGGAGCGCGCCCAGTCAAATACCGCGAATAATTTTCAATTCCCTGACACATGCCAGTTGCCACCAGCATTTCCAAATCGAACGTGGCGCGTTGTTCAAGGCGCTGGGCTTCGAGTAATTTCCCTTGGTCATTAAATTCCTGAAGGCGGATTTTCAAATCCTTTTTAATCTGGTCTATAGCCTGTGCAATCGTTGGCCCGGGCGTAATATAGTGGGTGTTGGCATAAACGCGCACTGCGTTCATGTTAACAAATTTTTGTCCGGTCAGAGGATCGAATTCCGAAATTTCCTCTATCTCATCTCCGAAGAGAGAAAATCTCCACGCCCGATCATCAAAGTGTACGGGAAACAGTTCAATAGTGTCACCGCGTACACGAAAACTGCCGCGTTCAAAAGAAATATCATTGCGTTTATATTGAAGCTCGACCAGCTTGCCAATAAGTTCCTGCCGATCCATGATCTGTCCCTTCTGGACTTCAAAGGTCATGGCATAGTAATCTTCTTTTGACCCGATACCATATATGCAGGATACAGACGCCACAATGATGACGTCGGGACGTTCGAACAGAGAACGGGTCGCCGCGTGGCGCATCCGGTCAATCTGCTCGTTAATTGTCGATTCTTTTTCGATATATAAATCGGATTTTGGAACATAGGCTTCCGGTTGATAGTAATCGTAATAGGACACAAAATATTCGACGGCATTATCAGGAAAAAAGGATTTCATTTCCGAGTAAAGCTGGGCCGCCAGAGTTTTATTCGGTGCCAGAATCAATGCCGGACGTTGTGTCTGCTCAATCACATGCGCCATGGTAAAGGTTTTTCCAGACCCTGTGACACCCAGCAAAACCTGATCGGTTAACCCCTGCCCCAGACCATCCATTAATTGCGAGATGGCCGCCGGTTGGTCGCCTGCGGGTTCGAAATCGGAATGGATTTTGAAGGGCTTTTCTGTCATGTCTTATGATATATATCGTTTTGTCAGATGTTTCATCCCATTTATCTAATTTGCAGGATCAAAAAATGAAGGCTCCGGAACTTATATCTTTTCTTAAAACCCGCAGGTCATCCAAGATTGCCCAACTATCCACCCCTGCCCCTTCGCAGGCCGAGATAAAGGATATCCTGACTATCGGCGCCCGCGTACCAGATCACGGCAAATATCATCCGTGGTATTTTATTGTATTCGAGGGTGACGCCCGTGCCCAAGTCGGGGAGCATTTACGCACCGCCTATGCGGCTGAAAATCCTGACACTCCCCCTGCCAAGCTTGATCTTGAGGCCGAGAAATTTTTGCGTGCGCCATTGGTGATTGCTGTTATCTCCCGCATTCGTGAAGGAAAACATCCGCAGTGGGAACAAATCCTTTCTTCCGGTGCGGCCTGTTACAATCTTTGTCTGGCGGCCAATGGTCTGGGGTATGGATCAAACTGGCTCACCGAATGGTATAGTTATTCTCCCACTTTCAAAAAACTGATGGGGTTGGACGAGCGGGATCATTTTGCCGGATTTATTTATATCGGCACGCCAACAGAAAAGAACGAAGAACGTGAGCGCCCTGATCTTGATGAAATTATAACTTTCTGGAATAAGGACACGTTCTCTCTCAACAAAGGCGAACCCTATGGTATGCCGGATGCTGGCATGCCCAAAACCGGCGTGACTTTGTTATAGTAAAAAGCCCCGAAAAATCGGGGCTTTTGTTTAATTTCTGGGTTTGAGTGTCGGGAATGCGATCACATCTCTGATATTCGAGCTATCGGTCAGGAGCATCACCAGACGATCAATCCCGACGCCCCATCCTCCCGTTGGTGGCAAGCCATATTCCAGTGCCGTGATGAAATCATCATCGAGCATCATGCTTTCCTCGTTCCCGCCTTCGGCCTGAATGACCTGCTCCTTAAACCGTGCCAACTGGTCACGAGGATCGTTCAACTCGGTAAACGCGTTACAGATTTCCCAACCGTTCACATAGCTTTCAAAACGCTCGGTCAAACGAGGATTATCACGGTGTAGTTTCGAAAGTGGCGAAATATCATATGGATGGTCGATCACATGAGTTGGCTGAACCAGTTTATGTTCTGCCGTTTCTGCGAAGATATATTCAACCACTTGGCCCCAATTGAATTTAGGATCAACTTTGAAACCAAGCTCTGCTGCTTTGGTGCGGGCCTGTTCGGCAGTTTCCAATGTCAGGAAATCAAATCCTGTTTCTTCCTGAACCAGACCAACCATGGATTTGCGATGCCATGCGGGCCCAAAATCAATCACGGTTTCGCCGTACTGAACTTTGGTTGTTCCATGAACAGCCATGACGACGAAGCGCACCAGATCTTCGACCAAAGTCATGATATCATAATAATCCATGTAGGCGTGGTAGCCTTCGATGGCTGTGTATTCTGGGTTATGTTTGATAGAGAGGCCTTCGTTACGGAAGTTGCGTCCAATCTCATACACCGCATCGGCAAAACCGCCAACAATCAGGCGTTTGAGGAAAAGTTCAGGAGCCACGCGCAAGAAGAAATTGGAATCCAAAGCATTGTGATGTGTCACAAAAGGTTTGGCCGAAGCTCCGCCCATAATCGGGTGCAAGATCGGTGTTTCTACTTCCATGGCGCCCATATTGTTCATGAATTCACGAATGGCGCGAATAATCACTGTTCTGGTACGCAGAACACTCCGGCTTTCCTCGTTCATAATCAAATCAAGGTAGCGTTGGCGGTACCGTTGCTCGATATCGGTCAATCCGTGATATTTTTCCGGCAACGGCAACATAGATTTGGTCAGCATGGTGATTTCCTTGGAACGCACCGACAATTCACCGCGAGGGGTGCGGCGCACTGTTCCGGTCACACCGATAATGTCCCCCAAATCAATATATTGGAGCTTTTCCATTTCTGCTTCGGGTGTTGAGTCTTTGTGCGAGAACACCTGAATTTTTCCGCTCGGGTCAACCAGATCAATAAACATGCCGTTATTACGCATCGCCATAACCCGTCCGGCGATGTGAACCGTATCCTCGGTTTCCGCTCCGGATTCAAGGTCGGCGTACTTTTCCTGTAATTCCCCTTGTTTATGGGTTCTGTCAAATTTATGAGGGAAGGCATTCACCCCGAGTTCTTCCAGAGCCTCGAGCTTCTTCAGCTTTGCGGCTTTCAGAATATTTTCATCCTGTGGAAGAGTCTGCTCTGTCGCGGTTGCTGCTGAAGTTTTCTGTGTCATGATCTTTTCTATATGTTAAAGTTAAGGTGAGTTTGTAAATTGTAGTGATTAATTCCTGAAATCTGGCTGAAATACAATGAAAAATCAAGAAGTCCACACAAAATCATCATATCAGGGCGGGAATGCCTTGGTTATTATTCTGATTACAATTGCGCTTTTGGTCGGGTTGACCATGATGATTACCCGTCTTTCGTCCAAATCCAGCGGAAATATCTCGTCCGAACAGGCTCGTATGATGGCAGAAAGCATCATGCGCACCGCCCAGACTTATGAAGGGGCGGTTCAACGCCTCGTCAATATTAACCGATGCAGCGAAAACGAGCTGAACTTCGATAACACGATCACAGCCCAAGACTATGACAACACAGATGCTCCAGCAGATGGCCGCTGCGACTTTTATAATGTGGCTGGCGCGGGTCTGGCCTATACCCCGCCCAATACAGACTTTTTAGACACAACCCAATCTGCCAAAACGCAGTATGGCGAATGGGCGTTTTACGGAGCCCAATGCATTCTAGAGGTCGGGGATGGCGAGACAACCTGCGACAAGACAGAAACTGAGATGATGATAAACCTTCCCCATATCAGAAGAGATATTTGCATTGAAATTAATAACTTAAACGGTATTGCCAACCCGTCCGGTGAACCTCCGACCGAAGACCATGGCAATAATAATCTTGGCTTTACAGGTGATTATGCAGTGGCCAGCGGCGACCCTGAAATTGGCGAGGGCGTCAGTGGCGTGGAACTTATCCGTCATACAACCGGATGTTTTGAAGATAGCGGCGGAAGCTGGGCCGGAAGCTATATCTTTTACCACGTCATTTTGTCGCGCTAATCCTTTTGGTTACATCCCATTACACTATGAAAATGCTTGCATTTTTTATGCTTCGTTGCAGCAAAACTCAACCTCATTTTAACTATAATACAGATAAAATGTTACAGGATGTACACGCAACCTTAGGAAAAGGATTGATCTATGCAGCTCATCCAAGAAAAGAGCCTGAAGCACTTGGGTGTTTTTCTGAATAAAATCGAAGAAAAACGCGCGACGTGGCGTCTCATCAGTATCGAATTTCAAGACAGCGAGATGCTTCATTCTCTCCTGTTTGAAAAATTGTGCGCCAAAAGTTTGGAAAGCTGCTTTGAAGAATCAGATTGCCGAATTTTCTGGGTCAAACCTGGTTTTATCCTCGTGTTCTTTCAGGGACGCGCCCTTCCCATCGAAAAATGTATCGAGGAATTTTTCAAAGAAACCGAGTTTCAGGGCTTCGGTAGATTCTTTGATATTCTTGACCTCTCCATTCACTGGGACACACTGACCGCGCTAATAGACAGAATTAAGAAATCCACTGGTCAAATTGAACCAACACAGAAAGTTGTGGAACCAGAACAGGTCGTGACCAAAGTAGAAGGGTTCAAAATCGAGCTTTCAAAGCAAAGAATCGAACAAATGAAGCCTGTGAGAAAATCGAGAAGCCGGAGACTTGTTCTTCTCGTTGAAGATGACCCTTTCACACAGCAACTGGTCAAGCTTGCGATCAAAGATCAATTCGAAGTCATCGCCGCAGAAACTGCTCGTCAGGCTCTGGCCTACTACCAACGCCATTTACCCGATATGGTCTTTCTTGATATTCAGCTTCCTGATGGCAATGGCATTAATTTGCTCGAGCAAATCACGGGAGCTGATTCAGATGCCTATATCTTTATGCTGAGTTCCCACAGTCAGAAAGAAAAAATTCTGGAATGTCAGAATTTAGGCGCCAAAGGATTTATCGGGAAGCCCTTTACCAGACAATTATTAGTAGATGCCATATCGAAATTTCAATCAACAAAAGTAAAATCCTTCACAACAGAAGGCCGTCATGGAACTTGAGAAAATTCTGTCTTAAATGGCGGATTATACAACCGACGCCATTGTGATCACTAGGGCTGACCAGAAAAATAGATCAGGTGGGCCGGAAATTGTCTATGTGAATAAGAGCTTTACAACTCTGACCGGTTATACGGCAGAAGAAGCCATTGGCAAAAACCCAAAATTTCTGCAAGGCCCCAAAACCGACAAGAGCACTCTGGCACGCATTTCCCAAGCGATAGAGAGACAAAAAACCATTACGGCCGAACTTTTGAACTATAGCAAAGACGGGTATGAATATTGGGTTGAAATGAATCTTAACCCGATTTCCCATCCAGATAATGATGAATGTGTATATTTCCTGGCAACCGAACGTGACATCACGGAACGTAAAACTGCCGAAGGACAATTGATTAGAGCAATTGAATCTGCAGAAGCCGCAACCAAAGCAAAAAGTGAATTTCTTGCCAATATGAGTCATGAATTGCGTACCCCGATGAACGGTATTCTGGGCTTGGCAGAAATTGTCCAAGGCATGGACTTAAATGAAGATGTCGCCGAATGCATTGATGCCATTCACAGTTCGGGTGTGTCCCTGCTGACCATTTTGAATAACATTCTGGATCTTTCAAAAATCGAGGCAGAAGAACTCGAAATCGAGGAATATGCGTTCAAAACAAATGATATTCTAAAAAACATCAAGGATTTGACCTCCCTCTCCGCTTCACGAAAAAATCTTCTTTTTGATATCTCGATTAACCTGAATGTGCCGGAATGGTTGTGTGGCGATGCCAAACGTATCCAGCAGATCATTTTTAATCTGGTTGGAAATTCTATCAAATTTACTGAAACGGGAAGTGTTTCCCTTTCCCTTGATTACAAGAACGATCACAATCCCTGCCTTATGATTCAAGTTCAAGATACCGGCATTGGGATTCTCGACGAATTCCAGAAACATCTGTTCAACAAATTTTCGCAGGCTGACACCTCCATTTCCAGAAAGTTTGGGGGTACCGGTTTGGGGCTGGCCATTACAAAATATCTGATCGAGATGATGGGCGGCACAATTGGTTTCACCAGCAAGGTCAATCATGGAACAACTTTTTATGTTTCTATCCCGATTAAGGAAGCCCCGAAGCAAGACATCCTGCAGACTGAAATCAAAGTCAGCAATGAGAATGCCCTGAAAGGTGTTGATTTGACCCAGATCAAGGCTTTGGTTGTGGAAGATCATCCCATTAATCAGATGCTGGTCGTCAAATGGCTCAAGAAACTTGGGCTACAACACATTGACAGTGCCATGAATGGTTTTGATTCAATCTCTCTTTTGCGAAACAACACTTATGATTTTATCCTGATGGATTGCCAGATGCCCGAACTGGATGGGTACGAGACAACATCCCTGATCCGCGACATGGAAAAGCAATTAAATATTAAATACCAGAACTCCGATTATTGCGATGACCGCCAACGCCATGCTGGGTGAGCGGGAAAAATGCCTCGCCGCAGGTATGGATGATTATCTCAGCAAGCCATTAAATTTTGGCCAGTTCCAGTCCTGTATTGCCCAATGGATTGGAGCAAAACCCGATGCCAGTGCGCCACCCGTTGATGTGAATAATGACAAACTGGATAACTCTGTTCCGGTTGATTTATCCCGCCTGAACGAATTTACCGAGGGTGATAAGGACACAGAAAGAGTGGTTATCAATCTGTTTCTTGAAACAGCCTATGAGTCCTTTGACATGCTGAAAACCGCCCAGCTTCATAACTCTGAAGAAGACTGGAAAAAGGCCGTCCACAGCATGAAAGGCGCATCAGGAAATCTCGGGGCTATGGCTCTGCATTCTCTATGTTCTGAAGCCGAGTATCAGGGCGATCTTTCCAAAGAAGCGAAATCAAGCATACTCGGCAATCTGTATGCCGAGTTTGGTAAAGTCGAAACCTACCTTAAAGGTCTGAACTAGGCCTCTGTTAGCACTGAATAGAAGGTTTCCAACGGAGTTATCACCGTGTTTTTATCGTTGCGTGCCCTAAATTCCACACTATCTTCGGCCAAAGTTTTTGCACCGACCACAACGCGGCGTGGCATACCCATCAAATCCGCATCACCAAGTTTTGCGCCTGCTTGAACGGATTGACGATCATCATAGAGTACCGAAATGCCCATTGATTTCAGTTTGGCATAAATTTCTTCACAGCGACTTATATCAGATTCATCACGGCATAAAGACACAAGATGGACATGATAGGGCGCAACTTCATCCGGCCAGACCAGCCCTTTGTCATCGCTCAGAACTTCCGCGATTGTTCCCATGATCCGGCTCGGGCCGATGCCGTAACATCCCATATGAACCGTGCCTTGCTTTCCGTCTTCGTCGGTAAATTTCACATTGAACGCGTCGGAGAAACGAGTCCCCAGCTTAAAAATATTTCCGACTTCAATTGCTTTCAATTCCTCAAGATTTTTCTCATCGCCTTCTTTGTAATTCGGAATAATTCCGGCGAGAGCTTCCCTATCGTCGATAATCTCTTTATTGATGGCTATATCGGTTCCGGGAATGCGATAGATAATATCTTCCCCGTATGGCGTAATCGTCTGGAATTCATGAGAATATTTTGAAAATATTCCGCCTGACGCATAGGTGAGCAGTGTCAAATCCCCCAACCCACAGCGACGATAAACATTTTTATACGCCTCAATCGCCAGTTCATAGAAATTATCCAGCCCCTGTTGATTGGTATTAAACGAATACATGTCTTTCATGCGGAATTCTCGACCACGCAACAACCCCGATTTTGCCCTTGGTTCATTGCGGAATTTGGTTTGAATCTGGTACACAAACTTTGGCAAATCACGATAGGACTGGATGAACCTGCCCATCAAGGGTGTCACCACTTCTTCATGCGTTGGCCCCAATGCCAGATCACGATCGCCTGATCCTTTCAATTTGAACAGCACGTCGATCTTGTCCCACCGTTCGGTTTGATCCCAGATTTCACGAGGCTGTAACGCGGGCATCAATATTTCTTGAGCACCCAGAGCATCCATTTCCTGACGAATTATATTCTCGATATTGGACAGGACTTTTACCCCCAAAGGCAGATAGGAATAAACACCCGCCATCAGTTGATCGATGAAACCCGCTTGCGTTAGAAGCTGGGCGTTGCGGCTGACATCCGATTTGGAGACATCTTTGACAGTTTTAGTTGATAGAGTGCTTAATCTCATGGGAAAACCTATTGCTTTTCTAAAAAATTCCTCAAAATACCAACAGATATTCGGGATAAATGTAACCAATAACCTATGCCTGTAGCAGGACATCCTATAGTATATTTATATGCTTCAAATCGCGCCACAACAACCACAAACGCAATTTTTCTGTCCCGTTCTGGCGATTGGGGCCAAGGGTGCGTATTTCCTGAATGATTTGGGAGAGATTAAGGAACTTTCGTTCTCCCAAGCCAAACTGATAACCGGAAAACAAACCTCTCTTCTGGTTTGCCACATTCCATATACGCGACAAAAACTTGATTGCAAGGATTTGCGCGCATTTGATTTATTGGAACTCTATGCCTTTGTCCATCCGGCACGTTTTGCAACACCGACCCCCGCAGGTCTTGCAAAATCTTTGGGGATTGATCCCTCAACCGACCCTCTGGACGCGCCGATGCAAATGCTCGATTGTGTTAATGCGTTGTTGTCTGATCTGGCATTACTGCCAAAGCGCGAGAAATTGATCGAGTTGGCCGAGACCATGGGATTAAACGGCAAAGGCTGGCCATGGGCCTCTTACGTCCTTGATGCCTTGGGCGTTCAATATGATCCGACACAAATTCACAATTCTTCGCGCTTGAGGTTGAATGTTTGGGCTGATCTTTCTGAATGGGCGGATGATCCTCCTCAACCTCCTCCGTCCCAGTTTGGAATTACCGGCGAAGAAACACGCGAGCGTTTGAAAAATATTCTTCTAAGCCGACCGGATGCAGAAATCCGTCCCGAGCAAGCCAATTATTCGACGCGTCTGGCAGAAGCGTTCGAGCCCATGCAAGACCCCGAAAGCCCAAGCGTTGTGTTGGCCGAAGCAGGAACAGGAATTGGCAAAACACTGGGGTATCTTGCTCCTTCAACCCTTTGGGCAGAAAAAAACGAAGGCAGTGTGTGGATTTCAACCTATACAAAAAACCTGCAACGGCAAATCAGCACCGAGATCAAACGCCTTTATCCCGATAAAGAATTGCGTGACCGCAAAGTCACCATTCGCAAAGGTCGTGAAAATTATTTGTGCCTTCTTAATTTTGAAGACCTCGCCGCATCTATCGCCACAACACGCAGCATCGGGTCTGCCATATCTGCCGGATTGATGGCGCGATGGATCATGGACACCGAAGATGGCGACCTGACCGGCCCCGGATTCCACGGCTGGCTGCCCGGACTGATGGGAACCGGCACAACATTATCGCTGGCCGATCGACGCGGAGAATGTATTTTTTCGGCGTGCGATCATTACCACAAATGTTTTTCCGAACATGCCATTCGCAAATCGGCGCGTACTCCGATTGTTATTGCCAATCATGCCATTGTGATGATTAAGGCTGCTCACCACGATGAGGATTTGCCTCGTCACATCGTATTCGATGAAGGCCACCACATATTCGATGCAGCAGATTCAACTTTTTGCGCTGAACTCACCGGCGTTGAAATGCATGATCTGCGCCGCTGGCTGGTGGGGCCGGAGGGTGGACGAAAATCCCGCGCGCGTGGACTTAAAAAAAGATTGCAGGACTTGTTGGATGGCGACCAGACTTCTATAAAACTTATGGAAGACACTCTGCATCACGCCAGATTTTTGCCTGAATTTGATTGGTTAAAACGTGTCCAGCAAAATAATCCGCAAAATATATCCGAAATTTTCCTGTGCCATATTTCCACCCAAGTGAGCGCGCGGGCCAATGGACGCGAAGGCCCCTATTCTATTGAAACCCCTTTATTTCCCCTGATTGAAGATGCCGTACCCTCAACACAGCAACTCCACGACAATCTGAAATCCTTACGTCAGCCGATGCAACGTCTGGCCGCACGATTACGCCAGAAACTGTCCGAAGAAATCGACACGTTGAATTCTGATACGCGCAAGCGTCTTGACGCCGTTGCAGCCTCACTTGAACGGCGGATCAATACCATGCTGACCCCTTGGATTAGCCTGATCGAAAATTTATTGGACGGAGTCGAGAATCCACAATTTGTTGACTGGATGGAAATTAACCGACTTGAGAAAACCATTTTTGATATCGGAGTTCATCGCCATTATATAGACCCAAGCAAGCCATTGGCTGAAGCCCTGAAGCCACACGCCCACAGTATCATTGTGACATCTGCCACTTTGCGCGACGGTATCAGTGAAGACTGGACAGCGGCAGAAAATATGACCGGCGCAAAATATTTGGATGAAACACCGATCCGTTTTTCCATTCCTTCACCCTATCGGTATGCCGAACAAACGCGAGTTTTTGTGGTCACTGATATTAATAAAACCGATATGGATCAGTTGGCCTCTGCCTATCAATCGTTGTTCGATGCCTCGTGCGGTGGGGCGCTTGGTATTTTTACTTCTATTGCGCGCCTGCGTGCTGTTCATTCGCGCATTTCTCCAAAACTTGCCGATGCGGGCTTACCTTTATACGCGCAACATGTTGACGGGATTGATACAGGAACCCTTGTCGATATGTTCCGTGAAGATACGCATTCCTGTTTACTCGGAACCGATGCGGTTAGAGACGGCGTGGATGTTCCGGGTGAATCGCTTCGCATGATTGTCTTTGACCGTGTGCCGTGGCCGCGCGGAACCATTTTGCAAAAGGCCCGCAAGAAACAAATGGGTGGCAGCGATTTTGACGATCGTTTGACCCGTCTTAAACTCAAACAAGCCTATGGGCGGTTGGTCAGGTCATCGACCGATCACGGCGTGTTTGTGATGCTGGACAATGCCACTCCGTCCCGTCTTCTCACAGCCTTCCCCGAGGGTGTGGTTGTCGAACGCCTTGGCATCGCCGACGTGATTGAAAAATCGAGAGCGTTTTTGCATTGATTTATTAGACTTTTTTTAGGCAAACTCAGTTCGTTTTTCGAAAAAAAATCTGTGAGGAAGACTTTCATCAAAATTTGAGCAGCACAACTCCCCCGCACAGCATATTCCCTAGGCCATCGGGGCCGGTGCGAGGTTCCTCTCTCGAGGGCAAGGGGGATATTTATACTGTCCCTTCCCTGCTTTCAAAAACCGGAACACTCCGGCGCACGAGAAAGGTGTATG
>MNUG01000024.1 GCA_001871905.1 Alphaproteobacteria bacterium CG1_02_46_17 | reverse complement strand
AATAAAAAAACTTATATTAGTTTTACTGGGTATTTCTGCGGGAGCTATTCTTCTGGTTGGTGCCGCCTATAGCGCTGGATGGCGTATGGTTGCCAAAAATATGCAGGCCCAAATTGATACTATCTGGGAAGATCTCCCTCATCATCCGGAGATATTTATACAAGGTGAAAAGCCTGTTGTTTCCGGATTTCCTGCTCCACCTAAATTTTCTTTTTCCGGTATGATTGTCGGGCGTCTGGATATAGGAAATGGTGCAAATCCGGATGTAGCAATCGAAATCCCACAACTCGATGTCGTTGGTTTTCCTTTAACCGGATTGACCATGTATATTGAAGCCCCGAAAGGGTTGGTTATATCTGAACGGCAAAGTGGAAACGGCCTTGTGATTAATTACGCGCTGATGAATTTCACTTTACCCTATCATACACCCAAAAATGTGCGATATGCCGAGATCAAAAAGTGGCAAGAGCTGGACGATCCATTCATTATCGATAAATTATTTGTAGTTTCTCAAGATGTATCAGTTGATGGGCATGGAATTTTAGGGCTCGATGGAGATTTACAACCGGATCTGAGAATTGAATCTCGGGTTAAAGGCATGGATGAACTATTTGACCGCTTGGCTCAAAATACAAAGATCGAGAAAAAAGGTCTCGATATAGCTAAGAAATTCTTAAAAATGATTGTCCAAACGGATGAACAAAGCGGCGAAGAATATTTTGAAACAGGTTTCTACATCCAAAGTAACGGGCTTTTTATTGGCCCGATGAGAATTGGACAAATACCGCCTGTCATCTGGCAAGGGACTCCTTCCAAAAGAGAAGATTTGACACGAAAGGTTTTACCTCCCGAATAGAGGACACTATTTTCCTGAAGTATTGTGATAAGCCAGTGGGGCTGGATATCCCCCAATTGGGCTGACATAAGTCTTACCCAAAGCCGAAAGGCTTTCTCTGAGTTTTTCCAGTCTGTCATCTTCTGGTACAAGATAGTCATGGCAACAAAAAATGAAATGGTGGGAAGCTCCAAAAAGAAGGCAGTTCTCAAACCCCGATCTTTCAATTTCCTCCATGATCGTGCTACGAGAAATGTCATCTTCACTAACAATTCCAATCAAGGAGTAGTCATCGCCTGACTCTCCGAATTTTGCATTGGCAATCACCAACGCCGGATGTCGTTCGTAATCATAATTTTCTTTATCGCCATATGGTAATCTTTGTATAACAGACAAACCTTCTTTGCTGCGAATGGTTTCAATGAGTCTCGCCCACCATGCATTTACATCTGCAATATTAGGGTATGGTAAAACCGCGAAAGTGACTTTTCCTTCATGCACAAGAGAAAGGGCATTTTGAACCGAGTCCGTTCGTTGCATCGGAAGGACACTCCCGAAATAGTCTCGCGCCATATCCCAATATTCCGGAGTATCTTTAGGGACATATACAGCAACGCTTAAACCAGTTTGTAGTAATGAAACCGAACTTACAAGCTCACGCCAAATGCGTACAATAGTTTCCTCAGGCAACGGCCCGCGGTGACGTGACATCAGGCGCCGGATCATTTTTGCTTCGCGGGCAGGCTGGACAATCTGGATTCCGGCTTTCTTCTTTTCCTCCGAAATCGCCATAATCAAGTCTGCGCGTTCCATAAGCAGATCATGGATATTGTTATCAAGACTGTCGATTTTTTGACGAATTTTATCAAGGGGTAAGGATTGATACATTCAATTATACTTTCTTCGAAACATGTGAGCGCATATCAGGGACTGCGCTTGGAATAATGCCGTGGCGTCCCCGTACAATTACACGGTTTTCAACTGCCTGAGTTAAACCAGAGTAGATTTGTTTGCTGGCCTCTACCATATGAAGACCTCCCATGCCTGGTAAAATCCACGGCAGGTATTTTTCCAGAGTTTCTGAGCTGTTGCGAACAATATTCCATCTTAAAGGTGGAGTATAAAGGACGCAAGTTGAGCGCTCATAAACGAACAAATTGTCTCGCAGGAAAAAGCGCAGCTGTTCACGCGAATACGGGGTACCTTGTCCAAAAGGTGACCATTCGGCGCGAGACCAAAGCCCTCGTCGATTTGGGGTAATGACTATCAGGCGTCCATTGCTTTTAAGAACACGCCATATTTCCTGCAAGTTCGATCTCAACAATTCTGCATGTTCCAAAGAATGTACCAACAACACACGATCAACTGAATTGGTTTCAAGGGGAAGTTCGGACTCTTCTGCTAAAGTTGCAAGATTATCTGCATTTTCAGGCCACGGATAAATTCCTTGGCCGGCAGGGGAAATAGAAATCGTCCGATCTGATTCCTCTAAAAACATATTTAGATAGGGTGTGGTATATCCAATTCCTACAACACGCATATCGTGTACATCGTCCCACCAGTTACGAATTTGGCGACCCACTACACGTCGCACCAAAATACCACTGGGCGAATTGTAAAAATCTTTTAAGTCGTAAATCGAACGGTACATGAAAATAGTATATGCGTTTTATATGTTGGCTTCCAGTTGTGAAATTAGAGGCTTGTCAGCTTCAGGCATTGAAAGGCTATATAAGTCCTGAACCGGCAGCCATTGAAGAGATTGCCCTTCTTTTGGCTGTGGCTCCTCTCTCCAGACACGAATTGCAAAAAGTGGCATTATCAGGTGAAATTCCGGATAGTTGTGCGATGCAAAGCCCACAGGAAACATTCCGCAAGGGCGTGTTTCAATGCCAAGTTCCTCCCGTAATTCACGCATCAGAGCATACTCGGGAACTTCACCCGCTTCCAATTTCCCGCCTGGAAATTCCCATAGACCTGCCATGGATTTTCCTTCAGGTCTTTGAGCAACCAGAACTCTTTTCTTTCGGTCAATCAGAGCGGCAGCAGCTACCAATATAATCTTTTTTGTTGGCATATCCGGCGGCGGGGCTGCCAAGGCTTCCGCACAGCTCATTTTATAGCTCATCTCAAACTTTCCTGCATTGAATTCTATTATGTGTCTCCATATAAAAAGCCTCCCTACTATAGCAGAGAGGCTTTTGAAATCTATTTATTGTTACTAAACAGAAGCCTATTCGGTGGCTTTTTTATCATCTGAGTTTTTGACAGCAGCTATTGGCTCACCGTTATAATCAAACTCTTGGACTTTGGCACTATTGCGCCATTCTTCCATCATTTTATTTAGAAGATCGCGTTTAACTTTTGCTTGCAACTCCTGTTTTACATCATCATAGGCTGGAGCTGGACGTGCGCGCTTGTCTCCCGACAGAATAACGTGATATCCAAATTGGGTTTTCACTGGTGAAGTTGTGTAGGCTCCTTTTTTCAAGGCAAATGCAGAATCTGCAAATTCCTTAACCATATCAGCCTGTGCAAAATACCCAAGATCACCACCATTTTCGGCATTGGACTTATCTTTAGAATATTCTTTGGCCAAAGCAGAGAAATCTGCACCTTGATCCAACTTGGTGATAATTTCTTTTGCTTTTGCTTCATCATCAACTAGAATATGTGAAGCCTTAACTTCATCAACTTTTGGAAGACCGGCAACCATTTCATCATATGCCTTCTTGGTATCAGCCTCTTTGTAATTGGCTTCGATTTGCTGTTCAGCATAAATCGCACGAATGATCTGGGTTTTTGCCAAAGCCATTTGCTTTGCATATTCAGGATCACTCTCGATATTTGCTTTTGCAGCTTTCTCGTCAACAATCTTTGCATTGACGACTTGTTGGAGAACCATCGGGAATATACTTTGCGGTGGAATTTTCTGCATTTGAGGTGGCAAAGTAGCCATAAAATCCAAAACGTCAGAACGGTTGATGTTATTTCCATCAACGATTGCCACAACTGGGTTATCTTTATTTGTATCTGCAGGCTCGGTTGCCGAGGCCGATGCTGGCTCGGTTGCAGCTGCTGTTTCTGATGAGGCAACAGCCTCTTCAGTTGATGCTGGAGCTTCGGTGGATGATGTTGTTTCAGGTGCAGCGGAAAACATATCGGCACTATCTACACTTGTCATATTTGAATAAACACCATATCCCGCACCTGCGGCTACGAGTATGGCGATTGCCAAACCGAGAAATGTCTTGTTCATAGCTACCTCTTTTAAAAAATTAAATATTAGGGAAACTGAACCCCACTTATATGCGACGTATTTGCTCACATATCCCCCCTAGACGCAAGAGGGTAAGTAATCTTTTTTTGGCGTTATTTTGGCTCAAAATCTCTTGTCCTAACTCACGCTAATAACTCCATCAAAATCCAGCTAAAAACTATAGCCATTTCATTGACCTGTGCGCCTGAAATGCTTATATGGATGCGTTACGAAAAGGAATTGATTCATTATGCTCTTAAACTTTGCCACCAAAATTTTTGGCTCCAGCAACGATCGCGTTATCAAAAATCTTCGCCCAGCAGTTATGGCAATAAATACTCTGGAAGATCAATACACATCATTAAGTGATGATGAGCTGAAAAATAAGACCAATGAATTTCGTGAGCAGTTGGCTAATGGAGCAAAACTGGATGATATCCTTAATGATGCCTTTGCAACCGTTAGAGAGGCTTCACGCCGCGTCTTCGGAATGCGCCATTTCGATGTGCAGTTGATTGGTGGCTTGGTCTTGCATCAAGGTAAAATTGCAGAGATGCGCACAGGTGAAGGTAAGACATTGATGGCCACCCTGCCCGTCTATCTGAATGCCATTTCAGGCAAAGGAGTTCATGTTGTAACCGTGAATGACTATCTGGCCAAACGTGACTCCGAATGGATGGGGCAGCTCTATAAATGGCTTGGACTGAGTGTTGGATGCATCCTATCAAATATGAAAGATGAAGACCGCAAGGCTGCCTATGCCGCAGATGTCACCTATGGAACCAATAATGAGTTCGGCTTTGATTACCTTCGTGACAACATGAAATATAATCTGTCTGATATGGCTCAACGTCCTTTCAATTTTGCTATTGTGGATGAAGTTGACTCTATTTTGATTGATGAGGCGCGTACCCCATTGATTAT
Organism: Alphaproteobacteria bacterium CG1_02_46_17; assembly: GCA_001871905.1. Lineage (GTDB taxonomy): Bacteria > Pseudomonadota > Alphaproteobacteria > Micavibrionales > Micavibrionaceae > UBA1573. Next base: position 53,364 of record MNUG01000024.1, on the reverse strand, counting down.
TTCCGGCCCCGCCGAGAGCGCCACTGACATGTATATCTCGGTAGATAAACTAATTCCCAAGCTTGAAGATAATGATTTTGAGAAGGATGAAAAAGCCAAGACAGTTATATTGACTGAAAGTGGTGTCGAGCATATTGAAAATCTGCTAGTCGAGGCAGGGCTTTTGACCTCAGGCGGGCTGTATGATGCCCAAAACATCTCTCTGGTTCACCATACAAATCAGGCACTGCGCGCTCACAAACTTTTCTCTCGGGATACAGATTACATCGTCAAGGATGACAAAGTCATCATTATTGACGAGTTCACTGGTCGGATGATGGATGGCCGCCGCTATTCTGAAGGGCTACACCAAGCTCTGGAAGCCAAGGAAAAGGTCAAGATCCAGAATGAAAACCAAACCCTTGCTTCCATCACCTTCCAGAATTATTTTCGGCTTTATCCGAAATTGGCAGGCATGACCGGTACGGCATTAACCGAAGCTTCCGAATTTATGGACATCTATAAACTGGGTGTGGTTGAAGTCCCAACCAATGTTCCTGTCGCCCGTATCGATCATAATGACAAGATTCATAAGTCAATCGCCGATAAGGAAGTTGCTATTATTTCCCTGATCCACGAATGTCATGCTCGCAAACAACCTGTTCTGGTGGGAACAGTATCGATTGAAAAATCGGAATCTTTGGCGGCTCGTCTGAAAAAAGAGAAGATCCCGCACAAGGTCTTAAACGCGCGCTATCATGAAAGTGAGGCAGGTATTATCGCACAAGCGGGGCGTCCCGGTGCCGTAACAATTGCGACCAACATGGCTGGCCGTGGTACTGATATTCAGCTCGGTGGTAATTTCGCAATGCGTTGTGAGGAAGAAATACCGGCAGACACTTCTCCGGAAAAACGCAAAGAAATGGAAGTCAAAATCCATGAAGAAATTGCCCGTGATAGAGAAATCGTATTGCAAGCTGGTGGGCTATATGTTGTCGGAACAGAACGCCATGAGTCACGACGTATTGATAACCAGTTGCGTGGACGTTCTGGACGTCAGGGCGACCCGGGGGCTTCGATCTTTTTCCTCTCTACCCAAGATGATTTGATGAGAATTTTCTCTCCAGATGCATTGGAGGCGGTATTATCCAATAAATCTATAGGGTTAAAGGACGGTGAGGCTCTTACTCATCCATGGTTATCCAAAGCATTAGAACGCGCGCAAACACGTGTTGAACAGCATAACTATGAAATTCGTAAAAATCTGCTGAAATTTGACAATGTGATGAATGACCAACGGAAAGTTATCTATGAGCAGCGTCATGAGATCATGGAGTCTGAGACCGTTACAGATATGATTGACGATATGCGCCATGATGTCATTCGTGAACAAGTCGCTTTGGCTATCCCTCCCCATGCCTATGCCGAACAATGGAATATTTCGGGTCTGAAAGTTGAGTTGCAGAATATTCTGGGACTCGATCTTCCAATAGAAGTTTGGGCAAAGGAAGAAGGGATTGCTGACGAAGAAATTATTGACCGTGTCATCGCCGCTTCTAATGAGAAAATGTCTGATAAGCGCAAGCAGGCCGGTGATGCATTCTTTAACCACATCGAAAAATCCTTTGTACTCCGTTTGTTGGATCAGCATTGGAAAGAGCATTTGTTACATCTTGACCATTTACGCCAAGGCATCAATTTGAGAGCCTTCGCTCAACGTGATCCACTCAACGAATATAAATCTGAAGCATTTAATCTGTTTGCAGACATGATGACCCGTCTGCGAAACTCGATTGTCCAACAATTAAGCATTATTGAGATCAACATTGATGAGCAGACATATCAGCGCATGCTGGAACAGCAACGCGCGAAAGAGGAAGAACAGGCAAAACTGACCCGTTCCGACCCTGCTTTAGAAAATGGAAGCCAATCATCGGAGAATAATTCTAATAATACTATCCAATTCCGCAAACGTTTTAATGCTGACGATCCGAGTACATGGGAAGGAAACATTCCCCGTAACGCGCTTTGCCCATGTGGATCCGGTAAAAAGTTCAAATATTGTCACGGAAAGATAGAGTAACATTCATTTGGGGTCCTGACTTTGGTTCCACGAAGGTCTCTTTTTCGTAACTCCTATTGACCCTGAAAAATTGGGTCATAAGGAGTATCTGGTTGAATAAGGGTTTTCTGACCTATACTATCGGTGCTTCTAATTACGTTGGAAGGATTCTCTTTAATGCGCACAGAAATGTCCCCCGAAACCGTTTTTCTCAAAGATTACAAAGCTCCGGATTTTAAGGTCGAACGGATAGATCTAGATGTTTTTCTAGATGAAAATGGAGCGACAGTCACATCCAAAACATTTTATCAGCGATCAAACCCTGCGGCACAAAATCTTGTCCTTGATGGAGAACATATGGATCTCGCTGCTGTTCGCATTAACGGCGATGATGTGCTGGATTTTGTACGGGATGATAGCACTCTAACCTTGATCAATGTCCCAGAATCTTTCTTACTGGAAATTGTTACCAAATTTGATCCTGCTCAAAACACGGCTCTGGAAGGTCTCTATAAATCCGGAGATTGCTACTGTACGCAATGTGAGGCGCAAGGATTTCGGCGCATAACCTATTTTCAGGATCGACCCGATGTTATGACCGTGTTCACAACAAAAATTGAGGCCTCCAAAAAGGATTTTCCGGTTCTCCTTTCCAACGGCAATCTAGTTGAAGAAGATGATCTGGGGAATGACCGCCATTATGCTGTCTGGCATGACCCCTTCCCTAAACCCTGTTATCTTTTTGCTTTGGTGGCAGGAAAGCTAAAATTTATTCGTGATCAATTTATAACCAGATCAGGCCGCAAGGTTGACTTGCGAATATACGTTCGTGATGGGGATCAGTCCCAATGTTATCATGCCATCGACTCTTTGAAAAAATCCATGAAATGGGATGAAGATACTTATGGCCGCGAATACGAACTGGATCGGTTTAATATTGTTGCAGTCAGTGATTTTAATATGGGGGCGATGGAAAATACTTCCCTGAATATTTTCAATACCGCCCTAGTTCTTGCCCAGCCCGAAACGGCTACCGATATGGACTTCTATCGTGTCGAGAGTGTCATAGGTCACGAATATTTCCACAACTGGACTGGTAACCGCGTTACATGTCGTGATTGGTTCCAGCTATCCTTAAAAGAAGGTTTGACTGTCTTCAGGGATCAGGAATTCTCTGCGGACATGAATTCTCGATCGGTTCAACGTATTGATGATGTGGAGGGACTGCGCAGCATGCAGTTTCCTGAGGATAGCGGCCCTCTAGCACATCCTGTTCGCCCAGATCAGTATATCGAAATCAATAATTTCTATACAACCACCGTCTATGAAAAGGGCGCCGAAGTTGTCCGCATGCAAGCCACTTTATTGGGGCCTGAAAAATATCGTGAGGCCACAGATCTTTATTTTAATCGTTTCGACGGACAAGCCGTCACTTGTGATGATTTTGTCAAATGCATGGAAGATACCTCTGGCCTTGATTTGACCCAGTTCAAATTGTGGTACTCACAAGCGGGAACTCCAGAAGTAACTGCAAAAACGCATTATGATGAAAAACAAAAACGTTTCACGCTTTCTTTATCACAACATATTCCCGACAGCCCAGGACAAACCTCAAAATCCCCTATGCATATTCCTGTTGCTGTCGGGTTGCTGAATAATAACGGCGATGAGATTGTTCCGACGCAAATACTCCATTTGAGAGAAAAATCGGAAGATTTTATTTTTGAAAATATATCTTCACGTCCCACTCCTTCTATTCTCCGGAACTTTTCTGCCCCTATCAGGCTTGCCACAGACTTATCAGAAGACGACCTGCGTTTCCTGATGGTTCATGATACAGATGGGTTTAATAGGTGGGAGTCCTCCCAGATTTTATCACTACGTTTAATCAACCGAATGATTGATATGGTCGAGTCGGGGCATATGGTCGTCACAGATCGTGCATATCTTGACACCGTTACAATGCTGCTCCGTCAAGCTATGGAGGACCAAAATGATTTGGCTTTGATAGCACGAATGCTGGCTCTTCCACATTTTTCGATTATTTCTCAAGAACGGCAGATTATTGATCCTGATCATATCCATCTGGTCACCAATCGGATCAAATTCGATATTCTTGATGAATGTCATGATTTGCTGAAAGATCTGTATTATCGCTTAAGTATTATTAAGGATTTTTCTCCTGATCCGCAATCAATGGCAGAACGCAGCCTGAAAGCTGTTGTCCTTTCTTTATTGACCTGTCGCGCCGATGAAGACGCTACAAAGCTGGCACGCGCGCATTACTTCAATGCCGACAATATGACCGACCGAATGATGGCCGTGAATGCATTGATCGACACACAAAGTTCTGATCGCGCTGATGTACTTGAACATTTTTATAAAGAATATCAAACGTACCCATTGGTAATTGACAAATGGTTCTCGGCACAAGCCAGGGCCGTTCGTCCAAACGCCATAGAAGATATTAAGAACCTGACCCAACATCCTGATTTTAATATCAAGAATCCTAATCGAGTTAGGTCTGTTTTTGGTGCCATGGCCATGCACAATCCCGTAGTGTTCCATGCCATGGATGGAAGCGGGTATAAATTATTTGGCGAGTTTATTAAAATACTCGATCCTGTTAATCCTCAAATAGCTTCCCGCCTGTTGACGTCACTCAGGGACTGGAAACGCTTTAATTCTGAACGGCAAAGTATGATTTTGGAGATAATGAAAGAAATTATTAATCAAGATGGTTTATCACCTAATAGTTATGAGATCACCAGTAAGATCATAGGGATATAACGTTATGAATAAAAGTCCGGACTGTTTTCAGAAAGCCATAGAATCTTGTAAAGTTCTTCCATCTCTCCGAACTGCAGTCGTCCATCCGGTTAGGCCTTCGGATATTGAAGTTGCCCACGAAGCATTTGAAAAGAATCTTATTCTGCCCGTTCTGGTGGGGCCAAAAGATCGAATTGAGGCCGCAGCCAAAGAAGCTAAGATTGATATTTCAAAATGGGAAATCGTTGAAGCAGAGCATAGCCACGATGCCGCCTCGCGGGCCGCCCATATGGCCGCCAGCTTCGAAGTCGAAGCCTTGATGAAAGGCTCCCTTCACAGTGATGAAATATTGCATTCTGTTATCGTAACACGCTCTTTAATGACCGAACGCAGAATATCCCATGCCTATCTAATGGAAATTCCAACTTATCATAAACCGTTAGTTATTAGTGACGCGGCAGTCAATATTACGCCCGATTTGGATGTCAAAGCTGATATCTGTCAGAATGCTATATATTTCTGGAGCTCTCTGTTCGGCTTCGAGCATAAACCAAAAGTGGCCTTGCTGGCTGCAGTTGAGACCGTTAACCCAAAGATGCAAGCAACAATTGATGCCGCTTGTCTTTGCAAGATGTCTGATCGTGGGCAAATTCTGGGGGGTATTCTTGATGGTCCATTGGCATTTGATAACGCCATCAGTAAGGTGGCCGCGGCATCAAAAAATATTTTATCCGATGTGGCTGGTGATCCTGACATTGTTATCTCACCCAACCTTGAATCTGCGAACATCATGGCCAAGCAGCTAACCTTTCTTGCCAATGCACGGGCAGCAGGATTAATTCTTGGCGCGCGCGTCCCTATCATTCTAACATCACGGGCAGACAGTATAGACACACGACTAATGTCATGTGCTTTGGCTGTTAAAGTCGCCGCGGCAAGACAAGCCGGAGCTTTTGTCTAATGACCGAACAACAACATACGAAATCGTTGCTCGTTATAAACGCAGGATCTTCGAGCGTAAAATATCGTGTGTTTGATTTGGATAGTCTGGCCCCTCTTGAGGGAAATAAGATTGAGAGAATTGGTGAAAGTGCCTCCCTTTGCCAAACGCACAGACAGGCATTTGAACAACTTCTAGAAGATACAAAAAAATTCAATATCAAGGCTGCTGCTCACCGAGTAGTGCATGGAGGAGATTTCCACGATACACCGGTTCTAGTGACGGATGAGGTCATGGATGATCTTCGAAGTCTTTCGGTTTTTGCTCCGTTGCACCAGCCTCACAATTTGGAAGCAATTTCGGTTTTAAGCTCTTTGTCGCCGGATATGCCACAGTATGCTGATTTTGATACTGCCTTTCACGCAGGTCACGACCCTGTCATGGATGCTTATGCCCTTCCCAAGGATCTCAGGCAGCGCGGCCTACACAGATTCGGATTCCACGGCCTTTCCTATCAGTCCATTTGCTCGAAACTAAGAAGTGAGCGGCCAGATTTATACAGTAAGAAAACCGTTATTGCCCATTTGGGGAATGGGGCCAGTTTGTGCGCTGTCAAGAACGGCCGCAGTATTGATACAACAATGGGGCTAACTGCACTTGAGGGTCTTCCTATGGGCACTAGATCCGGGAGCGTCGATCCGGGGCTTGTTTTATACCTTGGCATGGCCATGGGGAAAAGTTTCGACGAACTAGCCAAAATTCTCTATCACAAATCAGGGTTATTAGGCCTAAGCAATCTTTCTAATGACATGAAAACTCTGGAAGAAAATGCCGAACACAATTCGGACGCGAAGTTTGCAATTGATGTGTTTGTGCATAAAACGTCTCAACATATTTGCAAAATGATGGCCACCCTTGGCGGTATGGATGCTTTGGTTTTTACCGGAGGAATTGGCGAGAATTCAGAATTGGTTCGTCATGCCATTACACAACAACTCAGTTTTTTGTCACATTTTGAAGTTTTGGTGATGTCCACCAACGAAGAGCTCTCTATTGCCGAAAATGTCAGAAAGTTAATTCCCTCGATATGACGCGTCCTAATTTTGATATTGAAGACCAATTTGAATGCCACCACATATTCGGGGTTGATGAAGTTGGTCGAGGACCTTTAGCGGGGCCTGTGGTTTCGGCTTGCGTTTATATTCCGCAAAAAAACCGTTTGCATCCCGTGTGGTCACAAGTGCGCGATAGCAAGAAACTATCTGCTACAAAGCGGGATATACTTTTTTCATCCATAAAAGCCCAATGCATATTTGGCATTGGGATGGCAAGTGTAGAGGAAATTGACCAGATCAATATTTTGCAGGCAACGTTTCTTGCCATGTACCGCGCCTTGGAATCATGTTCTCCATCCCCTCAAATGGTTTTAATTGATGGGAACAGGTCACCCAAAAACTGGCCTTGGGACCACCAGACGGTTGTTAAGGGAGACAGTAAATCAGTTTCGATTGCTGCAGCTTCCATTCTCGCAAAAGTTACCCGCGACAGCCTCATGGAGGAATTGGCAAAAACCTTTCCTCAATATGGTTGGGACACGAATGCGGGATATGGGACATCCACACACATGAACGCACTTTCGTCTTTTGGGGTTACTCCATACCACAGAAAAACATTTGCCCCAGTGAGAGACGCCCTAATAAGAAAAGCGGGATAATATCATGGATTTCTTTATTTCTTCACACGACATGGGTGACCCGTTTTTTTGGATCCAGAGCATCTTGATTTCACTAGCTCAAGGTGGATTTATACTGGGGGGGCTTATTTTTCTCGGACTTGGTTTGTTAATCACCTATTCTGAGATTTTCATGGGAAAAGATCAAAGAATAACCAAAGCGAAAATTATTGGTGTTCGTGTAGAAAATTCTAAGACAACAAGTTCAAATCAAAATATGTACTATCCGGTTTTCGAATATGTCGGAGACAACGGACAAATCACACAAGCCGAGTCCCTATCCGGATCATCATATCTTCGCAATAAAATTCCAGGAAGTTTTGTAAAGGTTAAAGTCGATGCTGATACTCAGGATTGGGTATCTCCGGTTGGATTGGTGTGGCTGATTATATCCATTATCTTTATTGGTGTTGGTGGGGGTATGATTTTCGGGGCGGCTACTTTTGCAAAAATAACGTTTATAACAATTGGAGTTTGGGGACTTTTCTTTTTACAAATAGCTCTCAAGGTGCGTAAAAGTAAAATCATTATTCCCAAAGGTCTCAGGGGGACCAAGGAAAGTTTCAAAATACGGCTCAATCATCAGAAGAACGATAAAAGAAGGACCTTACCACTTCTTAGCGCTCAGGATGTTGCTATCCTGCTTAAAAAAGAGGACCTCTTGCAACAACGCTTGTACCCATTGGTTTTATTAGTGGCTATGACCATTATTGCGGGAGGATATTATTTATATGATAAGGAAAAAAAATTTATTGAAAGCGCCAATGTGACAACTGGAAAATATGTTAAAGGTAATGGTGGTTATACAAAAATCATTTACCGCGATGAAAGTAACAGGAAATTATCTTATAGGGATGAGTTTGCACGTTTTTTTCCCTCCTCTTTCTCTGTTAACTCAGGGAGCAAGGTGCGAGTATATTATTTACCCAAGTCTCCTTCCGAGGTTGTTGTGAACAGAGACATTTGGCAGGGGTTATATTACAAACTGCTAATGGGGATCGGGCTGCTTGTTTTGATCCAATCGACTATCTCGTCTATCCGGCGCAAAAGTCGCATGTCAAGAATCTAAGCATCTGATATCGCGATCTTTATTATTTTATATCCATATTAGGCAGGTGAAGAATCCTTAATAACTTATTGATTCACATAAATGAATCGCAATTAATTATTCTCGAAAAAACTTGACGGGGACTCTCAAATGATTCATGATTCGTTGGTCGCTATTTCAAAGGAAAGAATAAATGCCAGCAAAAAAGACTGTTCCCCCACATAAATCCACAGGAAAATCCACAAAGAAGCCCACAGCTTCAAAGATAGAATTCCAAGCGAATCACATCTACCAAGGTGATTGTGTCGAGATTATGCGTAGCCTTCCCAAAGGGTCGGTTGATATGATTTTTGCTGATCCTCCTTATAATCTTCAACTGCGCGGTGACCTGCACCGCCCTGACAACTCCAAAGTCGATGCTGTTGATGATCATTGGGATCAATTTGGCTCTTATAAAGAATATGATAAATTTACACATGAATGGCTCTCTGCCGCACGAGACCTACTAACCGAAGATGGGGGAATGTGGGTGATTGGCTCATATCACAATATCTTCCGCGTTGGGTCTATTTTGCAGGATCTTGGCTTCTGGATTTTGAACGATGTTATCTGGCGTAAGTCAAACCCGATGCCGAACTTCCGCGGACGTCGCTTTACCAATGCTCATGAAACATTAATCTGGGCGGCCAAGTCCGAGAAAAGCAAATACCGCTTTAATTATGAAGCTATGAAAACCATGAATGATGATGTTCAGATGCGTAGTGACTGGACAATCCCAATATGCAATGGTGCCGAAAGATTAAAAACCGACGATGGCGAAAAGGGACATGCTACTCAAAAGCCAGAAGCTTTGTTATACCGTGTCCTGACGGCATCCACTCAACCAGGCGATATTATCCTTGATCCATTCTTTGGTTCAGGGACGACTGGAGCCGTTGCTAAAAAACTTGGGAGAAATTTTATCGGAATTGAGCGTGAAGACTCTTATATAAAACTTGCTAAAAAGCGCATTGCTGCCGCCGAACAAATTTCTGAAGAATCCTTGCAGGGTATGGTTGCTAAGCGTGAAGAACTTCGCGTGCCATTTGGATGGTTGATTGAGCGGGGATTGATCAAACCAGGAGCAACCCTTACGGATAGCAAAAATAGTATCGAAGCAAAAGTAACGGCAGATGGCAGTGTTGTCACAACAGATGGGGTTAACCAATATCGTGGTTCAATTCATAAGGTTGGAGCCGCGATACAGAGCGCGCCTAGCTGCAATGGTTGGACATACTGGCACTATAATGATGGAAAAAACTCCTTTCCCATTGATCGGTTACGTCAACGTGTGCGCGAAGAAATGAATGTCAACACGGTCATGCAATAAAGATGCGCAGCGAAGCCAATAAAACATTTGTTACCGTGCGGGATTTTATCCTTCCCGCGCGGATTGGTATTTATGAAAGTGAGCACCTTGCTCCACAAAGAATTTGTGTTTCCATTAGTATGGAACTGGATAATTTTAAAGTATCTCATGACCGCATTGAAGATACAGTCTCATACGAAGGCATTGTAATGGAGATCAGACGTCTTGCAGATGTCCACCATGAACTGGTGGAAACTCTCGCTGAACATCTTGCCCAATATTGCTTAAATGATGTGAGAGTTTCCTGCGTTGAGGTTGCTATTGAAAAACTTGATATTTTTATCGAGGGAATCGTAGGGGCTCGAGTCATCAGAACAGCGTCAGACTTAACTGTATAATTCTCTAATCAAATTTTTGGGAGAATAGAGGTAGAAACATTTCCTGATCTGCATAGACATCTATCTGCATGACTTTACCGGAAAAAACCAGAGAATCACCGATATTTGGCAACGATTCAACCTGTAAAAATCGGTCAATGCGGAGCCTGTACCTCAAGTAAACCTCCTTATCTTCAACTAGGTGTCCATGTCTTTCTTCCAAAAAGCGAATGTATTCTTTTGCCAGCGCATGAGGAACTCGAATAAAATCAATATTAAGAGGATTTTTCAGCTTGACGATCGCTACTGTAGCAAATCTAGATTCTTCAGCAGGAAAATTGCAAGTTGTGTAACCTCCCCGTGAATCAGAAATCTGAATTGCCGTCATGTTATATAACTCATTTTCATTTCTAATAGAGAACCCTTGCAAGTCAAAGTCATAACGGCCAATTTGCACAGGCTGAATAATTTCAATGTAGTTGGAAAAACCTTCTGCATATTTTTTCAAATACGATACAGTTGCAAGCTGAACTTTTCTCCACTCAAATTCATCGTTATAGTACTTATCATAAAGAGCACATTCTATCCGATGAATATAATTACTGACCGCAGCTGAATCGTTTAAATCATATGCACCGAGCGCCCACATCAGACGAACAATATTTTGTGGCGTAGCAGGAACATAACGAACTACCGTCAATTTTTTATCCTTTGCCTTTTCTTCTCCTGTTTGTTTCTGGAGAATATTTTGCAGAACTTCTGTTGACTTTGATACTTCAGCTTTTGGAGGCGTATCTGGGGATTGAGAGCTCGTCTCTGGTTTATCCTGCGCAAAAACAGCCTGCGCAAAAAATAGCATTGCCAGCGCAAAAATAAGACAAGGAGAAAGCAGACCAACTTTCTTTATAACAAACATCTTAATAATACCTTTTTAGGTGTTAAGACCTACTATCCCGGATGCTTATTCCGGATTGGCAGGGCCAGTTTAAGAACCTTTTTGAACAAACTTGGAAAACCAATATTCTCCACTTCAGTTATATCTATAAGGTACTGATTTTTATTTAATTTAATCTTACCTATTGGCATTCTACCTCGCAAAACCTCCAATTTCAAAGAGAAATGCGTAAAGACATGTGTGACATCTCCTACCATATCCCAGTTAATGTCAGGAGCAACAAAATCATTTCCAACTCCATCCCAACTAGTCCCCGGAAATCCGAACATCCAACCAAGCATCTGCTCGTCCGATCTTTTTTCAATAAGTATCTGTTTTGCCTCGGTCTCTAACCAATATACTTTTCCTTCCCTATGAGGTTTTTTGGCTTTAGGAAGTTTACGCGGGTATAAATCGGGATTATCGCTACATTGCCTTACCGCACACATATCCGACATGGGGCATATCGCACATTTGGGAGATTTTGGGGTGCAGACGGTGGCTCCAATATCCATGAGAGCCTGCGGCATATCGCCAGCCCTTTTACTTGTGATGCCTTCATAAAAATGTTTCGCCAAGGCATGAATTTGTTTTTTAGCCAAAGGCAGTGGGTCATCCACCTTAAATACCCGCGAGACGATACGCTCAACATTCCCATCAACAACCACAGAATTATTTCCGAACGCAATGGACGAAATAGCTGCTGCCGTATATGGACCTATGCCGGGCAAAAGCTTTAGATCTTTCTCGTTTTCAGGGAATTTCCCATTTAGGTCGGTGGAGACAATTCCTGCACATTTAATCAGATTTCGGGCGCGAGCATAATATCCCAACCCTGCCCATTCCTGCATAACAGTATCAGGAGGGCTATTGGCCAGATCATGGATCGTGGGCCACAGGGAAGTAAACCTCTCGAAGTATTTTTTTACTGCAGGAACCGTCGTTTGCTGCAACATGACTTCAGAAAGCCAGACATGGTATGGGGAGGGTTTGGAATTTTTTTTGGCTCTCCACGGTAAAATTCTGCGGTTTTGATCATACCAAGCCAGAACCTTTTGCTGAAAGGCAGAGTTATTCCATTCAAAAACGTGACTTTTTTCCATTACAGAGTTACAACATGTGTTATGTCGGATTTACGCCCCCTCGCCGTTTCGGTTTCCCGTTTGACGTCTGAAGCATTCAGCCGGAAATTTGTGGCATTGGGTCGTATTTTGTCTCAATGGGTCGACATTGTCGGCATGGAGATGGCAAATAAGACCCAGCCAGTCAAAATACACTACCGTAAGCCAAAAACCAAAGGGGAAAAGCCGCAAGCCTCCCTTGATATTGGTGCCAGCAGTGCCGATGCCGCTGTACTTCATTATCAAAAAGACTTGATTCTAGAGAGGCTAAACCAGCTCTATGGGGAAAAATGGATTACTTCGATCCGTTTTGTCCATATAGCCACCAATAGCCTGGATTTTGGAGATTATGGATATATAAAACCGCAAAATGAGCCCCCATCCCAAGAAGAATTGAAACGCCTGGATGGGGTTTTAGAAGAGATTGAAGATGAAGACATAAGGAAACGTCTTGAAAAACTAGGTCAAAGCGTACTAAGGAAGGAGCGTTCGAAATTTAATCGAACCTCTGGCTGAGCCAAAATATTCACATTGTAAATAGAAGAGAACCCCGAGAATGTCTAATTTATCGCCCAATTTGACCATTATGCTGCGTGCTGCAGAAAAAGCCGCCAAATCACTTGTGCGAGATTTCGGAGAGGTTGAACATCTTCAAGTCTCTCGTAAAGGGCCAGCAAATTTTGTGTCGGCTGCCGATAAAAGATCCGAAAAAATCCTGTATGAAGAGCTTAAAAAATCACGCCCGACTTTCGGGTTTCTTCTGGAGGAAAGCGGCGAGATTGCAGCCGATGGGGCTACCGCCGGTCAGGAAGAATTCCGCTTTATCATTGATCCCTTGGATGGAACAACCAACTTTCTTCATGGCATCCCACATTTTAATATCTCAATCGGGATTGAGCGTCAGACTGCTATGGGGCGTGAAATGATTGCCGGATTGGTAATGGATCCCATCAAAAACGAAGTCTTTCATGCAGAAAAAGGCTCGGGCGCATTTATGCAAAAACGCCGTTTAAGGGTTTCTGCTCGTCGTGACCTAGATATGGCCGTTATCGGCGGTGGGGATGCTGCTTCCAAGTCATTGGATGCGCAGACATTAATGACTAAACAATTCGCCGCACTAATGGGGAAAACCAGTGGTTTTCGTCGCATGGGGGCCGCCGCCCTTGATTTATGTTATGTAGCAGCAGGACGACTTGATGGATTCTGGGAAAATGGGCTATCTCCTTGGGATGTTGCCGCCGGGGCATTAATCGTCAAAGAAGCTGGTGGTTCGGTTATAAGCTTAACCGGAGATAAGAATCCAGTATATGGAGACTGTATCCTCGCCGCCAATGCCAACTTAATGCAACCTATTAAGAAAATTCTCGAGAGCGCTTAGATGAAAGTATTTTTTGCCATTTTTCCTTTGATTTTGCTGCTGTGCGCAAACTTTGCTGCACATGCTGAAAATCTTGGAGAATATGGCAAAGCTGATATCGAAGTTGATCGTTCTGTCTTACAAAATCTGGAAAATTACCAGCCTCCCCCTATGTTTGGCGGGACTGCAGCACAAAAAGTAGCTCCTGCCCCTACTTTGAAGCAAGGGACACAGGAGATTAAACCACCTGAGCAGCCGAAACTGACAGAACCTAATGTCAAGGACTTGCTAAACCACCCTGTCGAAAACCACCATGTTCTGACATTACAACGCCCTTCTATGAAAACGGAGCCCAACCGCGCCCCTTTGCCCGTTCCCGTTCCGGCACAGACTACTCAGAGTGATTCTAACGATAAATTACTGCCGTTCCCAGATCATAAGGTGGAGACAGCAAATAAAGCAGAAATGCTCCCTCCTACCCCCCCCAAAAAACCTTTAGGGCTACTGGCACTTTCACAAGTTGATCCTGTAAGGGATGTGCCGGTTGCTGCCCGACCAATAATAGAGAGAGATGCACATAGGGAGGTGGGCCCTGTTACTATGTCTCCACCGAGCAAGGCCTATAAGCCTACAACCTCCAAAACGATGCCTGCGGTGCCTTCTGTTAAAGTGGATGCAAAGCCCCTTCCTGATATGGTAAATTTACCTCCCATCCAGCCTGATAATGTTGAAAAACCTAGTATAGGAGAGCGCCTAATGGATGATGCGCTCACCCGTCACATGGTTAAGGATAAAGATGAGGTTCGTCAGGCTATGGGGATAGATATCCCCGATGATCCCTTGCCTGTAGAGAATATGAACCAGTTTAGTCTGGCATTTGGGCTTGGGACTGCAGTGTTGGGTCAGGATCAAAAGAATCTTTTGAAAGATCAAGTTGTCGCCCGTCTTTTGAAAGATCAGAGCCTTCGTCTTGAAATTCTTGCTTATGCCAGCAGGACAGATGGGTCGGAAAGCTCTTCGAGACGGATATCTTTATCCCGTGCGTTATCCGCCCGCTCATATCTTCTGGAAAATGGCATTAAACCTACCCGCATTGATGTAAGAGCCTTGAGTGATAAAACCACTGAAGAACCCAAAGACCGGATTGATTTGGCATTTATAGGTCAATAAAGACAAAAAAACCTCTCTTTAGTCATTACCCAAACATCAGAAGTATGTGGATAAGGCTGTGCCACAGCTTGGTTTTGTTTGAAAATTCGGGTTTGACAAGGCATAAAATCGAATTAATTTCTTGGAACATTAGTGTTTAATGGGGTATACCCCAAGTTTATGAAAATCACGCGTGCGTGAGGAGAGAGTTGTTTCATGTCTAAAGAAAATAATACGCCAAAAATTTTGGGGATTGCAGTTCTGGTCGCAGTGATAGCGGCTGTTCTCTATCTTGTTGTGGGGGTAAAAACGACACCACCTACTTCCGAAAGCATTCCTGCCGAGCAAAATTTCATAGAACAGAGTGCAGACACATCTGTACCTCCGCAACCAGAACCTCAAACAACTGAGGAAGCTGTTACCAAAGATGAAATTGTTGTTGAAACAAAAACTCTTCCAATTGTAGACACCGCAAAATACCCCATAGCAGAAGAAGTGGGTGATGCCACCACTCAAGAGATGATGAGTGACCGTAAATTGGGAAGCGATGATGCACCAATCAAAGTTGTTGAATATTCATCTTTGACTTGCGGGCATTGTGCCACATTCCACAATACGGACTTAAAAGAGATCAAGGAGAAATTTATTGATACTGGGAAAGTTCAGATCATCTTTAAGGAATATCCGTTAAATCAGCCCGCGGTCATCGCATCACAAGTTTTACGTTGTATGCCTGCCGATAAGTTTGTCAGTTTTATGGGATTGCTGTTGGAACAACAAGACAAATGGGCTTATGAGTCAGATTACAAAGACAAACTGGTTCAATATGCGAAGTTTGCAGGTCTCGGCGAAGATCAAATCAACGCCTGTATCAATAACACAAGTCTTGAAAAACGTATTATCGGTGACATGCAAGCTGCACACGATAAATTCAGTATATCATCTACACCAAGCTTCGTTGTGAATGGTGGAGAGAAGATGATTGTTGGACACCAGCCAGTTTCTTTCTTCGAAGCAACTTTTAATGAATTGCTTGGAGAAGGAACTACAAAACAAGAAGAGTAAACACCAGAACAGGGTTTTGATTATAGATGTCGAATTTTAGCCGCCTCCGCCTTCACGGGTTCAAATCTTTCGTCGAGAAGTCCGATCTGGATATTGGGCCAGGTCTGACTGGTATTGTCGGGCCAAACGGATGTGGAAAATCGAATCTTGTCGAAGCCCTTTCTTGGGTGATGGGCGAAACATCTGCCAAGCGTTTGCGTGGGTCAGGTATGGACGATGTCATTTTTAATGGCACGAGCAGCCGCCCCGCACGCAATTCTGCTGAAGTTTCTGTCGTTCTGGATAACCGCGGACGCACTGCCCCCGCTCTATTCAACAATACAGATGAAATTGAAGTCGTTCGTCGCATTGAACGTGATATGGGCTCGAGTTACTATGTGAACAGCAAACCCGTTCGCGCTCGTGATGTCCAAATGCTGTTTGCCGATATGGCGATTGGCGCTCATTCGGCAGCGATTGTGTCCCAAGGGCGGATTGCTGCTATTATCAATGCCAAACCAGCCGAACGTCGTCAGGTTCTTGAAGAATCTGCTGGTGTTTCTGGCCTTTATGTGCGTCGTCATGAAGCAGAGCTTCGTTTGAAGGCGGCAGATGCCAACCTTGCCCGCCTACAAGATGTTGTTGCCGGTTTGGAAACCCAATTGGACTCTCTAAAACGCCAAAGCCGTCAGGCCACACGTTATAAAAATATCAGCGCCGAAATCAAGGAACTTGAAACAAAGCTGGCCTTGGCCGAGTGGATGATTGCGCGGACTTTGAAATCGGAAGCAGAGCAAGAATTTAATGAATCCGAAGGCCTTGTTGCTGAACGCATGACTCGTGTAGCCGAATTGAACCGGATACAAATTGAGCAAAGCGAAGCCCTGCCCCCTCTCCGTGGAAAGCAGGCTGAGACGGCGGCTGCATGGCAAGTACAAAATTTCGAATTGCGCCGTCTGGATGACGAAGAACAACGCGTCACCACACAAATTGAAGAAGCCCGCCAAGGGTTGGCTCATATTGCTAATGATCGCGCGCACGAAGAGCAATCTGCCAACGAGAGTATATCTACTCTTGAAAAACTTGATGCAGAGGAAAGAGAACTTCAAGTTCAAGCCAATACCGAGGAAGAAATCACACGCCTCACCAATGAGCGTGGAGAAAAAGAACTCGATGTTATGAGGTTGCAGGAAAACTATCAGGCAACTTTGGAAAAGGCAGCAAGCCTCAAGGCAACACGCGCTACATTGGAAAGCCAACTGGCTCAAGATCAGAACCGTCTCAATTCGATTAAGTCCCGCATCATATCACTTCAACAACAAATCGAACAAAAACGTGCCCAGCAGGAAGCTGCGGCTCCAGTTGACGGGTTGAACAGCGAAATCGAAACGCTTGATGCTGAATTGAGCGTTAAACGCGAAGCCGATCAATCTGCCCGTCAAACTTTGGAAAATGCCCAACAGTCTCTGGATGGCTCACGGACAATGCAGCAGTCTGCACGCGAAGCTCTATCTAAAATCCAATCCGAAGTTAACGCGTTGGAAAGTGTTCTGAAATCTGAATCCCAGTCTGGATTCAAACCGGTTCTGGATGAAATTAAGGCCGATGAAGGTTTCGAAGCGGCTCTTTCAAAAGCATTGGGCGACACAATTATGGCTTCGACCGAGAGTGATGCTCCCGCGGTCTGGTCAGGAAAATCAAATACTGCCAATGATGCTCCGTCTTTCCCTGATGGGGTTCAGGCCTTGCGTCCACATATTAAAGCTCCTGATGCCCTGCAAGTTGCTTTGTCTTATATCGGATTTGTCGAAGATGATGTTCAGGGCGAGGCTGCGGTGCCATCCCTTAAGGCCGGACAGTCGATTGTATCACGTGGTGGTGCTTACTGGCGTTGGGATGGTTTGTGTATTCGCGCCAAGGCGATGGATCGCAACGCCATTCGTCTAAAAAATAAAAACCGTCTAGAAGAATTGCAAGCCCAGTTGCCGGATGTAAAATCATCTTTTGAATCCGCTGAACAAGAATTGCAAGCAGCTCAGACATCTGTCCAGTCTTGCCGTCAGTCCGTTCAGTCTTTGGAACAAGAAGTTCGTTCTCTTGAACGTAATCTTGCCAACAAACGGACAGACTTGCAGCGTGCTATTGAAAAACGCTCTCATACTGAATCGGAAATTGCCAAACTAGAGGAAGCTTTAAGTATTGCGTCAGAAGATGAAACCCGCCTTGACGGTGAAGTCTTTACACACCAGACCTCTATGCAATCTTTTGACGATGAAGCATTGGCTCAACAAAATCTGGAAGTCGAACAGCGCAAACTAGCGCTGGCGGCGGCGCAAGGGGCGCTGAGCGAAGCGTCTGCCACATTGGAAGTTTTCCAACAGGGCATTCGTCGTCGTGAGGCTCGCCTGCGGGTAATTTCGGATGAGCGGGTAAATCTAAATAATCGTGCAATTCGCGCAAAGGATCGCCTGTCCCAGTTGAATGACCGCGAAGCCTCCATGAAAGCCAAACTTGATGAAGTGCTATCTCGTCCCGAGGAAATCAAGGGACAACGCATGGCATTGCTGGACAATCTTAAAACAATGGAAAATGCCAAAAACGAAGCATCAGATGCTTTGGCTACGGCTGAGAAAACTTTGAGTGAGACCAGTCACAATCTGAAGGTTGCTGAAGGTGCATTGATGGAGGTTCGTGAATCTCGTGCGAAAGCTCAGGCCACCATGGAAGCTGCTGGAGGTTCTATTGAGATTATCCGTCAATCTATCGAAGACCAATTCTCGATGACACCGGATGAATTGTGGCAATCTTCGGAAATGGATCTGGAAAAACTCAATTCCGAACCTATTGATAAACTCCGTGGCAAACGTGATCGCTTAATCCGCGAACGTGATGGCATGGGACCTGTCAATCTGCGTGCGGATGTTGAATCACAGGAAGTTGAACAACACCTTGCCAAGCTGTCTCAAGAGCGTGGGGACCTTACTCAGGCCATTGAAGAATTGCGTGGTGGGATATCCAGACTGAACAAGGAAGCCCGCGAGCGTTTGCAGCAAGCTTTTGACACAGTAAACGGTCACTTCCAAACTCTGTTTACGCGTTTGTTTGGCGGTGGGTCAGCTCATCTTGCGTTCGTCGATTCAGATGATCCGTTAGAAGCTTCTTTGGAAATTTTTGCATCGCCTCCCGGAAAATCATTGCAATCTCTGTCTTTGTTGTCAGGCGGGGAAAAAACTCTTGCCTCGACCGCTTTGATTTTTGCCATGTTCCTGACCAACCCTGCTCCAATCTGCGTATTGGACGAGATTGATGCGCCGCTTGATGATGCTAACGTTGACCGCGTATGTGGAATGCTCGAAGAAATCGTTAAACAGTGCAGAACTCGTTTTGTGATTATTACCCACCATCGTCTGACCATGGCGCGGATGGACCGCCTTTACGGTGTTACAATGTCCGAACGTGGCGTATCCCAGTTGGTATCAGTTGACCTGCAAGGCCAGTTGGATTTTCTCGATGCGGCGGAATGATTACATAATCTATGACCGATGAGCTGAAAGATCTTCAAAACCGCCTCAAGGACTTCAAAAACGAAGTCTCCCCTGCCGAATCGAAACCCGATGACGACAAAAGAGAAAAAAATGAATTAGGCAAAGCCTATGAGTTGATTGCCACACCTGTGGTTGCTGGGGCTTTCGGGGCGGGTCTTGATCATCTTCTTGAAACCTCCCCGATGTTCTTTATAAGCCTTGCAATTCTAGGCCTTTTGGCGGGTTTTTGGGGAATTTACAAACAGAGCCAAAATATCGCAACCCCTCTTGACTTAAAACGGTTGCAAGATGCCGAAAAAAAAGCTAAGACAGGCGCAAATTTCGAACAAAATAGTTAAAGACTGAAACAGACCTGACCAAAGAGGATTTTGATCTTGGCCGATCCGATGCATCAGTTCCAAATCTCCCCGATTATCCCAATTGAAGTGGGCGGATGGGACATTTCTTTTACCAACTCTTCCCTATGGATGTTGATTGGAGCGGTTCTTTCACTTGTCCTGCTGGGTGTAGCAGCAAGTAGAAAATCAATCGTTCCAGGACGTATCCAATTGATTGGTGAGGAAATATACGGGTTTGTTGAAGATCTGATCACCGATAATATCGGGCATAAGGGTCGTGAGTATTTCCCACTAGTTTTCACAATGTTCATGATTATTATTATGGGCGGTATGTTGGGAATGTTGCCCTACTCCTTTACCTATACCAGTCATCTAGCCGTCACTGGGGCATTGGCATTTCTGGTTTTCTTCACAGTTTTGATGGTTGGTATTGCCCGTCACGGCACTCATTTCCTCCATTTGTTTATTCCACCGGGAGTACCGGGATGGTTGTTGCCTTTAGTAGTATTGATCGAAATTGTTTCTTTTATCAGCCGACCTATTACGCTTTCTGTTCGTTTGTTCGCCAATATGGTTGCAGGACACGTTTTGATGAAAGTTGTGGCAGGGTTCGGGATTATGTTTGCCACAATGGGCGGTCTTGGCTGGCTGGGCTCTCTTTTGCCAGTCATTTTTAACGTTGCCATTATCGGATTTGAATTCTTCATTGCCTTTATTCAGGCTTATGTGTTCGCTGTTTTGACCTGTATCTATTTGAAAGATACTGTCGAGATTGCCCACTAATGAAGGATAAATAATTTTAACTCACGTCAACCAAAGAAAAAGGAACGTAAAAAATGGAACTTGAAGCTGTAAAAATTTTGGCTGGTGCGATTGCTCTTCTGCCATTGGCCGGTGTGGCTTTGGGTCTGGGAAAGATCTTTGCTGCTTATAACGAAGCTGTTGGACGTAACCCAGGCGCAGCAGAACTGTTGAACAAGAAATTCATGTTCACCTTCGCTGTTACCGAAGCTTTGGGTATTTTTGCCTTGTTGGTTTCTTTCTATCTAGTTTTCGCCTAAGTCGAATTCAGGTTTAGAAACCCAAAAACAAAATTGAGCACGGGGAAATTCCGTATGTCTAAAATGAAAACAGTTTTATTGGCTATGTCATTTGCGATTTTGCACGCAGGGTATGCGTTGGCAGAAGAAGTGGCTGCGCATAGTGAAGCTGGAGTACATGAGGGCGGCGGAATGCCCCAATTCAATTTTGAGAGCTGGGCCGGACAAATCTTCTGGATGGTTGTTTTTTTCATCATCCTTTACACGATTTTTTCAAAGGCCGTGTTGCCTGCCATCAGTGACACTCTGGAAACCAGAAAGTCCCATATCGAAGACCATGTCAAAGCGGCAGAAATTTTGTCCGCAGAGGCCGAACAAATTGAGGCTGCTTTGAAAGAGGCATTAAGAAATGCAGGACATAAAGCCTCTGAAGAAATTCAGTTCGTAGAAAATGAAGCCAAGGCACGCAACCATGATGCCCTATCTTCTTTCCGCGCTCGTTTTGAAAGTGATATCAGCTCAGCGGAAGGCCGGATTGCCAAGGCATGTCAGAATGCCATGTCAGACATGGACAGTATTGCTGCCGATATTGCGACCAAAATGGCTGAAAAAATTGCAGGGATCAAAGCTGACCCGTCTCAAGCAGAAACAGTCGTAAGGTCATTAAGTGATAAGGGCCGTAAGGCCGCCTGAACAATATAAGACCCGAAAAAGAAGGATAAAGAATGATGGAAATGATTTTGCATGAACCACTGATCTGGTTTTCCTTCTCTTTTGTTCTGTTTGCCATTATGGCCTATGTTCTGGGCAAAAAAACAGTTTTGGGGATGTTGGATGACAAAATTGCCAAAATTGCCGAACAAATTTCTTCTGCTGAAAATCTAAAATCAGAAGCTGAGGCTCTCTTAAAAAAATATCAGGCTGATTTGGCTGGGGCCTCCAGTGAAGCAGATTCCATCATTGCCAAAGCAAAAGCTCAGGCTGCCGACTTACGCAAACAGTCCGAGAAAGAGTTTAATGAGACCATGATGCGTCGTGAAGAAATGCTCAAGAACAGGATTGGGCAAATGGAACGAACTGCCATGGACGATATACGCCGCTACGCTGCTGAACTTGCTGTTTCCGCGACAACTGAGATTATTTCCCAAAAGCTTTCTGTCAATGACGCCCAAAGATTGGCAGATGATAGTATTCGCCAGATTTCAGAGAAATTCAACTGATCCCCTTTCTCTCACCTCCGACCTTATTAAACGGGCGCGTTTGGCGTGGAATGCGTGTTGGTTTATTGGGTGGTTCCTTTAATCCCCCTCATGCTGGCCACGTACATAACTCGGAAGTAGCCATAAAATATTTGGGCCTGGATGCAGTATGGTGGCTGGTTACTCCTGGAAATCCTCTTAAATCAAAAATTGGTCTTCCAGATGTATCTTCCCGAATTGAGGCCTGTCGTTCGTTAGTTCAAAATCCACGCATTGTAATTTCCGATCTGGAAAGTCATTTGGGAACCACACGCACAGCAGAAACATTACCTCTTATTCAAGAGCATTTTCCCCATACACAATTTGTATGGCTGGCAGGTACGGAAATTGCACATGAATTTCACAGATGGTACAGGTGGGAAGATCTGGTCAATATGGTTCCATTTGCTTTTGTAGGACGACCGACTCATCACGGCGTTGTAAGAAACACCTCTTTTCATAATAAAAAATATCTGTGTCACCATGTATTGCGCCATGGCGGAAGTCCCCCTCTTGAAAAACGGCAGATTTACTGGATTTTCTCAGAGTCCCGCAATCCTCTTTCTTCGACTTTGCTGCGTATGCAAAACTCGGGATTTGCACCACAAGAAACAAAGGTGTAAAATAAGAAAGATGGAAATTTGTCGAAGGTTGATGCCAATAAAGATTTTAAGTGACAAAGATCATAGCGACTTGCTATACCAGCCGCCAGAGGACGCTTGCGCCAGGCGGCTTTCTATTGTTCAATCTCAGAAAGGAGTGTGCGGCCCTTGGGTACACATATAAGCAACGGAGAGACATCTCCGGAACATCTTAAAGACCTGATTGTTCAGGTTCTTGATGATAATAAAGCCGAAGAAATCGAGGCCATTGATTTGAATGGCCAATCCTCAATAGCAGATTATATGGTTGTTGCCAGCGGTTCATCCTCACGTCAGGTTGCTGCCCTTGCTGGTAAGCTGGATGAAAAGCTTGGCCCTGTCGGATGTCCTGTCCTTCGTGTAGATGGTTTGCCAACTGCGGACTGGGTTGTTGTGGATTTAGGTGACGTCATTGTTCATCTATTTCGTCCAGAAGTACGCGAATTTTATAGTATCGAAAAAATGTGGCGTCAGGAGCTACCCAAAACGCCAAAACACGAAAGAGTGCAGATTATATAAAGTCGTATATTATCCTGAATTTATCCTCTGCGCCCTTCTTAAGTGGCGCAGAATCGTATATGACTTGAGATATGTTCAAAATTGATTTGATAGTTGTAGGCAAAGTCAAAAAGAGTCCTTGGAGCGATCTTATTGAAGATTACACCAAGCGCTTGAAATGGCCGGTCAATATCATTGAAGTCGAGAGTAAATATTCAGATTCAAAAACCCAACAAGAACATGAGCAAAGACTTGCTTTATCCAAACTGGATGAAGACTCCTTTGTTATTGTTCTTGATGAGCGTGGGGACGGCTTGAGAAGCCTTGATTTTTCACAAACTCTGGAAAAAATACGTGACACGGGTGTTGGAAAAATATCTTTTCTGATTGGTGGAGCCGAAGGGTTTACCGATGATGTCAGAGACAAGGCCAACATGTTGATGAGCTTCGGCCAACAAACATGGCCACATGTCATGGTCAGAGTGATGTTGTTGGAACAGATTTATCGTGCCCAACAAATCATTGCCGGCCATCCGTACCATCGCGAAGGTTAGTGTGAGAGGGCATAATTAATGAGGGTCTTCTCAGTTCTACTGGTTTTTCTTTTCCTGTCCCTGTTTTCTATAGAGGGATATGCTGGCGATCCCCCTATCCCTCCTCGTAAAGGCACGTCTGTTGATACTATAAAAAACCAGATTGAAACAAAAAAGCAGGAGCAAAAGGCGTTAGAAAAAAAAGCCCAGACTATCGAAAAAGATGTGAAGGGCTTGAAGTCAGACCTTATTAATATTGCTCAGAAAGTTCAGAATCAGGAAAGTGATCTGTACGAACTGGAGCAACGCCTATCGCAACTCAAAAAAGACAGATCTAATATTACGAACAGTCTAGCCAAAGAGAAAAAATCTATTGCCGATCTGGTTCTTGCTCTGGAACGTATTCGTAGAATTCCTCCCGACGCATTAGTGGCACGTCCAGATGCTCCTCTTGAAACAGCTCAGGCGGCAACCGTATTAGGAGCAATTTTGCCCGAGCTGGACCGTCGCTCAAAAAAACTAAAAATGGATTTGAGTGAACTGGATTCGATTGAAAGAGAATTGCAAGATAAACAAGCCAGATTGAAGCAAACCTCAGAAAAGCTAAAATCCAGTCAAAATCATCTTGATCAGCTGATGGAGCAACGCGAGCGCTCCTTGAAAAAAACACGAAGCGATGTCGCCAGCAAAGAAGCCACCATTCACCAACTTTCACAATCCGCAAAGGATTTAAGCGATCTTATCGCAAAGGTTGAGCAAAAGAAGCGTGATCTGGAAAAAAGAACTGGAAGTCATACACGTTCTTCTGACAAGGCATCCTCTTCTACCCAACAAACCAGCCTTGCTACCAGTACCGAGATGAAATCTCTTGGTTCATTAAGACTTCCTACGTCCGGAATTATTAAAACCCGATATGGTGAAATGGACGATATAGGGGCAAGATCGCAAGGAATAACTATTGATGCACGCCCAGGGGCTGTTGTTGTTGCTCCGGTGGATGGTATAGTTCGCTATGCAGGCCCTTTCAAGAAGTATGGCAGCATTATTCTGTTGGAACATAAGAATAAATTTCATAGTCTGGTTGCAGGACTGGGGAAAATTGATACATTTGTAGGCCAGTCCGTTGAAGCTGGCGAACCACTTGGCCGATTGCCAGATTATACTGGCCGTCTATATTATGAACTGCGTTACCGTGGGGATCCTGTAAACCCTGCGCAGCAATTTACCAAGCTTAACTAATTGCTGGAATATTTTTCCGGCGGATCTATGTGTTATATAAATTTTTTGTTTAACTACGGAGTTTTTTATGTCTTCATTTCGCCTCTCCCTCCTTCTGGCAGTTTCCCTGTTTGCCTTACCAAACTGCTCA
Organism: Alphaproteobacteria bacterium CG1_02_46_17; assembly: GCA_001871905.1. Classification (GTDB taxonomy): domain Bacteria; phylum Pseudomonadota; class Alphaproteobacteria; order Micavibrionales; family Micavibrionaceae; genus UBA1573. Next base: position 28,302 of record MNUG01000024.1, on the reverse strand, counting down.
ATAGCACAAGATGTATCTGCCGATCAGGACAAAACCAAGCAGGTCGATCAGCAAACAAATGAAGAGACATACAGGCAACTCTCTTTGTTTGGAGAAGCGTTTGAAAAAGTTCGCGAAAAATATGTCGAACCTATCAGTGATGAAAAACTCGTTGAATTTGCCATTAAAGGTATGTTGGTTAATCTTGACCCTCACTCTGACTATCTGACTTCAAAAGATTTCGATGACATGAAGGTTCAAACAAAAGGCGAGTTTGGGGGATTGGGTATCGAGGTCACTATGGAAGAGGGTATCATTAAAGTGATTTCTCCGATTGATGATACTCCGGCTTTCAAGGCTGGTGTTCAGGCTGGTGATTACATTACACATCTTGATAAAAAGCCTATCATCGGGATGACTTTGGCTGATGCTGTTGAGCAAATGCGTGGAAAAGTTGGAACCTCGATTGCCATTACCATTCGTCGCGAAGGTGTTCAAGAAGCTATCGAACTTTCTATCGTGCGCGATGTGATTAAAATTCAACCTGTCAAGTTTCGTGTCGAAGATGATACAATCGGGTATATCCGGATCAACCAATTTAACCGAAATACCTATGACGGGGTAAAGAATGCGATTGATAAAGTCAACGCGCAGGTCGGTGACAAATTGAGTGGCTATGTTCTGGATTTAAGAAATAATCCGGGGGGATTATTGGATCAAGCGATTGCTGTCTCTGATGCCTTCCTTGATCAAGGGGAAATTGTATCTACGAGGGGGAGAAAAGAAACCGATATCAAACGTGATAATGCTCTGCCTGGAGACTTATCGAGTGGATTGCCTATCGTTGTTCTGATTAATGGGGGGTCAGCCTCAGCTTCTGAAATTGTTGCAGGAGCATTGCAAGATCATCACCGTGCGATTCTGATGGGGACCCGTTCTTTTGGTAAGGGGTCAGTTCAAACAGTTGTTCCCGTTTCGGGAGATGGGGCGCTGCGCTTGACTACAGCACGTTACTTCACCCCATCTGGGCGCTCGATCCAAGGAAAAGGTATTGATCCTGATATTGTCGTCGATCAGGCGAAGATTGAAAAGCTGGCCGAAATGGGAATCCATGAAGAGGACCTGAAAGGTGCTCTGAGTAATCCTACGGCAGTAAAAGCAAGTAACGACAACAAGAAGGATGGCCCTACCAAAGATGCAGAAAAGGATTCTGATAAAGATTATCAGTTAGCTCGCGCTCTTGATCTTTTGCATGGACTGTCTTTAATGAAAAATACTGGTAGGTAGGAGCTTGCATTTGGTAGCAGTCCCCGCCTTTTTGAAAAAAATCAAACTCCCACATTTGCCTTTGCCAAATGCGGGGGGAAAGGTCGGGCAGTTTTATCATTATTATATCAGCCCAAGATCTTTTGTCTGGACTTTTGGGCTGCTGCTTGTCGCGTCAGTTTTTGCTGTCCATCAAGTGAACCCCAATTTTTCTCTGTCTAGATCCTTGGAAGTGGAACCTATCCAAGACGGTGAAGCCACCAGTTCACCCTTATCCGGTAAAGTGATGGCCGAACTGGATTTGGAACTTCCTGAAAGTGACGTCCCTATCCAATACGGGATCGAAGGTATGTCACCCGCGCCACTTCGCCATGATGATATAGATCTGAACGGGCAGATTATGAATGGAGGGCATACTGAAATATCCAAACATTCAGAAACACCAACCACTGAGGAGCTACTACAAAAGGGCCCAGATACGAAATTGGACGACAGCCTGTTTGAAAGCACTCCGTTCGGGCAAGTCCCTGTTCGTCGTGAAGCAGATGGAAAAACTGTTTTTGATGAGTACGCTATCCCTTTTACCGCTCAAGAAACAACGCGCGGTATTATTGCACTTGTCTTGGTTGATTACGGACTATCAGATTTAATTGAAGACGCAGCTCTATCTAACCTGCCTCCCTATATTTCTTTTGTTGTCTCTCCTTATACCAGAAACATGCAGGAAAAAATCAGTAAAGCAAGATCCTATAATCATGAAATCTGGATGGATGTCCCTATCCAATCCAAGAACTTCGGGCTTGATGATACGGGGCCCCTCACCCTTCTTTCCGGTTTGAATAATGAACAAAACTATTCACGGTTGTTGCGTATTTTTTCTTTAGGATACGGTTATGCGGGGATTGCCTTCACCAATACCCCCGAGTTTACAGGGGCTGATGGCGGACTGGGAAATATCTTCTCTGTCCTTGAAAAGCGCGGGCTTGGCATCGTGGTGGCTGATCCTCAGGATGGTATTTCTCCTATGCATGCGGATCGCCATAAATCCATTCCCTTTGTTCGGAATGGTATGTGGATTGATGGCGATGCAGGAAATGTGAATATTAAAGGACAACTCGCAGATTTGGAAAAAATAGCTTCGGATAAGAATATTGCTGTGGCGTTTATTCGCCCTCAACCAAATCTATTTCCACTGCTGAAAGAATGGGAAAAATCACTGTCCTCTCATTCCATTCAACTTGCCCCTCTCTCGACCGTAATCCGCCATAGCCAATAACCTCACGAAAAGAGAAATCTTCAATATGTCTTCCTCTTTACCTTATCGTCCCTGTGTCGGGATTGCCCTGTTTAATGACCGCGGAGAAGTTTTTGTTGGCGAGCGCATTGATACCCCCGGCGCATGGCAAATGCCGCAGGGGGGTATAGATGAGGGGGAGGATATTCTCTTTGCGGCCAAGCGAGAATTGTTGGAGGAAGTTGGTACAGATAAAGCCGAATTGATCCGCATCGCGGAACAGACAATTTGTTATGATGTTCCCCACGAACTATCCGTAAGGCATTGGGGTGGTAAATACTGCGGGCAGGAACAGACATGGGTTGCTATGAGGTTTACCGGTGATGACAAGGATATCTGCCTTGATGGTCATGATGTTCCTGAATTCTCCAAATGGCAATGGATCCCCCTATCACACACCGTTGATCTGATCGTGCCGTTCAAGCGCGAAACCTACGCACAAGTTATTGCACTATTTTCTGATCTTGGGGATAGTCCCAAACGCTAAATGCAAAACTTCTTTTGTTTCTTTTCTTGGTTATTTTATGTCTTTTTTTTATTTTACATAGATTTTTTATTGAAAATTTAAGAAAGACATATCATACTTATGAAAATAACCTATAGAGGAGGTCCCCATGACAGATAAACTTACAGCTCAACAATTGTCAGCAGCAACAAATCAACCAAAACCTGAAAAAGCTATTGATCCGACGCGTAATCCGGGTTTCAAGCTCCCTCCACATAACTACAATAAGTCTCGCGATTTTAATGCCAACTAAAAAATTAAGACTTCCTAATAAATACAAAAGCCCACAAATACAATCTGTGGGCTTTGTAATATTTAATGCTGAGCAACTACTTATTTAATGGCGACCAAGCAGGGTCAGATCCATCACCAGGTGTTTTGAGCTGATGTTCATTATGCCCGGTGAGGTCAATGCTATAGAGCTTTGCAATGCGCCCTTTTCCTGTTGGGGTCTCTTTGAAGAAGGCAAGTACGCGACCATTCGGAGCCCATGTTGGGCCTTCCATATGATAAGCGTTGCTGAGCAATCTCTCCCCTGTGCCGTCGGGGCGGATCACGCCAATATAGAACTGGCCTTTCAGCATTTTAACGAACGCAATCAAATCTCCCCGAGGAGACCAGACCGGAGAAGCATAACGCCCATCGCCAAAGGATATCCGGTGAGCATTACTACCATCTCCATTCATAACGTAAATCTGCTGAGTTCCTCCACGATCGGACTCAAAAGCAATTTTTGACCCGTCTGGAGCATAGCTTGGAGATGTATCAATTCCAGGACTGTTGGTTAATTTGTTGGCATTCTTTGATCTGAGATCCATTGCATAAATATCACTATTGCCGTTTTTGGATAGGCTCATCACAACTTTTGACCCATCAGGAGAGAACCTTGGAGCAAAGGACATACCTTGGAAATCACCGACAACTTCTTGACGTCCGGTTTCCAGATCATAAATATAAACGCGTGGTTTGTTCCCAACATAAGACATATAGGTAATGGTTTGCTGGTTTGGTGAAAAACGTGGTGTCAGAACCAGATTATTGCCATCGGTCAAATACCGGTTATTAGCACCATCCTGATCCATAATAGCCAAACGCTTAACACGCTTGGTCGCAGGGCCGGATTCTGCAATGTAAACGATACGGGAGTCAAAATACCCGCCCTCACCTGTCAGCCTCTTATAAATTTCATCAGAAATAATATGTGCAATACGGCGCCAGTTTTGTGGGGTGGTCATATAAGCCATACCAGTCAGCTGTTGTTGCCCATAGACATCAAACAAACGAAACTCGACACGGGTACGCCCATCAGGTGTCTTGGTTACAGATCCATTAACCAAGGCCTGTGCATTGATAGCCTTCCACTCCGCAAAACGAATTTCAGTCTGCATTGACGCAGAATCTTGAATAAAGGCGCGAGGGTCAACCAAACGGAAGAGCCCTGTGCTGCTAAGATCGGCAGCAATAACTTGGGGTACGGACGTTGCAAATTCCTGTCCTGACGCGTCTTTGACCACAAAGTTTGTAATGGCAATCGGGATAGGATTCATTGTGCCTTTATTGATATCCACACGAAGCTCAGCATGTGCTGGCACTGAATAGCTATATCCCATCAGCAGTACAAAAAGGGACAGTAAAATCTTTTTCATATGATTTTCCTTACAACATATCTTTGGGGTCAAACACGATTGTCATTTCCCTCCATTGATCATACTTCTCTGGCGGCAAATTTAAAGGGGTACATTTCGGATTATTTAATGCTCTCACAGCAGAATCCGCAGCAGCACGGAAAAACGGGCTGTTACCATATCTCGATTGATCCATTATTTTGGCCGAACGCACTGTTCGGTCAGGATTAACCATGACCTTAACTTCAACCCTTAAATCCTCTGCATTGGCTGCACCTGCCATAACATTCCAGCATTGGCTTAACTGATACCGCAAAGCATCCATTTCAGTCATACTGAGAACTGTCGAAAATTTTGCATTTGGACTAGGGGAAGGTTCCTTCATCTTGGTGTCTGTTGCATCCGTGTCGGGTTGTGATTTGTCATCCGGTGTCAAATCATTCAACAAAGAGTCAAAAGACTGCTGATTTTTTTCAGGTTCTTTTTTGGGCTCGGGTTTCTTTTCAGGTTTCTTCTCCGGCTTTTTTTCAGGCTTCTTTTCTGGCTTTTCCTTTTCAGGAGGCGGTTGCAAGACATCTTCGGCTGGAGGCGTCACCGTTTCCTTTTTGGGTGGTGGTTTCTTCTCTTCCTGCTTTTTAGGAGGATCAGGTTTTTTCTCTTCCTTTTTGGGCTGAGCATTAACCGGGGGTTTGTTGGTTGTGGTCAGTTCGCCAATATTATCCACCAACTCCACGGGAACAGACTCAATAATCTCCAAATCACTTTTCCAATGAGGAAAGCCAAATATCACAATCATGAATAACGTAACGTGGAACAACACCGAAATGATCAGTGGTTTCTTCATGGAACCCTTTTCAGATTCTTCGTGTTTTTGCCGTGGATCAATGACCATGACGTTGAACCTTATCGCTCAAAATTTTTATTTTTTGGATGTGCCCGGTTCGGTAATCAGTGCAACTTTGCGGTATCCTGCTTTGTTGATTGACCCGAGAACCCCCATGACATCTCCGTATGGTAGCCCCTGATCAGCTTTGATAAAAACACGCCGCTCAAAATCATCACCAGTGATTGCGGAAAGCTTTACCAACAATTCCTCGCGACTCACTTTTGTTTCACCGATATAAATATCACCTTTTTTGTTTATAGCGACCTCAAGAGGTTTTTCATCCTTGTCAGCGACAGGGCCGGCCTCGGTTCTTGGCAGATCAACCTGAATACCAGCACTCAACAAAGGTGCGGTCACCATAAAGACAATCAACAAGACCAACATCACATCAATAAAAGGCGTCACATTAATTTCTGACATCGGTCGATATGTTCTGCGGTTGCCATATGGGCTACCTCCGCGTGGTTGGACATTCATTCCCATTTATGCCACCCGTTGCTTATCAGATTTTCCTGGCGTACCGGATTCTTGAGCATCAAGGTGGCGTACCATAATGGCAAAAAATTCTGCACTAAAGGCATGGAGGCGATCTCCGTAGCGAGCCAGAGATGTTGAAAAAACGTTATAGGCAACCATTGCCGGAATAGCGGCGACCAGTCCGGTTGCTGTCGCAAACAAAGCTTCGGCAATACCTGGAGCCACAACGGCCAGTGAGGTGTTGTTCATCGCGGCGATTGCGGTAAAGGAGTTCATGATCCCCCAGACCGTTCCAAACAAGCCAATAAAAGTTGCTGTTGAACCTGTTGTCGCCAGAAAGGTCATACCACGCTCCAGAATTTGCATCTCACGGCCAATGGCCAAAGTCATGGCGCGTTCAACGCGTTGCTTCAAGCTGGCTTGTAAACTTTCAGATTTAGGAATGCCTGTTGAAACACCCGCCTGCCATTCTTCCATCCCTGCTGTAAAGGTCGTTAGCAGGGGATCCTGAGGGCTTTTTTTGACGCGCTGATATAATTTATCTAATGCCTCTCCCGACCAGAATGCGTCTTCAAAACGATCCGCACGACGATTGAGTTTTTTAAGTGTGAAGCGCTTGGAAATAATAATCGTCCAGCACCATATCGACATAAAGATCAACAAAATCATAACCGATTTAACAATCATATCGGCGTTCATGAACAATCCTAAAACAGAAAGGTCATGCATCGGGGCTGCAATTGCCCCTTGTGTCACGGTTGAAATTGTATCGGAGGCAACAGGCGTGGTCGCGGTCAGGGATGCATCAGGCATTCTAGGATTCCATCTCTCTTAAAAAAATTTCTTTTACTGCTTCCGGAATTTTTGCGGGACGCCCAACTTTGTCATCAATAAACACAAGTAGAACGTTCATCACAAAAATATCCCCCTCGCCCTTAATAACTTTTTGTTCCATAACGAAACTTGTATTTTTTATGGATAAAAGTCGGGTTTGAACGATGAGGGAGTCATCCAGTCTGGCGGGTTGAAGATACTCGGCTTCAATTTTTTTGACAACGATAATCGTGCCGGTTTGCTCACGAATTCCGCTATTTTCAAAGCCCAAAGACCGAAGATACTCGGTTCTGGCCCGTTCACAGAATTTTAGATAATTGGCATGATAAACCACGCCCCCTGCATCGGTGTCGTCATAATATACCCGTACAGGAAAATCATGTGTCATCATTTTATTCAAACAATCCATTCTGATCTAGGGCGGACTTCGGCGGGGTTATTCCCAGATAAGCATATCCGGCACTCGAGAGCATGCGGCCACGCGGGGTTCTATTGATTAAACCTTGCTGGAGCAGGTAAGGCTCGACAACATCCTCTATCACGTCCCGCTGTTCGGCAAGAATAGCCGCCATGGTTTCAATTCCGACAGGGCCTCCAGCATATTTGTCCGCAATGGTTTTTAAGTAACGGCGATCCATGCTGTCCAGTCCTGTATGATCGACATCCAAACGGTTGAGTGCCGCATCTGCCGCCTTGGCATCAATGACCCCGCCGCCGAGCACATCGGAAAAATCCCGGACCCTTCTTGTCAAACGCCCCGCGAGTCTTGGTGTTCCACGGCATCTTTTGGCAATCTCAAGTGCACCATCATCGGTCATCCTGATATCCAGTAATCTGGCAATGCGTTTTACAATGATTGCCAGTTCGTTATGTTCATAAAACTCAAGGCGCATTGGTATGCCAAAACGATCCCTCAATGGATTGGTCAGAAGTCCAGAGCGGGTTGTTGCTCCGACCAAAGTAAACGGGGGTAAATCAATCTGAACCGAACGGGCGGCAGGCCCCTCTCCGATCATCAGATCCAGCTTTCGATCCTCCATTGCTGGATAGAGAATTTCCTCAACAACAGGGGATAAGCGGTGAATCTCATCAATAAAAAGTACATCATACGGCTGAAGATTGGTCAGTATTGCTGCCAAATCTCCTGCACGGGCTATCACTGGTCCAGACGTTGCCCTAAAACCCACACCCAGCTCTCTGGCAACAATTTGGGCGAGTGTGGTTTTCCCCAAGCCCGGCGGGCCAAAAAACAAAACATGATCGAGGGCATCTTTACGAGCCCTAGCCGCTTCAACAAACACTTTAAGATTTGCACGTAAGTCCTTCTGCCCTATGAACTCTTCAAGGGTCTGCGGGCGCAAAGTTCCATCATCACCTTTTTCTTCTTCAAAGGCGTTTGGGGACAGCTCATTTTCCTTGGCGGTTTGGGTCATTATGGACGTCCGATTCGTGTGATTTTTTAGTTTGCGATAAGCAAAGACCGGACGCAAGTATGTATATGACCTGTACTTCAGGCAAAAAAATGGAAAAAATCTGTAGGGTTAATTTCGTGAAGGTGGGCTTATCTTTTCGCCATGGCAGTTGCCACGTACTGAGTCTTCCGCAATCTGACCTGCAATTTTCTCCGCCCCTTTTCCCAAAGGTGAAAAGATGGCTGCCGCAAGCATTGCGGACAACCCGCTTTTAACTGTTGGTGAGGCACATTCTTTATATTGTGTGGCGGTTACGGCAGAATCTGGAACTGGTTGGAGATCAGAATCAGAGCCATTTGCAGTTTTACCCGTGGCACAGGCTGCACTTGAAACAACCATGGCGACCAAGGCCAACTTAGCTTTAATATCCATGATTTTCTCTCTTTATTGGTTTTCTAGATTAAATATTTTAGTCCATTATTATGCCTTATGTCAAAATAATGTTTTTCTGGCAATAATCCCCCCAAATATAATATTATTATGGAATATAGCTGTGGGGGATATGTGAAGGTCTTTGAAAGGTCACAACAATTAGGCGGGGAAACCAGCGAACTCTTCGAAATAGGGCGAAAAGGCATTTCAAGTCATGAATGCAGCCCTCCGAAGGGGGAAGAAAAGACTCCTGAGCAAAAAGCGGAACCCCCCTCTGAAAAATCTAAAGATGAAAATCCTGATACCCAAAAAGAGTGTGACGATCCTAATATTCACAAAGAAGGGTATGTCTCGGTTGGCGGAGAAGGATTTAGGCCGGCCGTGCAAGCAGGTGTCAATTACTCCAATAAAAATCCCGACGGTTCATCCGTGAGTACCGGAGCATCGGCCACGGCGACGCTAGGAAAAGGTGTATCAGGCAGCGCCTATCTTAAGTACGACTCTGGGTCTGGGGACGAATACCGTTACCGAGCAGGGCTTGCTGTAGAATATAACAAGGAGTCAGGGGCAACAGCCAGCGCGGGCATTCGTGTGGATCATCAAGGTGGAAAATATAACCCCTACACGTCAGCTATCGTAAAAAGCAATGGTGGTACTACAATTGAGGCTGGTGCATGCACCAAGCTCGACTTTATAGGAAATTCTTATGATATATGTGCCGGTGCTCAACACACAGCGGGGCCAGAGAACAAAACTACTTTTGTTATAGGGATGGGACGTAGCTTCTAAAAGATATTTTATACGGATAGTTCTTTAAGTGCGTCTTTGAATAAATTATCAAAGGTATGATTATCATTTGATTTCTGGCGGGCAGACATGACGGCGCTAAAAGCCTCTGATCTCCCGTACCCTAAATTAACAAGGGCAGATACCACATCCTGATCGACAGAAAGATCAATAGCCGGAGCCTCAATTGGGATTGCGGATTTCTTTTGCTTTTTATTGGGCAATGCGAGGACATCCGGTTGGTGAGCAACAGCCCCTAACGCCATGTGCTGGACTTTATCTTTAAGTTCGGCGGCGATGCGCATAGCAAGTTTTGGGCCCACACCATCTGCCTGCCTTAATGCACTGACATCGTTAGATGCGATGACAACGGCAAGCCGCTCTGCTGGACAAACAGTTAGAATTGCCAAAGCAGACCGAGCCCCCACACCTTGGACTCCCGTCAGGAGGCGAAACCAGTCGCGTTCCTGAATAGATGAAAAGCCATAGAGGTGAATATGATCTTCACGAACATGGGTTTCAATCATCAAGGAAGCAGGATCACCAATTCCACCGATAATACCCAATGTTCTGCCACTGGCAAAAACATGGTAACCAACACCACCAACATCCAGAATAAGACTGTCTGTCATCATGGTATCAATTTTTCCGGTTAATTTGGCAAACATAGAATCTACCCTGCTTTCAGCGCTGATTGTGCATGATGTGCGTGGCAAATTGCAACTGCCAATGCATCTGCTGCGTCAGCAGTCAATTGACCTGCTGTGGGAAGAAGGATTTTAATCATCATACCAATTTGATCTTTACCGGCATGGCCAACTCCCACCACAGATTTTTTGATGGTATTTGCCGAATATTCCGCGACCGTCAATCCTGCCCGTGCGGGCGCTACAATTGCAACCCCTCTGGCTTGGCCGAGCTTCAGGGACGAGGCTGCATTTTTATTGACGAACGTTTCTTCGATAGCTGCACTGTCAGGTTTCCAACTTTCAACAATTTGAGAAAGCTGGGAATCAATACGATTGAGGCGAATCGCCATGGCTTCTGATGGCTTAGACAGGATCACCCCTGCGGCAAGAAAAGACAGGCGGGAGCCTTCGGATTCGATGATCCCCCACCCCGTTCTCTCCAACCCCGGATCAATCCCTAGAATACGCATACCCAAGCTTTCTCCTAGCTTTCTGCGGCCAATCTGGCCAAGTCTTCTTCGCTGACCTCAAAATTTGTAATTACATTTTGAACATCATCACTGTCTTCCAATGCCTCCACCATTTTCAGGATTGTTTGCGCAATAGATGCATCAACTTCCGTCATGACGTTTGGACGGAATGTGAGTTCTGCCTTCTCTGCTTCACCAAATTTTTCTTCCAACGCATCTCGTGCCCCAATAAAACCTTCCGGTGTGGTCAGAATTTCGTGGTCCTCCTCAGAGGTCTCAACATTCTCGGCTCCGGCTTCAAGAGCTGCCTCGAACATTGTATCCGCATCCGAGACACTTAATGGATATGTGATTACCCCGACATGGTCGAACATGAAACCAACCGAACCGGTTTCCCCTAGATTTCCACCATATTTGGAAAAGCAAGACCGCACATAGGGTGCCGTACGGTTTTTGTTATCGGTCAATGCCTCAACAATAACGGCCACACCATTCGGTGCATAGCCTTCATAGCGGATTTCCTCATAATTTTCAGTACTGCCAGCCCCTGTTCCTGCATCAATGGATTTTTTGATCCGATCATTTGGCATATTTTCTGCACGCGCAGCGACAATGGCATTTCTCAAACGGGCATTAGCCGACGGATCACCACCAGCTATTTTGGCAGCGACTTGGATCTCGCGCCCTAATTTAGTAAAAATTTTGGCGCGTTTGGCATCCACACGCCCCTTTTTATGCATAATATTCTTAAACTGGGAATGACCAGCCATGACTTCTCTCCACTATGTTAATATCTACAGAGACCATTTGGGGATTAGCATGCAGCCCCAATAAAAGCAAGCTCGGGGCGATTTTTTCTATATTTCACCACATAAATCTAAGCTGTATTTGCCTCTGGTCGGAATGGAAAAAATTTACTATAATAATATTAGTAATTTTTCGAATTTTCTTTGGGGCGGGTTTCTTGGCCCGAGGCGTTTTGTCGTAATGAGCTATAAATTTGACAAGGTTCGCATTCTAGTTGTCGAAGACAATGCGCCGATGCTTGATATCTGTAAGTCACTTTTACTGACTTTCGGGGTTGGTGAGGTTTTGTCTGCCAGAAACGGTGAGGAAGGATTCCAAATTTTTCGTAAAGAAAATCCGGATATGATTTTGGCCGACTGGATGATGCATCCAACAGATGGTATCTCGTTAACCAGACGTGCCAGAAACGACCCTGCAAGTCCTAACCCATATGTTCCCGTTATTCTAATGACAGGGTTTAGCGAAAAGAAACGTGTTGTTCAGGCTCGTGATGCAGGTGTTACAGAATTCTTGGTAAAACCCTTTACCGCGCGTGATCTCTATAAACGTATTGCACAAATTATTGAACGGCCCCGCCAATTTGTAAGGTCAGAAGACTTTTTTGGCCCTGATCGCCGTCGCAAAGCAGTAAACGAGTATAACGGCCCTTTAAAACGTGAAAGTGATGGCGCGTTGGCTATCAAACAAAAACAAAGAATGAAATCCGCATCCATGCACCTTGACGAGATCAGAGATAAAGCTGGATTGAACAAGGGCGATAAATTTGACATTACAGATATTGATTTCTCGTGAGTATTGAATGACAGACAACAACGATCATCACTATAATATGGCGCCAAGAAGGAAAGCCGATTTCCACATCCCGCCCAATCATTTAAAAATGAAAGTGGGATACGGCGGCTTGACGGATAACATTCTGGATAAGGCACAAGCTTTGCTGGAAAATAATACCGCGGATTTTAGGCCGTTAGGTGAGATGTATCTTGACGCAATGATGCGTGGGGTTGCCGCCGTGAAGGCCTTGCCAAACAGCACCACCGATGACGAATCTATGATCTCGGCTATTCTATTTCCAGCCATGCAATTAAAAGCCAATGGTGGAATGTTCCATTATTATCTGGTCACACAGATTTCAGATCGACTAATCCAGTTTCTTGAAGTTATCGATGAAATTGATCCTGATGCAATAGAAATTATGCAGGCGTTTCATACCACCATCAGAGCAATTTTACTGGGGCAAATAAAGGGCGATGGCGGACAACGAGGATCCGAACTTATGAAAGCTTTGGTTGATGCCTGTTACAGATATTTTGAAAAGCATCCCGAAAAAAAGACTTCCTAGGCCCGATAGCTCCTGATGTCAGGCATTCAGGAGCCGCGGACCTCTTCGAACAGCACTGATTTTCTGGGTTTTACCATTGGCGTCATTTGTTTCAATATAAACACCACACATGGTTCCATCCCCATCAGCAGGAGATAATCTTTCCATGCTAAGTTTGCGAGTAAATCGTATAATTGGCGTATCTATTTTCATTCCGATAACAGAGTTATAATCACCCGTCATGCCAGCATCACATTGAAGAGCCGTGCCTCCAGACAAAATCTGAGAATCTGCTGTTGGTATATGTGTATGGGTTCCAATTACTGCTGAAACACGCCCATCCAAATAATGTGCCATCGCCATTTTCTCTGATGAAGCTTCACCATGAAAATCCAGAAAAATTGCATTAACCACTTTTCCCATTGGGTGGGCGCGCACAATCTTGTCAACGGCAGCGAAAGGGTCATCCAAAGGATCCATAAACAAACGGGCCATCGCGTTGATGACCATAATTTTTCTGCCCCCCGAAAGTTCGTGAATATAGGAGCCCTTCCCCGGGGTTCCTTCAGGGTAATTGATGGGACGCACCAGACGCCCTTCCTTCTCAATATATGGAATAACCTCGCGTTGATCCCATGCATGGTTACCAAGCGTAATCACATCTACGTGTAGGTCAAAAAATTCTTTGCAAATTTTGTCATTTATACCGATGCCATGCGCTGCATTTTCACCATTCACAATGACCACATCGGGGGAGAGTTCTTTTCTGACTTCAGGCAAGTATTTTGCTAAAGCATCGCGCCCTGCGCGAGCCACAACATCACCAATAAATAGTATTTTCATGCACTCTCCTTACGACATATCAACGGATTCCCGCAATCGCGGGGAGGATATATTTTTGTTGATCGACAGTAAGGTGACTAGCCCCGAAAATCAAAGACTCTTTGCTCAGTCACAACAAAATCAAGCTTTTGGTCGTGGGGCTCTGTTGGCAAAGCCAGTAAAACAGCCTGTTCTGCGTACGCTGCACCTACTGCCCAGACATGTTTGCGCGCTCTCAAGTCTGCCAGAGTCGCGTCATAATGACCCTGACCATATCCCATACGATTGCCTTGTTGATCAAAGGCCAATAACGGGACAACCACAATATCTGGATCAACATAATGTCGCTCGACAGGCTCCATAATTCCCATCTGACCTTTGGTCATTTGTGTTGCTCTACGCCATTCGGCAAAAAGTAATGGCTGCGCCTTTCCCTGAATAACCGGTAAACAGACTGTTTGTCCTCTTGCCCATAGTTTTTCGACTAATGGCGCAATATCGACTTCGGAACTAATCGGGTAATAAACCGATATAATACTTTCTTCAGAGGACGGGATTGACTGCAGAAAATTATCCGCAATTTGCTCATCCCAATCTGCCCCCACTTGAATCTGGTCACGATGGCGCTTGGCAAATTGTCGGATATTGTCTTTGTCGGATGTCATTCTTAATTCCCTTAAAACAAGGTGGGAGCCACGAAAGCCGTGTCAGCGAAATATCCGCGATGACCCTGCAAAACAGGTGGGCACCGTATATCCAAAGCCACGGCGATGGACAGGGACAGCTCCCTCGCGAACGATTTATCGGTCAGTGGGATAATAGCCGATCACGCACTCCGCAGCATCCCGAAAAGGGTTATACACTAATCCTGTCCTAAAAACAAAATTCTATATAGCTTATGATGCTTTTTGTGCCCGAATGCGAATTTGTTCGACCCGCGCGGTCATTTTGGAAATCAAAGTGGTGATTTCCTGCTCATCAGCCGGAGGAAGCCCCTGATAGGTTATTGTTTTCGGCTCGTTTTGCAGCTTTGCGGCTGTTTGACCAGCGGCATTGGCTTTTTCGTGAAGGTCAAAAACTTCATCGGCCAACAAAAGAGAGGTTAACATCATAGCCTGAGATCGGCTACCCGCTGCTGCATGTGTTACTTCCTTGATCCGTTGATCTACATAGGCCCCAAGTTGACACACACGGTCTTCCTGACCGTCATCACAAGCTACAGGGTAGTTACGTCCATCAATTTGAAGGGTAATTTCAGCCATTCTATTCTCCCCTTAAGCCCCTGCCTCACGCAAGAGACGTTGTACCTTATCAATTGTTGAGTCCAGCTTTCCAGCCAATATAAGGGCTGATTGATCGTTCGCCACTTTGCTGGATGCTGCTGGAGCTCCCCAAAGCTGTCCGAATAAGTCGATCTGAGGATCTGCAGATTTTTTTGATTGGCTAGATTTGACATCAGCCAGTTGCTTTCTGGTTTTTTCCAATTCTTCTTTCATAGCAAGACGTTCTGCAGCCATCGTAGCCTCTACGCGGGCATGAACTTCGGACTCTATATGTTTGCGGGAATCTTGCGAAATACGGTTCGAGAAAGCTTCACTTTCTTTGCGAGCAGCAATGATCGTCATCTCGGCATTCGCCAACTTGACATTGAGGGTTTGAATTTCTGCTGATTTTTGCGCCAGAACATCTTCCAGATCATTGATGGCGTCATTCAGATAGCTTAAATGCTCATATAATTTTTCTGCGGACATCCTGTTCCCATACCTTGTTATTTGGCTTTACAAATTTTCCGGCTTTGTACCATTGTTAGCAAAGCTCGAAAATAATCGTCAAGACAGGAATTTTTCACTCAAGGAGTTATACCCATATTTATTCAATGGGTTAGACAACTCTATTGGAATTATCGACACAAACCGCGGGTAATTTCCCAAATTTCATTTGAAGACTTCAGTTTATCTAGTTGATATCCTTTACTTTTATCATCTTCGCGAGTTGCGGCCCCATTGGAGGCCCCAGCAGAAGCAGAGAATACAGATCCAAGCCCGTTTTTCTTGAACACCATATAACTTGCCACAGGGTTTAGGTCATAGTCACTCATGTTAACGCTACTTCCCAAAACCAGATTTGGGTCATCTGTCACGATGTAACAAAATTTTGACCCCCTGAGAGAGGCCTTGTAAACGGTATTGTTTGATGAATCAGGTGACCATTCGCCCTGACGAAGCCTTTCACCTATTATAATTATTGTTTGCGGAGTAGCTAACTGTGTCATTATCCACCTTGCCTTTTGATAAAATTATATATTTAACGTAATTATATAGCAAAAATCTCTCGCCAAGTGCAAAAAAAAAGCTATAAACGCCGTGTATTTTACTCAATTATTAAATCGCCCTAGTTAATCAAGGACAAAGACATGACCTCTACAGCAACAGCTCCCCAAAACATGGCCTCACAAGATGCAGATATGCGCCAAATGGCTAACGCCATTCGCTTTCTGGCGGCTGATGCAGTGGACAAAGCCAATTCAGGTCACCCAGGTATGCCGATGGGCATGGCAGATGTGGCAACCGTATTGTGGTCAAAATTTCTGAAATTTGATCCAAAAGCACCGACATGGTCGGATCGTGACCGCTTTATCCTCTCCGGCGGACATGGATCCATGTTGCTTTACGCTGTTAATTATCTGACCGGATACGATAAAATCACCATTGAAGAGATCAAAAACTTCCGTCAATTGCATTCTCTGACCCCTGGGCATCCTGAAGTGATGCAAGATGCTGGCATTGAAATGACGACTGGACCACTGGGTCAAGGAATTGCCACGGCAGTTGGTTTCGCGCTGGCCGAGCGTATGCACGCAGCACGTTTTGGTTCTGAACTTGTGGATCATAAGACCTATGTCATGTGTGGTGATGGCGATTTGATGGAAGGGATTTCACATGAGGCCTGTTCATTTGCAGGTCACATGAAACTTTCCAATCTGGTTGTTCTTTATGATGATAATGACATCTCGATTGATGGGCCGACATCCCTCTCCTTTACTGATAATACGATGGAACGCTTTGCAGCTTATGGCTGGGCTACCGATAAAGTCGATGGTCATGATTTTGATGCGATTGAATCTGCCCTTACCAAAGCTCAGAGCAGTGATCGCCCAACGATAATAGCCTGTAAAACCAAGATTGGTTTCGGCTCTCCAAATAAAGCTGGGACATCTGGCGTTCATGGCTCCCCGCTTGGTGCCGAAGAAACTTCTGCCGCTCGTGCCAACCTTGGATGGACTGCCGCACCTTTCGAGGTTCCTGCAGAAATTCTTCATGCATGGCGCAGTGTAGGAACACGCAATCAAGGTACACGGATTGATTGGGAAAAACGGTTGGCATCTTCTTCCGCCAAGGCCGAGTTTGAAAAGTCATACGATATCGATTGCAGTGATGTTGTCACTGCGGCACTTAGTGATCTGCGGGCATCCTTTATCGCCGACAAACCAAAACTTGCAACACGGGCTTCTTCAGGAAAAGTTCTGGAAGCTCTGGTTCCAAAGATGCCTAATCTGATTGGTGGCTCTGCCGACCTGACCCCATCCAACAATACACAGACCAAGGCCTCTCATGTTGTGACGGCAGAAAATGGTTATCAAGGCCAGTATATTCACTATGGTGTACGTGAATTTGCGATGGCAACGATTATGAATGGCCTGACCTTGCACGGCGGGTTTATTCCGTACGGCGGAACCTTTATGAGCTTTACCGATTATTGCCGCCCTGCCATTCGTTTGGCAGCACTGATGAAGCAACGCTCTATTTTCGTGATGACCCACGACTCTATTGGTCTTGGTGAAGATGGGCCAACTCACCAGCCTGTTGAACATCTGGCTGCGCTTCGTGCAATTCCAAATCTTCTGGTTCTGCGTTCTTGCGACGCCTTGGAAACAATAGAGGCTTGGGAAATTGCACTTAATAATACAACTGGCCCCGCCATTCTGGCCCTAACCCGTCAGGGTGTGCCTGCACTTCGTGATGATGCTTCCGAGAACAAATCTACGCGCGGCGCTTATATTTTGTTTGAAGCCTCTGCCGAACCTAAGGCCGTATTGTTTGCAAGTGGCTCCGAAGTGTCTTTGGCAGTTGTTGCCCAAAAGAGTTTGGAAGCCAAAGGCATTCCAACTCGCGTTGTTTCGGTTCCATCGTTTGAATTATTTGCAAAACAGGATGCCGCTTATCGCGCATCAGTTTGCGGCCCTCAAACGGCTGTAAAAGTTGCTTGTGAAGCCGGTATCCGTATGGGATGGGATAGCATCATCGGATCGGATGGTGCATTTATCGGCATGACCAGTTTTGGGGAGTCAGCTCCGGCTGAAGTCCTTTACAAGCATTTTGGTATTACGGCCGAGGCAATTGTGGAAGCCGTGTCAGCTAAAATCTAAAATACTTAATCAACTGTAGGAGAAAAACATGACAGTCAAAGTAGCTATTAACGGGTTTGGTCGGATTGGTCGCTTGGTATGCCGCGCCCTTTATGAATCAGGTCGCAATGACATCGAACTGGTGGCCATTAATGATTTGGCGGATACAGGAACCAATGCACATCTTTTGAAATTTGACTCTGTCCACGGACGCTTCCCATTTGATGTTGAAGCTGACGGAGAAGACATTCTCAAAATTAAAGGAAAGCCTGTCAAAGTATTTTGCCAACGTGATCCAGCCCAAATTCCTTGGGGTGAATATAATGTTGATATCGTCTTGGAATGTTCCGGTGTGTTTACCTCACGCGAAAAAGCCGAGCTTCATTTGAAAGGTGGTGCGAAGAAAGTTTTGATCTCTGCCCCTGCAACCGACGAGGATATCACTGTTGTTTTTGGTGTGAACTCAGACAAACTTGAATCCGCTCATAAAATTGTGTCTAATGCGTCTTGTACCACCAACTGTCTGGCTCCAGTGGCATATGCCATTCAAAAAGCAGTCGGCATTGAGCATGGATTTATGACCACCATCCACTCTTATACCGGCGACCAGAACACAGTTGATACGATGCATAAAGACTTGCACCGTGCTCGAGCTGCAGCTGTTAACATGATCCCAACATCCACGGGAGCAGCAAAAGCAGTTGGCAAAGTCTTGCCAGAGCTGAAAGGCAAACTGGATGGTGTGGCTATTCGTGTTCCAACCCCGAACGTGTCTTTGGTTGATCTGAAATTTGTAGCCAAGAAGGCCACCTCTGTTGAAGAAATCAACGCAGCAATTAAAGCTGTGGCTGATGGCGAATTGAAAGGCATTCTCGGATATTACTCAGAACCACTGGTCTCGACGGACTTTAACCACGATCCTCATTCCTCGATCTTCTCTCTGGAAGGAACCAAAGTGATTGACGGAACCATGGTTCGGATTATGAGCTGGTATGACAATGAATGGGGTTTTTCCAACCGTATGCTTGATACCGCCGTTAAGATGCACGATGTTGGATATTAATCCGCATTTATAGATTTAGATTTAAGGCCGCTCTCGAGCGGTCTTTTTTCTAATTAAGTACTTGATTATATTTCTGCGACATTTTGCACACCTCAAAAACCGGGGCATTTTTTCTTCTTATCACGTATCTTGTTTGTAAATATTTTTAGGAGCTTAACATGTCTTTATCACTCTATAAATGGGCCACCCCTTTAGTTGCCGGAGCGTTTTTGCTTATGGCAGCCACTGGTATATTAATGTTTTTTCATCTGGATACTGGGCTGAATAAGGCTGCGCATGAATGGCTCGGCTGGGTTTTCGTGATCGGGGCAGCCTTTCATATATTCTCCAATTTCCCAGGATTTAAGAAGAAAATGGCGAAGCCATTATCTATTGGAATTGCTGGTATTTTTGTCACCCTGTTACTCTTATCTTTTATTCCACTGGAGAAAGGTGGCAATAACGGCAAAATGATTGCTGGCGCGGCTATGAATAGCCTAGCAAGCGCTCCCATTTCTGTAGTCGCTCAGGTCACCCATGCTGACCCTCAAGAGCTTCTGGCTGCCTTGAATGCGGGGGGAATGAGTATCTCTTCTGCAGATATGAGTATAAATGATGCTGTCGGGCAAAATCCTGAGTTAAGAATGAAAGCCCTATCTTTGGTCTTCAATCAAAAGTAGGCCGATCATCATTTGAATTGCCGAATTTACAAAATATTCTTATTATGCCCCTACAATTAAGGGATGATAAAGGATATGCCTCAGAAATCCGGCCTAAAAAGTCTGCACAATGCGGCCAGTTCCAACCCCATCCAAAGAATGGGGCTGGTGCTTGATCACCTCGTTGCAGCGTTGGGTGAGGATTCTTCTTCGCCTTTACGTCGCGCACAAATTTTAGTTGATATTGATGCTCACCCCAACACCACCCAAACAGAGGTTATGGATCGGCTTAAAATCAATAAATCCACTATGAGCCGAGAAATTGACTGGCTTTATGACCACGGGTGCGTCATCCGTCAGGCAGGACAGCAGGATGGGAGGCTTATCCACATGACAACTTGCGGATATTCAAAGAAAAGTTTGAGTTTTGCGCTAGATTACGCCGATCATTCGCATAAAAACTTGCAAAAATTCATTGAAAGCCTTATAACCGTGTTCGCTAACCCGAAACCCACACTCAGAGATGCAAAACTATTAGTTTCCGCAACAGAGTTGGGGGACGCGTCCAGACAGGAGTTGTTTGCCAGAGCCTATAAAGCTCCCTTAACAACAAATATCAGAACGCTTGAAGGGTTAGTCGAACAAGGCCTTATTGAAACGGATAGCGAAAGCTGAAGAATGGTACAGAAGTTTAGAGCTGCACAAACGACGATTGATGGCTTGGAAACGGCTTTTCTAGGTTTGACTGGTTATGTTATGCCTGACCATGATCTGACATGGTCTTTCAATAATGATCGTTCTAAAGGGAAAAGCGGTACTGCCCCTACACCCCCTGTTGCTCCTAAATAAGTAGTTTTTTTCATTTAAGCAGAATTGAACATAAGGCCAGCACACTGTATGCTGGCTTTCATTTTTAACCCCTAACCCCTAAAGGGTCTGTGATGACTTCCCAAATCAACGCTGGTGTTGTGACCGGTAATGACTATCTCTCTCTTGTTCAGGCTTGCAAGCAAGGATGCTATGCGCTTCCTGCTGTTAATGTTACCGGAACCAATACGGTGAATGCGGTCTTGGAAGCCGCTGCGGAAAATAAATCAGATTTAATTATCCAGCTTTCTAATGGAGGCGCCGAATTCTACGCAGGAAAAGGATTTCCGGATAGTGCTGCTGCCAAGGTCTTAGGGGCGGTATCGGCGGCACATCATGTACATTTGCTGGCCAAATATTACGGTGTATGTGTTGTTCTGCATACCGACCATGCCAACAAGAAGCTAATTCCTTGGGTTGAAGGTATGCTGGATCATGGAGAGTCCTATTTCAAACAACATGGGCGCCCTCTTTTCTCGTCTCATATGATTGACCTGTCCGAGGAGCCTTTGGAAGAAAATGTGAACGAATGCGCCCGCCTTCTCAAACGTATGGCGGCAATTGATATGAGCATCGAGATTGAGCTTGGTTGCACAGGTGGCGAAGAAGATGGTGTCGGGTCTGACGATATCGACAATGCCCGCCTTTATACCCAGCCTGAAGATGTCTTATATGCTTATGATGTTCTAGCTCCACTTGGCAATTTCTCAGTAGCCGCGTCTTTCGGGAACGTCCACGGGGTTTATGCACCGGGGAATGTCAAACTCTGCCCTGAAATCCTCAAAAACTCGCAAGCGTTGGTTGCAGAGAAAAAGGGGTTGGGTGCTAATCCTCTTGATCTGGTGTTTCATGGTGGCTCCGGCTCTGAAAAGGCTAAAATTCACGAAAGTCTGCAATATGGCGTTTTCAAAATGAATATTGATACGGATACACAATTTGCCTTTGCCCATGGCGTCGGCAAATATGTTAAGGAAAATGAAACCGCCTTTTTCTACCAGATTGATCCAGAATCAGGAAAACCCTATAAAAAACAATATGATCCACGCACATGGCTGCGCCTTGGCGAGAAAGCCTTGATTGAGCGACTCTCCGAGGCCTTTATTGACCTCAAGTCAAACGGAAAATCGGTGGCCGTGCGCTAAGGTACGCATCGTAACCCTTTGTTTTTCAATCAAATAAAATAATAAATATTTGACTTGATTTTTGGGCGGTGGGACTGCTATAAGTCCTGCCACAGAAGAAAAATATTAGAGAATTTAAGTTTCAGGAGTAGCTGGTTATGAAAGCCAATATCCATCCGGATTACCACGAAGTTACCATCGTTATGACCGATGGCACAGAATACACAACCCGCACCACTTGGGGCAAATCAGGCGACACAATGCGTCTGGATATCGATTGCCTCTCCCACCCTGCGTGGAAAGGCGGCGTTGCCAAAATTACTGAAAAAGGTCAGTTGTCGAAATTCGAGAAACGCTTTGGCAGCTTTTTGTCTGCTGGAGTTCAAACTGCAGGTCGTCAAGACGAAGAGCAAAAAGAAGCTTAGTCTTCCGCTTGATCTGCAGCGAACAAAGTTCAGGAAAACTCCTGATGAGGTAGAACTAGCCCCGGAAAGCTGTCTAGCAATCCGGGGTTCTTTTGTGTCCATACCTTCCTTTGATATGGGGCTATTACAGCCAGCCTTTTCGTTTGAAATAAACATGAGGCACGATCGCGCAAAGAACCATCAGGGCCAAAGCAAATGGATAACCCCATACCCAATCGAGTTCAGGCATATGCCCGAAATTCATGCCATAAATGCTGGACACAAGAGTCGCAGGAAGAAAGAACACAGTAACAATCGAGAATATCTTGATAATCAAGTTTTGTTCGACGTTAATCATACCCAACGTTGCATCAAGTTGAAACGTTACCTTGTCAGATAAGAAGGCTGTCTGTGTAATCAAGGCCTGAACATCCATTATTAAAATATCAATACAGCTGTCTGTTGCTGGATGGGCGCTAGTTGATTGTTTGAAAAAGACCAACATTCGACTGATCGCATGCAGGCTTTCGTTAATTTTGGAGTTTAAATCTGCTGCGTTTCCCAGATTTTTCAAGGCGACCTTCATGACATGTGTCGTATTTCTGGGTTTATCGTCTTCGAAAACGTCTGTCGCAAAAATACTGTGCGAGAGCTCATCCAAAGTATCAACCAGTTGCTCTGAGTTATGAGCTACCCGAACAATCATTTCTTCAAATAGACCCTCGGCCAAATTAGCTGGTGTTTCGAACAATGATCCTTGTTTCTGCAATCTATCGGAAAAATTCTTAAAAGACGTTGGGTCAATATCACGCATCGTTAGAAAAAAGGTTTTTCCCAAAAGAAACGTAACAGCCACTGTTTCGGGATAAGGGGTTTTTATTTTGTTGATTAAGGCGGCCGTCATATAGGCCACACTATTCTCGGTGTAGAGCCTATTGAGGATATGATTTTTCCAGATCTCACTCTTATTGGGTAGCTCGATATGAAGATGATCTTCGACCATGTCCATTTCTTCAGGGGATGGTGCAAACATATCGACCCAGACTACGCCAGAGGGAAAATCAGAGGAAGAAACGATCTCCCTAACCTGTGTTTTTCCATTCTCTCTGGCGTAAACTTTGATCATAATATTTTCTTATGCCGCTTCCAATTGCTTCAATGCCTGTGACAGTTTCTTCATCACCGTTTCATTTTCGGCTTTACGGGCCTTTTGTTCGGCGATAATTTCGGCAGGTGCGTTGTTCACAAACTTGTCATCAGACAATTTTTGATCAATGCGATTGATGTTGGCTTCCAGCCTATCAATCTCCTTCTTGAGACGCTCACGCTCTTTATCAAGATCAATGATTTCGGCAATCGGCAGAATGATAGTGGCTTCATCTACAATTGTCTGGATTGATCCTTTCGGCGCTTCTGCCGTCATGGAGATATTTTCAATCCTTGCCATCCGCGCAATAATTTCTTCATATGCGGCAATTCTTGATTTGGTTTGTTCACTGGCATCCTTAATCATCATCTTGATTTTGGCACCAGCCGGAACATTCATGTCCGAACGAACGGAGCGAATTTCCGTGACGAGGCGGGTCAACCAATCAATTTCCGCAAGTGATTTTTCACTAAATAAAGATTCCGGATAGGTTGGCCAAGCTTGCCCCATCAATAAAGAGTTCTTTGGACGAACTGCTATGCTTTCATACAATTCTTCCGTGATATAGGGCATGAATGGATTGAGCAAAGTCAGGATTTGATCCAGAACCCATCCGGTTGTATCCCGCGTTTCCTGTTTCAAGACATCGTCTGTATTGCCTTCCGCGAGCAATGGCTTGGTGAATTCAAGATACCAATCACAGAAGGTTCCCCAAACAAATTGATAAATTGCTCCAGCCGCATCATTGAAGCGGTATTCTTCCATATTTTTATCTATGGATTTCTGAACCTCCATCACTTGACCAATAATCCATTGGTTGATGGTGTGTTTTGCATTTTCAGGTTTGAAATCGGCATTCGGAATACAGCCATTCATTTCGCAATAACGGGTGGCATTCCAGATTTTAGTTGCGAAGTTGCGGTATCCTTCAATACGTTCATCAGATAGACGAATATCACGGCCTTGGGCCGCCATCGCCGTCAAGCAGAACCTCAAAGCGTCAGCTCCGTATTTTTCAATTGTATCCAGAGGATCAATAACATTGCCTCTGGACTTGGACATTTTTTGCCCTTTGGCATCGCGGACCAGTGCATGCATATATACGGTATGGAATGGGACATCTCCCATAAAATGGATACCCATCATCATCATCCGGGCAACCCAGAAGAAAATAATATCAAATCCGGTACACAACACATCACCAGGATAATATTTCGCAAGCTCTGGTGTTTGATCCGGCCACCCCAAAGTCGAGAAAGGCCAGAGTGCCGATGAGAACCATGTGTCAAGAACATCGTCATCGCGAGTGAGCTTAACCCCTGCTCCTGCTTCTCTTTGCGCTTCTTCTTCGGTTTCAGCAACATAGACCTTGCCGTCTTCATCGTACCACGCCGGAATTTGATGTCCCCACCATAATTGCCGTGAAATACACCAAGGCTGAATATTCCGCATCCATTCGAAATAAGTGTTTTCCCAAGTTTTTGGAACAAAAACAGTCTTGCCGGTTTCTACGGCTTCAATGGCTGGTTGAGCCAAAGTCTTGGCATCACAGTACCATTGCTCGGTCAGGAAAGGTTCGATCACGAGATCGGAACGATCGCCATATGGAATCATGTGTGTGATATTCTCGACGCGATCCAGAAGATCTTGCGCCTCAAGTTCTTGCAGGATTTTTTTGCGAGCATCGTACCGATCAAGTCCTTGATATTCTTCCGGAGCATTTTCGTTGATCTTCGCATGCACATTCATAATCGAGATCATCTCAAGATTATGGCGGCGTCCAATTTCAAAGTCGTTGAAATCATGAGCTGGCGTTACTTTCATTGCACCAGTTCCAAGCTCTATATGGACATAATCATCTGCGATAATTTTAATCAAACGCCCAACGATTGGCAGAACAGCAACTTTGCCAATCAGGTCTTTGTAACGTTCGTCTTCAGGATTCACAACAATGGCGGTATCCCCCAACATGGTTTCCGGACGTGTGGTGGCAATCGTGATATAACGCTCTTCTTCTCCCTCGACAGGATAGCGGATATACCACATATGGCCTTTTACTTCTTTCTGAACAACTTCGATATCCGAAATAGCGGTCAAAAGTTTAGGGTCCCAGTTCACTAGACGATTGTCTTTGAAAATAAGTCCTTTGCGGTAGAGTTCAACGAAAGCTTTACGGACGGCCTTATTCAAACCATCATCCATTGTAAATCGTTCGCGGCTCCAATCCGGCGTTGATCCCAAACGGCGTAACTGGTTGGTAATGGTTCCTCCGGAATATTCCTTCCACTCCCATACTTTTTCAAGAAAGGCTTCTCTACCCATGTCCCGGCGGGAAGGCTGACCTTCTTCTGCAAGTTTACGCTCGACCACCATTTGTGTTGCGATCCCTGCGTGGTCAGTCCCGGGCATCCATAAGGCATCTTTGCCTTTCATACGGTTGTAACGAGTCATGACGTCTTGCAGAGTGTTGGTAAAAGCATGCCCCATATGCAAGGTTCCCGTGACATTGGGCGGTGGCATCATGATGGTAAAAGGAGACGTGTCCATTTGAGGATGACATTCAAACAGTCCGGACTCTTCCCATTTCTGGTAATGGTTTTTTTCAATCTGTTTGTGGTCAAAAATTTTGTCGAGCATTGTCTAATCTCAATTCTTTGTGCGTCATATAATTTTTTGTTTGTGGATACGGTTTTAACCTGCCAGAAGACATATTTCAATCATTTCAAGTGAATGTAACAATAAAAAAAATGGCACATTTCTGTGCCATTGCGAAACCTATGCACCTTTTATTTGTTTGGTAATTTTTTCGATTTCTTTTTGGATCAAACGTTCAACCATCTTGGGCACATTGTCATCAATCCACTGGCGCAGCATCGGACGCATCAGGTCTTTGGCAATATCTTCCAGTGTAATACGACCATCTGCATAAAGACGTTCATTTTCCTCACGCTCGACGGGGATATTTCCCATCAGCTTGGAGAAAGCATCTGCTGTTGCCGCTAACGCGGGTGCAGTAAACAGTGCATCAATATCATCACTGCCCATTGATAAATCCAGATCGGATTCACGCATTTCATCATCTTCTTTCATAGACAAGTCCAGATCAGATTTACGTGGCGCCTCTTCCTTGACAGGATCTGGCTCGGCCAACGGAATTGTATATTTTTCTTCGCTGTAATTGATGACTTTTTCTTCCTTGTCACCTTTAATTTCATTAGTCAGCTCAAGAACGTCTGCAAAACTTTCTCTTGGCTCTTCTTCCTGTTCTGGCTCAGGTTGATAGACAGGAATTTCATATTTTTCATCGTCTTTTGTTATCTCGATGTCCCCAGCTTTACGGGCAACATTTTCTTCCCGAGGAATTTCAATGTCCTCAGCTTCGCGTGTTTCATCATCCGAAATAATCTGTCGGATAGATGCGAGTATCTCTTCGATTGACGGTTCCTGATCCGGTTCTGTGCCAGCCATTCAGCTTTTCCTTAAAATAACTTCATCTTGTGCAGTTTGTCTTAATGCTAACGCATTGTCAAAGCACGATTTAATCCCTATCCACACCCTAATGCACAAAGTCGGGTTTTTATTTTACAGAACTTCTATTTCTGAAATTCAAACTTACCTTGAGGCATAAGCCCTGGAACATAGGCCGTTGCAGCATCCCCCAGTGCAAACTGCAACAAAGATCCAGAATCCGATACACTGTAACGGGTAATTTCGCCAGTTGTATCGCCGTCCTTGACCAAAACGCAATATAATTTTCCATGGGGTGCAAGCTGGCCAATCAATTCTTTAGGGGGCTCTGCAACAGCGCCATTTATAAAGATGGCATCATACTTCGCGGCCTTGACATAGCCGTCTTGAGCGCGACCAAGAACCGCAGAGATATTGGTTAACCCAAGATGTTCCCAATTCAAACGTGCCGCGTGAAGAAGTTTATCACTTGGATCGAGCGCATAGACTTCGCCCACGAGTTGCGACAAAATTGCTGCGGAATAGCCTGTTCCTCCGGCTACATCCAGAACTTTTGACGTCTTTTCCAAATTGGCATCCTGAACCATTTTCGCCAGAATTAAAGGCTCCAACAGAAAGCGCCCTTCTCCGACAGGAAGATCATCATCAAGGTAACTCACGCCACGCAAGGCCTCAGATACAAACATCTCGCGCGGAATACTCAAATAAGCACAATTTACTTTTTCGTCCACGACACCTGAGGGCTGCAATTGGGAAACAACCATAGCTTCCCTGGCTTTTTCAAAATTTTGGAGTGACATAAGAAATTCCTTAGAAATAAAAACTTTACATCTAATACAGGATTTTATGCTGGATTTCCATGATGAAAAATGCTAAATCCCTGCCTTCTGAAACTATCTTCAGTGGGGGCGCGATGGCCGAGTGGTTAGGCAGAGCTCTGCAAAAGCTTGCACGCCGGTTCGATTCCGGCTCGTGCCTCCAGATTTCTTTGTTTTGGACATTTTCCGAAATCCGGAGCATTTCTCTTTTATAAGATAAACCAGAGTACACAGCCGTGACCAAATGTGGTTATATTTTATTTGGCTTTTTTAACAAAATTCCCAGTTGACAAAAGTCTCGAATAAAAATAGAAAAGCCACCTGAAAGCGTTTCGCTTGTTCCTCGATAGCTCAGCGGTAGAGCAATCGACTGTTAATCGATTGGTCGCAGGTTCGAATCCTGCTCGAGGAGCCATTTACTCCCCTTCCCAAAAAAATTTATCCCAAGAGGATTCTCTATCCTATCATTTGTGTGGGACATTTAATTATGTCTGGAGATCCTATTTCACTTTAATTTTACTGGGTCAAATAGCCGTTCCCGAATTTTCCAAGCTCAAAATATACTATTTGTAAAATTGAATTCATCGAAAATTAATTATTCCGTCCAATAATGTGGCTAGATTGTGTCAAACTCGGCTACCAAATCCAGAACTATTTAGAAGAGATAAAGTATTATAAATTATTATTTTCAATTATTACTTTAATTATCTTCGTGACATGAAGTAAATTACAAATAAATACTCAGTATTTATGCATTTTACTTATA
>MNUG01000007.1:59666-106346 GCA_001871905.1 Alphaproteobacteria bacterium CG1_02_46_17 | reverse complement strand
TCTCTTCCGTCCCTTTTCCTTAAATTATAGAACAAGGAACAGACTCCAACTCAATCTGGATCAATTTACGGGGAGCAGGTCATCCCCATTCTATCTCCCCGTCATTGCCTGAATCGTGCAACGATTCTAAGGCAATCCATTTTACTGGATTCCCCTAGAATGCTTCGCATTCGGGGAATGACGATAAGGAAAGGGCAAAAGAAAAAGGGGGCCATCCGACCCCTTTTTGAATGGTTATTGCTCGATGCAGTATAAATAACCGCCTGGTGCATAGCTTCGACAGTCCGTAGAATTTACTGAATTTCTAATCCAGCCAGAGGAGTTGACACCAGACACTCCAAAAGAGAAATTTAGACCACTGCCAGTCCAACCATACGCCCAATTCATGCAAGCAGAATTTCCTCCAGAATAGGAAGCTGTCCCATCGGCTTCCGTATTTGTAAAAACATTACCGACTGACAATGTGCTACCTGACTCTGTTTTACTGATAGGATTTAAGAGAGGTAAAGTTGCTGTCTTCCATAGATTACCTGCAAGGACGACATCAGTTGTGTTGTCAACCAGTCTGAGCGTCGTCCAGTTATAGCCTATACGGTTAATCGCCCAGTCGTCTTCACTCCAACCAGAGAGAATAGCTTTCCATGTTCCCCCTAACGCCCCAGCAGCGGCACGCGCCTGACAAGCTGAGTCAGCTCCTCCTACTCCAGAAAAGTCTCCAGAAGAAATTGTTGACTTTACAAACACCCGCTTGACCACTGACCCCGTTGAATCTCCCGTCCACACGCGCCAGTATGATGTCATGGTGCCTGCGGTAATTGTCATTTTATTGAAGTCATTATCGGTAGCCGGAGCATCCATCAGAAACACAACCGAGTCACCGTTGGTCACGCTGGCCGATGCGACCTCGGCTCCGCCATTCACTTTGAATTTCGGGTCACCACCCGTTGCACTGACCGCAAGTGTCGCGGTTGCGCCCGCTGACATTCCAGAAATAGTCACCGCAGATGATGTCTGCCGTGAGGATGTTGCCACCTGAATTGCGTAATCTGGAGATAAAGTATTTGGTGTTATGTCCGCCACGGCGTTATCTATATCTTCAATACAATATATAGGATGATAATAATAACAGCCGATAATTTCAGAAGAATTTATAAATGTCCAATTACTGTTAATCTGGTTAGCAAGCCCTCCTGAAGAATCCCAATTAGCCCCCCCAACTGCGTAATTAGAACAAGCATTCTTACCCGAATTCCAATCACCACTTGGAAGAGTTGTTGTACGGACATAGCTAATGGGCTGCGTTCCAGTTTCAGAATATAGGATTGGCATATCAAGTGTCCCATCCCATAGATCCGGAAACCCTCCATCGACCACTGCATCCCCGACCATATTCCTGAGGGTTCCCCAATTCCATGGAATGCGGTTGGCTGCATCCATTGTTGAGTCAGAAAGAACGGCCTTCCATTTACTTGATAACCCGTAAGAAGACACAGCAGCGCGGCCATTGCAAATAGAGTCGGCGCCAGATAACCCCCCGAGAGCCCCATTATATGTCGTACTCGTCACAAACACTTTAGCCTCTCTCGCGCTATCGGCATAGCCGACCCACCAAGTGTAGGTATCGGTTCCGATGGTAATGGTCGCGGTGTTTTTGGTGCCAAGAACGGTCGGCGCAGTGAGGGTAAAGGCCAGAGTTTCATTAAGCCCCGCGGTTGTGGTCGTGGCACCTTCCGAGAAACCACCCTTGATAATATCGGCTGTTCCTGCCCCGTCGGGTACAATAGAAACCGCAACGGCATCCGTGACACCTGTAATCGTTACCGTATTTGATGTTCCCGTACCACCCGATGCAAACGTCACCTGCGGACGTATCGACACTGCGTTCGGATCAAGATCAGTTCCCGCCGCGTTGGATTCGATACAGAGTATCTTAGCGAAGCAGCCGCCACAGTTATCACAATACCCCCCAGAATAAAAATATTGTCCTCCACTCGTAGACGATGAATCTCCTGTATCACCAGCTCCTCCCCATCCAATAGTCCATGAGCCGCAAGTGTTAGAATTGGATTCCCCAGATGTTTTTAATCCAGTATAGCCAAGACTTCAATCGGTGTTGATACGACAGGGCGGAGTGTGACAGCAAATGGGCTGGTTCCTAACTCTGACTCAGTCAACTTGACAAGCGCGACCGCATGGGGACGCATAGGATCGGCTCTGGGAATATCATACCTAAATGCCCATATGCAGAACCTAAAGATTTATAACAAGAGATTATCCGACACCCAACTCCAACTTTTGACTCAATGACGCCCATAGTTTTTTTGTCCCAGCAGCCCATGCCGCAACCTTTATTCCCTTTACAGTGAATATGAGGAAACCCGCGAACCTCACGGGGTTTCCGCCGATAAAGGTGGGATTTTTTGGCTAATTTAAATTTCTTGCTAATTCCATAATTGTAACATATAAGCAAAAATTATAGAAATACACATTCTTCTATATAGAGGGCCTATCATGACTGATAACAACACGGACAAGACAATGGAACTACTAGTACCGAGCGATACAACGCTCATAGTAAGAGACGGTAGGATTCAAGTCCGTATTCAATTCAATAAGCAGGGGGGAGTCGATATTCATAGCGATACTTCTGTTGTAGTTTATAGCCCTGTGGGTAACGATGACCAACTGGTGCGCACGCCTCAGATTGGAGAAACAGTTAAGAATGGCTGGAAATATGGCGGCATATCTAAGACTACGGATTCAGTACTCTTTGTTGCACCAAAGGATGAGCCTAAACCAAAAACATGGCAGAAAGCTATTGCTGATGCAGCATCCCTAAAAGATTTTCTTGGCTACAATGGAAGCCAGCAGAGAACAGAAGACGAATTGCTGACAGCATGGAAAGCGGGAACTCAAGATCATGGCGTACGCTTGGCAACAATGAACGAACTCAATGACAACCTTTATCCAAACCTCCATGCAATTGGTGGCTTTAATACAACCGGCAGAGAGCCTAAAGGCTTGTACTGGTCGTGTACAGATGTTGGTTCTAAAGCTCGTGATAAAAATTTTGGCCCTAGTGGATTTCAGAGCTTGACCTCCAAGAGTGAGAAAAATTTAGGAGTGGTTCGCCTTGTCCGAAGCTAATTTCACAGATGAATTATAAGCTATCTTACCACTCTCTGGCCTCGCCCTATAGAAGTCTGGGAGTGTCCATTATTTTGGGGTTATAGAATACGGAAGGAAATATAATGACTGAGGGTAAAGCTGGACAAGAAGTAGTCCTTATTGAGGACAATACAGAAACTACAGTTGTGCGCAGTGGGATTAGAGTCATTTTTAATGCCAATGGCATTATTGATATATACGGACGTATACTAGTGAACTTGTATGCTCCGGCGAATGATATGGAAGATGGCACGATTTTCGCCGGAATTTCACCTGATACAAACAAGCCTATGTATGTTCGCCCCACCGATGAGCCTCTGGTTATGAAATGGAACCAAGCTATGATCTATGCCGCCAGACTTGAAGGATATGGGAGACCTGCTGGAACATATCGTGTTCCAACGGACGGTGAGCTTAACGTGTTGTTCCAAAATCGCGCCCGAATTGGTGGTTTCAATGAAACCGGCTCCTCTCCTTTTGGTTTGTACTGGTCTTCAACGCATGATGATAACCACTACGCGAGCGACCAGAGGTTTAGCGACGGGGATCGGGATTGGAGCCGCATGGGTGACTACGCTTCAGTTCGCCTTGTCCGAAGCTAATTTCACAGATGAATTATAAGCTATCTGGATGTACTGTATGGCTGGTTCTATCTCTCCACCGTCATGGATGATTACTCACGTTATATCATCTCATGGAGGCTGTGCCTCGGAATGGGGGCAAGCGATGTATCTGCGACGCTCAAAGATGCCCTAAAAGCCGCAAAGCTAAACAAGAAGCAAAGACCAAAACTCCTCAGCGACAATGGCCCTTGTTACGTCTCGTAAGAACTTCGCGATTGGCTCACCGAGCATGATATGACCCATACCCGTGGCAAGCCCTATCATCCGATGACCCAAGGTAAGATTGAGCGTTAGCACCGGACAATGAAAGATACCATTCTGCTTGATAATTATTACCTCCCCGAAGAGCTGACAGCTCGGATCGAGGAGTTCGTCACCCACTACAACACAAGGAGATACCATGAAAGTTTGAACAATCTGACACCGGAAGATGTCTGGCTCGGGCGCGGTCATGCCGTCCTCGCATACAGGCAGAAGATAAAGGAAAATACTCTTCATTTAAGAAAACTGTTGCACAGACAATCTGCTGCAGCTTAACATCAACAAAACAAACTCTACGAGAGACAGAACACCACCTTAATTTATCAACCCACATGTCCAATAGGTTCTGACGACATACAGAAAGAATATAATTATGAATACAAAGAGTGCAGTAAAGCCGCGGCCAGTAATAGTTTCAGGGTGGAGTTCCCAGTATCTAGCAAATGAAATTGCCAATTCTTTGGATTCAAGGGTTGTAAAAGTATCTGCAAAGCAATTTAATGACAAAGAGATTCAAACGACTATCGAAGAGAATGTGAGAGGTAGAGAAGTAATCGTTATTGCATCAGCCGCTGGCGATCCTAATAAGCAGGAGAAAGAATCTAGATTATTGATGCGTGCAGCAAATAGATCCGGTGCTAAATCAGTCACACTAGTTCTACCCTATATGTGGTATGGCCGCTCTGATGATAATTGGGATGAGAGGAACTCACCAGCGCTAACAGATACGATTGAAACTCTTCGAGTTCATTGCAATAGTGTGATTGTCGCTGACCCGCATAATCATGGCCTCACCCGGGAAAAATTTCTAGATTCTGGTAGCCCAGTTAAGAATTGTACAACTGTACATTTTGCCTATCCGTTTGCTGTGCAGCTCAAATATTTATTTAATCAACATATCTTATCTCCAGATAAACTTTTGCTTTCACACGCAGATGCAGGCTCTACAAAACGGATAAGTAGAAGCTTTAGAGATAGTCTTTATAATGTACTTTGCCTAGATCGTAATCCTGATCAAGATGATTGGGCGCAAGGATTAAAGGATCGTGATAAAGCTACAGGAAAAACAAAGGTAAAGGGTTTTAGTACTGAAGTTACAGGTAAAGATGTTGTTATTTTTGAGGACATGATTTCGTCTGGCGGCACTGCTTGTGATTTAGCAGAAGTCTTAAAAGGCATGGGAGCTCGTTCGGTTATATTTTTTTCTACTAGCGGTATGTTTACTACAGCTCCTGATAAAGGAATCACAAGTTCTGTTGATAGAGTTAATCGAAGTAAAATTGACGCTGTCTTTATTACGGATACATATGATCACCGTTTGACCGATCCAGCTATTGATATAGCAATTGAGAAAAGTCCAGTCATACACACCATAAAAACTTCTTCCTATCTAGGGGCCATTATTAGCGCATTGCATGCTGATGTAGATGATTCAGATTTAGGAGATATTAATTCAATATCTGCCATATTGAGAGGAAAGCATCCTGAGCAAGTTAAGTTAGATCAGGAGATTGCACACCACACCCCAATTAAAGAAGGATCTCCATTACTATCCTTGGATATAAAATGATTCATTCTTTGGTTTGAGTTAAGTTGACTAGGGTCTACACACACAGATAGATATGTGATTCAATGAGATGATTCGTAAGGGGGGATCATCTTATGGGACGGTATTTTTATCTATGGGAAGCGATCAAGCCACATTTACCGCCGGACTGGGGGCGTAAGCGTCGGAATGATGACCGCCTTGTCATCAGCGGCATCATTCACGTTTTACAATCAGGATGTCGATGGAAAGACGCTCCCTCCGAGTACGGGTGTTATCCAACTCTTTATAACCGCTATAACCGATGGTCTGCGCGTGGCATCTGGCAATATTTGTTTCACGAAATTGTAGGCAGCTTGTCGGATAAAACAGACATAGCCGCCTTGGACAGTACCCATGTGAAAGCTCACCGCTGCGCCGGAGGAGGAAAAAGGGGGGGGCTACTGCGCAAGCAGTCGGCATAAGTCGAGGTGGGCGAAACACCAAAGTTCATGCCCTGAGCGATACAAAATGTAGACCTGTTGCTTTGTATCTTACGCAAGGGCAAACAGCAGACATCAAAGGAGCCGTTGCACTATCGGCGTGCTTGCCCCCTGTCAAAAATCTTCTGGCTGATAAGGCTTATGACGCAGGACATTTCAGGGATTTCCTGATAAACAGCAAAATCAATGCTGTCATTCCGTCAAAATCCAATCGGAAAGTTCCCATCCCTCATGACAAATCATCTATCGTAGACGCAATGTTGTCGAACGTATGTTCGGGAGATTAAAAGACTTCCGCAGGGTCGCACACGCTACGATAAGCTCGCCAGAAACTTTATGGCGGCACTCTGTCTCGCGTCCCTCTTATGCTACTGGATTTAACCTGTGAGTCTCGACCCTAGAAAGATTAGAGATTAAAACCCGAGGCGGCGGCAATCTTTGGCAGCGTGAAGGGCCAATTCTATCTGCCCCATTCTTCGGTTACGGTCTATAAAATCAGCATCCGACGCCCGCATAATCCCATCTTCTATTGATTTACGGACCTCAGGTCTCGACATAGAGTCAGCTATCTTGCGAATATCGGTACAAGCAATCACATCATCAATCAAAATCTGACTGCCATGTTTTGCCTGATATGCAACAATTCCATCCTTGGTGATTTTATATCCCAACGCAACTTTGACCAGTTTCTCACCGCTGGCCAAAATCCCGCGCGCCACGATCCTTTCATGGTCATTGTCCTTGACTGGTTCGACAACTTGAGCCTCGACTCCTTGAGCAAAAACCGTTCCCAGAACGCTCGCTGCAAAAATAACCGGTTTGATAAATGATGGCATAACACCGCTCCGCAAAATATTCAGACAACCATACCTTTATTAAAAAATTATGTCAAATATAAAGGGGTAGGAAACGATAAAAAAGCCCGCAAAACGGGCTTTTAATAACTCAACTAATAGACGAACAGTGATAGGAGAGCCTAGCTTGTCTGACGACGCAGAAAAGCCGGAATATCCAACTCGTCCTCTTCCGATTTCTGGGCAGCCGGCGCATCAATATTCAAACGTCCCTGAGCAGGAGTTTTTGCCGGAACAGCAGCACGTTGTGGTGCACGAAGCCCCAATCCACCGCCATTGCCTGACCCTGAAGATCCAGCTTGAGGCATATCACCCAGATCAGAATCCTGTCCGGCGAAAGACTCAACAGTTGCCTCCATCCGGCGATACCCTCCGGTAATCCGTTCAAACAAGGATGGCGATTTTTTGCGCGGTTGAACTGGTGCATCAAAACCACCCTGTTGAGGATAGGCAGGAGCTTCACTATAGGCTGGAGCCTGTTGCTGATATTGCTGGACAGGTTGCTGTTCATAAACTGGCTGTTGCGGTGCTTGTTGAACAGGCGCCTGAACAAAATCCACAGGGCGTTGATGGAAAGAGTGTTGTTGAGATTGCTGGGCAACAGGAGCTATGGCTTGCTGATACACATCACCTTGATATCCACCTTCAATCTCGACAGGCTGAGGAGGAATAAATGCTTCGCCCATGCGGGTTCCACGAATACCACCAAACGCAGCCGTTTTTTGAGGAACAGCCTCGACTTCAAATTCCTGCTGAACAGCGCTCGAGGAATTTTCAACCGGTCTGGACACCGCAGGTGCATAAGCAGCCCGCGCTGACGCAACTGGCTGATTTACTGGGCGCGCAACAGACACAGGTTGAGCTGCAGGACGGTTGCGATCGACAGAAAATCCGCCAACAGCCCCACGACCACCAGAAGAGATTTTCTTCTCGGCAACAGCGGCGTCAATGCCGGTTGCCACAACAGATACACGGATCGTACCTTCCAGAGACTCATCAAAAGTTGACCCGAAGATGATATTGGCATCAGGATCGACTTCGTCGCGGATGCGGTTACAAGCCTCATCGACTTCGAACAAGGTCATATCATATCCGCCAGTAATATTGACGATCACACCTTTGGCGCCTTTCATCGACACATCATCGAGAAGAGGATTGCTGATCGCTTTTTCGGCAGCTTCAGTCGCACGGTTATCACCGGTCGCCTCACCTGCGCCCATCACGGCTTTACCCATTTCCTGCATGACCGAACGAATATCGGCAAAATCGAGGTTAATCAAACCAGGCATCACGATCAGGTCAGTGACACCACGCACAGCAGATTGCAACACGCTATCTGCCATTTTGAAACCATCGGCAAAAGTAGTTTTGTCATTCACAACACGGAACAAATTCTGGTTTGGAATAACAATCAGTGTATCGACATAATTTTGAAGTTCTTCAAGACCTTCTTCAGCCATCTTCATCCGGCGCGTGCCTTCAAAATGGAACGGCTTGGTCACGACACCAACAGTCAGAATACCACGCTCACGGCAAGCCTTGGCAATAACAGCCGCAGCACCGGTTCCGGTTCCACCGCCCATGCCAGCCGTGATAAACGCCATATTTGCGTCTTCCATATACTGCATCACATCATCGAGGCTCTCTTCGGCAGCCGCACGACCAATCTCCGGCTTGGCTCCTGCACCTAGACCTTCGGTCAAGGCAGCGCCCAACTGGATTTTATGCTCGGCCAGATTTCCGACCAGTGCTTGAGAATCTGTATTACAGACAATGAAATCAACACCATTCAAGTTGGTTGAAATCATGTTATTGACCGCATTGCCACCGGCTCCGCCGACACCAACAACTGTAATCTTAGGGGAAAGTTTATTTTTTGAAGAATGATCCACGTTATTCATCCGGATGTTAATCATTGAAAGGAACTCCTTCCGAGGCTTGTTTTTCTTGTTCGTTGCAATCCCGCAAGATACCTGCGGTATGAATTATTATTTGAATTTTTTTGGAAAAATGTGCGCTGCGTTCCAATTCATCAAAGATAGACAATAACGAATCAACTTCATCAGTCTAAACCGACGAGTCTTCAATTTGCAAAGGAAAAGAAGAAAACACTAAAAGAATCCACATTGTCGTTTTCGGCGAAGATCGAAAAAAATTAGATCAAAAGCCGAAGTCTGAGACAAACTAGGCAAAGGCCTTTGTGGCGAAAATCGAAATTTTCGAGAACCGTATCGCAGCGTACATTCAAGTACGTGAGAAACGGAAGCACAGAAAAATTGATTTGCAGACCAAAAGCCGAAGCCTACCCTACCAGTTTTCGCGTAACCACATCTTGACACGCTGCCACATATTCCCAGCTTCGACATTGGCCATGATCTCGGCAGGCATTTCATCGCCACGCTCAATCACATAATGAAGCAAGCCTGCCGTCGTTGAAAAAGCGGGGCCAGAGACAGCATCCGCTAAACCAGGCATTCTGATGGGTCGGCCTAAGCGCACCTGTTTTTCCAGATATTTTTGTGCCAGCTCGCGCAGACCCGGCATTTGGCTGGCGCCTCCCGTTAACACGACACGGCGTCCGGCAATCGGGCCAAGACCAGAATCATTAAGGCGCGCGCGCACCAATTCCAGAGTTTCTTCCAAACGCGGGGCAATAATGCTCACCAGATACGATCTCGGCACATGGTTCGGCTGGATATGATCCTCTTCCCCCAGAGGATGAACATCAATCAAATCCTTGTCATCGGTCGCGGTGGCAATGGCACTTCCATACAAGGCCTTCATACGTTCTGCCGAATGAACCGACGTGGTCAATCCTTTGGCAATATCATTGGTCACATGTTGACCACCGACCGGAATAGCGTCTGTGTAAATCAATTCCTTGCCGTAAAAAACTGCAATCGAGGTAGTCCCGCCGCCCATATCGACAACCACGCACCCCATATCCATTTCGTCTTCGACCAGACAAGCCAGACCAGACGCATAAGGTGCTGAACAAAGCGCAGTAATATCAAGATGGGAACTTTGGATACAACTCGCCATATTGCGAAGCGGCCCCATCGAACCTGTTACCATGTGGACATCCACATCCAGATGTTGGCCGAACAGCCCGCGCGGCTCGCGAATGCCCTCATGCCCATCAATTCTATAAGCCGTCGGGATTGTATGAATCAGTTCGACATCATGACCGATTGCCTGATCCTGCGCTTTGGCCAAGGCGCGCCGAATATCATTATCAGTCACGGCCTCGCCCATAATCTGAACGCCCATGCTCATCAATTTGGATTGGGTATGAATCCCCGGCACATTCACAATCACTTCACGAAGCGGATATCCTTTGGTGACATCAGATGCCATTTTTTCAGCAGCATGAACCGCCTGACGAATGGCCGATTCAGCACTATCCAGATCAATCACTGTGCCTGACTTAATTCCGTGGGATGCCTGATGCCCCAGACCGATGACATCAATATTGCCTCCATCATCGCGCACACGTCCAATAAAACAGGCAATCTTGCTTGATCCGATATCAAGTGCAGCAATCACAGAACCTTTAGGATGGTAAGCGGCAGCCATTTACAACACCCTATATTTTCTTCTGAAT
The DNA here is from genome assembly GCA_001871905.1 of Alphaproteobacteria bacterium CG1_02_46_17. Taxonomy (GTDB): domain Bacteria; phylum Pseudomonadota; class Alphaproteobacteria; order Micavibrionales; family Micavibrionaceae; genus UBA1573. The sequence continues at coordinate 95,808 of MNUG01000007.1, read as the reverse complement.
GCGGAACGAAGCCTGATACTCTTCGGCTCGTCCGGGTGCAGTCTGAACCACGATCCGCAGGGGATCACGCAAATCAATTGCCGACACATCACGGTCCATCAACTGGGCTTCGCGCTGGGCATCCGCCAATCGTTTGATAGCCTGCCCCATATCTTCTTCGGGAAGTCTGACTTCCACTCCATTTTTCAAATACAAATCCCACCGCCGGTCTCCAATCCATTTGGCGGATTCAACACGCGCCCCGAAATCCTGTTCTGCCTCCAACATTGCAACCAGTTCCGGCGCAAATTTCGGCGCATCTTCCCCGACAACAATCAGCAGATTTTTGAATTTTGATAAATTATTATCAGTCAGGATTTTTCCCTGTGCATCAACCACAGACAATTTATTCTTCCGTTGCCACAACACCAAAGGAACACGTTCATTCACGCGTACATAAAGCGTATCTGGCAAATGACGCTCGACCACTGCAGAGTCAACCCATGACAGGCTCTCGAGGCGAGACATCATCGTCACAAGATCAACTTCAAAAATCGACTGACCGCGATCAACATCCAAAACAGATTTCAGCTGCTCGCGGGTTAAATTAACCCGCCCTTCAATCAACAGATTGGCAACACTAAATCCCTTATCTTCCATCGTGGTATGGAAATTTTCGGTCATATCGACCTGAAACCGCCCCCACCATCCGGAATGATCGGCATAATAAATCCCGCCACCACCTGCCAACAAAAGCAGGGATGCCAGACCAAGGCGTTTCATCCAGAAACTCAGGCGCGCCTTTTGTCCGGCGCGTCGGTTGAGGATTGATGTTCTACGGGTACCGGATCGAGACATTTTGCAGTTTCTACCAAATGGGCACAAAGCCCTGAAAAAGACATACCATTATAAATGACCTGAGAAGGCCCGATTGATTGGGGCGTGCAGCCCGGTTGTGTATTGATTTCCAGAAAACAAAGGCCTGCGACGCCTTTTGAATCGTCAAACCGGAAATCACAGCGAGCCAACCCCTGACAGCCGCACACTCTATACACCGATTCAGCATATTCCAAGGCTTTATTATACACATCTTCCGGAATTTTTGCCGGACAGACCAGTTCGGTGCGCTGATCCTTGTATTTCGCGTCGTAATCAAAAAATCCGCCTTGGGCAATAATTTCGGTCACAGCCTGAGCTTTCCCGTCAAGAACAGCAACGGTCAACTCCTTGCCCGGAATATATTCTTCAACCAAAGCTTCCTCTCCAAATTGCCATTCAGGGAAATCAATCGGGGCAGAATTATTTTGCTCGCGCACGATCTTGACCCCCACACTTGACCCTTCCTGAACGGGCTTGACCACATAAGGAGGGGCCATCACCTGACCGGATAAAATATCGGCAACCTTGGCAACGCATCCTTTGGCAACGGGCACACCGGCAAAAGCCGCCATCGCACGACACGCCGCCTTGTTCATCCCGATCGCAGAGGCCATGACACCAGAATGGGTATAGGGAATCCCGAGCATTTCCAAAACGCCCTGAATAATCCCATCTTCCCCACCGCGCCCATGCAAATTATTGAACACAACATCGGGCCGCGGCGTCAGTGCCTCAACCAGCGCAGGTAGATTCTTGGACACTTCAATCCGGCGCACATCGTATCCGGCCTCAATCAATGCCTGCTCGACAATCTTTCCTTTTTCAAGAGAAACTTCCCGCTCGGCAGACCACCCTCCAACAAACAACGCGACTGTCTTAGGCATACCAGACCCCCTGAATTCTTTCTATTCTTTGAAATTTCCACACCAGAACGATGCAGGAAATATGTGACTGAAACCCAAGTATGGATCCTCGCACACAAAAAATCCAGAATTTAGTATGGGGTCACTTAAAAAAAGAAACGCTACATCTTAATGTAGAAGCATCAGGTTTTCTCTCTCCGGTTTCCCCCGCCCGCGATGACGCGACAGCCCCCTCAAGAAAAAATATCGGATTTTTTGAGAATCATTCTCAATTGTGATTGACAATCATTCTCAATTAAGTAAGGTGGCGTATATCCGGATAAACGGAATTAAAAAATAATAGAGGAACCAGCATCATGAATAAAAGACCAGAAGTAACCTGCGTAAGCTGTGAAGATTGTGGCATGAGTGAAGGCGCCCTTCAGACAAGCTTTCGTGCCGCCCAATTGTTGGCCGAAGTGAATGAGCCAACAGAAACACCTGATCGCAACAAGTCAGACATTGATCTGACACGCCGTCCCTGCGACGGAGCACGCTCCTGCGATTGCAGCTAAAGCATTTCCAATAAACGAAATAAATCATCCGGCAGAGGGGATGTAAAATGCATCTCCTCTTCTGTTTTGGGATGAATAAAAGAGATCTCGGCGGCATGAAGAGCTTGGCGCGGAAAGGACATCACGGCGTCAATCACGTCATCCTCATACCCTCCCTTACGCAGGATAGATTTCGCTTTGTTTGATTGAACGCCATACAACTCATCCCCTGCCAGAGGAAACCCCAGATGCTGCATATGAACCCTGATCTGGTGCGTTCGGCCTGTCTCCAGACGGCACTCCACCAGCGCCAGCGCATCATTATAATTTTCCAGCACCGTAAAATTGGTCGCGGCCTCTTTGCCATTACCTTTGACAACAGCCATCTTCAAACGGTTGCTTGGGTGTCTTCCGATCAAGGTTTCAACGCGCCCCTTATGCGGAAAAGGCACACCAAAAACCAAAGCCTGATACACTCTCGACAATGATCTGTCTTGAAGTTGTTCGGATAAATGATGATGAGCGAGATCATTCTTGGCAACCATCATAAGACCGGACGTATCCTTGTCCAGACGATGCACAATTCCCGGACGGCGCACGCCGTTAATGCCCGATAAACTATCCCCGCAATGATACAACAATGCATTGACCAACGTTCCCGTTGCATGCCCAATGGCCGGATGCACCACCATCCCCACAGGCTTGTTGAGGACAATCACATCCTCATCCTCGAAAAATATTTCCAATGGAATATTTTCCGGTTCTGGCGTTGCGTCTTCCAAGGGCGGCAAAGACAATACAATCTGCTCTCCGGCTTTAACCTTTCGTGACGCAGATAAACAGGGCTGCCCGTCAACCAGACACTCTCCGCTTTCAATCAATCCTTGCAATCTTGTTCGTGAAAAATCGGGCAACAACGTCGCCACGGCCTTATCCAACCGCAACCCGTCTTCTTCATAACCGATTATGGCATGCAACGTATCACCAACCGATTCACTTTGTTCGCTGCTATTCACTATAAAAACCTTCCATTATTCCGGCAAATCATCCAGTTTGCGATCCGGCGCAGACGCACAAGGGTTATGATAGACAGGCAAATCCGGCAAAGCCATGATCCAACTGTCATATGTTACATACTGCATCTGGTCATCAGTTTTGTTCTGCGCAAATCCGGTTTCCGCCATCCCTAAGACGACACGAGAGTCTTTATTTTCTATCAAACGAAACGGGATAGAATTTGATCCTTCCATAAAAGACTCATCATTCAAGATTGCCCCTTCTTCAGAAAAAGTCACCAATCGCGCAAATCGTCGGCCGCCAAAACTCGTCGGGCTAGCCGCCCACAACGTCATAACACGCCCGTCATCAAGCTGCGCCAGATCAACCGCCGCATAACTATATTTTCCAGTCAGGAATTTCTGCCACACAGACATGCCCGACGAATCGGTTTTAACAACCCATGCAGCCTTATCTCCTGTCCCCGATGGAATAGCATCTCCAATAGCCAGCAACCCACCATCGCGCAATCCGATTGCTTCACGCAATGTTGCCTCTGCTCCACGCGAATACGGATGTTGCATCACCAGATTGCCATCCGTTTCGGTTACAAGAATCCATCCGGCCTGATTGCCTTTCTCGGTCTTAATACGTCCCGCCATCACCAGATCGCCATGCGGGGTTTTGTGAATAGAAGACGGGATCGTATCAACGCCGGGCATATATTCTTTGGTTGCACGGACATTCCCGTCTTGGTTGACCCACATCAAAATAGTGGTCGGGGGAGAAGCTATGGATTTCTTAACCCGACCTTCTGCCAGAATAACAAAGCTTCCATCATCCAATGCCACAAATCCAACCGGTGTAATCTGCCGATCGGGATCATTGATGATTTTCTGACCTCTTTTTTCGCCCTTGCCGTCCAGATAAACCAAAGAGGCCCGATGAGTGGTACCCTCCACCAGATGAACGAGAGCCACCACACGGGTTTTTTGCAACAATGCATCCACGACATTTTCAAGATGTTCAACATCAGTCAATTTATCGACCAGAATTTTTCCATCTTTTGCGACACGAATCATTTGCAAGCGCGGCGACTGAAACCCTTCCTTTTCCGTATAAGGGGTACTTTCCCCCACCGAAATGACCCCGTCATCCGCAACACGCATCAATGCTCTAGGGCGGTCAATTCCCTGTACGCCCAACGTTCTTTTCCAAATTGCGGCCTGATCGAAGTTCGGCGTCCTCAAAGGAACAATTTCCTCAAAGACAGGGTTACAAGAATCTGGCGCAGCCGGAATACCTTGGGCCGAGGCCTCTGCCCCCCCAAAAAGTGTTAAAAGAAGCGTGCACAGCAGCAAATGATGTCTTGTCATAGCTCAAAAACCTTTTTACTGTGCCAGCATAACTGAACTCAAGGAATACGACCACCATGAAAATCCTGATTATATCAGATGCTTGGGAACCCCAACTCAACGGTGTTGTCCGCACCTACCAGAATCTGATTGCAGAACTCGAACAAAACGGCCATGAGGTTAAAATTCTGGGGCCACAGGACTTCGCGCTCCGCACACCAATGATCCATGGGGCGCAAACCGCTTTTTTCAGTCACAAAAAAATAGAAGAAACCATCACACAATTCCAAGCCGATCGCATTCATATCGCAGTCGAAGGCCCCATAGGATGGACGGCACGTTCTATCTGCCTCGATAAAAATATTCCTTTTACCTCCTGTTTTCATTCGAATTGGGCAGATTTTCTTGTCAGCCATCTCAGTGGCCCGCTCAAAAAATCCTCCTCTTATGTCTCTAATAAAACTTATGATATTTTGAGAAAATTTCACGAGGCTTCCTCCGGAATATTTGTCGCCTCCCAACAATTGGCAGACCACCTCAAGGAAAAGGGATTCAAAGGCCCGTTCCTGCCAATGACCAGAGGTGCGGACAAAAGATTTTTCTATGTCGGGGAACAAAATTTATTTGATAATCTACCCCATCCCATCGCACTGAGCGTCGGCCGCGTTTCAAAAGAAAAAAATATCGATGCTTTTCTTGATGCACCATGGGAAGGATCAAAAGTCGTGGTGGGGGATGGGCCGGATCTGGAACGTCTGAAAAAGAAATATCCGGACGTTCATTTTCTGGGAAGAATAGAAGGACAAGCTTTGGGGGATTGTTTCAGATCATCTGACGTATTTGCCTTCCCGTCCTTGTTTGACACCTTGGGAATTGTCCAGATCGAGGCCCTGACTTGCGGCCTGCCGATTGCCGCCTTTAACTGCGTCGCAGCCAATTCCGTCATCACATCCCCCATACTGGGGTCTATCAATGATAATTTCGGAAATGCGTTGGATCAGGCTCTAAACGCCGAGGGAACCCGACAAGATCGGGCGAAAATTGCAAATGATGAATATTCGTGGGGGAAAACCGCACAACAATTCTTGGAAGCACGCCCAGATTATGGTTAAAAAGGTTTATGTCTCACATTCTCATTGCTGAAGATGACCCTTCGATGCGCCAATTCCTGATGATGGCGCTGGAAAAGGCTGGACACCACGTCACCAGTTGTGCGGACGGGTTAGCTGCCTTTTACGCTGTGGAAGCCATCGGCGAGACCATTGACCTCCTTTTGGCAGATATTGTGATGCCGGGGATGGACGGAATCGAGCTCTCCCAAAAAGCCACAAAGATGCACCCTCATATCAAAATCCTCTTTATTACAGGGTTCTCGGCCGTGGCTATGGGCCCGAACGGTGATCAGGCTACACCGGCACGCGTCCTGTCCAAACCCTTCCATTTGAATGATCTGGTCGCGCAAATCACAGAAATCTTGGGAAATCCTGTCGAAACGAAAACATCAGAATAAGGCTTGATTTCGGTTGAAAATCCCGCTAAAACCACCCCCTGTACCGCTAGGCGGAGGGCAATTAGCTCAGTTGGTTAGAGCGCTATCTTGACATGGTAGAGGTCGCTGGTTCGAGTCCAGTATTGCCCACCATTTTACAAAAACCACCCAACGGGTGGTTTTTTTATTCTACTATCTCGTAAAGGAGTTAGGATCAATTACGCCGGAGTTTTTAATCAGAAGATAACCGCGGGTGTTCTCATGCAACCCATCATCGGTGTAATCAGGAACCTTCCATACTCCACTGTTCAAGCTTGTTTCAACAGCCCCCGCAACTTCAAAATACCCATCTATTCCCGCAACGTTATTTCTAATCCATTCGTTGACTTCATATCGCGCCCCTGTTGCACCAAACGGGAAGTTTGTAACAGCAGATTGGTTTTCCTCTGTCGCCCAAGAATCAGTTGAGGCTGTTTTGGGAGTAATGGTTGTTTGATATATTTTTTTATCGGGGAACATGGCGTATATATCTTGTAAATATCCCCCAATCGTCGCCAATGTTCTCCCCGCCTGAATATCGTTAACACCCAAATTGCATAGAATATGGGAACAATATTGAGCAAGATCTGCTCTATTACCAGAAGATACTCCCGTACTGAAAGCTAGGGCAGTATCTCCGCCCAGCCCAACGTTTGAATATGCAAAGTCTCCACCGATTGATCTTGCTAACTCTCCTGTATCACCAGTTGCATCTCCTTCATCAGTAGTGCCAGCGATACATTTACTATCACCTATTAACAAGAATGACGGTTTCCTTGTCATACCAATAACACCAACAGGCATCGCAGGATATCCGCCAGACATATTCGTCATAGTCCCCCCCATTGTTTTATCGGCAATGGGCGTTGCTGAGTATTCAAGTGCATCACCGAATGGAGTATATTTATTTATACTGTACAATATACCTTGTGTGGAAGACTGGAATATTCTCACCCAGAACCTTGCTCCTTCGGGAATTGTGGTCACAAGTTCAACCATATCCGATATAAAATTTATCCCCGCCGCAGCCTCATAACTTGGCGACCCTGACCATGTAACCTGATTGAAGGTTCCTTCCGGATACTCAATAGATGCCGTATAGGTTCCAGAATAACCTGCGCCTGCCTTACCAGATGACAGGATGAGCTGAACAAAATCCATGTTATCTCGAGCATACATAAAGCCCCTTGAATTTGCATATTTTTGAGAAGTTATCGCATTCCTATTAGCTGTCCCCCTGCTGGCGACAAACCCCAAATAAGGACTTGCTTCCAATACACGCGCACGACGCGGACTCAATCCCAGACCTAAATAAACTCCTTGCATTTACCCGTTCCTTTCTAAAAATAAAAAAAGCACCCGGAACCAATGTTCGGGTGCTGCCCAGCTTTCTGACAAAAATACAATTGTGGTGTTTCTGCTAGGATTATGTTCTTGTTTTGTTCTTTTTGTCAAGGAAAAAAGAAAAACCCGTGACGGATTATAAATATGGCTTTATACTTGCAGAACAAATATTCACCCCCTCTTCCTCACGGATTTCCTGATGTCTGAAAAAAATATATTCCGCAAAAAGATTCTCTTTCCTTTGTCTTATGCCTGCATGGTTGGATTGGCAATCTGGGGGGCCACTGGATTGATTCCCGATGGAATGGCAAAATCCGGAACAGTTGCTCCCTATTTCATGTCCGTTGAACCAGCCTCCGGTGATGAAATGAAAATGGCACAAATCGACATGGATCTTCAAATCCCTCCAATCGATGAAAAAGAAATTATTGATACCCCACCAATCGAAGGGTTGGAAACGAGTCAGGCCGATGCGCCGGAAATGGCTCCACTAAAAATTTCTCCTGACAAACCCGAAATTATTGAGCTGGATCGCCCTGCCGTCAACGTCTTGGTGGGAAATGAAGAGAACCTTCGCGCAGTTCCTGACACCAACCGCACCATTATCCTCGTCCCTAAAAAACCCGGTGCGACGTACTTCAAAGCACTGGATGCCGAGGGCAAAGTTATCATGCAACGCCATGTCATTATCGGTGCTGCAAAAAATGAATATGTTCGCATTCGTCGCGCCTGCATCAACGGACAAGAAGGCTGCAAACAATATAGCCTCTATTATTGCCCTGACTCTTGCCATGAAGTTGATGTGATTCAAAATGAAAAGGCAGCGTCATCAAATAACGCCGCCCCGCAAGAAACATCGGCAAACCCACCAACAACCACACCCAACAACTCTGACGAACCTGTCAAAGAATAATTCGTCTATTCGGAGGAATACCCTGTCATGACTTTTTTATCCGAGAAAGCAATGCACCGCCCATCCATGATGGCTATATTGTTTTCCCTATGCCTGCTAAGCCCTGCCCTGACCGCTTGTACCACAAACACAACAGATGGCGGGGCACAGACAAGCCTGTCTGTTCCAATTAAAAATGCTGATATCCTTTACGGCGATAAGCGGGATAAACTTTCAACAATCGAAAAAATCTATAAGAGTAATCCACAGGACCAGCTCATAGCCGCGCGTTACGGCAAGGCTCTGCGCGAAGCTGGAAAATATAAAGACGCAAAGGCTATCTTGCTTCCACTCAGCAAAGAAGATGAGATAGCAACATTTGCCAACACGGAACTCTCGGCAGTTCATTTCGCCCAAGGGAATTTTGGACAAGCCGAAAAATATGCGCGCAAGGCCGTCAAAGCTGACAAAAACAATTATCGTGCATGGAGAAATCTTGGCAATGCACTGGATGCCCAAGAAGAGTACAAGGAAGGTGAAGAAGCCTTCGATCAGGCCCTCAAATTATGGGGTGACGAAGATAAGGTTCCGGTCATGAACAATCTGGCCCTGAACTACGCTGCGCAAGGCTATACGGATAAAGCACTCAGCATGCTCTATGAAGCACAAAAACTCGACCCCGCACGCGTCGAGATAGAGCGCAATATCAGAATCATCCGCACATTGAATGAGCCCCCAGAATATCGGGGAGAGAAAAAACCTCTGCCTGCCAACAGGCCTCCTGAAGAGTAAAATTTCAGGGGAGTTCTATTCCCCTACCCCTGCCGACTGGGCCGCAAGAAAAGCAGGAACAAGAATAACAATAAACAAAGCAGGCAAGAAAAACAGAATCATCGGAACAGTTAGTTTGGGCGGCAGCGATGCCGCCTTTCTTTCTGCTTCTGCCATCCGCATATCACGCAGCTCGTCAGAAATAACCCGCATAGCCGAGGAAATAGATGTCCCATATTGTTCGGCCTGAATCATAGCTGTAGCAAATGATTTAGCGGCTCCACTCCCCACACGTCGCGCAAAATCCTGCAATGCTCGCCGCCGGTCATTCAACATCCCCATCTCTGCACTTAAAATGCCAAGCTCTTCTGCTAAAATCGGGCTATGCTCGGAAATCTCATCCCCGACGCGGTGAATAGTTTGCTCAAGACCAATACCACCCTGCACACAGATCAGCATCATATCGAGAGCATCTGGAAATGTCAGATTAATATCCTGCTGGCGTTTAACAATGTGATTTTTTAATAAAATACGGGGCAGAAAAAAACCTGCCAACCCGACACCTCCAACAACGACCATCATCCAGAACGGCTCGATTTTCTTTTCTCCATTGGCCAGAACCACCCATGAAAACAACATCAACCCGATAGGGATAGCTGCCCTCGCGATCAGATATTTCATCGGTGCTTTCGGGTCACGAATACCGGCCTGCAACATCTGGTCGCGGGCCTTTTCTCCCAAGGCTCCGAACCGTTCCTGGATCTTGAAGAAAAAAGCCAGAGACTCCCTTGTAGAAAGCGTATTGTCCTGTTTTTTCGATGATTTTTTATTATAGAGTTGTTCCTTTGCCTGATCGAATAGAATTTTTCGTTTTTTCTCGATCACATTGCTGTAATGTTCCCGTTTTTCTGTTCTATTAAGTAACGGCAAGACAATCGCAATGAAGGTTACCATCGCCCCCAACGACGCAACAATCAAAATCAATAGACGATCAATTTCTTCAGAAAACATTCAGTTTTTTTCCGTTCTTTCTTAAACTCTGAAATTAATCATCTGGCGCATAACCAGCGTTCCAATAGCCATCCAGCCAATCGCACCAAACAAATAAATCTTTCCCTTTAATGTATAAAACAAGGGGCCCATATATTCCGGATTAATTGCATAAAGACCTGCTGCCACAAGAACTGGCATAGCCGCAATAATCGCTGCCGATGATTTCGCCTCTGACGACAACGCCTGCACTTTCCGTTTCAGCCGGAACCGTGAGCGGATAACGCGTGCCAGATTAGTCAGGATTTCAGAAAGGCTGGAACCAGTTTGCTGTTGAATGGCAATGCCAGTTGCAAACATCTGCATTTCGGTAATGGGCATTCTTTCTGCGGAATGAGCACATGCCTCAGCCAAAGAAATTCCGATTTTTTGTTCATCATAAACACGCGACATCTCTTCTCCCACAGGGCCAGTAAATTCGCGTGACACCATGGAAATAGCCTCACCAATAGGCATACCTGCTTTCAACAAACGTACCATGGCTTCCAAGGCATCCGGAAATTCTTCCAGAAACTTCTTCTGACGCCGCTTAACCTTGAATTTCAAATATAAACGAGGCAGTCCAAAAAAACCGATAAACGCACCAAGGACTATGATAATTTTTGACTGCCCTAATATCAAAAGCAGGAGAGTTATCACAACGCCTGTAATCGCCGAAGCAATCCAGAACTTTCTGATCGGTGTATCAATGAATCCTGCCTGTAAGAGCATATATTTTATTTCGGCAGATTTTTTAGACCTAACAGAACTACTTTCCTGAAGTTTCTTTGCCATATCAAGCCTGCGTTTATCACGCTCGTTTTTCTCCACTTCACCAGCAGATGTGACCGACTGGCCTGCAATAATCGAGAGGTTTCGTTTCTGCTGATCCTTACGATTGGACATCAGCAAAAGGCCGCTCATCCCCAGAATAACCGACACAATCATTGAAACAAGAAATGCAATCAGGGCTGCAGACATATTTTCAACCGTATGCCTCTTCCATGGCATCAAGCACCAGTTTCTCAACACCGAACGCTCTGGCTTTATCCCAGAATTTCGGGCGCATTCCAGTCGATCTCAATTGCGTAACCAATTTCCCATCGTCATCTTCGCCTGTAATCTCAAGAAGAAACAAATCCTGCATGGTGACGACTTCACCTTCCATACCTGTAATTTCTGTGACATGGGTCACCTTACGCGATCCATCACGCAACCGTTGAACCTGAATAATCACATTAATGGCCGAAGAAATCTGCTCTCTGACTGCAACAGTCGGGATATTCAAATTCCCCATCGCAATCATATTTTCCATACGAGATAAAGCTTCACGCGGAGTGTTGGCGTGAACCGTCCCCATTGATCCATCGTGACCGGTATTCATTGCCTGCAACAAGTCAAAAGCTTCAGGCCCACGCACCTCACCCACAATAATTCGTTCAGGCCGCATCCGCAGGCAGTTCTTAACCAGATCACGCATGGTTACCTCTCCAACCCCTTCAAGGTTGGCAGGTCGTGTCTCAAGACGCACGACGTGCGGCTGTTGTAACTGGAGTTCACAAGCATCTTCGCAGGTAATCACGCGCTCGCCTTGTTCGATATAGCGGGTCAAACAGTTCAGCATCGTCGTTTTCCCCGAACCGGTACCACCAGAAATCAAAACATTCACGCGACAACGACCAATCGCCATAATCAGCTTGGCGCAACTCGGTGTCATGGCGCCAAACTCAAGCAATTTCTCAAGCGTCAGTTTATCCTTGGTAAATTTACGAATGGTCATGCATGCGCCATCCACAGACAAAGGTGGAATAATCACATTCACACGCGATCCGTCTGGCAAACGCGCATCACAAATTGGTGACGATTCATCAACACGGCGACCAATTGCACCGACAATCCGCTGACAAATTGTCACCAGATGCTGGTTATCCCGAAACCTGATATCGGTTCTCTGAATCTTGCCCTTTCGTTCCACATACACGACATCTGGCCCGTTAATCATGATATCGGCGATGCCATCCTCGGCCAGTAAAATCTCAAGCGGCCCATATCCCAGCATATCGTCGCCACATTCTTTGGCGATCTGGGCCATTTCCATCGGAGTCAGATCAAGATTTCTAAAACGAGCTATCTCTTCAACAGCAGTCTTAACCTCGTCCCGCGCAGCCTTACTATCCATTCTGGCCAGCGCCTTCAAGTCGATCCCGTCCCGTAAATCTGACCAGATACGGTTGCGAGCGCGTTTCAAGCGCAAGGCCGTCATTGAGTCTCCATCGCTCGCTTTGGAAACTTCGCGAACTTCTTCTGTCTCTTGAGACAGTATATCATCATCAATGGATTTTTTTTGTTGACCGGCAACAGTCGAGACTTCTGCAACAATCTGCGGTGTTGTTGCTTGCTTGTTTTCTTGTTGTTCCCTTTGCTCTTCCTGAAGGGGGAAGGCAAGATCATGAGTATGTGCAGGCTCCGGCGCAACAACAGAAACCTGTTTCTTCACTGGTGCAGGACTACTGCTGTCAGGCGGTTGTGAATTATTTTTCTTTCCAAATCCCATATTTCAAACCTGTATCAATAGGGCAAACATTACTATTTATTTTTCAACTTTTCAAAAAAGCTACCAAGCCCCTTCGCGGGCGTTCCCGATCCATCAGATGGAGAAGATGAGCCATTAGGCAATTTCAATCCTTCAATCAAAAATTTTCGCAAGTGAGGCCATATCTCCTTGGCTCCAGCAAAGTCATACAAAGGCTTACCTGCTGACTCTGCTCCTGAGAAAACCTTAGGCAGCCACGCCATAACCAGCTGCGGTGCAAATTTTAATGCCGTCTCGACATCTTCTTCTGACACTTCCAGACCATGTGCAGCACCTTTCTGATTGAGCACAAGGTGAATACCTTGCTCTGCGCCTCCGCGTAATGTTTTGACTTCCTGAATCAAGGAACGCGCCGAACGCAAAGACGGTAAAGTTGGTGTAGAGACAACAACCACGTCATGGGCTCTCCCCAGAACCGAAGAAACCAAAGAAACGGGAGCCAGAGATAAATCAACGATGACCGTAGGAAAAGTCACCATCAACTTGTTCAAGACCCCTTCAAACTGTTCTGGCGTAACCGTTCCATCCAGAATTGATTCCGCACCCGTTGCCAGAACGCTCAAATGCTCATCAATATTGACGACCATACGCCTTAAAGAATCCTGATCGTCTGCGGCTGCTACGCGTGATACTTCATGCAAGGTTGTGATCGCCTCGGTACCCATCGCAACGCTCAGATAGGAGCGGCCACCAGCAGCATCGAGAATAACTGTTTTTTGTCCCAGATCATGTGCCGCAGACATCGCCATAGCTTGAGCTATCGTTGATGTTCCAACTCCCCCTTTTGAACCAAGAAGCACAATCAGACGGCTTCCTGGTGTTCCAAGTTTTTCAATCAATATTTTAGCGATCAGCTCAACCAGAACATTTTTTTCAATGGGGCGCACCAGATAGTCGCTAACCCCCATATCAATCAGACGACGATACAGATACACATCATTAACAGGGCCAATAACCACCGCAGATGTATTTTCCGAACATCCATGAGCCAGAACCTCAAGACGCGAAGTAAACGCATCTCCGATTTCTTCTGTTTCGACAATCACCAGATTAGGTGATGCGTTTTTGGAATACACACCGATCGCCGCATCGACATCTCCATCATGGAGATCAAAAGTAACCCGAGTAAATCTCCAGTCATTTTTCAATGCCGCAACGATCTCACCCATATTCTGGTCGCGAACGAACAGAGCGACTTTCGCCGTGGGCAATAAAACATTAGTGACAACTTCTTGAGAGTCAGACATAAATGAACCTGAGTGTACCCGATAAAATGATAGCTTTTTTCAGTTTTTATTATAGGTACAGAAGTATAAATCAGAAGTTAAGAAACCAAGCAAAATCAAGGCGATCATAAGGAAATTGCTAGTTCTTCGTAGCAGTTTCCCCGCTTAAATCCGGATTGGCTGACAACCCATAATATCCACGACCTTCCATAACATTGGTTTGACGATGACCATCTGCATCTGTTTCAAATCCTGCCTTACCCAACATATCCGAAGGACGCGTCACCTGACGTGCAATCAAGGTTTCTATCGTGCAGCCATATCGATATTGAGGGTCACCATTCGCCTCGGACTGAATATCCTCAGGCTTGTAATATCCGGGCATCATACCGCAACCTGTCGGAGCCTGAGCCGTCAAAGCCTCAAAGCTCATAACAGTATTGGACACGTCACCAATACCCGCCACAGCCGTTGTTGAGATTCGAACATCCTCTACCCCATTACGGTGTAGTTCGCTCATAATTCGCGCAGCTTCGCTCTTTGCTTTTGCAAGCGTATTGCGGGAAGATTTAGGGTCATATGAAACAGACGCCATCAAAGGCCCATTACCATATCGGCTATGATATACAGCAATCGCGCGCAAGGTTGCATCATCGAGCTTTTGTGTTTCAAACGTATCGGTAAACTGGTCTTCTTGAACTTCCATACGGTTTTCATTAACCCAGGTTTTGGATTCGACAGAGCATCCGGTCAAGCCCCCCATCGCAACCGTTGAAAGAACCAGAATACTGGCCATATAAACAGAAATCTTCATCATAAAATCCTTCCATGCTCATCCGGCATAGTGTTAATCCTGCATATATCCAAAAGCCTGATCGTCCTTCGGAATATTCCCGACACGATCGCCATATATTTTTCTCATATTTTTTGAAAACACATTACTCATCGGTGAATTCACAATTTTGGGCAAATCTTCGGCCTCGACATCAACAACATCGGCAACCTGCTCTTGTGTATAAAGAGCCTGAGCTTTGCCTTTATCAGGAGGCGTCATCGCAGCAGTCGGAGGAGGTGGTGGTAGATTTGCTCCGAATTTTTCAAAGACAGCTTTCGCCTGTGTCGTATCGGCATAAGGTTGAACCAGATAAGGCGAAACAATGACAACTAATTCGGTTTCCTGACGCTCAAAGCTTTTTGAAGAAATCAAATCCCCAATCACAGGAGTATCCTTAACCCCCGGCAAGCCAGCCATGCCTTTGATGTTTTCAGACTTTAACAAACCAGCCATCATCAAAGACCCTCCGGAATTAATCTCGACAGTTGTCGAAGCTTTGCGGATATCAAGACCGGGGATTTGAATATCCGCCAAAGTAATACCCTGACCCGGATCAAGAGACGAAACCTCGGTATTCAATTGCAAGCTAATTCGGTCATCAGACAACACAATCGGTTTGAAATTCAAGGACACACCGAATTGTTTATATTCGATCACAATATTTCCATCACGGTCACGTCCCGTTGGTACAGGGAACTCACCCCCTGCCAGAAACCCTGCCTGCTCACCAGAAACCGCCGTCAAGTTTGGTTCCGCCAGAACATTCGCAAGATTGTCACGTTCCAATGCATTAATCAAAAACTGAATATCCCCCAACCCACCAATGGCAGAGTTGAATAATAGACTGGTGATACCGAACGGATCTTCGGTCAAACCTGTTCTGGTATTGACAGCAACATTCCCACCCAGTCGGGAAGAAGAACCGCCATTATTGGTACTGCTGGCCTCAAGCCCCAGCTCTTTCAAAACATCGCGCGATACTTCCAGCATACGAACACGCAACATAACCTGTTGTTGTCCACGAACAGTCAAAAAGTTCTCGATAATCTGATCTATTTGCCCTTCATTGCCCTGAACTTCCCCCATATGCGCCGCCACCAAACGAGCTATTTTTTGAGCAACAGCCGGTGTAGAAACAGAACCGGTCAAAGCAGCCTGATCGCCGATCATATGAATGTGAACGTCTTTTTCCTTGGGAAAAACATTTAGAATCATGGCATCAATGGCTTTGGTATCAATCGAAACATTCACATCAAATTTGGAGATAACATTTCCACCCTTATCAAGCACGATCACGTTCGTGTCTCCGATACTAGCGCCAACGATATAAAGCTTATTACTTTGTAAAACAGAAATATCGGCAACTTTTGGATCAGCCACCATAATGTCGGCAACGGCTCCAGAGATATCGACCACATCGGCCTTACCAATCGTCAATTTCATAACCCCTTCGGGTGAAGAAAGAACAGGGCTGGCCATACCGGTCGCAACAGCAACCATCAATACGACAGCCACGGACAGAATCCTGACTCGCGAGGTCAATTTTATGGTCAAACCTGTAAACAACATTTACTTTGCCTTTTGTTTCAAACGTTAGAAAAGTACGTGGAGAGCCCACAGAAGATTAAAGAAACAACCTATCGACGGACATTCACATTCTCTATGCTTTGCCCATTATAGACTCGCACAATATCAGAACTCCCACCAGAGTTCTTTTTCATTTCACCTATCTCCTTCAAAACAGCCCCGACCTCCACATCAGTGGTAAAAGGTTGTTTTCTGGAAGCACTTGACTGATTGTCACCCAATGCCCGCAATATCAAAGACAGATCTCCCATCTCGCCTGCCAGAGCCAAACGCTCCGCACCTTTCACGTCAACTTCCAAAGTCACGGTGCGACCAACCTTTGCTTTAGTGCCATCATCTTTTGCGGCATTCTGGTCGATCGCCAGAACTTTAACATTCTCCATAACAGTTTGAGTCGCATGACGACTAACTTTATCGGCGATCTCATCCTGTTCGCTTCCCGACAAGCGAACCTGATAGGTTAATAAAACATCCACACGATCTCCTGGGGAAATAAATCCACCCACCATAGATTCTGCAGAAACTTTAATCGCCATCGCCCTCATACCCTGCTCCATGCCGGCGGCCAGAACATTACCGTGACCAGCAGATGTCAAATAGGTTGGAAACAAAGGCTCTCCGGCTTCCATACTGCGGCGCAGACGACCAGATGCCATATCAGACATTTTTTTACTTTTATCGCGACGGATAACGCCTTGAATAACCGATACCTCGGGCCATTCCTGCCATTTGAAATTTCCTTCCGCAACAACATCTCCGGTTTTCAAGGGTTTTGCGGCAACAAGAATTTCAACCATGCCTTCTTTTTTTGATCCGAAACTGGCCTGAACAATAATCGCAACCAACAACGCGACCAGAAATCCTCCACTCATCACTATCAGAATATTTTTATTCATAATGAAATCCAGTCGTCATAAAAATTGATTTGAGGTTGGTGAGGATACAAGACAAGAAAGATTTAGCCATCTCCACACATAACCCAGACATTTTAACAAACCATAAATACATTTTTCAGAATACTTCACTCCATCTTGAAAAATCGAGATACCCCTCAAAAATAAACGCAGCCAAAGCTCCTAGTGCAAGAGCTATGCCATATGGAACAGAGGGATATCCCTGCTGTGCCTTATCAATCCAACTTCCTTCAGGGGGATTGGTAAAAATTTTCTTTTTCTTGAGCACCAGAGAAATGATGGCAATAACACCACCAGCCAGAGACATATAAAGAAGGAATGGAACCAGACCAGATAAGCCGACCCATAAAGCAATCACAGTTGCAAATTTGGAATCCCCTGCCCCAAACTGCTTGAGCGCAAACATCGCCAGCGTCACAACGAGAACCAAAAGAGCAGCCCCGATATGGGACTTGAGAGGCATAAAGATAATCTCGCGTTCCCCCAGCGCCGATAAACCCGCATAGGTAACGATAAACATTCCAAGAATAACGAGAGAGACGATATTGGGTATGCGAAATCCACGAAAATCCGACCAAGCCGCAAGACCGCACATACCAAGGGTTACGATCACCCCGAACAAGAATAAAATAAAACCGATCATGTAATTTTCTGATTTATAAGTTGAAGAAAGATCAAAGGAAGATATTCAGAAATTGGCAGTCAAAAGCCCACCCAACCGGGCGGGCTTCCGCATAAATTATCAACAGAAAGTACGCCTCACAACTACGGAGCAGCAGGACCGTTAGCCAGCGTATCTGTCATATTGGTGAATGTTGTTTCCAACTGACCACCGAACAGATAAACAGCAGATACAATCAACAAAGCAATACCAGATGCAATCAGCGCATATTCAATAGCGGTCGCACCGTCTTCTTTGGCTTTATAAGCCTGTACAAAAGCAATAAGTTTCAGCATGTGTTTCTCCTTTTCCAGCAAGATCTCTTATTAGTAAAGCTCAATCCTTACATCTCAAGAATAAGCCGGAAACGGTTAAAGGTGCGTTAATGATGTTTCAATTTCCATATAAATTACAGATACTTAGCAAAAGGCCTGAAAAAACAGTGCATTAAGAATTTGTCAGAAATACAAATGAAATTTGCTTCAAATTTGAAATAGTGAAATTGAAGAAAAAGCCTTGTCTTCCTGATCAGAAAATACGCCAGAATCAAGTTTTATAGAATAATTTGCTTCAAACCATCAATCAGGAACTGAACCGCCATAGCCGCCATCAAAATCCCGACCAATCTAGCCAATAACGTACTGCCCATCGAACCAAAGACCTTTACCAGTCTTTCTGCACCCAGCATTGATACAAAAGAAATAACCTGCACAGCAATAATTGCCGCCACAACCATCCCTTTGTCAAAAGCACTGCTGACATTGGTCATATGCAACAATGCGGCAGTCATGCTGCCAGGGCCAGCCAGAAGAGGTATCGCCAATGGAAAAACAGCAACATCGGAACGATCCTGATAGATGCTCTTTTCCGATTCCACCTGATCCTGATCGTGATAGCCCATAATCATGCGGAACCCCGTAACGAACAGCAACAATCCACCCGCAATACGGAATGCCGGAATAGAAATTCCCAAATAATGGAGAAGCGCCTCACCACCAATCCCGAAAAGGACAAGGATCAATGCCGCAACAATAGATGCCTTAATGGCAATAGAGAGCACCTGAGGCTTCGTTTGCCCACGAACAAGGCTGGGAAACACAGCAGAGGTTCCCAGCGGATCAACAATCACAAACAGAGTGATAAAGGCGGCTAAAAAGATATCCATTCGTCTGAGTATAGAGGGAGCATTATTCTTGTCGAGAGAAAAGAAAAAGGAAAAGAGCTCCTACACTTCAAACCAGAACTTAACGACGCGGGCCACCGAAAAGCTCAGAGAAGGAATCAAATCCACGGGCCATTTCTTCCCATCCTTTTCCAAAATCTGCTTTTGTGTTTTTTGCGTTAATTTCATCAAGCCTTTTGGCTCGCATTTGTTCAACGCTTAAATAAACAAGACCGAAAGATTTGGCAAAGTTGGCCGCCAATTGCGGAGTTTCCGTTGTAACAACCATGTAATTGGTTGCACCAACTGGAAGAGGAGTAAGTCTCTTTTCATTCACATAGGCGGCAATTTTTTTCTGGATATCAAGTTCAGTCAAATCAAAAGAGACTTCCATCGCCCGAAATGGACTTTTGGGACTATCAAGAAACGCTGCATAACTTTTTATCATATTAATATGCTCCTATCAGAACGCTACGAAGGGTTTTCATTTCTTCCAAAGCATGGCCTGTCCCCAAAGCCACACAAGTCAACGGATCATCCGCAACTGTAATCGGTAACCCTGTTGCATGACGCAACAAATGGTCGAGATTTGTCAAAAGCGCACCACCACCGGTCAGGACAATCCCACGTTCGGCAATATCTGACGCCAGTTCAGGTGGTGTATTTTCAAGAGCAACCTTAACGCCCGCTATAATCTGGCTGATCGGCTCGATCAAAGCTTCAGAGATTTGGCGCTCGGTCACAACGACTTCCTTAGGTACACCATTAATCAAATCACGTCCCTTGATTTGCAAGGTGCGGCCCGGCCCTTCGGCTGGCTGTAACGCAGACCCGATTTCCTTTTTAATCCGTTCAGCAGTTGTTTCACCGATCAACAAATTATGCACACGGCGAATATACGCGATAATAGCATCGTCCATCTTGTCACCGGCACACCGCACTGATTTCGCATAAACGATCCCACCCAGAGAGATCACAGCAACTTCTGATGTCCCACCACCAATATCAACCACCATAGAACCGGAGGCCTCGGTCACCGGTAATCCTGCCCCGATCGCCGCAGCCATCGGCTCTTCAATCAAATGAACTTCAGATGCGCCGGCACTCTCTGCCGATTCAACAATGGCCCGCTGCTCGACAGTGGTCGATCCGGCTGGCACACAAATAACCATTTTAGGGGAAACAAACGTCCGGCGATTATGAACTTTGCGGATAAAGTGTTTAATCATCGCTTCTGTGACTTCGAAGTCTGCGATGACACCGTCACGCAAAGGGCGAATGGCTTGAATATTTCCTGGAGTGCGCCCCAGCATCTGCTTGGCTTCAATACCAACTGCTCGGATTGTCTTGCGTCCTGATTCGGTCGAGATCGCCACCACAGAAGGTTCATTAAGGACAATACCGCGATCACGAACGTAAACCAGAGTATTGGCCGTCCCCAGATCAATCGCCATATCGGCAGAGAGCATACTGAAAAGTCGAGCAAACATGATAAGTCCTAAATCTTCCCTTTCGGGGCGTACGGTTAAGGTCATAGCAAACTTCCCGCCAAAGGACTTGGGGGAAGCGGAAATCTTTATAAGATGTACACAAGCTTGAACCAACACGCAACAGGCGATCACGTCATTCGGATCTTACTTAAGTGAACAAGCCACCCAAGGTCAGAGCCAAATAACCCGAACGGTCGAACAATTAGCCCTGACGTGCCTTGAAACGTGGGTTTTTCTTGTTGATGACGTAAACACGTCCCTTGCGGCGAACAACGCGGCAATTACGGTCACGGGTTTTAAGTGTCTTGAGTGAATTGACGACTTTCATCGCTAAAATCCTTAATTTAGTCTTCTTTTGGAGACCGGACACTACAAGTTCGCCATAGCCCCTGTCAAGAAGATTTCATCCATAATTTAGGTGATTTTTACATTATTCACATAGGTTTTTACAATAGACGAAGTTCATGTTAACTCTTCTCTAAACCCTTTCGGGCACACTCGGGGCAGTACATCCCCTGCACAAGGACAATTTTTCAAGCAAAAGCCAATGAATCCAGAAGAAAAAGCAGTTTCCCCTCCAGACACACCTCCGGATCAGATTCCGGAACGCGAACTTGCAAGCGAGTTCCAGCAAGCTATG
Organism: Alphaproteobacteria bacterium CG1_02_46_17; assembly: GCA_001871905.1. GTDB lineage: Bacteria > Pseudomonadota > Alphaproteobacteria > Micavibrionales > Micavibrionaceae > UBA1573. The sequence goes on along the minus strand of MNUG01000007.1, from coordinate 74,531 downwards.
CTGGGTCACCAACTTTCTCTTTATTATCAACCAATTGTCCACCTTAAAACCGGACTGGTGGCTGGCTTTGAAACCCTGATGCGTTGGAATCACCCCGAGCGGGGATTTATTTCCCCCGGAATCTTCATTCCTGTCGCCGAACATACCGGATTAATCGTCGAGGCCAGTAAATGGGCCCTAAAAGAAGCCATCCGTGCCTTAAAGCGTCTGGAGAGCCACGTCGGGCACAACGAACACATCTATATGAGTGTGAATTTCAGCCCCAGCGATCTGGCCGATGAAAGCTTTCTGGACGAAATGTATAATGTTATCAGCGCCAGTGATGTCCGCCCGATACAAGTACAATTGGAGATCACCGGTGAACTTCTGAAAAATCAGCGTGAAAATTCCAAGGCTATTTTGGGGTTGTGTCGAAAAACAGGTCTAAAAATCGCCATTGATGACTATGGTCTGGGCGATCCTAATGTCTTTTTCAAGCACATGGATGATTTTCCAATCAGCACGGTCAAAATCGACCATCTGGTTATCAAGGACATTCTCACTGTTCCCAAAGCTTACGAATTGGTCAAAACAATCATTGCCGAAGCCAAGGCAAGAAATATCGAAGTTATCGCCGAGGGCATCGAGCATAAAGAAGAGGCCCTAAAATTGGGCGAGATGGGCTGCCGCTTCGGACAAGGGTACTATTTTACGAAACCTTTGCCAGAACGCGAACTCACCACCCTTTTGCTACAGATAAGTGCTTTTAACGAACTGCTTAAATAAGGCCTATTTGTTGATAACTTCAAATATCCTGCTCTAGACCTTTTCAAACCTCTATCCTTGGGGCAAACTGGCCGTCTCAAAAACGATAATGAGATAAGGATAACAGGACATGGCTTTGAAAATTGCCGTATTAAAGGAAACTGCCGAATTCGAGGGCCGCGTTGCCACCACACCAGAAACCGTAAAAAAATATATTGCGAAGGGTTTCTCGGTATCTGTTGTAAGCGGAGCAGGTCTCCATGCCTCCTATATCGATTCTGAATTCGAGGCAGCAGGAGCCACGCTGGCACCGGATAATGATAAAGCCGCAAAAGATGCAGACATTATATTATGTGTGCAATCACCTGCCGAGTTGCCCAGAATGAAAAAGGGGGCTTTATTGGTAGGCATGCTCTCGCCTTACAATAACCCACAAAAGATTTCTTCCTTTGCTCATGCTGATGTCACCACCATTTCTATGGAACTGGTTCCGCGTATTACGCGTGCTCAGGCAATGGATGTCCTTTCTTCACAATCAAACTTGGCCGGATACAAAGCCGTCCTTGATGCGGCGTCTCTTTATACCCGCGCTTTCCCGATGATGATGACTGCCGCAGGAACCATCGCCCCTGCCCGCGTCTTTGTGATGGGTGCAGGTGTCGCAGGACTTCAGGCCATTGCCACGGCGAAACGTCTGGGCGCTATTGTGTCAGCCACCGATGTCCGTCCGGCAGCCAAGGAACAAGTTCAGTCTTTGGGTGCAAGTTTTGTCATGGTTGAAAGTGAAGAAATGAAGCAGGCAGAAACCGCAGGTGGATACGCCAAAGAAATGTCTGATGACTTCAAACAAAAACAAGCCGCCTTGGTTGCAGAAACTCTAGTCAAACAAGATATTGTGATTACAACTGCTTTAATTCCCGGACGCCCTGCGCCAGTTCTGGTCACCGAAAACATGGTCAGATCTATGAAGCCCGGCTCTATCATTGTTGATCTTGCTGTAGAACAGGGTGGAAATTGCGCCTTGTCCAAACCCGGCGAGATTGTCGAAATCAACGGCGTTAAGATTATCGGATACTTGAATGTTCCATCACGCGTGGCAACAGATGCATCTTCTCTTTATGCCCGCAACCTGCTGAACCTTCTTGGCATTCTCGTCAACAAGGATGGAGAGCTTTCTCTCGACATGGAAGACGACATTGTAAAAGCAAGTGTTCTGACCAAAGATGGCCAGATCGTTCATCCCAATTTTCAATAGAAATAAATTCAAGAACACGAGGTAACAAAAATGGCTGACCCGCAAAACGCAATCGCCGATCAAGCAAGTCAGGTTTCAAATCTGGCTCAACAACTCTCCGCTCAAGCAGACAGTCTGGCAAAAGATGTTACATCTTACAGCTTTGCCATGGGACATAACAGCGACTTCCTGACTATGGGCTTGACCATCTTCGTTCTCGCCTGCTTCGTCGGATATTATGTGGTCTGGCGCGTAACCCCTGCACTCCACTCTCCACTTATGGCGATCACAAACGCAATTTCTTCTGTCATCATTGTCGGAGCTTTGATTGCGGCAGGCCCGGAAGCAACCAGCTTCTCGAAAGTCGTAGGGTTCATCGCTGTGATATTGGTGTCCATCAATATCTTTGGCGGATTTATCGTCACCCGCCGCATGCTACATATGTTCAAAAAGAAATCGTAACCCTGAAAAGAACGAACGAAAAAGAAAGTAAGAATTATGGCTGAATTTGCATCCCTTCTCTATCTTGCATCCTCCGTGCTTTTCATTCTGGCACTACGCGGATTATCACACCCTGAAAGCGCCCGCCAAGGATTAAACTTTGGAATGCTTGGGATGGGCTTGGCGATTGCCACCACCTTATCTACACCAAACGTCCAGTCTTACGCCTTGATTATTTCCGGTATTATTATCGGCGGCACAATAGGTGCTGTCACAGCCGTAAAGATCCAGATGACGGCTTTGCCTCAACTCGTTGCGGCCTTCCACTCTCTCGTTGGTCTGGCGGCAGTCTGCGTAGCCGTCGCAGCCTTCCACAATCCGGAAGCCTATGGCATCGGTTCTCCCGGGAATATTCACATGTCTTCTCTGATTGAAATGTCCTTGGGCGTTGCCATCGGAGCAATCACCTTTACAGGGTCAATCATTGCATGGGGTAAGTTGCAAGGTGTAATCTCGGGCAAGCCAGTTACCTTTGTTGGACAGCATCTTATCAATGCGATCATTGCACTCGCTCTGGTCGCTCTGGTCGTTATGCTGTGTATGTCGGAAAGTGGAGCCATATTCTGGGCAATTATCCTGTTGTCTCTGGTTCTGGGTATCTTGTTGATTATCCCGATAGGCGGTGCGGATATGCCGGTGATCGTCTCGATGCTCAACTCCTATTCCGGATGGGCCGCAGCAGGGATCGGGTTCACACTGCAAAACCCTCTGCTGATTATTACAGGGGCGCTGGTCGGTGCATCAGGAGCCATCCTCTCCTACATCATGTGTAAAGGAATGAATCGCTCTTTCCTCAATGTTATTCTGGGTGGGTTTGGCGCAGAGGCAGGAAGTGCTGCCGTCAAAGGCCCCTCCGATAAAGCTGCCAAAATCGGGTCAGCCGATGATGCTGCCTTTATCATGAAAAACGCAGCGAAAGTGATTATCGTCCCCGGATACGGAATGGCGGTGGCACAAGCACAACACGTTCTGCGTGAAATGGCCGATACCCTCAAAGCACACGGGGTTGAAGTCAAGTTTGCCATTCATCCTGTTGCCGGACGGATGCCCGGTCACATGAACGTTCTCTTGGCTGAAGCCAATGTCCCATATGACGAGGTCTTTGAACTGGAAGATATCAACCGTGATTTCGCCCAAGCCGATGTCGCCTACGTCATTGGCGCTAATGACATCACCAACCCTGCCGCACGCACGGATCCGTCTTCGCCGATCTACGGTATGCCGATTCTCGATGTAGATCGTGCAAAAACTGTTCTCTTTGTAAAGAGGTCAATGGGTGCAGGTTACGCAGGGGTAGATAACCCACTCTTTTTTGCTGATAACACACTGATGCTGTTGGGCGATGCCAAGAAAATGACCGAAGAGATTGTCAAAGCAATGGATGCTTAAACATAAAGAAAATTCAGGAAAGCCCCGAATTCAACGGGGCTTTTTGATTATGATGGAAATGATGAGGCTTGAAGTTTTTCTTTAGCTGATTTCATCCGCTCATAAGCCTCGAGAATGGGCTCTCCGCTTTCACGGGCGGTTCGGACTGCACTGCCCGCAAACACGCAAGATAAAACACCCATCATACCAGCCAATGCATAGCCTTCATTTGCCGCGAAGAAAATCCCTCCTCCAATTGAAGCCACCGACACGGCCAGCTTAACAACAGGAATGCCAAGATTCTCTCTGCAGGCTCGATAAAAATCACGGCTTGCGCTTAAATAATTTGAATGGATAGAGTCGCTGACGTTGCCGCCTGATTGTTGAACCATAAGTATATCCCTGTCCTGCAAGATTTTTGCATGTGTTTTTTCTTAAGTATTTAGAGATAGCCAAAAACAGGGACGACTGTCAAATTCAAAGATCAATACGCCGTGCACCCGTTGTCATGATAAGCGGCGCTTTCAATTTTGCGAGGATATCTCCGTAGGGATCAACCACTCCAGCCTTTTCTTTAGCCTGAGCTACCAGTCGTTCGACCTCTTCGACAACTTGATTTTCAGTTCCATGGGGGGATTGGGTTCTTAACTCGACACCGGCTTCCTGAAAGGTAAAAACCAGCGAACCTGGACCATCTTGCATACACTTCATCACACACGCTCACTTTTTAATAAGTTTTATTTTTTATAAGATAAAACAGGGATAACCTAAAGAGGTATCCCTGTCAATAATTAATATGTAAACTAATGGCGGATTATACGACTTATCCGACGATTTCTGAACCAGCAAAGAAATATGAAATCTCAATTGCCGCATTCTCAGCACTATCCGATCCATGAACCGAGTTTGCTTCGATGCTTTCAGCAAAATCCTTACGGATGGTGCCTTCTGCTGCGTCTGCGGGGTTGGTTGCACCCATGATTTCACGGTTTTTCAGAACAGCGTTCTCGCCTTCCAGAACCTGCACCACGACAGGGCCAGAAATCATGAAACTAACCAATTCGCCATAAAACGGACGCGCGGCATGAACTTCATAGAATTTTTTAGCCTGACCTTCAGTCATCTGAATGCGTTTTTGGGCCACAATACGCAGTCCGGCCTTCTCAAAACGATCATTAATCGCGCCAGTCAGGTTACGTTTGGTTGCATCAGGTTTAATAATCGAAAAGGTGCGTTCGATTGCCATTCTTAATATCCCTCATATCTCAGGTTTTTCATCAAAATTTGTTGCCCTGCTTATAGGGGCTTGAAACACAAAAAACAAGTAAATTTCTTGTAGATAGATGGATGATTTTCTTGACTTTGGCTAAAGATATGCGTTAATAGCATACCTAATAGCGAATAAACTCATAAGAAGGGCTTTTTCAATACAAAAACAAAGAAAATCAAAGAAAAACTTACTTTTTTATTTGACCTAAAACCAACGCTAGGCGTACCATTTTATTAATTATAAAAATAAAAACTACCAGGGATTAATGATTGATTATGGCAAAGAAGAAGCTACTAAACGAGTTTCAAAAATGTGTATTGGCGGCGCCCAATATTCCCTACAAAGCCAATTGGGATACGGACATCCATCCTGAAAAAAAATCGGTAAATGGTTACCATGACGCGGCACGAGCTCTGAGAATTGAGGCTCTCGAATCAGCGAAGACACTTCTACAACTCGCTCCATTTGCCAAACTAAAAGATGATGCAGGAAATCAGTATTCTTTATCAGAAATTGATCCATTGATAGAATACATGAAGCAACACACTGACGATAACAGGTTCCTGAAAGAAATAAGCTCCGCAAATCGGAAACTTGTTGATCCGAATGTTAATCAACGTCCGGAAAGAATTCTCGACTATTTAAGATTTCAGATATTAGTTAATACCCCGCAAGAAGCCGCAACTTTAAGAAATGCATTGCTCTGCGATGATCCTCCTACTGGGATAACCGTCACCTCATATAAAGATCAATTCCGCAAACCATGTGAAGAAGGCGGACATGCAGCTTTGAAAACCCATATTCTTGTTAGCAGCGAATCTCAACAGATGCTCGCAGAGATGCAAATCTCTTATAGCGCCATGGAAGAAGCACATTTTCCAAAAGCAATGAGAGACATTGAACGTCGCATGAAAGAAGCGAGTGCCTCATGTCATGAGGCTGGATTAAGTCGACACTTTATTGTTTCTAGCGCCTGCGATGAAATCTTTGACCGCGTTCAAGCTCTTAGAAGATATGCCAATCTTTCGATACTTAAGAAAGGTGGTTTCTTATGTATGTGCGACAAGGATTACAATGCCGAAGAAATCATGAACAACGCAATGGAAACCTATAACAATGGATCACATCATGCCAATGAGCTGATGACCCATTTTTCTTTGCCTAAAACCCAAAAAGAATTATTGGCGAATATCATTCACTAACTTCATACATGAAAAGAGGGGCAAAACAGCCCCTCTTTTTTTATAGCCAGACCAATCTTAGCCGATCAACTTTTCAATCACAGCAACCGCATCATTGGCAGCAGCCGCGTTCGTGCCGCCAGCCTGTGCCATATCGGGACGACCACCGCCACCTTTACCGCCCAAAGCCTCTGCTCCGGCACGAACCAGATCAACCGCACTGATTTTAGCCGTCAGATCATCGGTCACAGCAACAACGATCGAAACCTTACCTTCGGAACTGGCGATCAAGGCTACGACGCCTGATCCGATCTGGGTTTTGAAGTCATCTGCCATAGATTTCAGATCTTTCGCCGGAACATCTTCCAGAATGCGCGAGATAAACTTGACCCCGCCAATGTCTTTGGCTTGAGGAGCAGAGTCGTTCGCCCCGCCTCCTGTAGCCATCTTACGGCGCAAATTGGTCAGTTCTTGTTCAAGTTTTTTCTTCTCTTCCAACAAAGCTTTAACACGGTCAACCACATCCGGCGCATTGGTTTTCAAAACACCTGCTGCCTCCATCAAACGATGTTCCTGTTCTTCCAGATAGGCCAGAGCGGTTGCACCAGCCACAGCCTCAACACGGCGAATGCCAGACCCAACAGCAGACTCAGCTACAATTTTGAACAATCCAATTTCACCGGTACGGGAAACATGTGTTCCACCGCACAGCTCGACAGAGAACGGAATAGAGCCACGATCATTGGCGCGTCCCATAGACACCACACGAACTTCTGCGTCGTATTTTTCACCGAACAAAGCACGCGCACCAGAAGTTTGAGCAGCCTCCAAATCCATCAACTTGGTGACCACAGGCGAATCCGCCCAGATTTCTTCATTGACCATCCGTTCAACTGTCTGAATTTGTTCCATAGTCATGGCAAGCGGATGTGCCACATCGAAACGCGTTCTATCCGGTGTTTGCAAAGACCCTTTCTGCGCGACATGATCTCCCAAAGTCTGACGTAAAGCTTCATGCAACAGATGGGTTACAGAATGATGCGCTTTGATTTTACTACGGCGAGCAACATCGACACGCGCTTCGACACCTTGCCCAGCCTTAAAGGAGCCACTCTTGACGCGTCCAACATGGACATGCAGTTTACCAAGCTTCTTGGCCGTATCCGACACCACGAAAACTGCTCGATCATTTTGCAAAATGCCCATATCACCGACCTGTCCACCGGACTCAGCATAAAAAGGTGTCTGGTTCAAAAGAATAGAGACATCATCGCCTTCCTGAACTTCTGTCACAATCTCACCATTTCTGATGATCGCAACAATCTCGGCTTCTGAAGATTCTTTATCATAGCCCAAAAATTCTGTTCCACCTTTGGCTTCAGCCATCTCGTACCAGATTTTCTCGGTGGCAACATCACCCGACCCTGCCCAAGCTTTACGTGCTTCGGCTTTCTGGCGGTTCATACACTCATTAAACCCGACAACATCAACATCAATCTTGCGCTCTTTCAAGGCGTCTTGAGTCAAGTCCAGCGGAAACCCATAAGTATCATAAAGCTTAAAGGCGATATCACCGGCCAGAATTTGACCTTCTCCCAGTTTCGAAGTCTCTTCATCCAACAACTTCAACCCGCGATCAAGCGTCTGCTTGAATTTGGTCTCTTCCATTTTAAGGGTCTCGGAAATCAAGGCCTGCGCCCGATATAATTCCGGATAAGCTTCGCCCATAGTCGATTGCAAAGTTGGAAATAACTTTACAAGTAACGGATCTTTAGCCCCGAGCAAATGCGCATGACGCATCCCGCGACGCATGATCCGGCGCAACACATACCCACGGCCTTCATTCGACGGCATAACACCATCAGCAATCAGAAACGCCGCAGCCCGCAAATGGTCAGCAATCACACGGTGGGACGCCACCATGTCCCCGTTAGCAGAAACACCCGTCAAATCTGCGGAATGTTTGATAATTGATTGGAACAAATCAATGTCATAGTTATTATGTTGGCCTTGCAATACCGCCGCCACACGTTCCAACCCCATCCCTGTATCAATCGACGGTTTTGGCAACGGAACACGAGATCCATCAGCAAGTTGTTCATACTGCATAAACACCAGATTCCAGATTTCGATGAAGCGATCACCATCCTGTTCGGCAGAACCCGGAGGCCCTCCCCAGACTTTATCTCCATGGTCATAGAAAATTTCGGAACATGGCCCGCAAGGCCCTGTATCCCCCATCATCCAGAAATTATCCATCGTATTTATACGGATGATTTTGCTGTCAGAAAATCCGGTTACTTTCTTCCAGATATTCGCAGCCTGTTCATCATCATGATAGACCGTCACACATAATTTTTCAGCAGACAGTCCCAGAACCTGGGTTACCATTTCCCATGCGAACGGAATCGCATCATCCTTGAAATAATCACCAAACGAAAAATTCCCCATCATCTCGAAGAATGTATGGTGGCGTGCCGTATAGCCGACATTATCCAGATCATTATGCTTGCCGCCCGCACGAACAGATTTTTGGGCTGTTGTTGCGCGTGTATAGGGGCGTGTTTCTTTTCCGGTAAAAATATCCTTGAATTGCACCATACCCGAGTTCACAAACATCAGGGTCGGGTCATTATGCGGGATCAAAGAACTCGACGGGACAACTTCATGCCCCTGTCCTTCAAAATATCCCAAAAATTCGGAACGAATATCCTTAACTGTTTTCATCTTATCTCTCTAATTTGGCTAGGTCAGATAATTTAGACGAAAACTGTTTATTTTTCAAAGGGTTTTAGTGTTTTGCACCGTCCCCTATAAACCCGGCAGTCTGCAAAGCCCACAGCCTTGCATAAAGCCCGTTTTGAGCCAATAAATCAGTATGCGAGCCTTGTTCAACAATTCTCCCCTGATCCATTACAATCAGACGATCCATGCTTTGCAGCGTTGACAACCTATGAGCAATCGCCAGAACAGTCCGTCCGTCCATAACGGTTTTCAAACTCTCTTCGATCAATTTTTCGGATTCACTATCCAAAGCCGACGTCGCTTCATCTAGTATCAAAATCGGGGCATCTTTCAAAATTGCCCGTGCCAAAGCAATACGCTGCCTTTGCCCTCCAGAAAGTTTAACGCCGCGCTCGCCGACTTCAGCATCATAGCCACGACGCCCGTCCTTATCGACCAGCCCCAGAATAAACTCGTCTGCATGAGCTAATTTGGCAGCCCGCTCGACATCTTCAAGTGAGGATGTTTCAGATCCAAACCGGATATTTTCTAAAATAGATCGATGCAACAGATCAGACGATTGCGGAATAACAGCAATGGCCTCACGCAAACTGTCCTGCGTCACACCAGCAATATTCTGCCCTGAAATCTTGGCCTCACCACCCTGCACATCATAAAGCCTGAGCAATAGCTGAACGAGAGTTGATTTCCCCGCTCCCGAAGGCCCGACCAGCCCGACTTTTTCTCCGGCCTTGATCTCAAGAGACAACCCATCAAACACAGGGCGCCCGGGATAAGAAAATGTAAGATTTGAAATAGAAATGTCAGCAGATTGAACCTGCAAAACCGACGCGTCTTCCTTGTCCGTTACCTCGAAATTCTGGACAATCGTATCAACACTATTGCGTACCTCTTCCAACAACTGGGAAAACTCCATTAAGAGTTGCGTCAACCACCAGCTGTTTGATGTAATAATAACACCGAATGTCAAAACCATCACAATATCGGATAAAACCACACTACCATTGCGATATCCGAAAATAACAAGCATCAGCAAACCCGTCTGGAATAAAGCATTGCAGATATGCTGAAAGATTTCCTGTCTCCAGACCAGTTTGTTTTTTACTTGAGCAGTAGTACCAGCCTGATACAGACTGCCACGCAATAAAGCATCTTCCTGTGTCCGACGTGCAAAAACCTTAACCAGAAACATATTCGACAGACAATCAATATACCGTCCGCGCACAACATTCATATCTTCAACAGCCAGATAACTCGCCGGGCCCACATAACGCACAGACCACCACACAACCCACGTTGATCCAACCACATAGGCCAATAACAACAACACATAATCAACGCCTAAAAACGCGTAGAAAAATAACGCCATAGCAATTTGCATCAGACAATATTGCAAATGGCCAAAATTGAGGATAATCAACCGTATGGAATCTGGCATCTCCATGACTTTTCCGGCCAAACGCCCGACATAATCATCTTGAAAATAACGATAAGAATGCCCGAACATATATTGCCCCAATTGGCGCCGGATCATCATCAGAAATGGCATCATATAATGGGCGGTCAAATACCCCATAAAGGAAAAGATAACCCGCGCCGCGATCTGAACAAAAACGATATAACCAAGTCCCAAAAGCACAAGTGACCTTACTGGAAAATCAGTACCAACGACAAAATAGGATAGCCGGTCTGCAATCTGTCCGAAATACCAAGGTTCGAGAGACAAAAGAATATTGGCAAGCACACCGCATCCAAAGAAAACAAAAACAGGCATTTTGACTTGGCGGACAAAAAACCAGACAAACGCCCATAAGGTAGATGGCAATTTGATCCCGCATGGCAACGCGCGATCCACCAATTCCAGTCCCGGGGAGATTTTTTGTCTTAAATTCTGTGCATACATCCGCTATAGATACTATATGACCAAAGAGATTCCAACGACATTTGCACAACATCTGGCCGATACAGCCGGAGACATTGCCCGCCATTATTTCGGTACACCGCTCGACATTATCAGCAAAGAAGACGAAAGCCCCGTCACCAAAGCCGATCGTGAGATCGAGCAAACCTTGCGTGACATCATTGAACGCGAATACCCCGAAGACGGCATATTGGGTGAAGAGTTCGGCATCAAGGAAAGTAAGAACGGCCTGACATGGGTCATTGATCCAATCGACGGTACAAAATCCTTTACCATTGCCCGCCCGACTTTCGGCACATTGATTGGCTTGTGTCATGAAGAAAAGCCAATACTGGGAATTATCGACCAACCTATTCTGAAAGACCGCTGGATCGGACAAATTGGGCACCAGACCACCTTCAATGGAAAACCTGTATCATGCCGCAAATGCCCCGACATTTCCCAAGCCATTTTTGGGACAGGATCAGCCTCTCAAATTTCCCACAACGACCCCCAGCGTTTCGACCGCTTTGAAGCCGTCACAAGATATACAGTCTATCAGGGAGATTGTTATTTCTATGGCTTGATGGCCAATGGGTTTATTGATGCAATAGCTGAAGACCACTTGGGAATTTACGACTTCATCGCACTGGTTCCGATTATCGAAAGTGCAGGCGGAAAAATCACCGATTGGAAAGGTCTCCCCAAAACCCTGCATGGAGATTCAACGCTGCTGGCTTGCGGAGATCCATTGATACATAACAGGTTTTTGGAATTAATCTGAAATCAGTTCCGGTAAGCCATAGCAACAACACTATTACCAATGTTACGCGCTATACGGACATAATCCGGCTTGTCCAAGGAGGCCACAGCCTCAAGAGACGGCGTATCCAGTCCCATACGGGTACGATAAATCCAGTAATTGACCATCACACGCTCAACAAAGGCCCGTGTTTCAGAAGACGGAATACTCTCGATAAACAACAACGGATCATCAATATCTTTTAATTGCTTTTTCCAGCGAGACAGATTTCCCGGGCCCGCATTATAAGCCACTGCCATTTTGAACAAATCGTTATTGACGAGCGGATCACGCATCAATTGACCAACATATTTCTGGCCAATATCGATATTCTCGGAAGGATCTTTCAAAGAAACATTCTCAACTCTGGCAACATATTTGGCTGTTGATGGCAAAAGCTGCATCAGGCCAGTAGCACCCATGCCGCTGGTCGCGTGCGGGTTAAAGCGGGACTCCTGACGGATCAAGGCATGAACAATGGCCTTGTCCACTTGATATCCGGCCTTGGGTTCCCAAGGACTTTCCGGATAAAGGGCCAGATCATAAAAACGACCTTCTTTGGATTTGGTTCGTCGTGCCAGATATAGAACCAAAGCCGGAACTTTATGGTCGATTACATAAGCCAGAACCTGCTCGCGTTTTTCAGGAGACGCCAACCATCCCGACTTCGAAAGGGCATTAATCGCCCCACTCATATTTCCCTGACGAGCCTGATGGATAGACTCCTGAATAGACGGAGAATTATCAAGATCAGCTTTATCGGTAAAGCCGAGGTCGGGCATATCCCAGTTAAAGTCATAATTCCGCCCAAGAGCCTTAAGCGCCACCATGCCATAGAATGTCCGTGGATACTGAGCGGCCTTTTCCTGCCATTCCCTGACATCCGAATATCGGCCAGCACGGAAAGACGCGCGGGACGCCCAGAAAGCACCACCAGACGCCAACCATGGCGAAGCCTCTTTGGAACGGGCAGTTAAAGCAAACATATCTGCTGCACGGCCAAAATCACCTTTGCGCCATGCGGATTGTCCAGCGACCCAGCCAGCCAACGGCACTATTTTACCGGAACGCTGGACAACCTGTTCGGCCACGGTGGCCGCACGATCAATTTTACCTTCTATCAAGTAGGATTGGGCAATCTGGGCCTTAATACGGTCAAATTCGGAATTTTTCAGTTTTTTAGCCATTGGATCGCTGTTCAAAAGCTTCAAGGCATAAGTTGGGCGCCCCTGACGCAGATGGTCACGAACCGTCTTGCAGACCAAATGGTAACCCGCAGACAATTTCACGTCTGCCGAATAATCCTCCGGCAGGACAATACCAATTTGGGAAGTGGACGTTTCTGTGGCTGCTCCTAATGATCTTCCCGCATTACTATCACGGGTCAGATCCGGCTTTTTCAGCGAAGAGGACAAAGTCCCTATTGTCGCTGAGCCGACTCCGGCAGCTCCACACACCACACCGCCTACCAAGCACAGGATAACCAAAGTCATCCGTATGCTGCGTTTTTTCTCATCGTTGTGCATAGCGAGCCTGATTTATCAATACCTGCAAATATTGTCCAGAAAAAAACACTCTCAGGCAAATGGACTTCTGTCGCACCCCAAACGAATAGAGGCGTAACCATCTGATAATCAAAGTAGAAATTGGAAGTTAGCAATAATACAATCTTGTGAATATTAACCTTTACTCCCGATAAATTAGCATCTTTACTTACAGAGCCAATAAAAAGTGATCAATACTCAAATTTACAATAAAAAAACACTCATTAACCTTAAATCCCAGTAATGAATACTTGGAGAATGGTAATTCACATTTGAAGGCTATGTATTAAACGAGTTTTTGCTGCAATGCTTGCAGATCTTCCCACGACTCACGTTTCTTTGCGGGGCTTTTCAACAGAAACGATGGAGGATAGCTCACCAGACACGGGATGGATTTATATTCAAACCAGTTTCCACGCAGCTTGGTCATGCTCTCGGTACGCCCCAACAACGCCCTCACCGGAACGCTTCCCATGAATAGCAGGACGTCAGGTTTTACCAAGTCGATATGCTTTTCCAAAAACGGTGTTGAAAGATCAATCTCTGCAGCACTCGGTGTTCTATTTCCCGGAGGTCGCCAATTTAGAACCTGAGTTAGATAAACAGCCTTTGCCGCTTCCGCAGATTGGCGAGACAAGCCGATGGCAGCCATCATCTTGTCTAGCAATTGCCCTGCTTCTCCTGCAAAGGCCCTCCCGATCTTGTCATCCTCGGCATCAGGCACCTCACCAATAACCATCAATCGCGCGGCAGGATTACCATCCCCGAACACCATATTTGTTGCCGTTTTCGAAATCGCCATCCCAGTAAATTTTCCGAGCGCTTGCTTTAATTCATCAAGGCTGCTGACACCAGACAATAGCGACCCAACCGCACCACGCGCTTCGGCAGTGCCTAAAGGCTCGACACTGGCGGTTTTTTGCGCCGCAACAGCGTGAGGGGCAACCAATGGCGCCTGAATAGAAACGGAGGGGTCATGCGCCAAACGATCCTGTGCAACCGCCAGAACAGCCTCGTCCCAACCAATATCCATATACCACTGCAACGCAGAAGCCACGTCATGTCCGGTCAGTTCCCCAGATGATGCTCTTGAAGATGTTGTCATGCGCCTAATAATTTTGATTCTGATTCTGGTTTTAATTACCCAGCCTTTACTTTATATATAGATGGCAATCTCGTGCAACAGCCACACATAGCCCATCCACACGATAAACCGATATGACTGAAGAAAAAACAACCCCTCTTCCTATTCCCCGCACCGACCGTGACAGCATGACCTATGATGTTGTCATCGTGGGTGGCGGCCCGGCTGGTTTATCCTGCGCCATCCGCCTCAAACAGATATCTCCCGACCTAAGTGTGTGTATTCTGGAAAAAGGGTCTGAAATCGGCGCACATCTTCTCTCCGGCGCAGTTTTTGAACCACGCGCCCTGAATGAGCTTATTCCCGATTGGAAAGATAAGGGAGCCCCGCTCTCCTGCTCCGTAACCTCGGATGAATTTATCCTGATGGGCAAACAAGGATATATAAAACTCCCCACACCACCGCAAATGCACAACAAGGGCAACTACATTA
>MNUG01000007.1:0-59651 GCA_001871905.1 Alphaproteobacteria bacterium CG1_02_46_17 | reverse complement strand
AAAGTGGCTAGCCAGCGAGGCTGAAAGTCTGGGCGTAGAAATCTATCCCGGTTTTGCAGCGTCCGAACTTCTCTACAATGACGATGGATCAATCAAAGGTGTGGCCACTGGCGACATGGGTATCAACAAACAAGGGGAGAAAACCGACTCCTTCCAACCCGGCATGGAACTCCATGCCAAACACACTGTTTTTGCCGAAGGGTGCCACGGATCACTTACCAAACAACTCATCAAGAAATTTGATTTATGCCGGAATGCCGACCCTCAAACCTATGGTCTGGGCATCAAGGAAATCTGGGAAATAAAACCCGAAAACCATAGACAAGGCCATGTACTCCATACACTTGGCTGGCCACTGGACAGCAAGACCTACGGCGGATCATGGCTATACCATATGGATGGAAATCTGGTTTCAATCGGCTATGTTGTTGGTCTGGATTACACCAACCCGTATTTGTCTCCGTTTGAAGAAATGCAACGTCATAAAACCCATCCCTATCTCAAAAAATTGCTTTCAGGTGGCAAACGCATTTCCTATGGTGCTCGCGCTTTAGTCGAAGGTGGCTTGCAATCCCTGCCAGAGCTGACCTTTCCGGGAGGCCTGCTAATTGGCGACAGCGCAGGGTTTCTTAATGTTGCCAAGATCAAGGGCAACCATGCGGCGATCAAGTCCGGTATGCTGGCTGCCGAAGCTTTAGCCAGACAGATAAACGACAAAGAGGCGACCAGCTACAAAGACCTGTTCCGTCAAAGTTGGCTTTATCAGGAACTCTACGCGGTTCGGAATATCCGCGCTGGATTCCACTGGGGTCTCTGGATTGGTCTGATTCATTCTGCCTTCCAGACCTTGGGGGGGTGGAAACTCCCCTATACGCTCCACAACCACGCTGATTTCAAACAATTGGATAAGGCGGCTCAGTCAAAGCCTATCGACTATCCTAAGCCGGATGGACAACTGACATTCGACCGCCTCTCCTCGGTCTTTTTGTCCAATACCAACCATGAAGAAGATCAACCCTGCCACTTGAAGCTCAAAGACCCCTCTATTCCAATCAACATCAACCTTCCGGAGTGGGCCGAGCCAGCTCAACGATATTGTCCTGCGGCTGTTTATGAAATTGTTGAAGAAAATGGCGAAAAAACGTTCCGTATCAACGCCCAAAACTGCGTCCACTGTAAAACATGCGACATCAAAGACCCGTCCCAGAATATCGACTGGACCACCCCACAAGGTGGTGGCGGGCCAAATTATACGGGAATGTAGTAGTTTCACCTAGACCTGAACCATCCCAAGACTATATGATAAAGAGATACTCAAGAATTACCCACGCCACCAGACTAGGAACGGTATGCCCCGATGAACAGATCCTCCCTTCGTACATTTCTTTTGCTTACAACCTGCCTCACTCTGGTTGCCTGTGACGACCAAAACGAAACAAAATCAGATCCACAAGCAAATGTTCAGAAAAATGGCACTTCTGTCATCGGCTATTACATGCCACAGATCAAGCCCATACAGAAAACACTATCGGGAAGCTTTCTGGCTGGAGAACATGCACAACTTTCAAATGACTGGAGCGCTGCCAGTGATTACTTCGAAGATATTCTGGCCGATGATCCTCAAGATACCTCCATTCAAAACCGTGTGATGGCATTATCTCTCGGTTCAGGAAATTATGACCGGGCCATTAAACTGTCCAAACAAATCACCCAAGAACGAAAAAATGAGTCACTGGCACAATTGGTTTTTGCGCTGGATGAATTCAAGGCCGAAAAATATAAAGAAGCAGAAGCCCGCATCATCCAAATCAAACAGGATGGTCTTGGTTCTGCCATTATGCCACTGATCCTTGCATGGTGCGAAGCAGGTCAAGGAAAAACTAATCTCGAAACCTTAAAAAACTCTCCATCTTTCTTATATCAATCGGTTCTGATTGCAGATTACACAGGAAACCAAGACGCCGTTAAAACACTTGCCAAAACATATGACTTTACCAAAACACCGACCCCGATCTCGGGACTGGAAAATATCGCGGATGTCTTTGCAAAATATGGTGAAACCGAGGAAGCACGCAGCATTTATACAGCCCTGCGAAACGCGTTGCCGGATAACTCACATGGTCTGGGAGAAAAAATAAAAAAACTCTCCAACAAAGAAAAAATAGTGACCCCGCAAATCACACCGCAAGAAGGTCTGGCACACGCTCTCTTGGATACGGCTCGTTTGCTTGCCAATGGATACGAGGAATCTGCCATTTTGTTCACCCATATGTCACGATTCCTTGATCCTCGACGAGCCGACACGCTGGAGCTTTTGGCCCAGTTTTCTGCTGATCACAAACAATATAAGGACGCCATCAGTTACCTGACAAAGATTGATCCGAAAGATAACAAGGAAGAATCTATATCCTTAAAACGCCAGATCGCCATGCTCCTTGAAATGGACAATCAAAAGGATGAGGCCATTCGCGTTTTGCAAGATCTTGTCGAAAAAGACAGGAACATTGATGCCCAAATCCAGATCGGTGACATTTATCGTCAAGACGAGAACTTTAAGGCTGCCCTTTCGGCTTATAATCAAGCGGCCCAAATGATGGATAACAAAATCCCGCAAGATCACTGGCAACTTTTATTTTCGCGCGGCATCACCAATGAACGTTTATCCAATTGGGATCAGGCCGAAAAAGACCTGACCGATGCCCTCTCTTACGAGCCTGACCAGCCTTACGTCCTGAATTATCTGGGGTACACATGGGCCGATCAAGGTCGCAACCTCGACAAGGCTGTAGAAATGATTGAAAAAGCCTCCCGCCTGAAACCTGATGACGGAGCCATCATCGACTCACTCGGATGGGTTTATTACCGGATGGGTAATTTCTCGACAGCCGTTAAAAAACTTGAAACAGCAATTGAGCTTCAACCCTATGAATCTGAAATCAATGACCATCTGGGGGATGCTTACTGGCAAGTTGGTCGCAAGAACGAAGCGAGATTCCAGTGGAAAAGAGCCATCAGCTTTACCAAAGATCAAATCATCATTGATAAAATACAGGCCAAAATCGAGAATGGTCTTAGCATTTCAGATGTTACCAAAACCGCCATAGCCGTAGAACCCAACGAAAAACTGGTTGATAACAAGTAATGCTCTGTATCAGCGCTCCGGCCAAGGTAAACTTGCACCTGCACATTCTGGGCAAGACAGAGAATGGATATCACATACTGGATTCTCTAGTCTGCTTCACGGACTTTGGCGACACGCTCACATTTGAAGAAGATAAAATGTTCTCTCTGAATATCGTCGGAGAATTCGCCAACCTGCTACAAAGCCACGACTTGGCAGGGCAGAACCTGATTGAAAAATCAGTCCGTGAATTTGAAAACGCCACAAATATAAAAGTTAACCTCCGCATGACCTTGAACAAAAATATTCCATTGGGTGGAGGTCTGGGTGGAGGATCATCAGACGCCGCCGCAACACTCAACGCCCTCCAGAGAATTTATAAAACCGATATCAATCTTGAGAAGATCACTGCCAAACTTGGAAGCGACATTACTGCCTGCCTGAATGCTCCACGCCCTGTCATCATGCGCAGTACAGGAAACGACATCTCACCTGCCCCTGTTCTTCCACAAAAAACACCGGCGGTTCTGGTCAACGCCGGGCAACATTGCGCAACACCAGAAATTTACCGCACACTTAAGATGCACGAATTTTCAAAATCAGTGACGTTCCCTGACAGATTTGATGCCATCGACTCTCTTTCTGATTTTATAAACACGCACACGCGTAATGACCTCTATGCCCCAGCATTAAAAGCTGAGCCATCTCTAACAAAAACCATAGACATCATCAAACAACAAACAGGGTGCCTCCTCACGCGCCTATCAGGAAGCGGTGCAACCTGCTTTGGAATTTTTGAAACAGAAGATATGGCACAACAGGCTGCCAGCCAAATAAAAACAACCCATCCGGAATGGTGGGTTGTTCAAACAACATTACTTTCGTGATTTGCTTCTTATTCTCCCGAAGCTGGCAACTGATCGGACAGAAGACGAACCAATAAATTTTCATTAGCCAGACCATCCTGCTTCAAACCTTGCGCCCTCTGGTAATCCTTGATGGCACTGGTCAGGTTTCCTGACAATTTCCCGTCAAGCGATCCGTCATAATACCCTGTTTGGCGCAATTGCTCTTGTATCTGGGTCACAACACCGGACTCAACTGATGATGATGCAGGACTTTTGATAGAACCGGTTACGGCAGGAGTTTCAACCTGATTTTGCGCGGCCTTCATAATATTATTGCCTGCTTCCGGCATAGAGGCATGGCCATTCTGATCGGCAAAACCAGGCTTGGTTTGCGCGATCCGGTCAACGATCCGCGCAGCATCTTCATCACTCATGCTCAACTGGGTTTTCAGAGCTTTCAAAGCAGCTTGTGCTTGTTCATTTCCCTTATTCGCAGCCAAACTGTACCAGAACACGGCTTCATCAGGTTGAGACTCTCCCAACAATCCATTCTCATGCAAAAGTCCGAGGTTATATGCACCTTCAACAATTCCCCCCGCCGCAGCTTTTTGGAAATAGGCCGCCGCTATCTGCGGATTATACTCGGTTCCAACACCTTCGATATACGCAATCGCCAGATTATATTCTGCTTCAGAATGACCATTGGCGGCCGCCACACGATATAAATCAATAGCCTGACCGATATCTTGCTTTACGCCCAGCCCCTGCTGGGTCAGAACGCCAAGATTATATTGTGCATTGGAAATATTTTGATGGGCAGCCTCAAAGAACCATTTGGCAGCGCGATCATAATTGACTTTCACACCGGAATGCCCCGCCGTATAAATCGCAGCCAGATCATGCTGAGCCATCGCATCACCATCAAATGCCTTGGCCTCGATCGCTTTTACCGATTTCAGCAAAGAGGCATCAGGCTTAATTCGTGACGAGACTTCTCCCGCCGGAGCTTCCGCATTAAACTTCTCAAGCGCACGATCTTCTGCATCAATCGCTTTATCAAACTCTGTAGGCTCTAGAATCTCATCTGTTGAAAGATGGAGAGCACCACTTTGTGCAACGTCTTGAGCATCCTCTGCTGCAGGTTCGATCTGACTGGCCAGCTTGGCAATATCCGCCATCAATTGCTGCTGGTCTGGTTCCTTTGCAATAGAAGCCTGATCCACAACCGCATTTTCCGGACTTGCTGAACCAGAAAACATCGGCAAAGATTTATAATTGATCTGACTGATTAACACACCGGATGCAATAACCAATACCACGAGAGCAACAACAAAAGCCTTGTTACTAATGTCCGATGCCTGTTGCTGCTTTTTGATGGAGGCAGCAATATCGGCCAAAGGCCCTGTGTCTTGTGCCATATTTCGCGCTGGCTCTCTCGAACCTTGCTCGACAGACTGTGCACGTGCCGAAACTCTCAAAGTGTCATCACCTGTCCATGCAGGCGTTTGCGGCAAATTGGTACGCGTAGCCAAAGCCTGATCGGTCAACAACACAAGTGCCTTGGCCTTAAGTGTGTCTTGCGTTTGCGTCAAGGCCTCTTCCATGGCCTCCAGCTTGCGGGACAATCGAACCTTATCCTGACTAAGTTGTTCAACACGCTTTGCCAGCTTAGAATTTTCAACCAGTGCATCTTCAATTCTGACGATTGCACTACCTGCTGCCGTTTCAATATTGCTGAGCTTTTCTTCAAGCTTGCCTTTAAGATCAGTTTGCTCTGTTTTGGCTGTCTCGAATGTTACACCCTGAGCTTTCACCAAATCTTCAAGCGCATTCTGTTTTTCCAGCAGATCAGTGATAAACTGTTCTTTTTCTGATACTTTTTCCTTTAAGGATTTATAGGACAATTCGGATTTGGAATTTTTACCATCCAGATCACTGATAAGCTTGCGGCAAGACTCAAGCTCTTTCCACAAAACTTCACGTTCTTTTTCACTTTGGCGCAATCTCTCGCCCAGATCACTTAACAAGCGAACTATTTGCAATTGCTGGACGGCCCCACCACCTGCAGAACTTACGGATGGGCTACCTTCGGGAATTGCAGCTTTGCTTTCAGCCTTAAACGCTTCTATAGCCATCTTATCCTCACTCTGTTCTTGATTTTCTCGTGACATATCAACATGACCCGTCATGTGGGACATAATAACGTCGCGGTCATCTTGCTCCTGATCTGCGCTGTCAAGTGATGCCAAAGCATCATCATCTCCGTTAACAGCCCTTTTAATCGCAACGGGCTGTACAGATTCGGCAACAGATACCCTTGACGCCATTCCACCCACCTGATTAGCGGCGCGGCGCGTCACCCAGTCCTGAAGACTGAATTTTTTTCCAGTGATGTCATTCATGGCACTCACCATAATCATTTTGTATAATTCCGCCAAGAAAAACATGACGATACCCCCAATTTTTCCACAATCTCGAAGATATCCCACGAAAACATCTTCCATATTTGGCATTTTATTTCAAAATGGGCTTTTCCCAACGATCATCAAGGGGCTTGGCCCTGCTAAACCTTGGCAAATCGCATTTTTTCTGCAATCTTAATGTCCCTATAATAGACTCAATTCCTGTACTGATTCTTCAACTATTCCGGAGCCATATTATTATGACAAAACAACTCCAAGACACCACCATTCTTTTGGAACTTCTGGCATCACGAATCTGCCATGATCTTGTCTCCCCGGTGGGCGCGATCAATAACGGAATCGAGTTTATGGAAGAAATGGTGGGAGACCCCGAAGGCATAAAACAGGCAACCGACCTGATCGCCCACAGTGCCGCTTCGGCTGCCGCCCGCCTACAAGCTTTCCGGATTGCTTACGGGGCTGGGGGCCGCGATGGCAATCTGAAACCCGAAGATATTCAAAAAGCCTTCGGCGCTTTAGTTCGCGTGGATGGAAAAATCCGTCAAAGCTGGGATCCGTACAGTCCGCTTGGAATTGACATGAAAGCAACCGGAGCCTGTAAACTCCTGATGGGGGCCCTGCTTCTAGCGATGGAATGTTTGCCAAAAGGCGGGAACATCTACGCAGATCCGGGTGAAAATGGTGAATTACTGGTGACAGCGGAAGGAACTGATGCCACCGTCCGTGAAAACGTTGAAAATGCATTGGCAGGAACCCTTGCGGTTTCCGATTTGGATCCCAGACTGGTACACCCCTATATTTTGGGGCAAACAGCGCGCAACTACAATTTTGACATTAAGCTCAACCTAAGCGCCGACAACAAAGTCATATGGTCGATTAGGCAGTAAATATAAAAAGATATTCATATCAGACAGGCTTTACATGATCGACGACTCTCACCCTTTACTTTCACAGCCTCGCTTCCAACCCATAGAAAACTGGGATTGGAGCTATCGTGAATTAAGCGGTATAAAAATCCGCTACGGCCTCCCCAGAACGCGCAAGGCTTATAGGGCTATCACCGTTATCATCGGGGGTCTGGGCGATTTCGGAGAACAGTATTTCGAACTCTCGCAAGACCTCGACAATAGGGGCATCAAACCGATCATCATTGATCTCCCTGGTCAGGGAGGCTCGGGACGCTACCTCAAGAATCCCCATAAAAGACACTCTGCCGGATTTGATGAACTACTAAGAGATTTAAGCATTCTGATTGACGAAGTCGCACTTTCAGCAGCCATTGACATGGAAAACAATCATTTGCGACTACCCGCCCTAATGATGGGACACTCACTAGGGGGGCATTTGGCTCTACGCTATCTCGCCGAATACAATAAGACATCCCGTGGGCAAACAATTTTTTCTGCAGCAGCACTGACCGCACCGATGGTTAGAATCAAGATTGTTGAAAAAATACCAAAATTGTTAAGATTTGGTCTCATCAAGCTCCTTGGACTTAACCCAACATCCTACGTTCCCGGAGGATGTGACTGGTCGGAACAGTACAGAGAACGCTCAAATCTCAAAGGAATATTCTCGCAAGACGAGGAACGCGCTGCACTGCAAAAAGCATTTTTTGCTCATCCGGAATATGGCCATCTCGCTATCGGGAGCCCTACCAATAAATGGTTGAATGATGCCGTAAAATCATGCAAAACTCTGACCCGTAAGAACTACCTCGAACAAATAAAAACCCCAGTATTCATGGGCATAGCAGGAGATGACCAGTTGGTCAGCAATATCGCCATTCGAGAAGTTGCCAGCCGTATTGAAGGGTGCGAGTTATTGGAAATAGAAGGCGCCCAGCACGAAATTCTGATGGAAAAAGATGAATACCGCTCGGCATTTCTTGACCGCTTCTTTACTTTTATTGATAATAATGTTTTTAATAGTCCCAACGATGGGAAAATTTTCATCCAATAATCGAGACCCTTTCGCAATTAGGAAAAAGAGAAAAATATGAATATGCAAGAATCAGATATGAATTCATTTCGCTTGAGTGATCGCATTTTCTATGCTCTGCAATTAGCTATCGATCAAAAGGATGTTCTGACTGCCGATGTTTTGGTGAACGCTCTTGAATTATCCATGACCCGCAATTCTGGTGGTGGTGAGTTTGTGGAACGTCGCGACTACCCACCCATCGTCGAGACCGAATTGAAAAAGCTTCAGGAACTCAAAAGACAGGCCTAGGGCCTGTTTTTAATATCCGGCAATTAACTCTGCCCATTCCTGCTCACTCAAGACACGCACACCCAAATCTTTCGCTTTGGTCAGTTTCGATCCAGCATCCTCCCCCGCAATAACAAAATTGGTCTTGGCAGAAACGCTGCCAGCAACTTTAGCTCCTAATGATTCCGCTCGGGCTTTTGCCTCCGGACGACTCATGGTTACAAGGGTCCCAGTGAATACAACAGTTTTACCGGAAACAGGTGTATCTTTTATTTTGACCGGAACAAACGCCTGCACCTGAATTTGCGCCAGCAAATCATCAAGGGCATCCCTGTTATGGTCTTCCGCAAAAAATGCAACGACATCTGTTGCGACACCCGCACCGACATCTTGAACATTCAAAAGCTGCTGATAGGATTCCGATTCCTGATTGGCGGCTTCAACCATCGCCTGATAAAAAGCATCAAATGTCAGATAGGCCTCCGCTAAACGCTTGGCAGTTGCCTCCCCAATCTGGCGAATCCCCAGCGCGTATATAAAGCGGGGCAATGAAATAGTCCTCCGCCTATCAATTGACTCAAAAAGATTTTTGGCGGATAAATCACCCCAGCCCTCGCGTTTTCGAATCGGGGTTAAACTTCCCTTGTCGCGCGCTTCCAACGTAAAGATATCGGCAGGTGTTTTAACCAGCCCCTCTTCATAAAACTCTTCAATAATTTTTGCCCCCAACCCTTCAATATCAAAGGCCAGACGCGATACAAAATGCCTGAGCCGCTCGACAGCCTGAGCAGGACAAATCAAACCACCTGAACAGCGCCAAACCACTTCACCTTCCTCACGAACGGCATGAGAATGACAGATCGGACACTCATGAGGAAAAACAAAAGGCTCGGAATTTTCCAAACGCTTTTCCATGACAACAGAGACAATTTGCGGAATAACATCGCCGGCACGCTGTACAATAACATGATCTCCAACTCGAACATCCTTGCGTTCAATCTCGTCTTCATTGTGGAGTGTTGCTCGGGAAACGACAACACCACCAACGGTAATCGGCTCCAATTCCGCAACAGGGGTAAGAGCGCCAGTGCGCCCAACCTGAATAGAAATTTTATGAAGAATAGTCACAGCCTTTTCCGCTGGAAATTTATGGGCAATCGCCCAACGTGGCGCACGTGCGACAAAGCCCAACCGTTCCTGATAATCAATCCGGTCAACCTTATACACCACCCCGTCAATATCATAAGGGAGATCAGGGCGTTGGGCCTCGATCCTTCTGTAATATTCCAGAACTTCATCAGCCGTCCGACATAAAGCCTGTGGTTCGGCCTGTGCGAACCCCCATGACTTCAATTCTTGCCGAATACCATCTTGTGTCTGCGCAATCGGTTTTGAGACTTCGCCCAAAGCATATCCGAAAAACCGTAGAGGCCGCGCAGCCGACACCTCCGGATTAAGCTGCCGCACAGATCCCGCAGCCGCATTGCGGGGATTGGCAAAAATCTTGCCACCATTTCTTTCTTGTTCTTCATTCAATTTTACAAATTCGTCACGGCGCATATAAATCTCGCCGCGCACTTCCAGAAACTCGGGAACATCACCAGAAATTTCTTTTGGGATATCTCCAATTTTCATGACATTGGCAGTAATATCTTCTCCCGTCACACCATCCCCGCGTGTTGCCGCCTGAATCAATTTTCCATTCTGATAGCGCAAAGAACACGATAGCCCGTCAATCTTAGGCTCGGCTGCAATCTCAATCTCTACACTTTCAGGTAATTTCAAAAAATTCCGAATGCGGTTTAAAAAATCAGCAACATCATCATCCTCAAAGGCGTTCCCCAAAGACAACATTGGTACAGCATGCTGGACTGTCTTAAATCCTTTGGATGGATTAGCTCCAACCTTTTGGCTCGGACTATCTTTGGACACCAGTTCAGGATGTTGGATCTCTATTTCTTCCAGTCTGCGACGAAGAGTATCATAGTCCGCATCGGAAATTTTCGGCGCATCTTCCTGATAATATGCATCATCATGTTGCCTGATTTCGGCAACAAGTTTTTGATACTCGGCAATAACCGTCGGATCCGCAAACATAGAAGGTTGATGAGTCATCCTGACAATTTAGCAGGAAAATTCAAACAGGAAAGAGATTAATTGATAGCAAAATCAAAGGGGCTCGGGAGCTTTGAAACGCTCGGTCGTCACCACAGTGGAAACCAGACCATTTTGATCTTGTCCTTCATCATGCTTGAACGATGCCACAGCCCCGGCGTACTGAACCATGCAAGACAAGGCTCCCCACATTCCGACATCATCATCGGCATGACCGGAATTCACAGGCATAAAGGCAACGCGCATATCCGAATTGAAAACAGAGGTGCCAGAGTTCAAAACGCGGGGTGGGGCCTCGGATGAGAACCACTCGAATACATCATACGCATTCTGAATTGGACAAATTTTATCATTTGTCCCATGGACAATCATAATATTCGCCTGAGAGTTTTTATAAAATTCAGGGAGCATCTTCTCAAAATAGCTTCGTCCGAATTTTGGATAACCCAACAACAATTTACTGAATAAAAAGCCGAATTTGACGTTCTGTTCCATATCCGAACGAACAACATTCTCCGCTTCGCTTTCACTAATACGCGTATATTGCAAACTCTTGTTCCAGACCCGCCAAGATATAGCTGCATCACATTTCTCGTGGTCACTCCAGATACGTCCATCAGGCAGCTTGTCATACAGACCCTGATACAAGTGCAGAAACAGATTCGAAACCTGATACTGGTCAGCGCCGATCAAATCCTTGATCTTGTCTTCCAGTCGGGCAAAACAAGGATTGTGCAACCGTTGAGAAATGGTCTCTGCCTCGTCGATCGGATTCATGGCACCGCAAAGTTCCGTCAAAGATGTGCAACGCAGAATCAATCCTTCGGTACGATCGGGATAATGAATTCCATAAAGCATGGCCAGAGCACCACCCCATGACCCGCCTAAGACATGCACTTTTTGGTCTTGGAAGAAATGTTGACGGATGATCTCCACATCATGGATCTGGTGATCCAAGTCGTTCCCTTCACTGACATGTAAGGAACGTTCGACGTAGTATCTTTCCAGTTCGTGAATATCCTGTGTTGCAGGGCGTTGAGGTTCGCCACGTCTATGCGAAAGCCCACATCCCCTCTGGGAGTAAATAATGACATCAAATTCGCTGGAATCGAGAAGTGTACGATACGCATGATCCAACCATGCTCCCGGGCCACCGTGGCAAACGATCATCGGCATACCACCGGGTTTTCCTGCGCGTATATAATGCAGTTCATGGCCTTCGCCCACAGCGAGAAATCCCTCGCTATTACTGCTTTTTACGGCGCCGCTCCCTGTGGCAAAACCTTCGTTCAACTGTCTCATTATGACCTAATACTACCTACCAAATATTAACATCGACCTAACCCGTATCCAACAATCGCGCAGCGGCAGCCCTGGCTTCACTCGAGATTTCAGCCCCCGAGAGCATCCGCGCGATCTCTTCTTGCCTGGATTGTCCCTTTAACGGAGTAATAGTAGTTCGTCCCCCGCTTTTGGAAACCATCCAATGATGGCCCGCAACAGATGCGACCTGCGGAGAGTGAGTCACAACCATCACCTGATGCTTCTCAGCCAATTTGGCCAAACGCCCCCCAACGGCAGACGCGGTAGCGCCACCGATTCCGGTATCGATTTCGTCAAAGACAAAAACGCCGGAATATGGTGCAGAGTCGGCTAAAACGACTTTAAGCGCGAGCATAAAGCGCGCCATCTCCCCACCAGAAGCAATTTTATTGAGAGACTCCAAAACCGGAGCCGTATCAGATGATGCATTTGTTGCAACCAGAAACCGAACATCGTCGAAACCGTATGCGCCCCATGCAGTTTCAGAATGACACAACTCGACTGAAGTTTCAAACACAGATTTATCTAATTTGAGCGGCTTTAATTCTGAATTGATAACCTTATCAATCTGTTGAGCTGCGCTCTTACGACGCTCATGAAGCTTGATCGCGCAAAGCCTATATTTTTCCTTGGACTCTTCAACTTTTAGCCTGAGTTGACGCAACACATCTTCTTGCCCGTCCACCATCTCAAGCTTGACTGAAAGCTCTTCAAAAAGACAAGGCAAATCATCAACCGCACAATGATGTTTCCGTGCCAAAGCACGCAATGCATACAAACGATCCTCAATTTCCTCGAGATTCAGATCAATATTCAGCGCCGAAGCAAGTTGATCCAACTTTCGACAGGCCTGCTGGATATTTTCAGACGCGCCATTCAAATCCTCAATCAATCCGGAAATATCACTGCCAATCTTATCGGCGTGCCGCTCCAGATTTTTCCAAGCCTGACCAATCAGAATATCGGCCCCCTGCTCACCACCCAACGCCTCACCAACCAAGGCATAACATTCACGAAGTGCATCAACATGCTGAATCTGTTTCTTTTTTTCAACTAGAGACAATTCCTCTCCTTCAACAGGAGAGACCTCCCGCAACTCCTCGACACAATCCCGTATATAACTTTCATTTTCCATGGCGCGGGCGGCCTGTTCTTCAGCCTCAGCCAACAAAATCTCAGCATCGCGCCACTTGCGAAATGCGACAGAACTATCTGATAGAAAAGGAGAATTTCCGGAGAATTGATCCAATACGATACGGTGCGTAGATGGATTTAGAAGCCCATAAGTTTCAAATTGTCCATGAATATCAACCAGCAATTCGCCGATCGTTTTCAAAAAACCGATACTGACAGTCTCATCATTCACATAGGCCTTACTGCGCCCATCATCATTCAGAACCCGCCGTAAGATCAATGTACCATCACATAAAATATCCTGTTCTTTCAAAACATCATAAACAGGATGATCTGGAGATATGTCGAATTCTGCCGTGACACTGGCCTGATTACTCCCGCGGCGAACCAATCCGGCATCGCCCCGCGCGCCCAAAGCCAGCCCCAGAGAATCAAGAAGAATGGATTTCCCCGCCCCCGTCTCCCCCGTCAAGGCAGACAGACCATTGGTAAATTCGAGCGAGAGCTGCTCGATCAAAACAACATTTTTGATATGGAGCGCCTGAAGCATGCTCCGCGTTCCCCGATATGTTATAGAAATTAATCAGACTTGAGCAAGGAACCAACCGTTCTGCTGACCCAAGACCGTTGATCTTTTAATTTTACCCGCTGGACAGGGTCAAGAAGACCATAACTGCTCTCATACCATGAACTGCCCGGATAGTTATGGCCCAGAATAGAGGCCACGCGCGTTGCTTCGTCTTTCAGACCCAAAACCGTGTAACATTCGACCAGACGGTGCAATGCTTCCGGCGTGTGAGTTGTGGTCTGGTAATTTTTAACCACTTCCATAAAACGATTAATTGCAGCGTTATACTGCTCTTTTTTCATATAATAACGGCCAATTTCCATTTCCTTACCGGCCAGATGATCCATCACCAGATCAAGTTTGAACTGGGCATCACGAGCATATTTACTCTCAGGGAATCGATTTACAACAACCTCCAAAGCCTCTTGGGCGTCTCTGGTCATCGCCTGATCACGCCGAACATCGGTCATTTGCTCGTAATAACACATGGCTTTCATATAATAAGCATAAGGAACCATTTCATGCCCGGGGTGTAGTTCAACAAACCTCTCGAGTGCCGCAATCGCATCATCATATTTCAAGGCTTCATAGGCAGATTCAGCCTGACGAATCTGGGAAAGCGTGGCGAATTCAGAATAAGGGTGCTGCCGCTCGACTTCGGAATAAAGCGTAGTGGCTTTTTGATAAAGCCCTTCTTTACTGGCCGCCTCAGCCTCCTTAAAGATATCATCGGCCGGACGATCAACAGTCAACGGGTCTCTAACCTCCTCTTTGGAAGAGCATCCGGTTAGAAGAACGGAAATTGCAATCAGGCTGGCTAACGTCTTGTTCATTATAATTCCTATTATCTCAGATAGCTATTTCTAGCATCAAGACGAACCAAGACCAAGTTCAATTTACAGAGAAATGAGGGATTTAGAGAATGATTTAGTCAAGTAACATCTAAGCGCGAACGGCGACTTTCTGAATAGACGCCTCGGAAGGACAAGACATTACAGGAAGATCAGCCTCAGACAGCTGATCCATATAAAGATCAACGAAAGCCCAAGCATCCGGTTGCGAGAACAATTCGCGCAAAACAAGGTTGTTCATGTTGTGACCGGGTTTCGATGCTTCCATCTGTCCGACAATCGGGCCACCTGCAATATATAGATCACCGACCGCATCCAGAACCTTATGTCGGGCAAACTCGTTCGGGCAACGCAGCCCTTCCGGATTCATAACCGAATCTGCATCCAGAACGATCGCATTTTCCAACGATCCACCCAATGCCAGCCCCATCGCACGCAAGGCATTAACTTCGTGCAAGAACCCAAACGTCCGAGCTTCGGCAATCTGGTTGATAAAGTCTCCCGAGAACATATCAATCTGCGCTGACTGACGTCCAATTTCAGGATGAGGGAAATCAATTTCAATCTGGTAACGCGACCCGATCCCCGGTTTCAAAGTCACAACCTTGTCTCCGTCACGGACAGAAACTTCTTTCAAAATTTTAATGCCTCGACGCGGGGCAGCTTGGGCTTTCAAACCGACCTCAAGAATAGCCTCAATAAAAGGCTCGGCACTGCCATCCATAATAGGAACTTCCGGCCCATCCAACTCAATCACGGCATTATCAACGCCACAGGCAGCCAACGCTGCCATCAAATGCTCGATCGTTCCAACCGTGACGCCATCTTTATTTCCCACAACGGTACAAAGACGCGTATCCACGACATGATCCCACTTGGCAGGAATTTTATTATTCTTACCCGCAACATCCACACGGACAAAGACCAGACCAGACGAAATAGGAGCCGATTTAATTTTCAGAATCGTCTCTGCACCGGAATGAAGCCCAACACCTGAAAGGATGACGTTATTCG
The DNA here is from genome assembly GCA_001871905.1 of Alphaproteobacteria bacterium CG1_02_46_17. Taxonomy (GTDB): domain Bacteria; phylum Pseudomonadota; class Alphaproteobacteria; order Micavibrionales; family Micavibrionaceae; genus UBA1573. The sequence continues at coordinate 44,043 of MNUG01000007.1, read as the reverse complement.
AAATGGTATGTTGCATAAGAAAAAGAGCTTTCTGAGGATCAATATTACACTACGGAATGTAAAGCACCCTTCGCGTTGCGGCAAATCACTCTCTATTGCGCTCTGTTACAAGACTAACCATATGATCTCAAAGGAAGAAGACTGTATCAGAAATTTTAGCGACCCGCCATTATACAAGATATATAATCACTTGATAAATAATATATTTAAAAAATTATTCATTATTTATATATACAAATTACTTATTGTTATATATATTCGAGAGTGAGATACATACAAGGGGCTCAAACCATGAAAAACCAATTTGCCATAGCCTGCGACTACCGGAACCAGTACCCGAAGAACGGTTACACCATGTACGGACGTAACCGTGCCCTCGGACGAGCAGCAGGAGCATATTGCCCAAATTACATGCCACGTTATATATAAAGACTTCACCCACTCACCCTACCACACACTTCAGGCCACCTTTATCGGGTGGCCTGATTGCATGGGGTGGAAGACATTGTTCTGGTTATATTTTGATACCATGAACCCAACACCCAAAAGTTTGGATTCTCTTCCAGAAAAAGAGGATATCATCCAGTTTCCCCAAAAGGATACTGGCAACAGAGAGGGCCTCAACAAGACGAGCGCATCAAAATCTTTGAAACTATTGTCGGTTTTCTGACAGAAATGCAGGATGCTGTTTCAGTGCAAATCCACCCGAGAAGCAGCCTGATGGTTCACCCAGCGCAGGCGGCTTCTAACGTACCGGTCAAGCTCTCCTTAGTCAGATAAAAACTCTGACCCATTCAGATCTTAATGCGAATGAGTACGACAGACTTCTGCCAAACCTTTCCAGTCTTCATTATCCTGATCTGGTTTTTCAGCGCGGTATTTGGAGTAAATTGCAATTCCCATCTGGTCTTCCAGAATATCGACTTGCACCCCCTTGGAGCGAACCATGTCTTCATTTCCTGAAGCACTGGTGACATCCCCGACCACGACACGGGCAAACTGGCGCATATAAATCAGAGTAGCACACACATCGCACGGGGACAGTGTGGTAAAAATTGTAGTTTTGCTAAAATCAATCCGTCCGGCATCACGAATCGCCGAGGTTTCTCCATGGTTATAAGGGTGGTTCTCCTGCACCAACGTATTATGTCCTTTGCCCATAATCTGACGGGTTGCATTGTCAATGACAACTCCGCCAATCGGACAACCTCCTTCATCATAGCTTTTTTGTGCAAGCAACACCGCAATCCGCATAAAATCGGCATCCAACAATTTCTGAAAGAAACCAGCTTCGACTGTTTTGCTTAAACTTTTGGTCGGCAAGTGCGCGATCACCGTCAAAACTGCGTCGGTTACAGGTGTGTCTTTGGTAACAAATAAGGACATTTCAACATCTCCAAGAATATCTATAATTGTCTTCTTATATCGAATAAAAGCAGAGGACAAAAGCTTTTCCTTGATCTATAATGTGGGTATGAAACTCCCCACCAAAGAACAAATTATCAAGATCCTCGAAAATTTCGGGGTGGCCATGACCAAACGTGACCTGATCACAGCATTCAACATCAAAGGCGAAGACTTGCGAATCGCCTTTAAGAAGCTTTTGAAAGAACTTGAACAAGAAGGTGTCATTATCAAGGATATTGGCAAATCCTATAAGGTCGCCGATGCCCTGCCACCGGTATGCGTCGTTGAAATCTCGGACATTGATGTCGATGGAGATTTGTTTGCCCGCCCGACAGACTGGCAAGAAGCCTTACAAGGACAACCACCCCGCATTGAAATCATGCCGGAAAAAAAAGGGCACCCGTCTCTGATCGTCGGTGATCGTGCCTTGGTTCGCATAAAAAAAGCCGGACATAACATCTACGAAGCCCAGATCATCAAAAAAGTAGATGAGGCCGTCGCCCGCATAGTTGGCTACGTCAAACAAGTCAAAAATGGTTACTTGCTTGCTCCTATTGATCGCCGGTCTAAACATGATTTCGACATCCCTTCAACAGAACTGAACGGGGCAGAAGTCGGACAGATCGTGGTGGCAGAAATCCAGCCCTCTCGTTCGGCTCTCCGCAAGAATGTCCGTATTCTCGAAATAGTCGGCAATGCCGATGACCCGAAGGCAATCAGCCTGATGGCTCTCTACGAAGCAGGCCTACGTCATACGTTTCCTGAAAGTGTTATTCTTGAAACAGACGATATGATTATCCCACCATTGGGGCATCGTACCGACCTGCGCGATATTCCTCTGGTTACAATTGACGGGTCAGACGCCCGTGACTTTGACGATGCCGTATTTGCCGAGCCCGACCTTGATAAAAACAACGAGGGTGGGTTCCACCTGATGGTCGCCATTGCAGATGTCTCCCACTACGTCACGCACGGATCGGAACTGGACAAGGAAGCCTATCTCAGAGGTAACTCAACCTACTTTCCTGACCGCGTATTGCCCATGCTTCCTGAAAAACTCTCGAACGATTTATGTTCCTTGCGTCCGCATGAACCTCGCGCAACGCTCGCCGTTCACATGTGGGTAAACAAGGATGGAAAACTTCTGAGGCATAAATTCGTGCGTGGCTTGATGATGTCTCGTGCGCGTCTCACATACGAACAAGTCCAAGCCGCGATGATGGGCGAAACAGATGAAACAACAACACCGTTAATGGATGACGTCATTCGTCCGCTTTATGCCGCATGGAAAATTCTGGATGCTGCCCGACAAAAGCGCGGCGCACTTGATCTGGATATCCCTGAACGGAAAATTGTCGTCAATGACAAAGGTGAAATGACTGGTGTCGCAGTACGAGAAAGACTGGACTCTCATAAAGTTATTGAAGAATTTATGATTCTGGCCAATGTCGCCGCTGCCGAGGCACTGGAGGCCAAAAGCGCCCCCTGCATCTATCGAATTCACGACCGCCCGACAGGTGAAAAACTGATGTCGGCCTCAACTTTTCTTGAATCATTTGGCCTCACCCTCCCCAAAAGTGGAGTGGCCAACCCGGGACAAATTAATCACCTGTTGGAAAAAGCCAAGAAAATGCCAATGGGGTTTCTGGTTTCGGAGATCATTTTGAGATCCCAATCCCAAGCCGTTTATGACCCGGAAAATATCGGCCATTTTGGCTTGGCACTTCAGAAATACGCGCACTTCACCTCCCCCATCCGCCGTTATGCCGATCTGATCGTCCACCGTTCTTTGATCCACGCCTATAAATTGGGAGATGGAGGATTAACCGAACACGAGATGGTAAAGCTTTCAGAAATTTCTCAACATATATCGGGAACAGAAAGAACTTCCGCCGAGGCAGAACGCAATTCGGTTGACCGCTTTACCGCCGCCTACCTCAGCGACAAAATCGGCATGCAATTCGAAGGCCGCATCGGGGGCGTCACACGCTTTGGCCTTTTTATCAAACTCACAGCGACCGGAGCAGATGGCCTTGTTCCAATCCGCACCCTTCCCGGAGACTACTATATCCATGACGAAGCCCACCATGCGCTGATCGGTCGCCGGACTGGCCGCATCTTCCGTTTGGGGGCTCCCGTCCTTGTCAGTATTGTCGAAGCCGACCCCCTAACCGGAAGCTCGCTCTTTGAACTGGTCAATGGCGAAGCCGGTGCCGAAGTCGATGGTTACAAATCAAAAGGGAATACGCACAGCAACACACGCCACTTTGAACGCAAGCCTTCTCAAAAACCTAAAGGGAAGTATCCTTCGAAGGATCAACGCAACAAGAAACAGGGTGCTGAACCTTCGAAACATGGCGACCATCCGCAAAAACCAAAATCAGGAAAACCTGGGCCAAAACATCGCCCACAAAAGTAAGAATAAACACCTTCTTAAACTAAGATATTATGTAAATGTTGTTTTAGCGGGGAAATCTCCTAGTTTTTCTTGACATTGCTTCGAAAATGCTTATTTTGGCGCACTGAATTCCACGTTAAAAGGTTTAGAAAAATGGCTAAAAAAGGCGCAATTGTTAAGGTTCGTTTGTTGAGCACCGGGAAAAATGTCAAAGGCAACCCGACTGGCTTCACCTACTACATCCAGAAGAACCCAAAGAACATCACGGAAAAAATGTCTTTCCGTAAATACGACCCACGGGCAATCAATCCCGAAACAGGCAAACAGGGTTGCCATGTCGTATTTGAAGAAAAGAAAATGCCTCCACACAAGAAATAAGAATAGTGAGCAGAGCTTCACGCTTCTTCCGAGGCGTGTTGGTTGCAAGAAACTTCAAAACCCACTCGTTTTATTCGGGTGGGTTTTTTTGATTCTACTGGATACGGTATCTCAAAGCGAGGTCAGAAGACTATAGGCGGCCTTTGCCGTCAAAATAAACACAATTCCGTCCATTATGTTTGGCTTCATATAGCTGGGCGTCTGCCTTCTGAATCAGGCTCGTGACATCAACCGTATCAATCTCATCTCCCTTTATGACGACACCACCGAAAGAAGAAGTAATACTCAAATGCCCTTCCGAAGCGCTGCAAGGGAACGGTGTGTCCGCGATCAGTTTACGCAAACGTTCCGCTACGGCATAAGCGACCTCTTCGGTAGTATCCGGCAAGATCGCGACAAATTCCTCTCCGCCCAATCGAGCGACCAAATCGAAAGAACGAACGCCATCTTTGATCCGGTCTGCAAAGCCTCTGAGAATCTCATCTCCCACCTGATGCCCGTGTGTATCGTTGATGATCTTGAAATGATCAATGTCCATATACAAAAACCCAAGCGGTTTACGATTTTCGCGCGTTGACTGAAGAGTCTTTTGCATGTGAACCTCGAAATACCGTCTGTTATAAAGACCGGTCAAGGCATCCGTCAAAGCCATAGAGAGTGAAATCTCGTAATTGGCACGCAACTTGTCTTGAAATCTCTTACGGCGAATTTGAGTTCGGCAACGCGCCAGCATTTCATTGCGATCCAAAGGCCGCAACAGGTAATCATGCGCTCCGATCTCAAGACAATGGGCAATCCGGTCAAGATCCGTATCATTTCCCAACATCACAATAGGAGTCGAGCGAGTACGTTCGTTAGACCGCAAATGAGCGCAGAACCGCACACCATCCTCATTCTTTAAGTTCAAAGAAAGAAAAATCAGATCAAATTCATTGGCTGATATCTCTTTCAAGGCATCCATACCACTAGTCACGACAGTAACTTGGTCTTGATCCCGCGCCATAGCATCAACAATCTTGTTGGCATCAAACGCCATATCCTCAAGCACCAGAACATTGGCACTCTCTACAGGCTGCAACATCACCGAAGCGGCACTATCACCGACCCCGAGCTGGGACGCCGTACTTTCACGAGCACGCCACTCATCAATTGTCATTTTCAAACGAACCAGCGACCGGACACGCGCCATCAAGGCCACGTCATTAACAGGTTTGGACAAGAAATCATCCGCACCATTTTCAAGTCCCCGCACGCGGTCTTCCACATCAGTTAAAGCCGTAACCATCACGACAGGGATATGCGAGGTCAAAGGATTGGCCTTGATCTGCCGGCAGACTTCAAAGCCGTCCATGCCGGGCATCATCACATCGAGCAGCACAACATCAGGATTGCACTCCGCCACCTTCTTCAAGGCTTCCGGCCCGTTCAAAGCGGTTACAACCTCGTAATACTCGGCCTTCAACTTGGCTTCGAGCAATTTGACGTTGGGCAAAATATCATCAACTACCAGAACACGTGCTGTCATTTATATCTATCTTCAAATCCCTTATGGGTTAGGTTCATTTTGGGTAGGAACCAGAAATTTCTGAACCGTTTCGATGAATTTAACAACTGAAATTGGTTTGGAAATATAATCTTCACATCCACCTTCACGGATTTTTTGTTCATCACCCTTCATGGCAAACGCGGTTACTGCCACCACGGGGATTGATTTTAAATCGTCATCTTCCTTAATCCATTTGGTCACATCAAGACCGGATACCTCTGGAAGCTGAATATCCATCAAAATCAAATCGGGCTTATGCTCTCTGGCAAGGGCGAGAACATTTTTTCCGTCTCTTGCCTGAACGGTCAAGACACCATGAGCCTCCAGAAGATCATGAAACAATTTCATGTTCAGCTCATTGTCCTCGACAATCAGGACTTTTTTTCCGGCCATCGGCGAATTTTGCATCTTGATTATTCCTCACATTTTTCCGGAGAGACTTTCTCCAAAGCGACCAATTTCTGATTTATTGAGAAGTCATGATAATCAACGTTCATCTCGCGCACAATTCCATTCTCAAGAAGATCCATACTTAATTCGTAATCGGCCAGAACTTCGGCATCATCAACAGGGAAAATCGCCATATTAACCTGCCACACAGGCACATTCAGAAGCGTATTATCTATTTTGTCCTTCTTCGCATTAGAAGAATCTTGTTTATCAGAACGGTTTTGAGCATCATTCTTCCGTCCTATAACAGTATTGATTTCCACGGGCCCTTGATCATCACTTCCATCAAATACAATCGCGGGAATCACACGACGGCCTTTTCTGGCCTCTGAAATCAAGTAATATGTGTGAGCAATGGGAAATAACGTCCCCTTGGATAAATCATACTGCATACCTTCTGGAATTGAGTAATCTGCAATACTCTTTTTCTGATGATCAGGATCAATGATCGCGTTTCCCCTGACCTTATCATAAACTTCCCCGTCACGACTTCTGGAAGATGAAAAGGTCAGATCTGTTCCTGCAAAGTTTTCAAAACTGGAAAACTTGGTATCCACACGAATGGAAGGTGACGTACTATATTGATAAACCATGTCGAACCGGTGATCTGTGATCCATCCATGACAGGACTTTTTCAAAACATAAGACATGATGCCGGAAATCCCGAGCACTTGCGACCCACGCTTAACCGAACTCATTTTGATTTGGTAGATAGCCCTATGTGGTTCAATCGCATTTTTTGCCATCACGGCATCAACAGGTAATGCAGAGGACGGCGCAGCAACAGCATGGGGAACTCCCCCGCCACAATATAAAAAAATCAGACTAAATGCCAGAAAGATTGATCTGGCCTGTAAGAACGTCATAAAAGCCCCAATTCCTTAACCAAGATAAACCTAGCTCTTTTTCTTTATATAGGAAGGAAACTGCCCTGAAAAGCCATGACCTCCCCTTATAAATCCTTGAGTCGGGTTATCTGGAAAATTCTACCCTATAGGGCGGAAAAAAAGTCTTAAGGGAAAAAGCTTCCCCCCTCTCAAAATCTTGGCAAACCGCAGGAAAATCCGCGCAATGCCTTACAAATATAAGGTTTTTATTTTTAAATTTATTTTGGCACGACTTTCGCAAATCTATTCTGACAAGAAGAAAACCGGACAAATGGCAAAATTGAGGGAAGGGTTTGAGGATCATGAATACATATACATCGGCAGCATCGCAACAAAGAGGAAATTTTATGGAACAAATCATGTCGTTGCATGAAAGCATCAATGTATCCCCCCGCATGATGGAGAACGGACTGCACCGCATTTTGGCGACCGCAATGTCCTTGCTGGGACAAGCTCAAACCGAGTTGGATCAAAATCGTCGCCAGATTGAAGAATTAAAAAGCAAAATAGCTCACTTTGAAGAAGCTGCTACAACAGATTTGCTCACGGGGCTAAAGAACCGTCGAGGATTTGAACAAGCCTTTGAAGGCGAACTTGATCGCGTCCAGCGTGGAAAATCTGTAGGCGGTGTCTTGCTGATGATCGATATGGACAATTTCAAAGCTATCAACGACACCTACGGACATCAAGCCGGAGACACCTGCCTGAAACTGGTCGGACAAGTCATAAAACATGAAGTCCGCGCCATGGATGCGGCGGCTCGCATGGGCGGAGACGAATTCGTTATCCTGATGACAGACACAACCGCCGAGGCTTTACTTGCCCGCATTCAAGGCCTGATATGGAAGCTCAACAACCTATCCCTGATCTGGGAAGGCACTGAGTTACAAATCAGCGCCAGCATTGGCATGAAACCCTACGATAGGAACCATTCTGCCGCTGAAATTTTCTCCTGCGCTGACAAGGACATGTACAACAACAAAAGAAAGTCAAAAGAGGCCTCCCGCACAGCCGCGCAGAACTAGGTTCAACAAGTTTCCAGCATTCCCTTACCTCCCCTTACCCAACCCTGAATGCTGGTGTCCCCCCACCCCCCGATTGAGGTCCCCAACCCGATCGGGGGGCTTTTTATTGGCCATTATTTGGGTCTGCCACAGAATAATTGCAAAACTTATGAAAAACTTGTTCTTCTGTTATTTTTGTGTTAACCTCCCGCTAACTAAAATGACGAAAACGTTAATTTTCTGACGATGAGTACAAAAGTACCAATAAAACCGTCAGGGGTGTGTGAAAAATGGACAAGAAACAACAACAAATATCTTTTTCTGCAAGCTGGAGTAGCGTGGCGCACCCATCTGGCGGACTTCCGCAGATGACAACACCCCACCCTTGGAGCTGCACACCCAATGAGACTCCATACCACCCCAATCCATTTGCCGAGATAGCGAGACTGAAAGCAGAAAATGAACAGCTTAAAATCGCGTTGCTCATTGACCCTATTACAGGTCTATCCAGCAGAGTAGGATTTAATACAAAATTCGAAGCCATTATTGCCCATAAGCTGACAGGACGTCACAATTCGGGTGATGTAGCCATCATCCGGATGGATCTTGATGGCTTCAAACCAATCAATGACAATTACGGACATCAGGCTGGCGACAAATATTTCGAAATATTTGGTCAACGCATGAAACATTTCTTCCGTGGAGACGATGTCGTAGCACGGTTGGGTGGAGATGAATTTGCTATTCTGGCAGTAGATACAGATACCCAGAGCATTTCTAAAAAAATGGAGGCAATATTTGAAGCCTCCAAAAGTTGGAACTTTGATATTATGGGGAATAAGATTCCATTTCGTGGCTTCAGCTACGGGATATCCTCAACAAATGATCTAACGGAAAAACTTCCTGCTCCAGAGGCGATGGCAAAACTTGACCATATGGCTGATCAAAAAACAAATCTCCACAAACAAAGAGCCGACAAAGCTCAAACCAGCGAAAGACGCAGCGCTGAATCTATTCATGTCCGGAACCTCGCGCTTTAGAATAGAACTGTGCGAGAATGCGTTAGGTATTTCTCTTAATTTGTATCCATTCTTCATTCCCCGATAAGATTCGGGGTGCTATTCTGTTGTATAGACACACAACAAGTCAGGACATCAAAATGGATATGCCCTTTGATGCACAAAGCCTCGTCAAAACTCTCAAACGTGAATTAAGTATCGCAAAAGAGTCTGCGCGGTATTGGGAAATCATGGCAACCACAGATGACCTGACTGGACTTCATAATCGCCGAATGCTCCATCAGGTGGAACATCACATCAACAATCGCAGAGTAAACGACCATAAAGACAATATCACATTACTCTTTATTGATCTGGATGATTTCGGTCAGCTCAATAAAATTTACGGGGATGATGTCGGCGACGATGCCTTGCGACTTTTGGGGCAAATGATCCGCAAAAATATCCGATCGACTGACATTGCAATCCGCAAAGGCGGCGATGAATTCGTTCTCTTTCTCATGGGGACAACTCCCGAACTCGCCAATCAGGCCGTGGTCAAACGACTGGAGCTCATGCTGGATGGCGAACTCTCCCTGAATGTTCAGGAGAATATCATCCCGATCCGCGGCAGTATCGGCGTATTCTCCTACGACAAACAAATTTCTCCGTTGGAAAATCTTAGACAGGCAGATTTACTGATGCGAAAAACAAAAAAATCCCGCAAGAAAAAGAAGACATCTCCAATTCTCCCAACGAAATCTATTCTGTGTGCAAGCGATATCGCACGGGGACTTTGAAACTCAAGTCCCTTTCCGAAAGATATTCAGGGGGAGGATCAAAAGGTGCCGCCTTCTCGACGGCTTTTAACGCCGCACGATCAAGACTGTGGGAAAAGGATGTTCCTGCGATCTTGACATCATGAACATCACCTGTCCGATCAATTCTGAAAGAAATCACCACATCGCCTTCTTCATGCATCCGGATCGCCTGAGGAGGGTAAAATTTTTGTACGTTGATTTTGGATGTAACACGAGCGGCATAGCTATCCACCCCACTGATCCCCGCCTCTTTCATCTCTACAGAATAGGCAGCTTCTTTCTTTTCCGGAACAGTTTTCGCTTTTTCTTTGACCTCCGGTATTTTTTCCGGTTCTTTTTTCAAAATCTTTTGGTCTTGTTTAATCTCGGGGTCCTGAACCTTCTCCTTCTCAACCTTATTAAACTTCTCGGGAACAACCTCTGGAACCACAGGAATTTCTGCGGGCATCGTCTCGACCAGTTCGACATAAACCTCGGCCTGTGGTGGTTGTACCGGAACAAGAGACTCTGCATTAAACTCCTTTGCGCCCCAATTTCCGATAAATCCGGATAGCCCGACAACCATCAGACCATGCAACACAACAGAAGCCGACAGGGACGGCAAAACCTCCCTGTCGATCTTGAATTTATGGAAGAACTTTCCAATCACTAAAACCATCCACTGATCCGGATACCGACTGACCGTCCTGGCTCATTCACCTGAATTTCGGTCGGATCAACCGCATTGCTGCGATTAAGGTGGGACGCATATTTCTTATCAAACAGGTTATAAACCCCGACTGATACATCAAACGGTTTCAAATCGGCCTTGGCATACAAATCAAGCGTGCCATAACCTGCTGTTTCCCTGACATCACGCTGGGCAGTACCATCATCAACCCGCGTTTGTTTCATGGCAAAATTAAAGGCTGACCCGAATGACCAGATGTCGCGTGCATAATCGACACTGATCTTACCTTCCAATGGTGGAATTTGCGACAACGCATCATCATCGCTCCGGTTTTGACCATAGGTATAGGCAAAAGCCCCACCCAATCCCCAGTTTGGAGTTAATTGATAAGATGTCTCATACTCGAATCCCATCAATGTCGCATTGATATTCCGGTAGATCGTCTCTCCGGACGTAGCAACAACACTACTTTGGCCACGGGCAAGATCACGGAAAATATAATCACTGACCCGATCATAATATCCGGACACTGTGTTCTTCCATGCACCGCCATCCAGACTGACACCCATGTCAATCTGATGGTGTTTCTCCGGATCAAGATTCGGATTCCCAACCCAGCGACTAGCAGCAGTTGCATTATTGGCAGCCATATAGCGTTCGGTTGCATCTGCCGTTCTGACAGATCGGCTTAATCCGGCAAAGATCATGGCATTGGACGCAACATCATATTCCAGACGTAATAGCCCGCCCAGATTATGCTCTGTCTTGTCTTCCGCCCGAACACCATAGTGGTTGAAATAAAGCGTGTTGGCACTCACCGCACCAAACACCTGATTGGCCCCGTCAGCACTGGCTTTGACCATATCGTATCGCCCTCCGACCCGCAGACGCAAATCATCAGCCAATTCCGGATCAGCCTCGGCAAATAATCCGGTTTGACGAATACGCACATCCGGCCACATATAAGATTGAGGTGTCGTGGCATCACTTGCCGCGGCCATCCCGCTATATCTCTTGGCGTCTTTGTCATTATTCTGGAGATCAACCCCCAAAGTCAAAGGCACGCCCGATACGTCCAGATCGCCGGACAAAGTTCCGCCGAATGTATCAGAGGTCGAGCCCGTTTTCATTTTCATACCCGCATTGGCGCGCAAAGAAAAGTTATCCATCATATGATCGACACCGCTGCGATAAGTCTTGACAGCAAATCCTTTGACAACATCGCCATGCACACGATGTTCCAAAGATATGCGATGGGTCAGACCATTGGAATACGGAGCATCCATTGCTGCTCCGGCATATAAAACATCATCCATGCGGGTCAACTCGACACTGCCCTTGATTGTTGTATCCGGCGTTGGCATCCACACTGGAAGCAAAGCATAGCTTTCAGACGTGGCAGCAGAGCGAACCTCTACGCCGTCACCATCTTCATAATTACCCATCGAGAAATGCGACCATATTCCGCGCAATTGAACCTCTTTATTTCCGGCTCCAACATCAATACCCGTATCATGAGCATGACCATTCGACTGAAATCCTCCAGAAACTTTACCCATATACCCAAACTCATCACTTTCAAAAGGCAAAGGCTTGCGCTCGAACAAAATAGTTCCACCTGAACCGCCCGAACCATGCTGGACGGACTGATACCCTTTCTCGATTGAAATAGAGTCATAAGCATCCGGCGCGGCATATGCCGTTGGCGGGTCCATGCGGTTTGGACAACCACCCAGAATATAAGCTCCGTCATTAATGACATTCAACTGGGTCTGTTGCTGCCCGTGAATGACCGGATCAATACCATGACCACCCATCCGCGAACCTGATACCCCGACCACAGAGCTCAAATAATCGCCACCATCTCCCCCACTCATCTTGGAAGACGATACGGACTTGGGAAACAAGGTGTTGTATAGGGTGGAATATGGACTCCATATCGCATCCACACCAATTTCTGGAAGGGTCGTTTCCGCCCGCACCGAAAGCGGCATGGAAACACACAAAGACAATAACGCAGAACCAGCTAACAAGCCGTTTTTAAGAGATAAAGACATAAGGATTTTCTCCTGAAAGAAATGATTAAAAAAAATAAACTTTATAATCAGGAGAAGACAGGTGGGGCATGTTTCAGGATAGATTGTCCGGCATGATATAGATCATGAACAAGAACGTCAGAAGATAAGATAACAGGCTCGGGAAATTCAGCCCTGAACCAGATCACATCCATTGCGGATAAGTCTGACATGCTCAACGAAGCAGAGAGAAACGAGTACGGACAAGCCTGCTCTTGCGATGAATGGGGAGCGTCCGGCGAGACCGGCAAGCCATCCTCGCCGACCTCAATAGTTTTGATGTCCACGCCGGAACAAATTGTTATCAGATGCTTGCCCGAAAAATCAGGCATAAACCCGACAGGCATCATGGCCCTGACCGCAAAGGCCAGAAGCAACACAACAAAAATGCCTCTCGGATTATTCATCTCTTATGACGCTGCCTGAATTTTTGGTTTCCCCATATCAATCTTGATATGCAGATCTTTGAGCTGTTCAGGCGATGCCTCACTTGGTGATCCCATCATCTGATCTTCATATGCCCCGTTCATCACGAACGCATAGACTTCACGCAAGTTCGGCTCATTCGCCAGAATCATAACCATCCGGTCGATCCCGAACGCACATCCACCGTGGGGTGGTGCGCCATACTGGAACGCATTGAGCATCCCGCCGAATTTTTTCTCCAGAACTTCGCGGCTATATCCTGCAATCGCAAATGCTTTTTCCATGATATCCGGACGGTGGTTCCGGATACCGCCCGAAGCGATTTCAAATCCGTTACACACACAATCATACTGAAACGCCTTGACCTGCAAAGGATCTGGGCCATTCAAAGCATCAAGTCCACCTTGTGGCATCGAGAACGGGTTGTGCGAGAAATCAATCTGTCCGGTTTTTTCGTTCATTTCATACATCGGGAAATCAACAATCCAGCAGAACTTGAACTGGGTTTCATCCAGAATACCCATATCCTCACAAATTTTGATCCGTGCCTTACCAGCCATCGCCGCAGCTTTGGCAGGCTTATCACACACAAAGAAAATCGCATCACCTGATTCAAGACCTGCCAGTTTGTTCAGCTCAGCCTGAGCCTCAGCAGGAATAAATTTGGCAATAGGCCCCTTACCTTCTGATCCTTCAACCAAAACATATCCAAGACCCGGGGCACCTTCACCGCGCGCCCAGTCATTGAGCTTGTCAAAGAAGCTACGGGGTTTGTCCCCTACTTGCGGCGCACGGATCGCCCGCACAACGCCGCCAGCGTCAATCACTGATTTGAACGCATTAAACGTCACATCATCGCGTTTGAAAATTTCGGTTACATCACAAATCACCAGCGGGTTACGAAGATCAGGCTTATCAACACCGTATTTCAACATGGCTTCATCCCATGTCAGATGAGGCCACGGCGCAGCCGTCACGGCTTTCTTCTCGCCCAGCCAATCGGAGAATTCCTCGAACATCCCGCCGACAACCGCTTCCATGGTCGTGAAAATATCGCTCTGTTCAATAAAGGACATCTCCATATCCAGCTGATAAAACTCAGCCAAACGGTCAGCTCGACCATCTTCATCACGGAAACATGGCGCAATCTGGAAGTATCGGTCAAAACCCGACACCATCAACAGTTGCTTGAATTGTTGTGGAGCCTGCGGCAAGGCATAGAATTTACCCGGATGCAAACGCGATGGCACCAGATAATCCCGCGCCCCTTCAGGACTTGAAGCCGCCAGAATTGGCGTGTTAAATTCCTGAAATCCTTGATCCCACATCCGGCGACGAATGGATGCAATCATGTTATTGCGAAGACGCACGCGCGAATGCATGCCATCACGGCGCAAATCGAGGAAACGGTATTTCAAACGGATATCTTCCCCTGTCTGGTCGGGTTCTGCAATCTGGAACGGCACGATTTCAGCACCGGATTGCAACTCGGCAGACTGGATATAAACCTCGATCTCGCCCGTTGGCAATTTGGCATTGGATGTTCCTTCGGCACGTTTTTTAACTTTACCGTTAATCGTGATAACGGACTCGACACGCCATTGCTCGATTTGGCTCAACGCAGGTGAATCCTGATCGACTACACATTGCGTTACTCCATAAGTATCGCGAAGATCAATAAACAGAATTCCGCCATGATCGCGCATGCGGGCAATCCAACCGGAAAGTTTAACGACTTGACCTTCATCGGCTGCGCGCAGGGCGCCACAAGTATGGGAACGGTATTTATGCATAATCAACCTTTTCTACTTCAAAAAATGCCTTCAGCCGCTGTTATAGCGGCTGAAGCACTGTTTTCCAATGGCTTTTATAAAAATTTATCGGAAAACTACCATGTAATTATCTTTGAAGAACTGGTCGGCCAGAAGTGGGCTGGGTCTGCTCTGCCCCTGCCTTTTCAGGAGCTTGGAACGCATTGATGACCGGATTCACAACAGAGGCCAACATAAAAGCCGTAGATAAAACAAATCCGGCGAGAGCAGATCCCTCGATAAGATTGGGGCGGGGAGTCTCTAACTTCTCCTTCAGCCCTTCGGAAAATTTTTCAACCTTGTCAAAACCGGAAGATGCGGCAGATTTTAACTTGCCACCTACCTTTTCAAGCCCCGATAAGTGAGGAATATCAGCAACTTTTGAAAACGCCATACCCAACCCATATACAAAGCCAATTGGCAGCATGCTGGCCCCATGAACTGCACCAGCTGCAACAGCCAGCCCAATATCCTTAGTAGAATTTTTCATATTAAAAGCCTTCTTAAAAATTTTATATTGACCATAGATACAAATGATTAGATATTATGTCAACGAATTTAGTTATTCCCTTATCCCCCAAGCTCGGCTAAACAACCTTCATGACGTTAATTACCACCAACGCTGCTTTGAAAGAATTCTGCCAATCCTTATCTTCGGTTCCTTTCATCACTGTGGACACCGAGTTTTTAAGGGAACGCACCTATTACGCGAAACTTTGTCTGATCCAGATCTCAGGGCCAGATAAGAATGCGGTTGCCGTTGATGTTCTCTCGACAGAAGAAGACATAGATCTTACCCCTGTCTGGGATCTGATGAATAATCCCGAAATACTCAAGGTCTTTCACGCCGCACGGCAAGATTTGGAAATCATTTATAACCTATCGGGAAAAATCCCGGCTCCATTATACGACAGCCAGATCGCAGCAATGGTTTGCGGATACGGAGACCAAGCCGGCTATGAGTCTCTGGTCGCGGACATTTGCAAAATCAAAGTTGATAAATCGAGCCAGTTCACCGATTGGTCGCAACGCCCTTTGAGTAAGAAACAACTGACCTATGCTTTAAACGATGTGATTCATCTGGTTGATATTTATCTTGATCTGGAAGCTCGTCTGAAACAAAAAAATCGTCACCACTGGGTCAATGAAGAAGTGCGGGCGCTGATTAACCCTGCCCTGTATGAAATCGACCCGATGGAAACATATAAACGCCTGAAAATCAGATCACCAAAAGCCCGTGATCTGGCTGTTCTACGCGAAATATGCGCATGGCGCGAGCTGGAAGCCCAACGCAAGGACGTACCCCGTTCGCGCGTTCTCAAAGACGAAACATTAATTGATCTGGCCTACCAAAAACCAACTAATGAGCAAGAGATTTCCCGAATTCGTGGAATTTCAGCCGATATGGCCAAGGGAAGGTTGGGGAAACTAATTCTCGACGTCATAGCCAAGGGTCTAGCCATAGAGGATCAGGATTGCCCTCAACCAGATACCAAATCTCCCTTCCCTCCGAGATTGTCTGCCTCACTTGAAATGCTCAAAATGCTGTTACGCATCCAGTCGGCAGACCATGATGTTGCCGCAAAGCTGATCGCCAACAGCGATGATCTAGAAGAATTTGTCAAAGCTCCTCAAAACATGGATTCCCCGATTAATCATGGCTGGCGACATGAAATTTTTGGCAAGACGGCCCACGATATGCTGGATGGGAAAATCACCCTGTCGCTCAAAAAGGGCAAAATCCACCAACAGGCTCTTTAGACTCTACCTCTACACTTACGGATTGCGACAATATTGCATCCCTCCGGACACAAAAAAATAGCGTGTTTTTCTTGAAATTTTTATGGACTTCAAGCATTTTGATAGTATATATTGCACCGCACACATTACATAATACGATGTGGTTGAATAATACACTAGAAAAGCTGAATTTGGAGCACATCATGAAAAGTACAGAAATCATTATTCCCAACACGGTCACCCCGTTGAAAGCTCATCGCTTAATAAACAAAGTCGTCAAAATTGATGATGGGCACCTCAATATCATTGTCGGGGAACATGTCGTTACCTTGACCAGCGGCCAAGAAGTCGAAATTCACAAAGGCACCCCATTCGCTTACGCCAACCTGTCCCCGAATACAACGCTCATCACCGAGATCACAGATCTTGAAACAATCGGTGATGACACAGGAACTTATGCGGACAGCACAGGAAATTCCTATATCGAGAATGCCTGCCCCTCAATCCAGATTTCCCTATCTTTGTATCAAAGCGTCGCCGATATGTTGATCCATAAAGACCTCTTCAACGCAGCCTAATCTTTTCCGGATTACAAATTCAAAAGCCCGGCAAATTTTGCAGGGCTTTTTTATTGGATTGATTTTATTAAATTGAAAAATTTTTACTGTGGAATCAAAGTACAACCGCCCTGTTCTATGCGGGGTTGATTACCTTTACTGAATACGACGACACAGTCCTTTTCTTTCAAATCAGAAACAGAGAATGACTGTTTCAAGTTCGGGGATTCTGGTCTGGCAGAAACTTTAGATTCTGTGTTTTGTAGCTGATCATCTGCAAGTTTTATAATACCGATCCCAACTCCCGCACCACAGGCCAGAGCAAAACCAACAGCCAAAACGCCTCCGCCAACACGGCATTTGGTTTGTTCTCGGTATCCAATGTCGTGCTTATGTTCTTTTGTTTTATCTGCAAGTGCTCTAGCAATTTGGCCGCTAGCAGCAACAACAGTACTAGCAACGGCAACAGCAAGACCACATCCAACAACAGTAGCAGCATTAGCAATAACACCAGCAACAACAACAGCACCACCAGCACTAACACCAGCAGCAATAAAACCAGCAAAATCTGTAACAGTGCCCACTACCCCCTTTGCAGTATGATGCATTCGGCCCAGCCATTTATTCTGTGATTGTGAAATAGCCTGTTCTATCATTTTATATTCCTCATTCAGCTTTCTTGCTTATTATATTTCATACATATATGGATAACCACAGCTTATGTCAATAAAAATAAGAAGTCCCTAACGAGCTTGGACATCATGGCTTTGAATGCTATGCAAGAGGGCGAACAGACATAGATTTTGGAAATTTTAGGAATTTTGAAATGACACAGCCAACCGAACTATCCTCCTGGAAAGAACTGACAACCCACCATCATGATATGCGCGATTTCTCGTTACGCGAAGAGTTAGGCAAGACTAACCGCTTTGATCAACTCTCCATACATTTCCAAGACATGATGTTTGATTTCTCTAAACATCTGGCGACAAACGAAACAATCAAACTCTTGACCGACCTCGCACGACAATCCGGCGTCGAAAAAATGCGCGACCTGATGTTTGCAGGATCTCCGATCAACAACACCGAAAACAGAGCCGTTCTGCATATTGCTTGCCGCGCACCAAAGTCTGCCTCGATCATGGTGAATGGCGAGAATGTTATTCCATTTATCCATCAGGTTCTGGGACAAATGGAAAAATTTTCCAATGCTGTCCGCGCCGGAATCCATACCGGATATACAGGCCATCCGATTACCGATGTGGTTAATATCGGCATTGGTGGTTCCGACCTCGGGCCCCGCTATGTCGTCGATGCTTTGCAGGATTTCTGCGATGGCCCCAAAGTACATTTTGTCTCGAATGTTGATGGCAGCGACATCAATGCAACCTTGAAAAATCTTGATGCATCAACCACCATCTTTATCATCGCATCCAAAACATTCACAACCGAAGAAACCATGCTCAACGCCCAAGTTGCCAAAGACTGGTTTTTGAAATTTGCGCCACAAGACGCTATCGAAAAACATTTCGTTGCCCTGTCAACCAATCTAGACGCAGTTAGAAAATTTGGCATCTCCGAAGAAAACATGTTCCCGTTCCGTGACTGGGTAGGAGGACGCTATTCTTTATGGTCTGCCATCGGCCTATCAATCACATTGGCCGTTGGATTTGAGAGATTCTGTGAGTTGCTGGACGGCGCCCGCGCTATGGACGAACATTTTCTATCCGCTCCGTTGAATAAAAATATTCCGGTTCTGATGGGACTGCTGGGGATCTGGTATCGCAATTTCTATGGCTATCCGACCCACCTGCTCCTTCCATACGATAGACGTCTTGGCAAGATGGCCAAGTTCACACAACAGATGGATATGGAATCAAATGGCAAGGCCATTGACCGTGACGGGCATCACGTTGATTATGCAACCGGCCCCGTCATCTTCGGGGAACCCGGAACAGACAGTCAACACTCATTCATGCAATTGGTGCACCAATCACCCACACCGATTCCCGCAGACATTATTCTTTGCAAAAATCCGGCGCATGACCTCTACCAAAATCACATCTCCCTGATGGCCAACTGTCTGGCACAAACCCGCGCACTCGCTATTGGCCAGACACTGGAAGAGGCAGGCGGCGATCCCTCCCGCATCTTTACCGGCAACCGCCCTTCAACGACGATCATTCTGCCACAACTTGATCCGTTCCATTTGGGTGCATTGATCGCGGCCTATGAACATAAAGTCTTTGTGCAAGGGATTGTCTGGAATCTCAATTCCTTCGATCAGCCAGGCGTTGAACTGGGGAAGATTCTGGCAAAACCAATCCGAAGAATGATCGAAGATCGAACAATTGAGCAAAATATGGACTGTTCCACGAAAGCTTTGGCAGAATGTCTTATAAAATAAAGATTAACATCTTATTAAATCAGCCGTGATATCTTATTTCCATCATGGGTATGGGGTTCCAATTGAAAATATTTCAGGCATTCATTCTGGCATTTGCGGCGTTTACATGCCTGCAAGTTTCAACATCCCATGCCCAATATATGATGCAGGGTGAAACAAAAAAAATTTCCGGCCCAGAATATAAACAGAGCTTCTTTGACACTCTATCCATCTCTGACTTCAAGCTCTATATGTCTTCAACCGAAGCACAGACAATCATTGCACGTGATGGATGGCAAGGTGGTTGGGATAAAGCTCCGGAGCTTCCAGATACAATAGAGACAATTGGATATCCGTACACACAAGGAAAAGATACGTCCGTGGCCTTATATCGGTATCGTCGTTCAGACGATGGGACATTCCGCATATACGCCATCGAGTTTATCAGGCGTTTCGATCAGGATCAAAGTGTACAAATTCTTACACAAAAACTCATCGAGAAATACGGTGACCCCACCAACACGGAAATTTCAAAAAAGCTCATTTTACTACAATACAGCCCAAACAGAACAATGCGCGATAATGACCGCTGCGATTCTCGTTCACAGATGCATAAACCTCAATGTATGGCCTATGTTGCTTGGGCAAAGGGGCCGAAATTCACGATAAAGATCACTTCACGCGCTATTGAGATGACGCTAGAAGATCAAACAGAAGCGCTAAACCATCAATCGAACATTCTTGCTCGCAAGAACCTTGGCAAAGAGATATTAAAGCGTGAAACCACAAAAGAATTAAATCTGGATTTCTAGAAATCTTGTCGAATTGCAAAATACAAAAAATCTCCCTCATCAAGGGAGATTTTTTGTATTAAAGACTATATTACGAAACGGCTCTGATCCCCACATATTCTTCACCACCCATCGCCAAAGACGGGCGACCAATGGAGGAATACTGGAATCCATACTCTTTCATTTCATTGACTTTGTAGATATTCCTCAGATCAATAATATTTTTCGATTTCATCAATTCGGCAACACGATCAAGATGCAGGCTGCGGAATTCATTCCATTCGGTTACGATCACCAGCGCATCCGCATCTTTCATTGTTGCATAGGCATCTTCAGCCCATTCAACGCCCGACAAAACGGCTTTGGCGTTACCCATAGCCGCCGGATCAAATGCGGAAATTCTTGCTCCCGCCTTTTGCAAGGCCGGAACGATCACCAAGGACGGAGCCTCACGGATATCATCGGTATTCGGTTTAAATGCAATGCCAAGAACAGCGATTTTCTTGCCCGCAACATTTCCACCACAAGCCTTAATGATCCGATCAGCCATATCAATCTGGCGATTCTTGTTGATCTCGACAACCTTATCCACCAGAGTTTGTGGGGTACCGAAATTCTGCCCAATCTGAACCAAAGCCAGTGTATCTTTCGGGAAGCACGATCCACCATAACCGGGGCCGGCATGAAGGAATTTTTTACCAATCCTGCCGTCAAGCCCC
The DNA here is from genome assembly GCA_001871905.1 of Alphaproteobacteria bacterium CG1_02_46_17. Lineage (GTDB taxonomy): Bacteria > Pseudomonadota > Alphaproteobacteria > Micavibrionales > Micavibrionaceae > UBA1573. Next base: position 22,979 of record MNUG01000007.1, on the reverse strand, counting down.
ATTCCTTTGGCGACGTCTTGAACGTTGGCACCTGCCGCTTCACACAAATTGGCAATCTCGTTGATAAAAGTAATTTTGGCTGCCAAAAACGCATTGCTGGCATATTTGGTAATTTCGGCACTCTCCGGTGAAGTCATCACCATTGGCGTCTCGTTAATATAAAGCGGACGATAAAGTTGTTTCATCACATCGAACGCACGCTCGCTATCCGCACCAACCACAACACGGTCAGGATGCAGGAAGTCATCAATCGCAGCCCCTTCTCGCAAGAATTCCGGATTGGACACGACATCAAAATCAGCATCAGGATTGGCTTTGCGAATAGCCTCCGCAACGCGGCGTGCTGTTCCAACTGGCACAGTCGATTTATCAACAATGACTGTATAACCATTCAAATGCTGGGCAATTTCTTCGGCGGCTTGAAACACATAAGTCAGATCGGCTTGACCGTCTTCAACGCGTGGTGGCGTACCAACAGCGATAAAGACCGCATCAGCATCACGAACGGCCTCACCCAAATCTGTTGTAAAAGATAAACGTCCAGCCTTAACCTGCTTGGCAACTAGATCCTCTAGACCTGGCTCATAAATCGGAATTTCACCATTTTTTAGACGATCGATTTTGCTCTTATCCTTGTCAATACAGATGACTTCGACACCGAACTCTGCAAAACATGTTCCAGAAACCAATCCTACATATCCGGTTCCGACAACTCCAATCTTCATCCTACTATCCTCAAGCTCTTATGTATTCAACAGAAATATGGCCGAAACCTATACCTTTAGCCCCCCGAAGAAAAGAAAAATTTGCCTCTTTTCCTTCAAACATAACCCCGCTAGAATGTCGTTGGCCAATCACCACAACACCAGATAGCTCGCGAGATCATTCATTATGTCACAGCCCCAATCAAAACTGCCTCTATTCTACAAAAAGCCAGAAGCTCTGGATGCCACGAAACACAAGACACTGGCGCTCAAAAAAGGATTTGGACTGGAGTTCACAAAAGAAATCAACGCCGTCCCTATTACCATGATCGAGATGCCGCAAATCTGCCATTTCTACCCTATTGCATTCAGCCCTGATGCCAACGCAACACCTGTGGCCATTCTGGGTCTGCGGGACAACGAGAACCTCTTTCTCAATGAAAAGGCACATTGGGAACCAAATTGCTACATACCGTCCTACATCCGCCGCTATCCGTTTATTTTTTCGGAAAATCCGGAAACCGATCAACTGGTTTTGTGTGTTGATACAGATAAAAGCGTGGTCGAGGAAAAAGGGGAACAAAGATTCTTCACCGATGACGGGACAGCTACGGCACTTTCCAAGAATGCTCTGGAATTCTGTAAGTCTTATCACGCCGCGGCATTCCAGACGACCAATTTCGGACAGGCTTTGTTGAAAGCAGGGCTTTTGATCGACAGATCTGCCGAAATCACCACCCCGAACGGCAAAAAGATCAATTTCTCGGGCTTCAAGATCATTGATGAAAGCAAATTGATGGAATTGAACGATGCTACATTCCTTGAATTCCGCAAGAATGGCTGGCTACCTTTCATATACGCCCATCTATTCTCTGGGGCCCAATGGCAAAAGCTCAGCTTTCTCTTAGGCAAGAATCTTGAAAAATCAGCAGCTTAGCGGTTTTTTTGAGCTTTCATACACATTTATTTTGACCTCCCTATTGGGGAAAACTTGAAATAGAAGTTTGGAATGTGCTAACTCATCACTAATTCCAAAATAAAATTTCATAGCCTAATCATACCAAGGGGGTGTTTTATGGCGAAAATGAGTGTTGCTCAGGCCGCAGACCTGACAGGAAAATCCAAATCTACAATTCAGCGTGCGTTGAAATCCGGACGTCTGTCTTACAGCATGAGTGATGCTGGTGACAAAGAAATCGATACCTCGGAACTGGAACGTGTTTATGGCCCGTTCCCACCGAAGTTTGATCAGGAAGCAGCCGTCCGTGTCGAACTGGAACGCGCACAGAATATGTTGGAAATGGAACGCGTCAAAATGCGTTGCCGGTCTCTTGAAGATCATCTCCACATGACCGAGCGTCAACTAGAAGACATGAAAGAACAACGCGACCAGTGGCAAAAACAAGCACAACAGCTCATGATTACCAACCAGACCTCCCAGAAACAGGCAGAAGACCTGAAGCAGGAAATGCGTGAACGTGAAGCGCGTGAACGTGCGGCCCGCAAACGTCAGATGGAAGAACGCATGAAGCGTATGCAGCCTCAAAACCAGAACGCGACGGACGAAGATGGTACCGGAGAAAACACACCAATCTGGTCAAAGCTGGTCAATAAGATCAACAAACTACGTGCGGCCTAACGCCCCCTCATGATGAGCTTTTAGTTTAAATAAAAAATTTCAAAACCCCTTCCTTGTGGAGGGGTTTTTAAGAATGCGCTTCCATATCTTGGACACATCTCCAAAACCTGTCATACTGGACAAATGGCAGAAGGCGACGACAAACCGGATGAAGCGTCAAAGACAGAAGACGCCACCCCCAAGAAACTTGAAGACGCGCGAAAACGGGGTCAGGTCGCCCAGTCGCGTGACATTAATACATGGATTATTCTGCTGGCTGCCACTCTGCTGATAGGGACGGCAGCGCCCCTGATGTTTTCAAACCTGACGGATTTTCTTGGGGAGTTTCTATCTCAAGCCCATACCATGCCCGGTACGCCCGGGGGAATTGGAATGGTTCTTACCGAAACCGCGCGGCGCAGCCTCTCAGCCACCTATTTCGTGTTTCTGGCCTTGCTTATTGCGGCTGTCGCAGGTCCTTTGATGCAAGTTGGCCCCCTGATTGCACCGGAAGTCCTGAAGCCTGACTTATCAAAGATTTCTGTATTCAAAGGCTTTGCCCGCCTGTTTTCCCTGAAATCAATTGCCGAGTTTGTCAAAGGCTTACTTAAGATATCCGCTGTCGGAATTGTTGGATTTGTCATGGTCTATCCTTATCTGGATGGCGCCGAACATTCGATCGAACTGACACCAGTTCAAATGCTCGAAGAAATCGAAGCTCTGGCAATCCGGATGATGATCGGAATTCTGGTTGCCCTTCTGGCCATTTCTCTGGCTGATCTGTTGTTCCAGAAATGGGAATTTGCGAAACAAATGCGCATGACCAAACAGGAAATCAAAGATGAATACAAACAAACCGAAGGTGATCCGTTCATCAAAGGAAAATTGAGGCAAATCCGCATGGAGCGTGCCCGCCAGCGCATGATGCAAAACGTCCCCAAAGCAGATGTTGTTATCACCAACCCGACCCACTTTTCTGTTGCCTTGCAATATGACACGGAAATATCGGATGCCCCTATTGTTATTGCCAAGGGGATCGACGAAGTTGCTATGAGAATCCGTGAAGTCGCAACAGAACATGAAATTATTCTGTTTGAAAACCCACCGTTGGCACGCACACTTTATGATACCGTTGAACTGGACCAACCCATTCCGGAAGAACTATATAAAGCCGTGGCAGAAATCATTTCCTACGTTTATAAGAAAAAGGGCAAAATCAAATAAAGATTCCCCCTTTCCCGATCTTTCTTTTTACCCCATTTTCTGCCATGCTCCTACCATGACCGATACTCCAGAGCCATCTATCAGTATTCTTTCATCCCAAGCCAAGAGCAAGTTCAAGGCATGCCGTTTCAATCCCCTAAACCTGCTGACCTTCGGAAGATACAAAAAACAATGCCTGTTACTGGAGCTTCTGGAAATATCCCGTGGGGCACGCATGGTTTCCAACGGAAATGATGAGCATATTCTATCAAACTCAAAATTCAAGGAACTATGTGCCCCTTTTGGCCCCCCCTCACTAAAGACATTAATCGGATTTTTCGGGGCCACCAACAACAATGCAGAACAATTCGCCATCCTTAAAAAAAATGCCGTTAAAGGAATAGCCTCACAGAACAAACTGGCACATAAAACCGAAAATAAAACATCATGGTATGCAATCACTGCCGAACCTTTATCTGGTTGGAAAAATCACATTCATTGGCGTGTCGATGATATTACAACTGAATACGATCAACAGGAAAAGCTGAATGCGGAACACGACAAGCTAATCGACTACACAGATAATGCCCCAGTCGGTTTCTTTTCCGTGAACGAATTCGGGCGGTTTGAATTTGTCAATGCAACCTTCGCCCGCTGGCTCGGAAAAGATGTGGTCAGCATTTTAAATCATGATTACTTGCATGACTATATGGTTGAAATCCCTGAGTCCGCGGCGCCCTATGACATCAAGGAAAATGGCGGGGTTCGCCAGTATGCCGAAGTCCGGATGAAATCCGGAAATGGTCGTGAGTTTCTGGCCTCAATCACCCAAACCGTTGTCCATCATGATGATGGAAAGATCAGAACGCGGGCCGTGATTAATGATCTATCCGCTGAACAGGCTATCCGGCAAGCCTTGCAAGACTCTGAAGATCGATTCCGCCAGTTTTTCGAAGAAGCTCCAGTTGGGATCGCCATTCTGGATGAAGATAACCAGATGAAAGATTGTAATATGCTGCTCGCCAACATGGTAGAGAAAAAGCATGCGGAAATTGACAAGCATCCTTTCACTGAATTGATCGACTATGCCGACTGGACGCTGGCAACTGACACAATAAAACGCATCCGTTCCGGAGAGGTATTATCCGATCCACAAGAAATCAGACTCTGGATGAACAAACAGAAAAAGCCGTTGCCATGCCACATGTACACACAACGATTTTCAGAAGGTAATAATATCGCCATTCATTTTCTTGACCTGACACAACAGAAAAATCTCGAAAATCAATTTATTCAATCCCAAAAAATGCAGGCAGTCGGACAATTGGCCGGTGGGATTGCACATGATTTTAACAATCTTCTGACTGCAATTATCGGATTTTGTGATCTTCTCCTGTTGCGTCACAAACCGGGTGACCCTTCTTTCGGTGACATCCAGCAAATCAAACAAAACTCAAACCGCGCCGCCAATCTGGTGCGTCAATTACTGGCCTTCTCGCGTCAACAGACTTTGAGACCAAAAGTTCAAGACATCACAGATATTCTAACCGAAGTCGCCCATCTTTTACGCCGTCTGATCGGCGCCAATATAGAATTGCAATTGGTTCATGGAAATAATCTGGGACTAGTCAAGGTCGATAGCGGACAAATGGAACAAGTGCTGGTGAACATGGTTGTGAACGCAAGAGACGCCATGCCAGACGGAGGGGATCTGATCATCACGACATCGCACATCCACAACGAGGCTCCGATGACCTTTGGTCAGGATATTATGCCGATCGGCGAGTGGGTCAAAATTGATGTGGCGGATTCCGGTACCGGAATCTCTCCCGACATCATGGAAAGAATTCTGGAACCATTCTTCACCACCAAAGATGTCGGCAAAGGAACAGGGTTAGGTCTGGCGACTGTTTACGGGATTATCCGCCAAACAGGTGGCTATCTTGGTATTTCAAGCAAGGTTGGCGAAGGCACGACATTTTCAATTTATCTCCCTTGCGTTCATGACGATGAAGAAATTCAAGACCAAACACCTAACGTTCCCGAAGAGATAACAGGTGATCTGACAGGATCGGCACGCATTCTCCTTGTCGAAGACGAAGATGCGGTACGAACCTTCTCGACCCGCGCTCTGACCAATAAAGGATACGAAGTCCTGACCGCCGAAAATGGCGACGCCGGACTTGAAGTCTTCAAAAATCTGGATAAACCCATCGACCTTCTGATTACCGATGTCATGATGCCGGGCAAGGACGGCCCCACTCTGGCCAAAGAAATCCGCATGGACGCACCGGACTTGAAAATCATTTTCATCTCGGGATACACCGAAGAAAAGCTTAAAGACACATTGGGTGAAAAAATCTATTTTCTTCCCAAACCCTTTACGCTTAAAGATCTGGCCGCCAAGGTCAAAGATGTCTTGCAGGAATAGTATTTACAGAGCACTTTAAAGTTCGTTGATCTATTTTGCTTACAAAATATAGTAGAATCTTAACAGACTTTCGTTAGAATTACCTTGGGGAGATGTGGATTCATGGTTTCATCGCCACAGGCCAACTATGGAAACGGAAATATATACACGACGATTCAAAGGCTTGACTCGTCGAATGCTCAGTTTGGCCTGTCCAACAAAAACACCTCGCAAGAGCGCATCAACAGCCTGAGAAGCGTCCAGATTGACAATGAAACGGTTCATGAGACCATCCGCATTGACGAAGGATACGATCAGGCCGCAGATTTTGGCACTAATGACCGAAACCCTGTTTCTGAACGCGCGGGGTGGGTTCAAACCCTCCATCAGGCTTTGGTTGAGAATCACGGCTATGACGCCAAACGAGCCACTCTTAACAAACTGACCCATAACACCAAAATCGTCAATATTCCGCCAGACCAACGGGGAACGATTGCAGATATGTCGGTTTAAACAGCCTTCCTGTTGTTTTTGTTATAAAAAATACAAAGTGAGAACTTTTGTTCTCGTTTGTTCTATTTTGTTCTTTACAAAAAGAACAAATATGGTACAAAATTTCTATATGGGCAACACCAAGCGAATCGTGCTCAAATTAGGAAAGGGAAATTATATGTCAGTCACACCATTCAAAGGATCAGATTCCATGGACAAATCATCAGCCGAAAAGAATAAAGCCCTAGAAGCCGCATTGGCCCAGATTGAACGGGCATTCGGCAAAGGCTCGATTATGAAACTGGCAGGTGATGACCACAAAATGGATGTCGAAGTTGTTCCGACCGGATCTCTGGGATTAGACATCGCACTTGGAATTGGTGGCCTGCCACGCGGACGGATCATCGAGATTTTCGGTCCTGAATCCTCGGGTAAAACTACTCTGGCTCTGCAAGTCATTGCCGAAGCCCAAAAGATGGGTGGCACATGCGCCATCGTTGATGCTGAACACGCACTTGACCCCGGCTATGCCAAAAAGCTCGGCTGTGATCTTGAAAATATGTTGATCTCGCAACCAGATACTGGTGAGCAAGCTCTTGAGATCGCCGACACGCTTGTCCGCTCCGGCGCCTTGGATGTTCTGGTGATCGACTCTGTTGCAGCTCTTGTCCCTCGTGCTGAACTCGAAGGAGAAATGGGTGACAGCCATGTAGGCCTTCAGGCCCGATTGATGTCCCAAGCCTTGCGTAAGCTCACTGGCTCTATTTCCCGCTCTCGCACCGTCGTTATTTTCATCAACCAGATCCGTATGAAAATTGGCGTTATGTTCGGCTCTCCCGAAACCACGACCGGTGGCAACGCCTTGAAATTTTATGCCTCTGTCCGCCTTGATATTCGCCGGATCGGTTCGATCAAGGAAAAAGAAACCGCGACCGGAAACCAGACCCGCGTCAAAGTCGTTAAAAACAAAATGGCTCCCCCATTCCGTCAGGTCGAATTCGACATCATGTATGGCGAAGGAATCTCCAAAATGGGTGAACTGGTTGACATTGGGGTCACCACCAACCTCGTTGAAAAATCAGGTGCCTGGTATTCCTATGACGGGCAAAGGATTGGTCAAGGTCGTGAAAACGCCAAACAATTCTTGCGTGACAATCCTGAACTGGCCAAGAAACTGGAATCCCAGATTCTTCAACAATCAGGTATCGTAGCCGATGCCATGCTGGCAGGGCCAGAAAGCTCTGATGAAATTATTGATGACTTTGCACCAGAGGAAACAACACCGCCGCCAACCTCGAAGTCTAAGAAATCGGCCTAAATAACCAGTTCCCTTCCACGGAAAAGCGGGGCTTTAGCCCCGTTTTTCTTGACCAAATGACTGGAAGACAATAAGGTGCCCTCATTCAAAAAGCCATAGAAACAGGAATAAAGACATGACATCAAAAAGACAAAACATGGGCATAGGAACAATATTCACTTTAGCGCATATTGCTTCAGGATCAAAAATGGAGCTATTTCCAGCGCTGCTGATACATTTCATGCAAACTTGCGGCTCAACTCCGATGAATGGACCAGAACAAAAACTTCAAGATAATCCCGGAAAATTGAGAAAAACCAGTGGGCGCTCCCTATCTCGTTAAACGAACTATTAAGAACATAGGAAACCCGTAAGAAATGGCCCTGACAACAATCTCAATCCGCGGTGCACGCGAGCATAACCTGAAGAATGTCAATCTCGACATTCCTCGCGATAAGCTTGTGGTGATTACCGGGTTATCCGGATCGGGAAAATCATCGCTTGCCTTTGATACCATTTATGCCGAAGGTCAGCGCCGTTATGTCGAAAGTCTCTCGGCCTATGCACGTCAATTTCTTGAGATGATGCAAAAACCGGATGTGGATTCCATCGAAGGCCTATCCCCCGCCATTTCCATCGAACAAAAAACGACCAGTCGCAATCCACGCTCAACCGTGGGGACTGTCACCGAAATTTATGATTACATGCGTCTATTATGGGCGCGCGTTGGCGTTCCATATTCGCCGGCAACAGGGCTACCGATTGAAAGCCAAACAGTAACCCAGATGGTTGATCGTATCATGGCGATGGGTGAAGGAACCAAGCTCTATATCATGGCGCCAATCGTCCGTGGCCGCAAAGGTGAATATAAAAAAGAACTCAAGGAACTCCAATCCAAAGGATTCCAAAGGGTCAAGATTGACGGCACCATCTATGAAATTGGCGAAGCCCCCACGCTCGATAAAAAATTCAAACATGATATTGCTGTTGTGGTTGACCGTCTTGCGCTACGCGAAGATATCACAACCCGTCTGGCAGATTCTGTGGAAATAGCCCTAAAACTCGCCGATGGCCTGCTGATTATCGAAGATGCTACCTCCCACGAAGAAACTGTCTATTCCGAAAAATTTGCTTGCCCTGTCTCAGGATTTACCATTCCAGAAATAGAACCACGCCTGTTTTCCTTCAACTCGCCACATGGCGCTTGCCCTGAATGTGATGGTTTGGGGCTTACGCTCTATATGGATCCGGCTCTCGTTGTGCCAGATGAAACCAAGACCATCGCCGATGGCGCGGTTGAGCCGTGGTCAAAGAGCTTTGCCAAATATTATATCGGCGCCATGGAAGATGTCTGTCGTGCCTATAAAGCAGATATTTTTACACCATGGAAAGACCTTCCCGAAAAAATCAGAGCTGTTTTGCTCTATGGATCAGGAGATAAAGAGATTACCTTCCATTACGGTGAGGGCAAAGGTTCTTATGAACAAAAACGAGTCTTCGAGGGGGTCATTCCCAATCTGGAGCGTCGCTTCAAAGAAACCGAGAGCCAAAGCATGGTCGAGGAATTCTCGAAATACCAAAGCAGCTCCCCTTGCACATCTTGTAATGGCGCACGTTTGAAACCAGAAGCTCTAGCTGTCAAAATTGCTAAAAAACATATTTCCGAGGCCACAGGATTTTCGATCACCGAAGCCTATGAGTGGTTTGGTAATGTTCCATCAAAACTCACCAGACAACAAAATGATATCGCGGCAAGGATTTTGAAAGAAATCAACGACCGTCTGAAATTCCTGATGAATGTTGGCCTCAACTATCTCTCGCTTGATCGAGCCTCAGGAACCTTATCCGGCGGAGAAAGCCAGCGAATTCGTCTAGCTTCCCAGATTGGCTCCGGACTAACTGGTGTTTTATATGTACTGGATGAGCCGTCCATTGGTTTACACCAACGGGATAACAACCGTTTGCTCGAAACCCTCACACACCTGCGCGATATTGGCAATACGGTTCTTGTTGTTGAACATGACGAAGATGCAATCCGCGCCGCAGATTATCTGATTGATATGGGGCCAGGTGCAGGGATTCACGGTGGACAGGTCATTGCCGAGGGCACACCTGATAAGGTTTTTGCCTGCGAAGAAAGTATCACCGCACAATATATGTCCGGCAAAAGAAGAATAGAAATTCCCGCAACAAGACGAACAGCCAAAACCCGTGGCAAAAAGCAGGAAATCCTGCGTCTGATCGGAGCAACTGGGAACAACCTGAGAAACGTCACCGCCGAATTCCCATTGGGAACATTCACCTGTATTACGGGCGTTTCCGGAAGTGGGAAATCGACACTGGTTCTTGATACTCTGTACAAGGCCATATCAAAAAAACTGATGCGAACCAATGATATCCCCTCCCCATACAAATCACTTGAAGGTCTGGAATATCTAGACAAAGTCATTGACATCGACCAATCCCCCATTGGACGCACCCCGAGGTCAAATCCCGCCACCTATACCGGATGCTTCACCCCGATCCGTGAATGGTTTGCAGGACTCCCCGAAGCCAAAACGCGGGGATATAACCCCGGACGGTTTTCATTCAACGTCAAGGGTGGGAGGTGTGAAGCCTGTCAAGGCGATGGCATGATTAAAATTGAAATGCACTTCCTGCCCGATGTCTATGTGACTTGCGAGGAATGTAAAGGCAAACGGTACAACCGCGAAACCCTAGATGTAAAATATAAAGGGAAATCAATCAGTGATGTTCTCGACATGTCGATTGAAGAAGCTTGCGAGTTTTTCAAAGCCATCCCGTCCATTCGCAACAAACTCGAGACATTGCAGCAAGTGGGTCTCGACTACATTAAGGTCGGACAACAGGCAACAACCCTCTCGGGTGGAGAAGCACAGCGGGTTAAGCTCGCCAAGGAACTCTCGAAACGCGCGACTGGCCAGACCCTCTATATTCTTGATGAACCGACAACCGGCCTCCATTTCGAGGATGTGAAGAAACTTCTCGAGGTCCTTCACCGCTTGGTAGATACAGGCAACACAGTTTTGGTCATCGAACATAATCTTGATGTTATCAAGACGGCTGACTGGATCATCGACATTGGCCCAGAAGGCGGGTCAGGCGGCGGGCAGATCATTGCCACCGGAACACCGGAAGATGTAGCAACAAGCAAAGCCAGCTACACAGGCCACTATCTGGCGCCAATGCTAAAACCCGCTCACAAACCCACAACAAAGAAACGTGCATAAACAGGTTTCCGGTTCATTACGCGAGAGCCGCCAGACGCGGAGAAGCACCAATGCTTTTAACTTTAATCCCAAGATCAGGATTAGAGAATGCAGCGAAAATAGATTCAAAAGACTTGCTTCTTATATCCCATGAATCAATATTCTGGGATGAGAACAATAAATCTGTTTCAATCTCATTAATCATATCTTTGTAAGTCGTATGCTCCAGCCCTTTGGGCAAGCCATCTGTAAAAGTTGTTTTTGTTCGATCATATTCCAACCGAACGATACGGCCTTTGAATTGCTCGATATAACATTCAGGAAGTCGCAAACGTTCATCTGCGCACATTTCCGGACGATACTGCCCGAACACAATAATCTTTCCGTCCTCACGTTCATGAATCAAGCGTGTCACACCACTTTGGAAAGTTCTAAGCTCGGTTCGCCGATCCAGAATATGCGACTGTGAAGAATAGCCACGCTGTCCCATAAACAACAAATGGCCGGACAATGACAACGCCTGCAAATTATCCTGAACCATTTCACGGTCTTTTTGCAGAGTAAATTGATCCAGTGGCAACAATTCGAAATCTTCAGGTGCAAACCGCTCCAGATCAATGTGCGGACAAACCTTGGAAATGTTTTCCGGCGTTTGAATTTTGAAATGGTCGGATACGTCCTTCGCATAACCATATGCATCAATATCCAGTTTGCTTTTAGCCTCGCGGGATTTCTTGCGAATCTCAAGATATTCTTTCAAGCCGATTTCGACGGGCAAATGAATGGCAGTGTGACCTACCGCAGCAGTAAAACCAACCGTCAACCCACCGACCACACCTAACGTCGGGCCCTCGCTTACCCCCAGTATAAGGCCAACAATCGCCGTACTTCCCAGCACTTTCGACGATTCATCCATATAGGCATACATAAGATCCGAAGCAAGTTTTTTTGCAAAGATTGCTTTGCCTTGTGTTACAAAAATATTCCGTTGCGACCACAATTCAGAAGAAAAAGATTGCCAATGACGGCCAACGGCCTGTTGTGCCTGTTCGTATGTTTTGGTTTTCTCGATCACCTTGGTTGCACGGGAAAAAATACCACGCAAGCTTTTGTCATTCATATCAAAAGGAACGAATCCGCCATCTTCCCGACGCGTCGCCATGCGAAAGACAACATCAAACCCACCCCGTTTACGCGGCAGAATTTCATAAACATGTCGCCCGTTGGTATAAATATTGTCTGCGTTATAAAGCGTAAAGTGTTTGCGACTACGCAATCCCAATTCACGACGCGCCTTATCCAGATCATCTCTCAAATCACGCTGGACAGTATGAATATTCGGGCGTTTGAATAATGGATCATCCGGATTTCCTTTTAACCGTCTGGCCCCAAAAATGTAGCAGGCCTCCATTTGGTCGTGTGTCATCACACGCCGACCATTATCCAGAAGCGTTCCAGCGAGACTATTCGCCGTTTTGGAAAATAAAACCCCGACAGTATTGGTTGGTTTGTGAAAGAAAGGCTGGCCGAATCCTTGCGGAGAAATAATTAACCCCGAACGGTCAGGAACGGGATGGTGGGTAAACGTAAATCTGCTTGTGACATCGGTAATATCCTCATGATAGGCCACGAGAGGATGATGTTTCTTATGGATTGCCATGATGTCTCTCCCTGTAAGACAGTGGTTCAAGGCCATGCAGTTGTGCACCGCAAAACATCTAATAAACCCATTTGATAGAAAGGGAAAGAAAAATTATGGCAACATAAAATCAAGTTTATTCCACAAAAGTGAAATATTATTATCACTGCAAGAGGGACAGGTATCACGCTACCTCAAAACGATTTGAACCCGCCTGTTTCTTTGCCGACCTTCTTCCGAATCGTTAGACTCGATCGGGTGCGCATCGCCAAACGCCACGGCAGACATCCTGTCTTTGGAAATTTTCTGGTTCTCGAAAAAATGAATCACAGAAATCGCCCGCGCAGCAGATAACTCCCAGTTCGACGGATATCGATCCGTTGAAATCGGGATATTATCAGTATGTCCTTCGACCACGATCTGGTAATGACCTTCATGCATCGTCGGGATAATTTGCTCCAACAACTTTTGTCCCTGCCCTGACAAGTCAGCCTGTCCAGAAGGGAATAAAACCTTCTCGTTAATCCTCATAGCAATTTCATTCGAGATAACCTCGATCTCGACGGAGTCCTGCAAGCCTGCTTTATTCACAGCATTCTGAAGTTCAGCAGCCCTCTTCACTTTTTCCGGGTCGGGCTCCATTACCTTGTCTGAAGAGTCTCCATCCCCTGCACCTCCAGATAAATCAGACGTCTTCACCCCATTTGCTTCAACCGAGGAAGGATCAAAAACCTTTCCTGTCTCTAGAATTCCCGTCGGTTCACCATGAAAAATTCTTGGAATAGATGTTGATAAAGGCAGCAACCCTGCATCTCCATTATTCTTGTCAAAAGATGCATGGGCAACCATCACAATAAATAACGTAATCAACAACGTGACCAAATCAGTATAGGTCATCAACCAGTCATCATTATCGGCGGGCGGTGTGGAGACCAGATCAAAATCATATTTTTGGGGAGCAGTATTGAAATTTTTTTCAATGCTCTGCTCTAAATCAGATGAATGCGGGGGTGGAAAATGTTTCATATCTGACTATTTCTTCTCAAGATATTTATTGAGCAACTCTCGCGTATAAGCCGGAGGTTTACCTTGCGACAATAACGTCACGGCTTCTTTGGCAACGCTCAGCATCACAACATCCTCAGAAGAACGTTGTTCCAATTTAACAGCCAAAGGCTTGAACACAATATTGGCTAACAGAACCCCATAAAATGTCGTAATCAACGCCACCGCCATATTCGGCCCAATAGAAGAAAAATCACCCGCATCCATCATATCAAGCATGTTTACCAGACCAATCAACGTCCCCAACATTCCAAAAGCAGGCGCATATCCTGCCATGGTTCTAAAGACCATAGCGTTATTCTGGTCTGACGATCTTTTGCGTTCTAATCTCCAGTTCAAAACTTTTGAAATATCATCAATCGAATTGTTATCAATAATCATCTGGGCGGCCATTTCGAGATAGGGGCTGTCAATGGTTGTGATTTTTTGTTCGGCTTCTTGCAATGCGCCTTGTTTCAAGGTTGAGACCGCCTCGGAATAATGGCTGATACGTTCTTGAATATTATTCTTTTGTTGTCCAGCCTTGATCGCCGCCCAGGCCTCTGAAACCGCCTGTTTGATGGTTTTGAATGGATAGCTGATAAAAGTGGCAATAATCGTGCCCCCGAACACCAGAATAAGGCTCGGCAAATTCAAAAAGGTCAGCGGATCTTTGGCCGTCAGCATCAATGTTGCAACGAGCAAGCCAAAACCACAAAGTAAAACAAATAAAACCTTAAGAACACCCACGCCCATCTCCTGAAACAATAGCGAATTTAAACCCTTGGAAAGACTACCAATCCTGCGCCCAAAGGGCAAGCGCCTCCTTAAATTGCAAAACCGCCCTTTTCAGGATAAAATGGGATATGGACGATTAGAAAATCGTCTCTGATATTCCAGAAGGAGGCAGATATGAACCTAGTCTCAGGATTTTATCAATCCGTGACCCCGTCTTCGGATTCGAGGGGGGCCTCTTATAAATCTTTTACATCCACGCACGAGCTTGATGGCACTGGCTTCTCGGTCATAACACCAATCGAGGATTATCTTCCGCAAGCCCGGGCCAAAAATCCAAACAAAAAAGAATTCAAAAACTATAATGACTATATTGCCTATATGCTGCTACTCCTCCAGAAAATTGACAAAGTCACCCCGCCGGATGGGCGGCAATTTATCCCGATGGAAGATCGCTATATGCTCCTGAAACTGGAAAAAGAGCTCAACACAATGTCGCTTACATAATAAATAAAGACAAAGCAGAGTTGTCCATCTGATTGAGAGACAATTTCTACCCATAAATAAACAGATAAATATATAGTGGTATTATGCCATCGGCGCGGCGATAGCCGGGGTAGGAGTCGAGGCTGTGACCGGCGGCTTTTTCTGGTCGGCGTCCACTTTGTCGCCATAGACCTTTACCATCGCAATCTGTGATGACAGATCGACGTCTTTGGCTTGTGCCGCTTCCAAATTCGTGAGCGTATTATTTCTAAAGTCTTTATCTTTCAGGGCTTCGGCAAAATCCATTTCCTTGCTACCGATTTTGACTTTATCAGGAAGGACATCATCTTTTTGAATGGCCCGACCCAGTTCGCTAGTGGACATAGATTTCATCTGCGCGGTTTGTTGCTGTGTGACCGAGCTTGCGGTGGGGGTTGATGCCTGTGCAGTTGCCGCAGATTTTGCAGGTGTAGCGGCGGTTTGTGTCGGTGCTGCCGCATCGACCTTTTGCCCATAGGCATTAATCATCGCTATCTGTCCGGTACGGTCATGTTGACCGCTTGCGGTTTGTTGTTCAAGAACTTTCAAGTAATCCGCACGGAAACTTTTATCTTTTAAGGCTTCAGCCAACGGTGTCGCGGTACCACTGCGGTTGATGGTTTTATGCAGACTATTATCTGCCGCGATGGCAGTGGCCAGAGATTTTTGATTCATTGATTCAAATTTAGCCTTATCAATCACCCCTTTGCCGACATCAATAGATTTTTCAACCAGTTGACGTACGCCTGATTTTTCTGCGGCAGGACCACCAGCGGCGATAACACCGGCACGGACGGCTTCACGTGCGGCGTCACCCGCACCAAACCCAACAAGATTTCCGGCGGCTTCGGCGCCACCCGCCAGCAATTCTGCACCAGCCATTTTCCAGTTACCCTGTGCCGCCTGCGACCCCGCGGAAAAGAGAGCCATCCCAGCGGTCACCAACCCACCGACGACCGGAATGCGTTTGGCGACGAATCCGACACCTGTCTTTATTGCGGCTTGCGCCGCGACATCTTTTGCTACCGATGCAGCTGCACCAGTAACATCACCTTGGGCCAGATGTGTGGCAGCTTCAGCGGCAATTGCAGCTTTCCCAAGCTTGGCATCAACTCTTGAACCTGTGGCGGCAAGCATCGATCCTCTGCCGGCCTGAGGTTCGTCTAAATCAATATCAACCTTCGTGGCGGCCGCTTTCTTCTCAGTCACAGAAGCAGGAGGAGTCGTTGCACGCATGGGTTCATGCTCGGCGGAGAATTTGATGCCCGCCCCGCCGGAGAAGGCAATAACATCCTTTCCACCATTAAGGCTGGAAGGTTTGGTCGAAAAATCTTTTCCCTCGATATATCCGGCTTTGGCAAGGGCATCTTTATACTGTGCCAGTTTTTCCGAACTTTCCCCAACTCCCAGATATATCCCCTTACTGGTAGATGTGGGCTCGGCACCCGCCAAAATCCTTTGATGATCTTGTATCTCAAATCTTGCAGGTTCTGCCTTTGGCGCTGCCGCTTGCTGTGACTTATAGTCAATTAACCCGTTATTATCATACATCGGTTTTTTATTAAGATATTGGTATTGTCGTGTATAGGCATCATCCATAGGTATGATTTTGCCGTGCGTGGCATCAACCAATAATTTTTTGCCGTTTTCTAGTGGAACTTCGTTCCATGCATGAACGCCCATTTCCCTTGGGCCTTCAAAGTGTCCTCTTACAAGGGCAGTCGGTACGCCTGTCTCATCTGCCAGAACCTTGAATAGCAAGGAGCGGTGGCGGCAAACACCAGTTTGAGCTTCAATCAATTGCCCGAGCGTAACACGCCCTTTCCCATCTTGATTAGTAGGAATCGTTTTCAAAGCCTCTTCATAGCCGTGCATTTCGGGCAAAAGTTTATCAACGTAATTACTGAGGAAAGTTGCTTTCTGTTCAATGGATGCCATACCCGCCATTTGTGATTTGGCCGTATCAATCGCCTTTTTTAAGGCGGGGTCTTCTGATGGTGACCTTACTTCAATCGACTCACGGCTTCTTGTACCAATTATGGTTTTCATCTCATCGCCGTATTGCGCCTGACGGCCACCATCCTTATAACCGTAGGCCAGTCTTTCGGTGGACTCTATGCGGCTCTCACTGTTAAAGCGAAGGGCTTGTTCAACATGTTTTGGGATCACAGAAACTTGTTCTAACTTGCCACCTGATACGATGGCGGCAGGGCCTATATTATCCGTTGGATTTATACTGGCAGATGCACGTGCGGTAGAACCCTGTGTTTCAGGGGTCTTTGATTTTGTAGATGATGCGGCAGCAAGACGCTGCGCCTCGTGCTCGGCGGTAAATTTGATACCAGCTTGACCGCTGAAACTGATAACATCTTTGCCATTGTTAAGGCTGGAGGGTTTGGTTGAAAAATCTCTCTCTTCGACATATCCGGCTTTGGCAAGGGCATCTTTATACTGTGCCAGCTCTTCCGGCCCTTCGCCAACGCCGATATAAATACCTTTTCCAGTGTAGGTAGGCTTAGCCCCTGCCAAGACCCTTTGATGGTCTTGCACTGCGGGACTTGCTTGTATTACTGCCCTTACGCCATCTTCCGTTAAATCAATATCCACCATTTTTACAAGTATGCCCCTTACCCGTCTTCATAGGCAGATTATACAAAACGCCGGTTAATATGTAATTAAATGGATTTACCATCAGATGCATATGTTTAGTCCCACGGTGTGCTGGTGTATAAATATAACCAGTTACCGAGGGTGTGCGAGGATTTCGATGATGATTTTTCCGATGAGGAAGCGGTATAAAGATTCAACAGAAAATATGAAATATCTTGTGAATACAAACCCAAACAATGACGCTTCATTGTCGCACTAGATGATGTTCATATATCAAGGATTTTAGTCGCCCTGTTTCTACATTTTTCTGAATTTACCCAGAACGCTCTCTTAAAGAGTAGCGCAGAACAGAGGATATCCACATCGTCCGCAATCTAGCCTCTTAATATAAGGAAAAATCCCTAAAACAGGGCTTTCTTAATCTACCGTTTCATAAATAACATAAACTTTGCCAAAGGTTGCTTGAACAGAAGAAGATATGTGACATGAACACCGACAAATAAAAGCATCATATTTGCAAAGAACTCATGAATTTCTTCAAGAAATTCATTCTCATCATCATGGTGTTCAGACCCTTCATACTCAAATTCATCATCAGCAAAGGCCTCGGTCACAATACTTGCTTCTGCAAGGCCTATTGATTTGCAGTTATCCATCAAAATTCCGGTTATAACAGCCAACGTCAGTGATACAGCGATACCCAAAAGCAAAACCCTACTAATTACGGGATGGGTTAACGCATTTCCAAGCTGCAAGCCTTCGAAATTCGGATAAAACTTTTCAAGACCCAACTGACGAGCACCAGTTAATGCCGAAACTAATCGTAGGACAATGATTCCGGCAACGCCATATCCCAACCATGCATGGATGAGGCCCATTTCTCCCGTAACATAGGCCAAAATGGCACTGATCGCCAGAACAGCATGATACGCTCTAATGAATTGAATTGTCTTCATATGAACCTCTTGAAATGAGAAAGGCCAGTTTAAAAAAACCGGCCCTTCCCCTTAAATTATTTATTCAGTTTAGCCAGTGCTGCTCTATAGGCTTCGTAATGATCGCCTTCATCTTCACGAATTTGTTCGAATAGTTCTGCCGCTTCTACATCACCAACAGCTTCTGCCTGTTCAGAAAACTCTTTATACATTTTTACATTCTCGTAATGTTCGCCTTCCATAGCATCTTCCAAGTCTTTGACAGACCCTTTGGAAAGACCTAAAGCGTCAGCCTCACGAGCGAAATGTTCGTTTGCTTCAACATTGGCGCTTTCTTCAAATAATTTTGCCAACTCTTCGTTACCAGCTTCACGAGCTTTATCGGCATATGTCATATATTTGAGATTCGCGTAAGCTTCCCCATGCATAGCTGTTTCAAGATTTTTTATGGTCTGATCGTTCAAATCTTTGGCATAAGCAGCAGGAGACACAGCAAGAGATAATGTAACAGCCATCATAGCCAAACCAGTTTTCATTTTAATCATATCAAAAATCCTCATTTTTAGATGTTGGGGGCTAAAACTTACATTTTGTTTTATGCTCGGCATTCATTCTCATGAGTTAATCTGACAAAGTCCTGACTATAAAAAAATATTTTTGTCAGGATTCAGTCAGATGGAAAGAGGATAATAAATATTAACAAAAACTTTTCAAAGAGGATTAACATGAAAAACCTTATTTTATCTTCCCTTGCCGTTGCTGCAATTTTCTCTGTCGGAGCAACAGCAGCAAATGCAAGTCCAAAATGCACAACAGAACCTCAGGATAAATGGCTTTCTGAAGATGTGATGAAGGAAAAAATTGCAGAAATGGGCTACACAAATATCAAAGTCTTCAAAAAGACTATGAGCGGCTGCTACGAAATTTATGGATACACTGCTGATGGAAAAAAAGCAGAAGTTTATTTTAACCCCGTAGATGGTTCTGTTTTTGAGAAGAATATTGACGGTGAATACACATCAACCAAATCTAAACCGGAAGAAAAAGAAGACGATTAGAAACCCATGAAAAATAACATACCCGATCAAAGGACCAAAGTCTGGGATATCTTTATACGAATTTTTCATTGGACGATCGTATCAGGATTTATTCTGGATATGTTTTTAACCGATGAAGGAAAATGGCTTCATCGATGGACTGGGTATGTTATTTTAACCCTTATACTTCTAAGGATTATCTGGGGATTTATCGGGACACCTCACGCGCGTTTCCGTGACTTCTTTCCGACCCCGAAAAAGCTTGTAAATTACCTCACTCAACTCTTTAGGGGGAAAGAACAACGATATATAGGGCATAATCCGGCTGGAGCAACAATGATGATTGCCCTTATTTTCTCAATAACCGGATGTTGTATAACAGGATGGATGCAAGGACTCGATATGTTCTGGGGAGACGAATGGCTTCAGGAAACACATGAACTTCTGGCCAATAGCATCCTGATTCTAGCTGGTCTTCATATTCTGGGAGCAATCATAGAAAGTTTCAGACATCATGAAAATCTGATATGGTCGATGGTGACGGGATATAAAAGAGCGCCCAGCGGAACAGATGTTGACCATGAAAATCCTTCTAGTTGAAGATAATGCAAGACTATCGGAACTAATTAAAGAAGCATTGGTTCATGACGGGTTTGTGGTAGATCATGCCCCCTCATTTGCAAATGCACATGATATGATTCAGCATTTCCAATATAATTTGGTATTACTCGACCTGACATTACCCGATGGAGATGGGCTGGATATAATAAAGTACCTGACCAAAAATAAGAGCCCGCCCCCTATTCTTGTGATGACAGCCCGCGCAGGGCTTGATGACCGCATTAAAGGATTAAATCTTGGTGCCGATGACTATCTGGTAAAGCCATTTGCAACAGAAGAACTGATCGCAAGATGCCGCGCACTTTTAAGACGTCCGGGCAATGTCTTGGGAACAATACTGACCATTGGAAATATCGAACTCAATTCAGCAACCAGAGACGTTTTTATTAACACCAAACGCGCCAACATACCTCCCAAGGAACTTGCCCTTCTCGAACATTTGATGAGACATGCTGGACAAATCGTATCAAGAGAGCATTTGGAGGCCAGCCTATACACCTCCCAGAAAGACGTCTCTCCAAATGCGTTGGAAGCAACAATCTCACGCTTAAGGAAATGGCTCAAATCAAACAACTGCACGCCAACACTTCATACTTCCCACGGAATCGGATACGTCCTGATCCCAGAATAAGAGAAAATGCCATGCCCCTGACTATATTCAAGACAAAAAGTAATTTATTTGCGCAGATCATAACGCGACTTTTAGGTGGAATTATTTTATTCGCCCTCCTGCAAATTTCTTTTGTCCTTTATACATATCTGAATAACATACAAGACCTTGGACAAAGCTTGCTGACCAGACAATCACAAGAAATAGCAAAATCAATCCATCTTAAAGGGGAGTATCTCTCCCATGATAAAAAACATAATATCCATGAACATATAAGCGATGCACGCATTGCCTTTGCTGTTTATTCAAAAGCCGGACAAGAAATTATGATCCATGGGCCGTATGATCTGAGAGATTCCCTCATGCCTCCGGTAACATCTGTCAGCGCAGAAACACGCAGGGATGAATATTCCAATGGCTTTCGATTAAAAGGTATTCGTAAGGTAATTATTGATAATCATCCTATATGGGTCAGTATTGTTATTGAAGGAAAGGGCTTAAGACCTTTCACGCCTGTTCTAATAACCGAGATTGTTGAACATGTCGCACTCCCTATCATACCGTTATCTCTGTTTATTCTTGTTTTTAATATTATTGTTGTCAGGAAGACACTTCTGCCAGTCACAAATGCTATCGAGCAAATCGACAAGATTAGACCTGATGATATTGGCTTTCGCCTTGATACACCGGAATCTCCTGTTGAAGTTCAAAAGCTGGTTATTGCTATGAATAATGCATTAGAGCGAATAGAAAGTGCAGTCACATCCTTACGCCATTTCACAGCAGACACAGCGCATGAACTCCGCACACCATTGGCAATTATGCGCTTGGAAGTGGATAAATTGCCGGAAGGCGAAAATAAATTAAAACTCATAAATGACCTTGAAGGCATGACCAGATTGGTTAGCCAAATGCTGGATATGGCTTACGCCAACGCTTTGGTCATTCAAAATGATAGTCAAGCTAATCTGGGGGATATTGCAAAGGACGTTATAAATCAGTTAACACCTCTTGCCGTAAAATCCCGCAAGTCCATTACCTTAAATGACCTATCGGACGGCACACCAATCTATGGGCATACCGAGGCTTTGGGCCGCGCCTTGAGGAATACTATCGAAAACGCCATTTTTTATACCCCAGAAGGAACTTCTGTCGAGGTCACCGTTATAAATGATCGTAAAATATCTGTTCGGGATCACGGTACTGGCATTTCAGAAGATCAACAGAAAACAATTCTGAACCGCTTTTCACGAGGAAGTAAAAAATCCACGCATCAAGGCGCAGGCCTTGGTCTTGCGATTGCTCTACAAATTGCTAAATCCCACGGAGGGACTGTCGAGTTTAGTTCCTCCCCTGAGCAAGGATGTACCGTTATACTAAATCTTGGAAAAATCGTCCCTAATGCGTAAACGGCTCAGCATGCCCAAACCTGTGTGCCTGCGGTGTTAGTTGCGTATCTCGGGGTGCCGAAGTGGTCAGAGTGCAGGTAGGTCAGAACATATTAGAACAATAAGTTGCAATCTATCAATTATTGATACATAATATAATTATACAGGTGCATTTTACTCTCCCCAAATCGGCCTGTTTTTGGCTCAAATTCGCGATAGCTCGAATTTGAAATAAATTTTATCCATATTTACATATTCTTTAATAGCTGCGATCTATACTCCAAGTGTGGGAGAAAAAACACCTTTCCTATATATAAATTTCAAAAATTAAATAGCCGATTTTTCCAAATCTAGGGGGGAGAAAATGGCGGTCTTGGGACAAAACATAGCGGCAATGCCGGAGGAACTGGCTGCTTTTGATCATGGATCAGAAGCTGCAGTCAGATCAAACAAAGACCCTGCTCTGCTGGAGCTGGATCGTCATTCCCAAACCGATATTCAAGACTTCGCAACAGGGGCCTTTCAACCCCTCAACCAAAGAGATATTGACAGTAGAGATTGGCTAAGCTTGTCCCATCGCGAACAAGAGATGGCTATCGCGGATATGGGCTCAGCAGAAGCTCTTTCTACTTTTGACATCATGCATAATCCGATTATGGAAGAGCTGGCATCACGCCATGCAACAGACGCTCTGGCCTTTGCCAATGATGTTATGATTAACCTTGCCCAGATCGAGCGCAAGCAGCAAATTGCTCAATTTGTTCCGACGGGTTTTGAAGGGGATGATGATGAAAGCCTGCCCCCTGACGAGCGCAGAAAAAAACAAGCCGAACAAAATATGCATAATCTCGCACAGGCTATGTCTGATATAAGAGAACGCA